>NZ_LXEW01000015.1 GCF_001655055.1 Providencia heimbachae ATCC 35613 | reverse complement strand
GGGGGTTAGCTACATTTAGCTACTTGGGTCACATAAACCTACCTACAGCTCGGATTATTTAGGATATGGCTCATTAATTTTCCGAGTTGCAGTTTCTCGTTGTTGTCAAAGATAGAAAGGCCCCAAATAAAGGGGCCTTTAATATGCTTTATTTTAATAAGCTAATTATTACATTGAACTGGTGAAAGTACGAGTAATAACGTCTTGCTGCTGTTCTTTTGTCAGCGAGTTAAAACGTACAGCGTAACCCGAAACACGGATAGTCAGCTGTGGATATTTTTCTGGATCTTCCATCGCTTCTAACAGCATTTCACGGTTCATCACGTTAACGTTCAAGTGCTGACCGCCCTCGATAGAGGATTCGTGGTGGAAGTAACCATCCATCAGACCCGCTAAGTTGGTTTTACGAACATCGTCATCTTTACCTAACGCATTTGGCACGATAGAGAAAGTATAAGAAATACCGTCTTTCGCATAAGCAAATGGTAGTTTAGCAACAGAGGTTAGTGAAGCTACAGCACCTTTTTGGTCACGACCGTGCATTGGGTTTGCACCTGGTCCGAATGGTGCACCAGCACGACGACCATCTGGTGTATTACCTGTTTTCTTACCATACACAACGTTAGAAGTGATGGTCAGGATTGACTGTGTTGGTACTGCATTACGGTAAGTTGGCAGTTTCTGAATTTTCTTCATGAAACGTTCAACTAAGTCACAAGCGATATCATCAACACGTGAGTCATTGTTACCAAACTGTGGATATTCGCCTTCAATTTCGAAGTCTACGGCAATGCCATCTTCATCACGAATTGGTTTAACTTTGGCATATTTGATAGCAGACAGTGAGTCAGCTGCAACAGACAGACCTGCGATACCACATGCCATTGTGCGATAAACATCACGATCATGAAGAGCCATCAGAGAGGCTTCATAGCTGTATTTATCATGCATGAAGTGGATGCAGTTTAGTGCGGTGACATACTGCGTTGCTAACCAATCCATAAAGTGGTCCATTTGGTTCATCACAGTATCGAAATCTAAGATTTCATCCATGATTGGCGCATGTTTAGGACCAACTTGCATTTTTAGTTTTTCATCAATACCGCCATTGATGGTATACAGCATGGTTTTCGCTAAGTTAGCGCGAGCACCAAAGAACTGCATTTGTTTACCAACAATCATTGGGCTGACGCAACATGCGATAGCGTAGTCATCGTTGTCGAAATCTGGACGCATCAGGTCATCATTTTCATACTGAACTGATGAAGTGTCGATTGACACTTTCGCTGCATATTTTTTGAAGTTTAATGGCAGTTTTTCTGACCACAGAATAGTCATATTAGGCTCTGGAGATGGGCCCATAGTATACAGTGTGTTCAGGAAGCGGAAAGTACTCTTAGTGACAAGAGTACGGCCATCAAGACCCATACCTGCTAATGATTCTGTTGCCCAAATTGGGTCACCAGAGAACAGCTCATCGTATTCAGGCGTACGTAAGAAACGAACCATACGTAGTTTCATGACCAAATGGTCAATCAATTCTTGCGCTTGTTGTTCGGTCAGTTTGCCTGATTGAAGGTCACGTTGGATGTAAACGTCTAAGAACGTTGATACACGACCAAATGACATTGCTGCACCATTTTGAGACTTAACAGCTGCTAAATAACCGAAGTAAGTCCACTGAACAGCTTCTTGTGCATTAGTTGCAGGCGCTGAAATATCATAACCATATTTCGCAGCCATTTCTTTCATTTGAGCCAATGCACGGTGCTGTTCAGCAATTTCTTCGCGCAGTTGGATAGTCAGTTGTAGATCTTCACCTTTCTCTAATCTTTCTTGCAAAGAGGTGAATTGATTAAATTTGTCTTTCATCAGGTAATCAATACCGTATAGCGCAACGCGACGGTAGTCACCGATGATACGGCCACGGCCATATGCATCAGGTAAGCCAGTTAAGATACCTGATTTACGGCATTTCAGGATGTCTGGAGTATAGACATCAAAAACACCTTGGTTGTGGGTTTTGCGGTATTCAGTGAAGATTTTTTTGATTTCTGGATCTAATGTACGGTCATAAGCTTTGCATGAGCTTTCAACCATTTTAATACCACCGAACGGGATAAGACCACGTTTCAGAGGTTTATCAGTTTGAAGACCAACGATTTGTTCTAATTCTTTGCTAATGTAACCTGCATCATGGGAAGTGACAGTTGAAGCAACATCTGTATCAAAATCTACCGGCGCGTGAGTGCGGTTTTCAATTTTGATACCTTCCATGACTTTATCCCACAGCGAATCAGTTGCTGGAGTAGAGCCTGCTAAGAAAGATTCATCACCTTCATATGGTGTGTAGTTCTTCTGGATGAAGTCACGCACATTGACGTTACTTTGCCAGTCACCTTGGTTAAAACCTTGCCATGCTAAAGCGAATTTTTCATTTAATTCGGACATGATACTTTACCTTTTAACAATGGATCTTTAAGAAATCTTAATAAATCTTTTGTGTGTGTGCGTGACCATTAATGTTTTTGGCCACTACGTAAATGCATTACCCAATAAACTAGGCCGACTAATAAAGCGCCGCCAATAATATTTCCGATAGTGACAGGAATAAGGTTTTCTGTAATAAAATTGCTGACCGTCAGATGAGAAAACTGATCGGGAGACATATTAATTTGAGTCCAATATTCAGTCGGGGCAAATTCTTTAATCATGATACCCAGAGGGATCATAAACATATTTGCGATGCTATGTTCAAATCCACTGGCAACAAACATGGCGATAGGAAGCACCAAAACCAGCAGTTTGTCTGTTAAGCTACGGCCTGCATAACTCATCCAAACAGCTAAACAAACCATTAAATTTGCTAAAATTCCGAGTGCAACAGCTTCAATAAATGTATGGTGGAGTTTGTGACTCGTTGTTTGCAGAACATTCAGTCCCCATTGACCATTTGCTGCGGTGTATTGACCCGCAAACCAAATAAGTGCAACAAAAAACAGCGCGCCAATCAGGTTACCAATATAGACATTGAACCAATTTAACAACATTTGGCCCCAAGTAATTTTACCTGTTGCTTTAGAAACAATAGTGAGAACAGTGGAAGTAAATAGGTCGGCACCACATACAACAACTAACATTAGTCCAAGGGAGAAACAAATTCCACCAATCAGTTTAGTAAAACCAAACGGTGCATCTGCGGCGCCTGTTGTTGCCGTGATATAGAAAACAAAAGCGATAGAAATAAATATACCGGCAGTAAATGCTGACAAGTAAGTAATTGCAGGATGCTTATTGGTTTTATAAACCCCAGCATCATCTGCGATTTGAGCCATCACAGCGGGTGGTAATAAATTAAAAGGGTTGTCAGCTTTCATACTAACACTCTCTTACAAAGTTGATTAATTATAGCACGCAATTATAGTAACAAACGGGATAAATGATAAATTTGATATGGATCATGTTCTTCATTGAGAATGGATACATTAATGTTAATATTTAGTTAAAGTTATCACTATCTTATTGATAATAAATATAAAAATAAATTTTAAAATTTATAAAAAATTTTTAAAAAGTCATTGGTGGAGGGGTTTTTAAGTAAATGAAAGGGTCTAAATGTTAATGAAATAAGATGATTATGATGACTTTGAAATGAAATTTAGTTTATGGATAGATAAAAGCCTAGAAGCTTTTACCTATCCATTATCTTTTAAGATACACGTTGATTAAGATCAGCTATCCAAATTACGACACAATGGATATCGGGATAGCCTCATAACTTGCTATATATCGCTTAAATTATATTAGGCGTTCGCGCGTTTTGCTTTTTGCAGTTTTTCATAAGCAGCAAGCAGGGCTTGGTGAGCTGGTAAGGCCTTTAATTCGTCATCGATTGACCACAAGCCATAGAAACACGTTTCACCTGCAATAGCTGCGGATGCTGCATCAACCGTTTCCTCACCATACATACGAATGAATGCATTGTAATATTGTTGCGGGGCGCGTTCATCTTCTTGAGAGAGCAACAACAAAGTTTGCAGACAGCGATAATAGTTAGCGCGTTGCGGTGTGAGCACTGAACTATTAAAATCTTGCGTCCATTCTACCCAAGCAAGGGCTTGGTCAAGATCGCCGCCAGCAAGGGCTAACATCGATTTTAATTCGCCAATACGCAGGTTGCTCCAGCCGTTATCTTTACCGACAGCTAAACCGAGTAATTCGCGAACACGGGTGAAATCATCTAAGCCGTGATCGTCTAATTGCTCGATGAGTGCCAAATAATCTTCTTTTTTCAATTGACTGTCCGGCAGACTCATAATGGTATCGCGTAAACAAGCCCCCATTGTATTATTCGCAATGTGAAGGTCTTCAACTGGGTAGATATCAGACATTCCTGGGACTAAAATACGACAAGCATAAACGCCTAAGTGGTTATAGTCAGCAATATACACTTCCGCATCTAATTTATTGAAGATGCTGATCAATGTTGAAAACTCTTCTTGTGTTGTACCTTTAAAACTCCAATCGACAAACGGATAATCGGCATCGTCTTTAAACAGATCCCAGCTAATCAAACCGCTTGAATCGATAAAGTGAGTTTCTAAGTTTGTATGTTCTGCAACTTCTTCATCATCGAAGGTTGGTGCATTGAAAACATCGAGATCTTTTAGCCCACGACCTTGTAATAATTCGGTTACTGTGCGCTCCAAAGCGACACCAAAGTCAGGGTGAGCGCCAAAAGAAGCAAAGCAAGTCCCATTTTGTGGATTAAATAATACCACGCAAATAACTGGGAATTCGCCACCAAGAGAAGCGTCATAGCAGAAGATTGGGAAACCTTCTTTTTCAAGGGTTTCAATCGCTTCAACAACGCTTGGGTAACGTGCCATGACATCTTCAGGGATCGTCGGTAGGCTAATACTTTCAGCAATAATGCGGTTTTTTACAAAACGTTCAAAAACTTCAGAGAGCCCCTGAACTCGAGCTTCATTTGCGGTATTTCCTGCGGACATCCCATTAGATACATACAGGTTTCCAATGATATTCATTGGAATATAAACCGTCGCATCATCTGATTGACGTGTAAATGGAAGTGCACAAATTCCACGTTCTTCATTGCCAGATTGTAAATCAATTAGCTGGCTAGCGGCTAATGCATCATCTGGGTCATAAAATTTAAGCAGACGAGTATCAAGGATACCTTCTGGTAAGCTGTCATCTTCAGTTAACGGGAACCATTTTTCATTTGGATAATGAACAAAATCCCCTTCTGCGATGGATTTACCTAAATAAAAATCCGCAAAGAAGTAATTAGTTGATAAACGCTCGAAATACTCACCAAGGGCAGAGGCTAACGCCGCTTTTTTGCTTGCGCCTTTACCATTGGTAAAACAAAGAGGGCACTCTTTATCGCGAATATGTACTGACCAAACGTTTGGTACAGGGTTTAACCAAGACGCTTCTTCAATATCAAATCCCAATTTTTGTAATTTGGTTTGAAATGCCGCGATGGAATCTTCAAGAGCGGCATCTTTGCCGGGTATAAATGTTTGGCTCATTATCAGTCACTTGTGAATAGAGTGTTTCAGACGGCCTATGATACGGATTTTTGCTTCAGCTCTCATCCTTTTTATTCGTTCCTTAAAAAATGATATTAATGTTCATTATTTTTACTAGAATGATTATATAGGTCACAACATGAACAGCTTAAATCCACATAATAACTGAAGTTTATTTACTTAAAGGATATTAGGATGAAAACCAGTCATAAGACATTGCTTGCTACTCTCGTCTCGCTATTTGCTGTTTCTGCATTTGCTCAACCTAACATTACGGTATTGGCAACAGGTGGAACGATTGCGGGAGGTGGGGATTCTGCGACTTCTTCGAGTTATCAAGCAGGCAAGGTGGGAATTGATGCGTTAATTAATGCAGTTCCTGAAACGAAAAAAATCGCTAATTTAAGTGGGGAGCAACTCGTTAACATTGGTTCCCAAGATATGAATGACCAAGTGTGGCTAACACTGGCAAAAAAAATTAACCAAGATTGTGATAAGACCGACGGTTTTGTTATCACTCATGGGACTGATACTTTAGAAGAAACAGCATTTTTTCTCGATTTAACGACGGCATGTAAAAAACCGATTGTATTAGTGGGTGCTATGCGTCCTTCAACAGCATTAGGCGCGGATGGCCCTTTAAATCTTTATAATGCGGTTGTACTCGCTAGCGACAAATCTGCGGGCGAGCGAGGTGTACTTATGGTGATGAATGACAAGGTTATTCAAGGTCGTAATGTGGTAAAAATGAATACTACTGAAGTACAAGCATTTGATGCAGTAAATGCAGGTGCGGAAGGGTTTATTCATGATGGAACCGTCACTTATTATCAAGTGGCGCCACCACGAAGTGATAAAGCGGCTTTTGACGTATCAAAACTCGAAAAATTACCTGCCGTTGGCATTGTGTATAATTATGCGAATGCATCAGCAGGTCCCGTTAAGGCACTGCGAGAAGAGGGCGTTGAAGGCATTGTCAGTGCGGGAGTTGGAAATGGCAATATGTATAAAACAGTGTTGGATGCCTTGGCTAAAGCCGCAAAAGAAGATGTTGTAGTTGTTCGTGCTAGCCGTGTACCGACAGGCTATACAACGCGTAATGCAGAGGTTGATGATAACTTATACGGCTTTGTTGCCTCAGAAAGACTGAACCCACAAAAAGCGCGTGTTTTATTACAATTAGCATTAACAGAAACACAAGATCCTAAAAAAATCCAAACATTGTTTGAAAAATACTAATTAATTATAATTAGCTGAATTAAACCGATCTCAGGTTAGTTATTGGCACTAAATTGTTATATGGCCCGTATCCAAATTGGATCGCGGGCTTTTTTTATTGAATTCTAATAAGATAAGATATCTTCGAGGGGAATTGATGAGGCAATCAGTTGGTGTCCTTCATCGTTAAGGTGAAGGTGGTCACCCGAGTCATACTGCACATTGAGCTGTTGGGGGCAATTAGGATCACGGACTCGCATATCGCTATCAATAATGGCATCAAACTCACCACTGGTACGCATCCATTGGTTAATTTGTTGGCGAATAGCTTCTTTTTCAGGTTGATAGAAACTTTCTAACCCATATTCTTCATGACTGCGTAGAGGAACTAGAGTTACACCGACCATGCGAATGTTCTTTTCCTTGGCAATGTGGAGTAACTGTCGATAAGCGCTTACTAATTGATTTGCTGTTGGTATAGTGCCTTCAGGATCGAGTGCTGTACCCGCTAATCCAAGATCGTTTAATCCAATTTGTACGATACACGTCGTTGTTCCATATTGATTGAGCACATCGCGCTCAAAACGTGACAATGTGCTGATACCAATACCATCTTTTAATAAACGAGAGCCCGATTGCCCTGCATTAATTACTGCGACTGATTTTGAAACCAAGCGCTCAGCTAACAAATCAGTCCAACGATGATAAGTATCCATTTCTACGCCATTACCATCAACCATCGAGTCACCGATAACGCAGATGGTTTTACTGGTTGATTCAGGCTGAATTTCTACGCCTTCTAATAATAAGCGAGAGCTTATTTTTTGGCTGTATTGGTCGTTTTTTTTGAGGGTTTGATTACCGGTCTCTAACAGAGAAAAATGGCGTGCATCCCAATGAAATGTATCTACATGCATTGGTTCTGGTAAATAACTCCGTAAATTGATAACTGACAATGATGGAATGCGTAGGGATATTTCATCACTATAAATAATTTCCCCCGCAGGGATCGTGGTGTGGGTGTGCCCTTTAAATGTGATACGGATTAAGTCAGGCTGCCCATTTATAGAAAGGTCGCTATCCCCCAATACTAAAGGTTGTGTCCCATAACGATTTGAAAAAACTAAACGTAGTTTACTTCCGCCTAAACTGATACGTAATGTTTGCCACAATGTTTGATCATTGAGTATTAACGGTATTTCCAGTGGAAAAGGAAATGCTTTACCACATGTTGGTTGCGATGTTGAAAGCCATGTACATATCCAGTCGTTATGTACTGCAAGGTCTGAAGGTGACATACGGTTGTTTTCCACGCTAGATTCGATTTTGGGCAATAATGACATCAAAAGTACGCATTGCAATGGCGACCATTGCAAGTAAGTGTTCACGGCTAATACCATCTCGAGCCTGAATGGATATCCCGTGCAAAAGTGTTGCAAAGTAATCACCTAGGGCTTGTGCATCGGTTTTTTCAGGTAAGTCACCTGACTCAATGCCTTTTTTCAGGCGCTGAATGATTGATGCAGTTCGCGCTAAACGATAGTTAGCTAACCAAAACATGATCTCTTCATTTTCACTGCTGTAGTTTGTTAATGATAAGACCACCATACAACCACGAGGTTGGTTTTGTTGAGTGTAAGTTTTAACGGCATTGGTCAGTAGTTTTTCAATAGCTAAGTACGTATTAGGTTCATGCATTGCGGTATCAGCAAAGGCACCTTCTTCCGATAAATACAGTGCAACAGCTTCACGAAAAAGATTTTCCTTTGAGCCAAAGGCCGCATAAATGCGTGCAGAAGCAATACCCAGTGCTGTGACTAAATCAGATATAGACGTTCCTTCATAGCCACGTTGCCAAAATACCAATTTAGCTTTACGTAATGCGGTCTCACGGTCAAATTCTCTTGGTCTGCCTGCCATTATTCATTTTCCTCTTGAATAGCGTTTGATAAATACTATCACTTCTTTGTGGATTGACAAAGAATTATTCTTTAATGATTGACAAAGAATTAAATAACCGATTACTCTATTGTTTGTCGATCGACAAGTAATTGGACGAGATAGCTGACAGTGAAAGGATGAGCTGGCGGAATTCGAATCCATCAACAACAATTTGATATTAATTTTATGGAATCAAGATGAATTTATTATTTAATAAGGTGCTATTGGCGACAGCCATGGTTCTTACTTTGCACAGTACGGTTTCTTTAGCTGAAAAAAGTGATAAAAGTACAGTAATGGCATCTATTCAGGTAGATGAGGAAAATTTTCAACATCATTATGTAAAAGTATCAGGACATCGGATTCATTATGTAACTGCGGGTCAAGGAAAGCCGGTTTTATTGATACCAGGCTGGCCACAAACTTGGTATACATGGCGGTATGTGATGACCGAGCTTGCCAATAACGGGTATATGGCGATAGCAGTTGATCCCCCTGGTACTGGTTACTCGGATCGACCGGATAGTGGATATGATACAGGTGCAGTGGCCACGACCTTACATAGCATGATGACTCAATTAGGCTATGATAAGTATGCTGTTGTTGGTCATGATATTGGTATGTGGGTTGGCTATGCAATGGCGAGTGATTATCCAGCATCGATAACGAAAATAGCCTTGACGGAAGCGGTGATACCGGGGCTAGCACCTGCGCCAAGTATCTTTGTTGATCCTAATGAAAACATCTTTCTTTGGCATTTTATGTTTAATCAGGTACATGATTTACCTGAAATGTTAACGGCTGGAAAAGAAAAAGAATATCTCAATTTCATTTTTGATAATTGGTCTTATCGACGTGATAGGGTCGCTGCAGAAACCTATATTGCTGCCTATACCTCACCGGGAGGGCTACGAGCGGGATTTGCTTATTATCGCGCTATTCCACAAACTATATTGCAAAATAAACAGCGCGCGAATAAAAAACTAACGATGCCAGTCATGGCTATTGGCGCAGATCAAGCCACTCGTGATGCACCACAATTGACTTTACAGGGTAGGGCGACAAATTTAAAAGGTGTGATGCTCAGTGAATGTGGCCATTTCGTCACTGAAGAGTGTCCAGAACAGTTGATGTCGGCGTTATTACCCTTCTTAAATCAATAGAGATATTAATCATCGAGGAGAGACAGTAAGCTGTTTCTCTTCGAACTACGGATTAACTCAGACTTAAATGGTACTTTTTGAGTTACCTTGCTGGCAGTATGCTGACGAATTGTCTTTATCTAATTTTACTTTGTTGATGCACATACTTTTCTACACTTTATTAAATTTAGCCTACCTATATTTTTCAATATTGTATTTGAAATTCTATTTATGCTCTAAATATACGTATTCTACTCATGTATTTTGGCTTAATTAGGTCAATGGGGTGATATTACTTAAAAAAATATCAAGAATTAAGAAAGTTAAGTGGATAAATAGCCATTTTTTATCTTTATTTCTAATGATTAGATAAAATTAAAACAGGCCAGTCCTATATTTTAAATTGTATTTTTGTGTTTCATATCATGTAGTTAAAATTATTTAATTTATTTCTCACCATTAGTAACCTCTATTGCTAATAATAATTAATGTGTTGTTGATCATGTTTTAACAACAAAGCTGGTATCTGTGTTGATAATTCGCGTCGCAAAAAATAGGCTAAACACATCACGAATAACATAAGTTATTGTGAATAATTAGATTTAAACGGAAAATTAAATCGTATTTCGGCCGAAAAATAACATTATAAAAATATTAGAGGAATACAAGAATGGTTAACAAAAATGTCAATACTGGCAGGAAGTTGCTCGCGCTAAAAATAGCGATAGCTATGCTTCCTATTGGTTATCAACCTATCATGCATGCAGAGCAATTCCTTGAAGATTCAACCTTAAAGGGTGGGCTATATTATTGGCAAAGAGATCGCTCACGCAAAGATTTAGATCCAAATAGTGATAAATATAAGAAATATACAGATAATCTTAAACATTCGACATTCAATGCTAGCCTTGATTTTTCATCCGGCTATTTTCAAGATGTTATCGGTCTAGATTTAGCCGCATTTACTGCCATTGAGCTATCAAACAGTGGCCCCGCAGCCCCCAATGAAATTGGTTTCAGTGATGCAAAATCTCGCTGGGATGAGAAATACACAGGGGATCGCAGTGGCGTCAGTATTTATAAAGCCGCCGCTAAAATGAAATATGGCCCTTTCTGGGGAAGAGGGGGTTATATTCAGCCGACGGGACAAACGCTGTTAGCCTCCCACTGGAGCTACATGCCGGGAACGTATCGTGGTTTAGAAGTCGGTGGCGTTTTTGATTTTGAACAAAGTGGTGAATTAAGCATGTCATACATGTGGACTGACCGCTACAAAGCGCCTTGGTATCGCGATATGTACAACTTCCGTGAAGCAGATGGTAAGACGGGAATTAGCTACCTACAAGCGGTCGGTTTTAAATATGATTTCAAAAATTCGTTAGTATTAGAAGGTTCATATGGTCAGGCTAAAGATTATATGGATCAGTATTTTGCAAAAGCATCTTATGCAGTACCTATTGCAGACCGTGATTTGCGTATGTCTTATCAGTTTTATGGTTCTAAAGATAAAGTCTCTGATGGTGGTGTCAATGATGTTTATGATGGTTTAGCGTGGTTGCAAGCCATGACTCTTGGCTATACCTATGATCAGTTTGACTTTAAACTTGAGGGGACTTATGTCAAAGCAGAGGGTAACCAAGGTTACTTTTTACAGCGTATGACGCCAGGCTGGGCGACATCGAACGGGCGTATGGATATCTGGTGGGATGGCCGATCTGACTGGAATGCGAATAATGAAAAAGCCGTATACGCTGGTGTGATGTATGACTTAAAAAATTGGGATTTAGCGGGTTGGAAAGTTGGAACATCGTATATTTATGGATGGGATGCGAAACCCAGTACGAACTCCCAATATGCACAAGATGTAAAACTAAAAGAGAGTGCCTGGAACTTCGATATACTTTATACCGTTCAAACAGGGCGAGCTAAAGATACTTTGTTCAAACTACATTTTACTAAGTATGATAATCATACCGATATTCCGAGTTATACGGGCGGTTACGGGAATATTTTCCAAGATGAGAAAGATATTAAGTTTATGGTTATGATGCCATTCACTATTTTTTAATGCTGTAATTCAATGATAAAACAGAAGTTATCACAATAAACATTATGGCAGTCATCAACAACTGAATAGGTTTAAGTAACTTCAAAATAAAATGGATGTAAAAGTAAAAAAGAAAGGAACATTGTATGTTCCTTTCTTTTTGTATTATGTGCGTTATTTATGCAGCAGAGTAGGAAATTACTCTTTTGCTTCGTGCGCTTGAGCATTATTACGGCAGTCATTACCATCTGAGCAATGGCCATAAAGATATAAGCTGTGGTTAGATAGCTTAATACCATGACGAGCGGCGATGTTTTTCTGGCGGGTTTCAATGGATTCGTCAGAAAACTCAATCACTTTTCCACAATCCAAACAGATCAAGTGGTCATGGTGATGTTGCTGAGTTAATTCGAATACAGATTTTCCACCCTCAAAATTATGACGGGTTACAATACCTGCATCATCAAATTGGTTTAATACACGGTAAACCGTGGCTAACCCGATCTCTTCACCGATATCAATCAGCTTTTTATAGAGATCTTCCGCACTGACGTGATGGCACTCAGGCTCCTGAAGTACTTCCAAAATCTTTAATCGTGGAAGAGTGACTTTGAGTCCAGCATTTTTCAATGCTTTATTGTTGTCTGTCATGCGGGCTTGTCCTGTATCTTGAATCATGAATTTAACAATAATGAGACATTTTTAACATAAATCCAGTTGTCTTCTAAACTGATTTACAATTATAGGCATGGAACACAAAAATAGAAACCATGTATTGTCTCATTATTATGATAATGTCCTAACAGCCCATCCCATTATGCTATTTTTATTTGTTATTTCGCGCTAAGGGTATATGTAAAGTCATTATACGACCCGCATCTACCCTAGCTTTTAGTCTTACCTACATCCAAAATTAATTACGGTAATTATACCTAATCAGATAAGGTTTAAAATTGAGTATTAGCCAAGAATTTCAGCCAAAGACATTTCTTCAGAGATCTGTTTAACCCAAGCATCAACACGCTCGTCCGTCAACTCTGGTTGTCTGTCTTCATCGATGGCAAGGCCAATAAAATGGTTGTCATCTGCCATGCCTTTTGATGCTTCAAAATGGTATCCTTCGGTAGGCCAATGACCCACGATGACGGCACCACGAGGTTCAATTATGTCGCGAATGGTTCCCATTGCATCACAGAAGTACTCCGCGTAATCTTCTTGGTCTCCGCAACCGAACAAAGCAACAAGTTTACCTTCAAAATCAATTTCTTCGAGAGTTGGGAAAAAATCATCCCAATCACATTGAGCTTCGCCATAATACCAAGTCGGGATGCCAAGCAGTAAGATATCAAAAGCTTCGATGTCTTCTTTGCTGCACTTTGCAATATCATGAACTTCTGCAACATCTTTGCCTAATTGCTTTTGGATCATTTTGGCAATATTTTCTGTGTTACCTGTATCACTTCCGAAGAAAATGCCGATGACTGCCATAAAGTGATTAACCTCTTGTTTTTCTAGAAGACTAGACGATTATGCTCATCTACTAGAACTAAATTAAAACGAAAATAAGTAGAATTTATGCCTTATTCTGGCGAAAAAATATTGATAAGTCTGTCAAATTTGTGTGATTTATTAATATACCCACGATACTTCAAATTGCAGGGCTGCTGACGATACTCAGCGACTAGAATCATCGTGCTTATCGTTGCTATTTGGCTTATCTTTTTTCGCCTACCTGTAACTCGAATTACTTTAAGTAATTGAAATTATTTACTTACTATCTCGTCGTCTTGTTCTAATTCTAGTTGAGACATCAAAATTTCTTCTATTAATTCACTGCGACTGATGTTTTTTTCTTCAGCTAACTGATTTAAAATCGCAACAGCCTCTTCATTTAATTTTAATTCAACTCTACGCAGTCCTTTGACTTTATCGCGCCTAAGTTGATTGCGCTTGTTGATCCTTAACTGTTCATCCCGCGATAACGGGCTTGTTTTAGGTCGCCCAGGCCTACGTTCCTCGGCGAACAAATCTAGTGTAGTGCGATCAGTTTGTTCTTTTGCCATATCTATAATTGCTAAAGGGGTGTGCCAATAATTCAGCGCGCAATGATACCCTAGCTGATTCGCGAGTACCATAGTTGCCTGATAGGCTAACGTGTTTGATAGATTAAAAAAAACGCACTTTCGATAAAAAAGCATCACTTACTATATTGGTGATGCTTTTTTAATCATATCAACGCGTTTGTTGATGCCATAAACTCGCATATATCCCATTTGATTTAAGTAAATTTGAGTGGGTATCCATTTCGGTAACTTCACCGTCGCGGATCACACAAATCCTATCAGCGTGCATAATAGTGTTTAACCTATGGGCAATACTAATAACCGTTCTTCCTTTGGTAATTAGCGCCATATTCGCCATAATAGCGGCTTCTGATTCATAGTCTAACGCCGAGGTCGCTTCATCAAGAATTAAGATATCAGGCTCAGTGAGTAAAGCCCGAGCAAGAGCTATACGTTGCCGTTGTCCACCTGAAAGGTTTAATCCACGCTCAGATAAGTGATAATTAAAATTATCCGGTAATGACATTATAAAATCATAAGCGCCGGCGAGTTTTGCTGCATGAATAACTTTTTCGTCATTAGCTTGTGGATGGCTTAGCCGAATATTTTCTGCAATTGTTCCGACGAATAACGTACTTTCTTGTAATACCACGCTCATACGTCGCCGCAGTGCAACCGTATCTGCAACAGCTAAATCCATACCATCAACAATCACTTGCCCATGTTGTGGTATATATAATCTTTGCAATAATTTGGTTAATGTACTTTTACCTGAGCCAGAAGGTCCAGTAATACCAATAAACTCGCCAGCCTTAATGGATAAAGAAAGATTGTTAAGAACTTCAGGCGTTTCTGCTTGATAGCGAAAGCGAATATTTTGAAAATCAATTCGGCCTTGAATGGCAGCTGAAGTTGCTATGCCTTTACGTTCATTTTCTATCGGGCTATCAAGGATATCGCCTACACGACGTAATGAAATAATCGTATGCTGGAAATCTTGCCAAACTTGAGCGAACCGTAAGATGGGTTGAGTGACATGGGCACTTAGCATGTTGTAAGCAACTAGCTCACCAGGTGAGATCCCGCCATTTAAAACCTCTTTGACGCCAATCCAGAGTAATAACGCCGTCGTTATTTTACTGACGAGCGTCATTAACTGAGTAGCGACTTCGCTACGTATAGAAACTTTGAAGCTTTGAACTAATTGTTTACTAATTAGTTTTTGCCAGCGCTGATAAAAATATTTTTCAGTTGCCGTTGTTTTGACGGTTTCAATACCGGTAATGGCCTCAGTCAAAAACGTTAAGCCATTTTCATCCGCTTGATAGGACTTTTCAGTTTGTTGGCGAATAATCGGGCCGAGTATCATCCATAGAATAAAAAAGCCCCCCATGGATCCAACAAGTAGCCATGTCATCGTAGTACTGTAGGAAAAAAGCAAAGCGATAAATAAAATAACAAAGATGAAATCGATAAATAACATCAATGTAGAGCCAGTCAGAAATTGGCGTATGTGCGCTAACTCCCTGATCCTTGCAATTATTTTACCTGTTGGTCTTAACGTGAAATAATTAAGTGGCAATGCCATTAAATGACGATAAATTTTTCCTGATAGTTCTGCGCCAATTTGGTTGCTGGTATGACTATAAATTTTATCGCGAATAAAACTATAAATAGGCTCTGCAATAGCAACGGCAAGTATGGCGAGTGCGATCACATGTAAATTTGTTAAGCTGCGCCCCACAAGCACTTTATCAATTAAATTTTGGAATAGTAAAGGGCTAATTAAAGCAAAAAGTTGAACAATAGCGGCAAGGATAAAAATATTACGCAGCTTGAAACGCTGGCGGAAAATAGAGGGAATAAACCAGCTAAAACCAAAAGACCTTTTTTGCTCAACCTCTAATTGTTCTTTAATGAGCAGAATGTGAAATTGAATTTCTGGGGCGAAATTTGCATTTTGCCACTGAGAATGCGTATTGTTTTTAGGGTTAATGAGTATTAGCCCCGACTTTTTAGTTAAAATATACCAAACTTCATCTAGGTAAATAAGTGCAGGAAGTGGAATATTATTTAACTGTTGTTGAGTAAGGAAAACGGATTGAGTTTCATAACCAAGACTATGAGCACACTCACGTAATTCCCAATCACAAGGGGAACTCGTTTGCATTCCAATAGCGTGCATTAGCTGGTCAACCGTGACATTTTTTTGGAAGTGGTTCGCCATCCAAACAAGGGATTCCAGCCCATTATTATTAATCTGTTCCATTGATTATTTTTCTCTCATTGCATTTGAGGTGTATTCGTTAATTGGGCTGAGTAAATAATCGATAATTCGTCGCTTGTCTGTTTTAATTTCAGCGACGATAGAGAGGCCGGGGGTCAACTCAATTGTTTCACCTTCCACTTGTAAATCTTTTTTCGCTAAGCCAATCTGGCCTAAAAAGACTAAACCGAGGTTTTCATCTTGTGTACTGTCCCTTGATATCGATAAAATTTCACCTTCTATTGTGCCGTAACGAGTATAAGGAAAAGCATCAACTTTAACGGAGGCTATTTGGCCTTCTTGAATAAAACCAATGTCTTTATTTAAAATCTTGACTTCAGCAAGTTGAACATTATTATTGGGCACAATAACCATGAGTTGTTGTGCCGGTTGTAATACCGCGCCAATAGTATAGGTTGCTAATTGTTGAATGGTGCCATCGACAGGAGCCCGAATAATTTCAAGTTGATTTCTTTCTTGATTTTTTAGCAATTCTTGCTCAATAGAAACATGTTTGAATTCAGCCTGCTTATATTTCTCATCCCACTCTTGATATTTTTGCGCTTTAATTCGATTTGTTTTTTCTTTTAAAGCATGATGCTGACTATTTAAAATTGATAATTCAGATTGTTTAATGGTTTTTTCTTTTTTAGCAATTAATAGTTCGCGTTCTTGCTCTAAAAATTCTTTCTGGCTAATAATCTGTTTTTGATTAAGCGCGTGGTAGGCATCGAGTCTTTTTTTAATATTTATAATTAAAAAATTTATATCCTTTAATTCGCTTTTTCGTGCTTGATAACTAACCCTATTTAATTCAATTTCATTATCTATTTCATTACGTAATGAGTTGTATTCTTTTTTTATGCTTTGATAGCTTTGAATCGCTCTCTCTTTTTCTTGGATATTTAGCTGAACGAAGGATTGCAAAGCTTCTATAGGTTGTTCATTGAGTAAAGCATAATGAATAAGTTTTTCACTAATTTGAAAATTTTGTTGGTAATTTAAACTGAGAATATCTTGGTCAATACCTAATACTTTGACACTCAGTAATGCATCCCCTTGTTTAACTGTTTGACCATCCGCTACATGGATATGCTGAAGGCGGCTTAATTCAAATGCTTGAATTAATTGAGTTCGGCCTGAAACAATTAATTTACCTTGAGCGGTTGCTTGAATATCGAGCTTACCAATATATGACCATATGATAGCAATGAGGATACCGATACTAATTGAAACAGCGACGCTCACGACCAAATAAGAGGGGGGCGTTTTCAGTATTGCTAAGTGAGAAGGTAAAAAGCTGTTATAGCTTATTTTCTCTGATTTATTTTTCATATCTAACATCCATGTCATTATTTAAGAGATTGTTGGAGTGTCCACAAATGCTTATAAAACCCATCTTTTTCAATCAATAGCGAATGGCTACCTTGTTCAACAATTTCACCCTGCTGCATAACAATGATACGTTGATGATTGCGAATAGTGGATAAGCGATGTGCGATAGTAATTACGGTTCGTCCTTTAGCGATCACTTGCATATTTTCTTGAATAATAGCTTGAGACTCATCATCTAGTGCACTAGTGGCCTCATCAAAGATGATAATTTTAGGGTTGGCGAGTAAAGTTCGAGCGATCGCAATTCTTTGACGCTGCCCACCAGATAATGAAGCTCCATCCTCGGCAATAATAGTGTCGTAGCCCATGGGTAATTTTAGGATAAAGTTATGGGCACCTGCCATTTTGGCGGCATTAACCACTTCGTCCATTGACGCATTCGGTAGTGTTTGGGATATATTATTGAAAACCGACTGATTAAATAAAAAGTTTTCTTGTAGAACGATACCAACTTGGGTTCTCAATGTATTAAGATTTATGGATGATAAGGGAGCCCCATCGAGATATATTCCCCCTTTCTCTGGCGTATAGAGGCGTAAAATTAAGCGGGCTAATGTACTTTTACCGGAGCCAGATGTACCGACAATACCTAATGTTTCACCTGCTTTAATGGTTAAATCAAAATCCTTTAATATATAAGGCGTGTTTGGTTGATAACGAAAAGAGATATTGTTTAGGTGGATATCGCCATTAATAATATTATGGTTACTCTGTTTTGCTTGCTCGATGGGTAAATTAATTATTTGAGCGAGTTTTTCTATAGCGACTTTTGTCCGAATATAATCTCCCCATAGCTTTACCAGTTTAACTAATGGTTGATTGGCATGGCTTACCATCATATGAAAAGCAATAAATTGGCCGATAGTCATTTGTAAAGCAAGTACTTCGGATGCACCAATCCACAAAATCATTGCGCTGGTTATTTTTTCTATTGCCATGACAATATGTTCAGAGCGGGAGCCTATTTGACCTGAAATAAAGTTTGTTTGGCTCATATCTGCCGTTTGTTTATCCCAACGGCGCGTAAAATTAGGCTCAATAGATAAACTTTTAGTTGTTTCAATGGCATTTACGCTTTCGGTAAGGAATGAGGTGTTAATGGCAATATTGGCAAATTGTTGTTGAGCTGCGGCTTCAATTTTAGGTGTTAACCACCAAGCGACTAATAAATAGCAGGGTATTGAGCATATAAAGAATAATGTTAAGGTTGGTGAAAGTAAATTCATTACATAAATGAAAACAAATAAGAAAAGAACATCAACGCACAATGTAAAAAAACTACTGGTTAAAAACTCACGTATAGTTTCTAATTCCTTCACGCGAGTCACTATTGCGCCTATTTGCCTATTTTTAAAAAATGAAATTGGTAGGTGTAATAGGTGGTTAACTAATTTTAAGCCTAAAGTAATATCAATACGATTAATCGTATGATGATAGATATACTCTCTAAATCCTTTTAATATGACTTCGATAAAAGCAGCAATAATTAACCCAAATATTAAAACGTCAAGGGTTATTAAATTACTATGAATTAAAACCTTATCCATAATAACTTGCATCACTATAGGAGAAACTAAAGCGAGTATTTGTAGAATGAATGAAAACAATAATACCCATGCAATAATTTTTTTATACTTTAAAAATTCCACCTTAAACCAAGTGATGTCAAATGTACCTTGTTGTAACTTAACCTGTAACCACTCCCCATTCCATTGCCGCTTAAGTTCTTCTATATTCCAAATTTCAGGTGGGATATTACCCATCTTTTGGATAAGTACCTGTTCATTGTTGTGGTTGGCCAGTAAAAATGCCATACCGTTTTTATCATATAAAATAGAGGGGGAATATATCTTAGTGATATCTTTGTTTTTTTGAGTCCTTTTTTTACAACGAATATTATGATTTTTTTTAATTAAATTAATGGTGTTATTGTAATTTTTTTCGCTGGAAATGGTTTTGTTTAAACTATCGGAATCTATGGTTCCTGCTAATTTAGCGATAACACTTATGAAGTATAATGTTGATTGTGATTTTTCACTTTCCATCTTTATATTAAAAATCCTTTTTATTATTTCATTAAATATAAAATTCACCAATAGCTGGATTGAGTGAAAATGTTGCTATCTATTGATTGAGTTGGAATTATGTTCTAGTTAAATAATGATTGATGATAAGGTTTTTTATTCAGATAAGATAATACAGAGATAATTATGGCGGGAGTATTAAAGTTAGTCTTATTATTGTTTTTATTTTATATTTAATTTGTTTTATGAATAATTTCTTTTGGGGCATTGAAATAGCTATAATATTATTGCAATGCCCCATCGTTATTTTATAGAAACTATTATTTAGATAGACCTAAAAACCGGTGTATTGCCCTTAATACATGATCAGGCTTTTCAGCATGCACCCAATGGCCAGTATCTGCCACAACCCAAGCTTTTGCTTTTGGAAATTGAGCGGCTATTTGATCGCGATACTCTGCTTGTACATAAGGTGAATTTCCACCCGGTATTAATAAAACGGGTTTATCCCAAGCAGGGACAGTTTCCCAGCCAATAATTTGTTCGTAATTATTTTTAAGGGCAGGGATATTAAATTTCCACTCACCTTGGCGAAATGATTTCAGTAAAAACTGAATAACGCCATCCTCATTAATATACTCTTGCATAATAACAGTCGCTTCTTGGCGGCTTTTCACTTGTGCTTGCGTTACTGCATCAAGTGCAGCAAAAATTTTATCATGTCGACGAACTTGATAAGCAACCGGAGCGATATCAATAACAACAATTTTCTCAATAAAGTCAGGGGCAATAGCAGTGGCAGCCATGGCTATTTTTCCACCCATCGAATGACCAATAATGATCGCACTTTCATAACCTAATGATTTAACAAGATGAATGACATCTTGTGCCATTTGTTGGTACTCCATCTGTGTCGCACGAAATGAATCACCATGATTACGTACATCAATTTGAATAGTGTCAAAGTAATTTTGCAAGTCACGGCCCAAAACACCTAAATTATTGAGATCGCCAAATAACCCATGGATCAGAACAATAGGGGTATTGGCAATTGGATTTTCGGGTTGATGAATAGTATGGTTTAGCAACTCAGTCATAGTTAAATTATCGGAATATAATCGGTAGAGGTAGGCTTATCATGGCATGGCTGAGTTTAAAATCCAAATGAGTCACTTTACCTTAATATTTTTTGACCTAACTGAAGTAACGCTAGATAACTCTGTTTTATTGTGCAAATAGGGTAATCTGTAAAGATAATTAAAGTGAGTTCGGACGTGATAAACCACTGAATTATCGTTAATCTCAGTGTAATGTTTGCTTTAAGTTATTGAAATTTTAATTGTTTTGTTTTTTTTAAATCTGTCTTATAATCTCCACGCAAATTTTAGTTAAAAAAGTACTGGGAAATAATGAAAACGATAGACGTTGATGAAGAGCTTTACCGCTATATTGCGAGTCACACACAGCATATCGGTGAAAGTGCATCGGACATTTTGCGCCGTATGTTAAATTTCAAACCCGGGCAGCCAGTACCAGCAAAAGATGCCTGCATCGAGTCGCCTGTGCAATCGGCAACTCATATTATCAGTACACCAGCGGCTGCACAAAATCCTGTTAGAGTTATCAGAGAGCTTTTGCTATCAGACGCTTATGCAGAAAAAAGCAAAGCAATTGACCGCTTTATGCTAATACTATCCACACTCTATAACTTAGATTCGAATAGCTTTGCAAATGCAACTGAATCGTTGCATGGGCGTACTCGGATCTATTTTGCTGGTGATGAGCAAACATTGCTTGCTGCAGGTAAGCAATCCAAGCCACGCCATATTCCGGGTACACCATATTGGGTTATCACAAATACCAATACAAATCGTAAGCGTAGTATGGTCGATGCCATCATGCAGGAGATGCAATTTCCTGCAAATGTTATTGAAAAGGTTAGCAATACTATCTAAAAATTGAGAGATCATTGGTGTTTATACTCTAAATAATTCAAGAGGCAGCCTGCAACTTGCATTATAGCCAGTATATAACGATGCATCAGTGCTTTGGGAGAGAACAAGTGACAATACATGAACGTGCAGGGCAGCTTCCGTTTCAAAATGATTTGATAAATGTCGCACAACTGACAGCTCAATATTATACGCAACAGCCACAGGCAAATAACCCATCTCAAGCCGTAAAGTTTGGAACCTCTGGGCATCGTGGCAGCTCTGTGCGTAAAAATTTTAATGAGAGCCATATATTGGCAATTGCACAAGCCATTGCTGATTTGCGTAAAAAACAGGGTGTTACAGGACCTTGTTTTGTGGGTAAAGATACTCATGCGCTGTCTGAAGCTGCATTTATTACAGTAATTGAAGTACTCGCGGCTAATCAGGTAAATGTTGTTGTTCAAGAAGCGAATGGCTTTACGCCAACGCCGGCTATCTCCCATGCAATTTTAAGCTATAACAAATCACACAAAGATATTGCTGATGGGATCGTTATAACGCCATCCCATAATCCTCCTGAAGACGGTGGGATTAAATATAATCCTGCCAATGGTGGTCCAGCAGATACTGATTTAACGTCTGTTATTGAAAAACAAGCAAACCAATTACTGGCAACTCATCTTGTTGGTGTTAAGCGTTTAAGCTTTGATGCTGCGATGGCGAGTGGCTATGTGATTGAGCAAGATTTGATTATGCCTTATGTATCAGCACTCGGTGAAGTTGTTGATATGAAAGCTATTCAGAAATCAGGGCTAAAAATTGGTGTTGATCCACTCGGCGGTTCTGGCATTGAATATTGGAAGAAAATAGCCGAATACTATCAGTTAGATATCGAAATTGTTAATGATCAGTTAGACCAAACATTCCGCTTTATGCCCCTTGACCATGATGGTGTGATCCGTATGGATTGCTCATCGAGTTGGGCGATGGCCGGCTTGCTAGGTATGAAAGAGAGGTTCGATTTAGCTTTTGCTAACGATCCCGATTACGATCGTCATGGTATTGTCACCCCTGATGGCTTAATGAATCCTAATCATTACCTTGCTGTTGCGATTGATTATTTATTCCTACATCGCCCTCAGTGGGGGAAAGATGTTGCAGTAGGAAAAACATTAGTATCAAGTGCCATGATTGACCGTGTTGTTAATGATATCGGACGTGAGCTGGTGGAAGTTCCTGTTGGATTTAAATGGTTTGTTGATGGCCTATTTAGTGGGAAACTCGGATTTGGCGGAGAAGAAAGCGCGGGCGCTTCATTCCTTAAGTTTGATGGTACACCATGGTCAACAGACAAAGACGGGATTATTTTATGTTTGCTTGCTGCTGAAATAACCGCCGTAACCGGTGAAAACCCGCAGCAACGTTATAATAAGCTGGCTGAAAAATTTGGCGCACCAATTTATAACCGCATTCAAGCGAAAGCAACTCATGAGCAAAAAGCGAAACTTAGCAAATTATCGCCAGAAATGGTGGAAGCAGATACGCTAGCAGGTGATAAAATTACTCAGCGTTTAACGGCAGCTCCAGGTAACGGCGCAGCAATCGGTGGGTTGAAAATTATGACCGATTACGGTTGGTTTGCCGCGAGGCCATCAGGAACCGAAGAAGCCTACAAAATATACTGTGAGAGCTTCCGAGGTGAAGAGCATCTTCGTCTTATTGAAAAAGAAGCGATTGAAATCGTTAGTAAAGTGATTAGCTAATTAGCGTAGTTCAACTTTTTTACCCCGATTAGAAATAAATTACTATACCCAAAATAATTCAAGTTGCAGGTAGGCGACAAGTAAAGATAGCCGATGAACATAGATAACTATGTGATTCGGCTGGCTGAGCGTAGTCAACAACCCTGAAACTTGAAGAATGCCGGGTATATAATTGGGTTTTTCTCCCTTATGTCTTGTTAATTTCTCCATCATATTATGGTTATTAATAATGTGACGTGATTGACAAAATTGTTTGCTTTAATGTCAAAAAATATCCTTCCTGAATTTGAAAACTTGCCCACAATAACCGTTGCAGCTAAAGGCGCGTGATGATACAACTTTAGGTATCTGAGTGAGTTTAACTAACAATATTGAAGATAGGGTGAGGTCAATGAGTCAGGTTTATAATTTCAGTGCAGGTCCAGCTATGCTGCCTGTTGAAGTCATGCGTCGTGCCGAACAAGAATTTTGTAATTGGAAAGGGCTCGGTGTTTCTGTGATGGAAGTGAGTCATCGCGGAAAAGACTTTATTGAAGTCGCTGAAGAAGCAGAACAAAATTTACGCGACTTATTAAATGTACCAAGTAACTATAAAATACTCTTCTGTCACGGCGGTGCTCGCGCACACTTTGCTGCTATCCCAATGAATTTACTGGGTGATAAAACAACAGCAGATTATATTGTTAGTGGCTATTGGTCTGAGTCTGCGGCAAAAGAAGCTCAAAAATACTGCACACCAAATATTATTCAAGTAGAACAAGAAAAAGACGGTATTATCGGTATTAAACCCATGAAAGAATGGCCATTGAGCAAAGATGCGGCTTATATTCATTATTGCCCAAATGAAACCATTGGCGGTTTAGCCATTCTGGAAGAACCTGATTTCCCTGAAGACAAAATTATTATTGCTGATTATTCATCTGCAATTTTATCTAAGCCAATCGATGTAAGCCGTTATGGTGTCATTTATGCTGGCGCGCAAAAAAACATCGGCCCAGCGGGATTGACGATTGTGATTATTCGTGAAGACTTATTGGGGAAAGCATCCAATCAAGCACCTTCAGTATTTGACTATACCGTCTTGGCTGAATACAACTCGATGTTTAATACGCCACCAACATTTGCATGGTATTTATCCGGCATGGTATTTAAATGGCTAAAAGAACAGGGCGGTTTGCAGGAGATGGCGAAACGTAACTATGAGAAATCCCAGTTACTGTATCAAGCGATTGATGATAGCCAGTTCTACATTAACCGTGTCGCGGTAGAGAATCGTTCTTGGATGAATGTGCCATTCCAAATGCAAGACCCTTCTTTGGATGCCAAGTTTATTGAAGAAGCCAAGCAGCAAGGCTTACTGTCATTAAAAGGTCACAAGGTTTCTGGCGGTATGCGCGCTTCTATTTACAATGCAATGCCATTAGCAGGCGTACAGGCTTTAGTTGACTTTATGGCAGATTTCGAGCGCCGCCACGCCCAATAATTTTCAATTTAAAATCAGTATCAAGCACTGATTAAAATCAACCGGTCAAGATAGAACGCTTGGCTGGTTAATTTTGTCTTATTTTTATAAAAATAAAAGCAGTCGCAAATCACATTGGAGAAATAGCGTTCTATGCAATCCCTGACATTACAACCCATATCCACCGTTAACGGCACTATCAACTTGCCAGGGTCTAAAAGTGTATCAAATCGAGCACTTTTATTAGCAGCGATGGCGAAAGGCACAACGGTGCTCACTAATTTATTAGACAGTGATGATATTCGCCATATGTTGAATGCGTTAAGCCAATTAGGTGTTAAGTATCAGTTGTCTGAAGATAAAACGCGTTGTAGCGTGGAAGGTCTTGGGGGGAATTTATCTTATCAGGGTGAATTAGAGATCTTTCTTGGAAATGCCGGTACAGCAATGCGCCCGTTAACAGCTGCATTATCCCTCAGTGAGAACAATATTGTCCTGACTGGGGAGCCTCGTATGAAAGAGCGTCCAATTGGGCACTTAGTTGACGCTTTAAGGGAAGGTAGCGCTGCGATTGATTATTTAGAACAACAAAATTACCCACCTATCCGCTTAAAAGGCGGATTCAAGGGCGGCTCTATTTCAGTTGATGGTTCGGTATCGAGCCAGTTTTTAACCGCTTTATTAATGGCTGCACCACTTGCGCCGCAAGATACAGTGATTACAATTTCAGGCGAATTAGTTTCTAAACCTTATATCGATATTACATTAGCACTAATGCAAAGTTTTGGCGTATCTGTTGAAAATCATCAATATCAACACTTTATTATTAAAGGCCAACAGCAATATCAATCACCGGGTGAATACTTAGTGGAAGGTGATGCCTCTTCGGCTTCCTACTTTTTAGCCGCGGCAGCAATTAAAGGTGGCATTGTACGGGTTACCGGTATTGGGCGTAATAGCTTGCAGGGGGATACCAAGTTTGCCAATGTACTCGAAAAAATGGGTGCAATTATTCGTTGGGGGGATGATTACGTTGAATGTGAACGTGGTACGCTCAATGGTATTGATATGGATATGAATGCAATCCCTGATGCGGCAATGACAATCGGAACCGTAGCGCTTTTTGCTGAAGGGGAAACGGTTATTCGTAATATCTATAATTGGCGCGTTAAAGAAACGGATCGGTTATACGCGATGGCGACAGAGTTACGTAAAGTCGGTGCAGAAGTGGAAGAGGGGCATGATTATATTCGTATTGTCCCACCTAAAAAACTGAATCATGCGCAGATTGAAACCTATAACGACCACCGCATTGCTATGTGTTTCTCATTAGTCGCATTATCTAATACTCCAGTCACAATTTTAGATCCAGGCTGTACAGCGAAAACGTTTCCTGATTATTTTGATCAACTTGCGCGCTTGAGTTAATACTTTATTGAATTAAGTGAGTTGGTATTGAAACAGAGAATATCAACTCACTCAGTCCTTTCTGCCTTTTATCCGCACCTTTTCATCAATTTTATTTCATTCATCAGAACCTGCTTATTTCACAAAATTGGTGAGTAGGTATAATACCTACACAGATTTTAATTGCAGGTAGCAATGGCTATGTGCATGAAAGGAGATTTTTTATGGCGGCCATTGCCCCTGTAATTACCGTTGATGGACCAAGCGGAGCTGGTAAAGGTACACTTTGCCAAGCATTAGCAAATAAATTTGGATGGCAGCTTCTTGATTCTGGTGCAATCTATCGTGTGCTCGCGTTAGCCGCATTGCATCATCATGTGGATATTCAATCAGAGGATGCACTGGTTCCTTTAGCGGCAAACTTAGATGTACGTTTTGTACCTGAAGAAAATGTGTTGAAAGTCATTCTTGAAGGGGAAGATGTTTCTAACCAAATTAGAACAGAGACGGTGGGTAATACAGCGTCTCAAGCTGCAACATTCCCTCGAGTAAGGGAAGCCTTACTGCGACGCCAGCGTGCCTTTAGAACCTTACCTGGGCTCATTGCTGACGGAAGAGACATGGGAACCGTAGTGTTTCCTGATGCCCCCGTTAAGATTTTTCTTGATGCATCTGCACAGGAACGTGCTCATCGGCGTATGAAGCAGTTGCAGGAAAAGGGGTTTGATGTTAACTTTGAACGACTTTTGACCGAAATTGAAGAGCGTGATTACCGAGATCGTAATCGATCCGTAGCGCCCCTTATTGCCGCGAAAGATGCATTAGTGCTGGACTCCACAAGTATGTCTATTGAGGAAGTCATTGAAAAAGCACATACCTATGCAAAAAATATTCTAAAATTATCGTGATAATAGGCTTTATTTTAGCTTATAATTAGATAATATACGCACTTACTACCATGTTGACTATTTTGTTTGCATGGTTTCAACCTTACGACATGGACGTTGTGGGGTATGTGAAACAGCCCCATTTGGCGGGATGCTAAGTGGACGTTAAATAAGAAACCCTTGAAGATCATTAATATGACTGAATCTTTTGCTCAACTCTTTGAAGAATCCCTGTTAAATATTGAAACTCGTCCTGGTTCTATCGTTCGTGGTACTGTTGTTGCCATCGATAAAGACGTAGTTCTGGTAGACGCAGGTCTTAAATCAGAATCTGCTATTCCAGTAGAACAATTCAAAAATGCTCAGGGTGAGCTTGAAATCCAAGTTGGCGACGAAGTCGATGTAGCGCTGGATGCAGTAGAAGATGGTTTCGGTGAAACTATCCTTTCTCGTGAGAAAGCTAAACGTCATGAAGCATGGCTGATGCTGGAAAAAGCTTACGAAGAAGCTGAAACTGTTACTGGTGTTATCAACGGTAAAGTAAAAGGTGGTTTCACTGTAGAACTGAATGGCATTCGTGCGTTCTTACCAGGTTCACTGGTAGATGTACGCCCAGTTCGTGATACTACTCACTTGGAAGGCAAAGAGCTTGAGTTCAAAGTAATCAAGCTGGATCAGAAACGCAACAACGTTGTTGTTTCTCGTCGTGCTGTAATTGAATCTGAAAGCAGCGCTGAGCGCGATCAACTGCTGGAAAATCTGCAAGAAGGCATGGAAGTTAAAGGTATCGTTAAGAACCTTACTGACTACGGTGCATTCGTTGATCTGGGCGGTGTTGATGGCCTGCTGCACATCACTGACATGGCTTGGAAACGTGTTAAACACCCAAGCGAAATTGTCAACGTTGGTGATGAAATCAATGTTAAAGTTCTGAAATTTGACCGTGAGCGCACACGTGTATCTCTGGGTCTGAAACAACTGGGCGAAGATCCTTGGGTCGCAATCGCTAAACGTTATCCAGAAGGTACTAAACTGACTGGTCGCGTTACTAACCTAACTGACTACGGCTGCTTCGTTGAAATTGAAGAAGGCGTTGAAGGTCTGGTTCACGTTTCAGAAATGGATTGGACTAACAAAAACATTCACCCATCTAAAGTTGTTAACGTTGGTGATGTTGTTGAAGTTATGGTTCTGGATATCGATGAAGAACGTCGTCGTATCTCACTGGGCCTGAAACAGTGCAAATCTAACCCATGGCAGCAATTTGCAGAAACTCACAACAAAGGCGACCGTGTTGAAGGTAAAATCAAGTCAATCACTGACTTCGGTATCTTCATCGGACTGGACGGCGGCATCGATGGCCTTGTTCACCTGTCTGACATCTCCTGGAACGTTACAGGCGAAGAAGCAGTTCGTGAATACAAAAAAGGTGATGAAATCGCAGCTGTTGTTCTGCAAGTCGACGCAGAACGTGAGCGTATCTCTCTGGGCGTTAAACAGTTAGCTGAAGATCCATTCAACAACTACCTGGCAGCGACTAAGAAAGGCGCAATCGTAACTGGTAAAGTAATCGCAGTTGATGCAAAAGGTGCAACTGTAGAACTGACTCTAGGCGTTGAAGGTTACCTGCGTGCATCAGAAGCTTCACGTGACCGTGTTGAAGATGCAACTCTAGTTCTGAACGTTGGTGATGATGTTGAAGCTAAATACACAGGTGTTGATCGTAAAAACCGTGTAATCAACCTGTCTGTTCGCGCGAAAGATGAAGCTGACGAAAAAGATGCTGTCGCTACTGTGAACAAACAAGAAGATTCTGTATTCGGCAACAGTGCTATGGCTGAAGCTTTCAAAGCAGCTAAAGGCGAATAATTAAGTATCGGGGTAACTTGTTACCCCTTTGTAACGGTAGTTTAGGGAGGTACTATGACCAAGTCTGAGTTAATTGAGAAACTGGCTAGCCAGCAATCTCATCTTTCAGCGAAAACCGTAGAGGAAGCTGTAAAAGAAATACTTGAGCATATGGCGGATACGTTAGCAAGTGGTGAACGTATTGAAGTCCGTGGATTCGGCAGTTTTTCTCTTCACTACCGTGCTCCACGTGTTGGCCGTAATCCAAAAACTGGAGATAAAGTGGAGTTGGAAGGTAAATACGTTCCTCACTTCAAGCCAGGTAAAGAATTACGCGACCGCGTAAATATTTATGGTCAATAACAGACTGTAAAGCTTAATTATTACACCCAAACAGCGTTTATGTTTAACATGACGCTGTTTTTTTTATGTTTTTTTTATGTTTTTTACAGGTCGCTATCTTCATTTTTCAACGTATCATCCCAATCTCAGTTCTTAATCCTCGATTCTTAAATGATAAAATCAATTTTTCAAATTCATAATAGTTTTGCGAAGCGCTTCCCAAGTAAATGAATGTATTTCATTGTTGGCAATGATTTCTGGGAACGGCTTTGTTTGTTCAATTAATCAGTACTGAAAAAACAATAAATATATTTTAAGTTATTTCCCTCACGTAATCGAAGGAAAGTGGCTTAAATGAATAAGAAGAAGATAACTAATTTAGCTTTACTTACCTGTACAGAAGCCGCTATTTCGGTCATAGCCGGTATCTTACCATTACTTTTTTTACCGAGGTTACCCTCGATAAGTAGTACTAATCTTATTATATTAATTTGTCTTTTTTTCTTTTTTTTCTGCAAAACGAATAAAGCAGGGAAATATATTTCCTTAACAATTATCATTTTTTTATGGAGTTGTTTGCATGGGGTCGATATACAGGAAAAAATAAATTTCTTGTCAAAGAAACACCATCAATTAGAAATAGCGATTGTGAGTATTCCTCTAAAAGAGAAGGAGGAAAAACTTAAAGTGAGAATTAATAAAATTAACTCGGTAGTCGTATTTCCTCCGTTATATGCAACTTGGAAAGGAAAAGTAAATGGGAATGACGAAATCTGCGCAGGGCAAGTCTGGAAAATAAATGCCAAGTTAAACCCGTTACATGCATCTCTCAATGAAGGTGGGTTTGATCAACAGCGTTATCAATTATCACAAAGGATTATCGGGACATTAAAAAGTAAACAAGTAGAGGTACTCGATACCCAATGTTCTTATAGGCAAAAAACAATTAATCAATTTATCGATAAAATTTATCCATTAAATAATTCAGGTATTATTTATGCTCTAATGTTTGGTGAACGAGGCCTATTAAAACCTGAAATTTCATTATTATTGCAAAATACAGGGCTTACACATCTTATTGCAATATCGGGTTTACATATCGGAATGTCCTATTTATTGGGCTACTTACTTGCTCGTTTATTACAATACGGTCTTCCTGCTAGATTGATTACAACAAATATGCCAATCCTTGTTGGACTGGTATTTGCTTTTCTCTATGCATGGGTATCAAATTTTGCGATCCCTGCAACAAGAGCCCTTTTGGCTTTATTATTGTGGGTATATATCCGAAAGCAGCCATTTTATTGTTTCTCATGGCAATGGGCTTTATGGAGTATTGCTTGCCTATTATTAATCGATCCACTTTCGATTCTATCAGATAGCTTTTGGTTGTCGAGTTTTGCTGTATTGGCAATTCTATACTGGTTTACTGTATTTCCATTACCCCCAAATCTTAGCCAAAGAAAGATTTTGAGTAAGATTTTACCGTTAATCCACTTACAAATTGGTTTGCTCATTTTGTTGGTCCCCATACAGATTATGCTATTTAAGGGGGTAAATGTGATGAGTTTTTTTGCTAACCTTTGGTTTGTTCCTCTTGTCTCTTGGGTCGTTGTCCCATCCATTTTTGGTTTGTTTTTGGTTCCCATTGAATATATTCAAAATATAATCTTAATATTTATCGATAAGGTCATTACATTTGGTCTGCAACCTTTGTACATTCTGAGTGATTATTGGGTTGAATTAGGTGAAATTTCATTTTATTTATTACTTTTTTGCTGGCTAGGGGCTTGGGTTATATTGTTTGGTTGGTACAAAAAGTATATTGGGTTATTGGGCTGTGTCATTATTTTATTGCTAATGGATATTTTCAATAAAAAACAATTAGATAAAGAATGGAGCTTGACGATTTTAGATGTGGGCCATGGCTTAGCTGTTGTGATTGAGCAAAATAATTTAGCAGTCTTATTTGATACTGGTAACCGCTGGCAAGGAGAGAGTAATGCCAAAAGACAAATTATTCCTTTTCTGAAACACCATAATATAACACCAATAAGTGTAATTTTTAGCCATAACCATTTGGATCATACTGGGGGGATTAATGAGCTAAAAAAGCATTATCCTTGGCTCAATATGCGTAGTAGTTTTGGTACCCAATATCGATTGGGAAAAAATCAAAGTGGAATTAAAGCCAAACATCTTCCTTGCTATAAAGGACAAAAGTGGCAGTGGGGAAAGTTAACATTTGAGGCTCTTTGGCCTGAAAAGTTATCTAAAATTTCACACAATGATGATTCATGTGTTATTCAATTGACCGATGGCTACCATAAAATTTTATTGACAGGGGACTTAGAAAAGCGAGGTGAGAAAGCGATGACGGCTTTGTACAAAACAAGGTTACGTTCCAATATATTATTCGCTCCACATCATGGTAGTAACACGTCTTCAACGGCATTATTCTTAAGAACAATTAAACCATCAATCGCATTAATTTCTTCAGCGAGGTACAGTCCATGGAAAATTCCATCGGATAAAGTCTATTTCAGGTATAAAAATAATAAGATCACGTGGTTAAATACATCCGAAAATGGTCAGGTAACTTTATGGTTTAAAAGAGAAAAAGTAAAAGTCCTGCGATATAGATATGAAATTAGTCCCCGCTGGTATCATCTGTGGTTTGGCTTGCCGCTGTTTCCCGAGTAGAATAGTGCGCTTACATTAAGTCTGGTAAATAAAAGTATGAATGATAAAGACCTTTCGACAAAACAAACTTTTCGCCGCTTATGGCCGATGATTGTACCGTTTAAAGCGGGTTTAATTGTTGCAGCAATAGCTCTTATCATTAACGCGGCGGGTGATGCGTTTATGATTTCTTTATTAAAACCTTTACTCGATGAAGGGTTTGATAAAGCAGATAATGACGTCTTAAAATGGCTCCCCCTTGCAGTATTAGGATTAATGGTTGTCCGTGGTTCATCTAGCTTTGTTTCTACCTACTGTGTTTCATGGGTATCGGGCAAGGTGGTCATGAATATGCGCCGAAGACTGTTTGGCCATATGATGGGAATGCCTGTTAGCTTTTTTGACCAGCAATCAACAGGAACACTTTTATCACGGATCACCTATGATTCGGAACAAGTTGCTTCATCAGCTTCTGGCGCATTAATCACGATTATTCGTGAAACGGCTTACATCACTGGTTTGTTTGTGATGATGTTTTATTACAGCTGGCAACTTTCCCTTATTTTAATTGTGATCGCCCCGATTGTGTCTATCACTATTCGAATTGTCTCTAAGCGTTTTCGTAATATCAGTAAAAACATGCAAACAGGTATGGGGCATGTTACGACGAGCGCTGAACAAATGCTAAAAGGGCACAAAGAGGTTTTAATTTTTGGTGGGCAGAAAGTTGAAACGAAGCGTTTCGACAAAGTGAGCAATAATATGCGCCGCCAAAATATGAAAATGGTGACCGCATCGGCAATCTCCGATCCTATCGTTCAGCTAATCGCCTCATTTGCATTAGCCTTTGTCCTGTTTGCGGCCAGTTTTCCTGAAATTCGTGACCAATTAACGTCAGGAACAATTGCCGTTGTCTTCTCATCAATGTTTGCATTAATGCGTCCTTTAAAATCATTAACCAACGTGAATGCACAATTTCAACGTGGTATGGCGGCTTGTCAGACATTATTTGTCATATTAGATACAGAACAAGAGAAAGACGAAGGAACGAAAGTTCTTAAAGAAGTAAAAGGCGATATCGAATTTGATCATGTTACTTTTACTTATGCGACGAAAGAACATCCTGCACTAGAAGATGTTTCGTTTACGTTACCTGCGGGCAAATCCGTTGCTTTAGTGGGGCGTTCGGGGTCAGGTAAATCGACAATTGCTAATTTGATTACCCGTTTTTATGACATTGATAAAGGCAGTATTCGTATTGATGGACATGATATCCGGGAATACACTCTTTCATCATTACGCAGCCAGGTTGCTTTAGTCTCTCAGCATGTTTACCTGTTTAACGATACCATTGCGAATAATATTGCATATGCAACAGATGGTAACTATAGCCGTGAACAGATAGAAAAAGCCGCTCATATGGCTTATGCCATGGACTTTATTGACAAGTTAGATAAAGGCTTAGATACAGTTATTGGCGAAAATGGTGTGATGCTATCGGGTGGTCAACGTCAACGTATAGCAATAGCGCGAGCACTGCTACGTGATGCACCTATCTTGATCCTTGATGAAGCAACATCGGCTTTGGATACAGAGTCTGAGCGCGCAATACAAGCAGCACTTGATGAGTTACAAAAGAATAGAACATCACTGGTTATTGCTCACCGACTATCAACTATCGAAAATGCGGATGAAATCTTGGTTGTTCAAGATGGGCACATTATTGAGCGCGGAACGCATGTGGACTTACTGGCTAAAGAGGGTGCCTATGCCCAATTACACAGGATCCAATTTAAGCAATGATTGAGCGAATTTGGTCAGGTAAATCATGGCTATATATTTTGCTACTGCCGTTGTCTATTTTGTATGGGTTGATAACGGCGGTTAGGCTTATTGGCTATAAAACCGGGCTATTTCGTTCTTGGAAGGCACCTGTTCCTGTCGTTATTGTAGGTAACTTAACGGCAGGCGGTAATGGTAAAACGCCCGTCGTAATTTGGTTGGTTGAATCATTAATCAGCGAAGGCTACCGAGTTGGCGTTGTTTCTCGAGGGTATGGCGGTAAATCCAATCACTATCCATTAGTTCTTGATGGAAACAGCACGACAGAATTAGCCGGTGATGAGCCTGTGTTGATTTACCATAGAACCAAGGTTCCTGTTGCCGTTGCGCCAAAACGTAGTGAAGCAATCAAAGCGTTATTAGATAAAAACCAATTAGATGTCATTATTACCGATGATGGCTTGCAGCACTATGCGCTACAACGGGACTATGAGATTGTGGTTATTGACGGTCAGCGCCGTTTTGGTAATGGTTGGTGGTTACCTGCTGGGCCGATGCGTGAAACAACGTGTCGCCTGAAAAGTGTCAATGCGTTGATTACCAATGGCGGCCAGCCACACAATAATGAAATAGCCATGTCACTGGAAGGTGATGTGGCTATAAATCTTCTTAGCGGAGAAACACGCCCCGTCACACAATTAAGCGCGGTGGTTGCAATGGCGGGGATTGGGCATCCACCTCGTTTTTTTGCTTCTTTACAAAGTAAAGGCTTAACCTTGTTAAGTGTGCATGCCTTCTCAGATCATCAACCGTATGAGCAACAACAGCTATCTTCATTAACTAAATCAAACGAATGTTTGTTAATGACAGAAAAAGATGCCGTTAAATGCCAACCTTTTGCTCAAGCTAATTGGTGGTACTTGCCGGTAAACGTGGAATTAGAGAAAAATGGCTCTCAAACTATCCTAAGCGAAATAAAAAACATCATTTCAGATAATAAAAAAACTTGCCTATAATGTATCACTGTGATAATAATATCGCCATTGTGATATAGATCCACTTATTATGTATAGGGATGCAATACATTAGTAACTGGGTTTTATACTAGCTTAAATTTTACGGTCCGTTCTTTAGTTAGTCTTCATATCCTCGCAATATCTACATTAATACTCGTTTTGTCATCATAATGTCAAAATACACTGTTAATTTCACAGTAGATACTCGGTGTCTGAAATTCACTATAGGATCGTAGTACATAAACGGTGCACAACAATTAAGTGCATCAATATTGGTAAAGGTTTAATTACTCTTAGACTGTTTGTATACCAAAAATAATTCAAGAAAAACGTAGTTGATAAGCCGTGAATAAATAAATGTAGTTGGGTACATAAAAATGTAAGTACCCCAATTAACAGAGTATAGACAATGGCTTAGTATCTTGAAGAGTGATGGGTAAATCGGCAAATCATAATGGGAAGACAGCAAAGAGTAATGATAAAACGATAAAAAGAAAAATTGTTCTTAGAACAAAAGGAGTTTTAATATGAATTTTCAATTACATATGGGTCGAGTTAAATGGTTTGACGCAAAAGAAGGTTACGGTTTTATTTCACCATTCAACGGTGGTGATGATGTGTTTGTAACAAGTAAATCAATTGCTAGTACTAAAATTAAATCATTGTTCGAAGGCCAAAATGTCGAGTTTTCTGTGACTCGCAGCTCATGTGGCATAACAGCCGCTGATGTTATAGCTTACTAATTAAATAGTTAACAGAACTATTTCTCCTGCACATTATCCTCTTATCTTCTGCAGGAGACCTTATCTAGAAAGATTAAAGTTAACGGTGATATCTGCATGTGATATCCTGACTCCAAGTGAGTTAATTCCATTTGGGAGAAAACATGGATCACCGTTTACTTGAAATCATTGCTTGTCCTGTCTGCCACGGCAAATTAAGTTACAACAAAGACAACCTCGAATTAATCTGCAAATTTGATCATCTCGCATATCCAATTCGAGATGGTATTCCTGTTCTGCTAGAAGTTGAAGCGCGTCAAGTTTCATTAGATGAAGGACAGTAACCATTATGTTCACGGTTATCATTCCTGCTCGTTATGCATCAACACGATTACCCGGTAAGCCACTGGCCGATATTCATGGCAAACCGATGGTTGTACGTGTAATGGAACAAGCGATAAAGTCAGGGGCAAGTCGAGTCATTGTCGCGACTGACCACCCAGATGTTGCTGCTGCGGTTATTCAGGCAGGTGGTGAAGCTTGCATGACAAACCCAGACCATCAATCAGGCACAGAAAGATTGGCAGAAGTCATCGATACTTATGGTTTTTCAGATGATGAAATCATTGTGAATGTGCAAGGAGATGAGCCTTTAATTCCACCTGAAATTATTAGCCAAGTTGCTGGTAATCTTCAAGGAAGTAAGGCTAACATGGGGACTTTGGCCGTTCCAATCCATGATGCCGCTGAAGCTTTTAACCCAAATGCGGTTAAGGTTGTGACGGATAACGAAGGTTATGCTCTCTATTTCTCTCGAGCCACGATCCCTTGGGATAGAGATAACTTTGCGGTGAGTCAGGATAAAATCAGTGACTGTTTCTTACGTCACATTGGTATTTATGCTTACCGTGCAGGTTTTATTCGTCGCTATATTAAATGGGAAGCTAGCCCACTAGAAAAAATCGAGATGCTCGAGCAACTTAGAGTGCTATGGTATGGTGAGAAAATCCATGTCGCAGTGGCTGAAAAAACGCCGGGAGCAGGGGTTGATACTCCACAAGATCTTGAGTTAGTGAGAAAACAATTTATTTTATAATCACAGTCTCGCTAAAATAAAAGGTGTACACTTTAAGATGAGTGACACCTTTTTTTGTTTTTATTCTGCAGTAACACTTTCAGGCGTCAGTAAAATTGGCTCGATAGATTGGCTATTATCCGGTTTTAAATGCCACCAAATGGTGCCAATTAGTTCATACCAAGCTCGTTCACTATGACCAAAGTAATTAGATGATGGGATATATTTCTCCCATGGATTGATACCGCTGGTAATAACCAGTTGATTTGCCGGAGCAGGGAATGGCTGCATGCCTCTGCGGGTAAACATGGTTATTGCTCTTGGTAAATGGTTTGCTGATGTCACGAGTAAAAAAGGCTCTTTACCAATAATCTTCTCAACTTCAAACGCTTCTTCCTGTGTGTCTTTAGGTTCAGTCAAGGGGATAGTATCTTCAGGTGGAACACCTAAAGATTGAGCCACTTGCGCCGCAACCTCTGCGCTACTTATGCTGCTGTTGGCTTTTCCACCGGTGAAAATAAGCTTGCTACCTGGATGTTTTAGATACAGGCGCACCCCTTCGGTAACGCGAGGAAGACTATTGTTTAATAAATTAGCACTTGGACTCCAATCAGGGTTGTAGGTAAAACCACCACCGAGAACAACAATATAATGGATATTTTCTGGCGGATTACGGGTTATGAGTTCATAACGCTGGTTATATTTCCCTTCAACGGGGGCGAGCAAGGTATCAGAGATGGGTTGTAGCCCTAATAACATGATGATGACTAAGCTGGCGGTAACTAAGGTTTTCCCACTTTTTTGCCAGCGAGTAAACCACAGTAAAATTAAGCCGATAAACCCAATAATCAGTAGCAAGGGTAATGGCATCAAGAGCGAGCCAATATATTTTTTTAATAGGAATAACATAGTAAGCCTAATTTAGAAGGTTATTGATAACGTATTGTGTTGAATTAATCCTGTCATACAATTGAACCTAATTCACAATTATTTTGCAGCTCAGCGCACACACTATGATGCCAAAATGAAATTCAATCAGCAAAATAAAGTACTATGCAAAAATATAGCTATTATCTGTTATAATTCGGGATTACGTCATCACCCAAATCCAACACAATTAAACGAAATATGAAAGCAACAGACTATGTTGATCATCTGCTCGAATTAACTGGTTTTCATTAAGCTCAAGATAAGAACTGACTGATTTTGGTGTTGTACGATATTGATGAATTATAAGCAACTGGATGGCACATGGCAGACCGCAACTTTGATGATATTGTCGATAAATTCGCAAAAAATATCTATGGAACGACAAAAGGTAAGATTCGCGAAGCGGTTGTTTGGCAAGATCTGAATCACTTATTAGAAAACCATTTTAAAGGTGAAACTTTACGCATACTTGATGCTGGAGGCGGTGAAGGCCATTTTTCGCGCAAACTTGCAGCGATGGGGCATAAAGTCATACTTTGCGATTTATCTGAAGAAATGCTCGAAAGAGCCAGTGAACTTGCGCAAGAACAAGGGATTAGTGAAAACATACGCTTTGTTAACAGCGCAGTACAAGATATTGCCCAGCATTTAAATGAACCGGTTGATCTGGTACTCTTTCATGCTGTGCTTGAATGGATTAGCGATCAAAAATATGCAATTGAACAGTTGGTCGATATAATCAGACCAGAAGGCATATTTTCTGTCATGTTCTATAATGCAAATGGCTTAGTGATGCGTAATGCAATTTTAGGTAATTTCCATCTTGCAACGCCTCACATTCAACGTAGACGAAAACGTTCGTTGTCGCCGCAAAATCCACTCTTCCCGCAGCAGGTTGATGAGTGGCTGTTGGCTTGTGGAATGGATATCTTAGGTAAAAGTGGCGTAAGAGTGTTTCATGACTATCTACAAAGCCGGCAGTTACAACAAAAAGATTTCCCCGCATTGCTGGCGCTTGAACAGCAATATTGCCGTGAAGAACCCTATATTAGCATGGGGCGTTATGTTCATGTGATGGCACGAAAACAAAAACAAAAGGACGATTTATGAGTGAGTTATCCCAGACCGTCCCCGAACTTGTGTCTTGGGCTCGAAAGAATGATTTTGCGATTTCACTCCCCGCAGAGCGATTAGCATTCTTGCTGGCGGTAGCAGTACTAAACAGCGAACGGATTAATGGTGAAATGAGCGAAGGGGAGCTAATTGATGCCTTTCGTGAAGTCTGTAAAGGTTTTGAGCAAACCACAGAATCACTTTCGGTCAGAGCGAATAACGCCATCAATGATATGGTTCGCCAAAAGATATTTAACCGCTTTGCTAGTGATTTTATCGAAGGAAATGCAATTTACCGTTTAACTCCGCTTGGCATTGGGATTAGTGATTACTACATCCGCCAACGTGAGTTTTCAACATTACGATTATCGATGCAGTTATCGATTGTTGCGGGGGAATTGCAAAGAGCTGCGGAATCAGCAGAAGAAGGTGGTGATGAATATTATTGGCATCGACATGTTTTTGCCCCATTAAAATATTCAGTTGCTGAAATCTTCGATAGCATTGACTTATCACAGCGTATTATGGATGAGCAGCAAAATTCAGTTAAAGAAGATATTGCGGCGTTGTTGAATCAAGATTGGCAAGCGGCTATCGCTAACTGTGAGCAATTATTGTCTGAAACATCAGGTACATTGAGAGAATTGCAAGATACGCTGGAAGCAGCAGGCGATAAACTGCAAGCTAATTTGCTACGCATCCAAGAAGCAAATATGAATGCGCCTCAATTCTCTGATATGGTTGATAGATTAATTTTTGATTTACAAAATAAATTAGACCGAATTGTCAGCTGGGGACAGCAATCTATTGATTTGTGGATTGGTTATGACCGCCACGTGCATAAATTTATCCGTACTGCGATTGATATGGATAAAAATCGCATATTTTCTCAACGCTTACGTTTATCTGTTCAGCAGTACCTCGATAGCCCTTGGGCATTGACCTATGCCAATGCGGATAGGCTATTTGATATGCGTGATGAAGAACTTTCGTTACATGATGAAGAAGTGACGGGTGAATTACCACCAGAGCTTGAGTTTGAAGAGTTTAGTGAGGTTAATGACCGATTGGCTGAATTAATTGAATCTGAGCTCGCATTCTATAAAACGGATCAGCAGCCATTAGATATGGGTCGTATCCTGCAAGCGTATTTAAAACAGTATCCACAGAAGCGTCATTTTGATGTCGCACGTATTATTATCGATCAGGCTGTAAGACTAGGTATCGCAGAGGCTGAACTGGCGGGATTACCGGCAGAATGGCAAGCTATTAATGATCACGGAGCCAAGGTACAGGCACATGTCATCGACAAATATTGAACAATTTATGCCAGTAAAGCTGGCTCAAGCATTAGCTAACCCTATTTTTCCAGAACTCGACAGCCAGTTGCGTTCAGGGCGTCATATCAGTATTGATGACCTTGATAATCACGCATTTTTAATGGATTTTCAGGAAGATTTGGAACAATTTTACTCACGTTATAACGTTGAATTGATCCGTGCACCAGAAGGTTTTTTCTATTTGCGACCTCGTTCGACGACCTTAATTCCTCGCTCAGTCCTGTCTGAGCTAGACATGATGGTGGGTAAAATCCTGTGTTACCTCTATCTCAGCCCTGAGCGACTCAGTAATCAAGGTATTTTTACCTCTCAAGAGCTATTTGAAGAACTTTTATCGCTGGCTGATGAAAGTAAATTATTGAAATTTGTTAACCAACGTTCGACAGGCTCTGACTTAGATAAACAAAAATTGCAGGAAAAATTAAGAACCTCTCTGAACCGTTTACGTCGTTTAGGTATGGTGCATTTTCTGCAAAATGATTCGAGTAAATTTGTGATTTTCGAATCTGTATTTCGTTTCGGCGCGGATGTACGCAGTGGGGATAATCCACAAGATGCTCAACTACGCATGATCCGTGATGGTGAAGCTATCTCCCTTGAAGGAGCATTATCGTTGCAAGATGGCGAGGAAGATGAAGCTGAAGATGGCCAAGAAACAGCAGAAAGTGATGGGGATGAACAACAATGATTGAACGCGGAAAATTTCGCTCACTGACGCTGGTGAATTGGAACGGTTTTTTTGCACGTACCTTTGACCTTGATGAATTAGTTACCACTCTTTCCGGAGGTAACGGTGCGGGTAAATCAACCACCATGGCCGCTTTTATTACGGCGATGATCCCAGATCTGACCTTGCTTCATTTTCGTAATACGACGGAGGCTGGGGCGACATCGGGTTCCCGCGACAAAGGTTTACACGGAAAATTACGTCCCGGTGTTTGTTATGCCATTTTGGACGTTTTGAACTCTAAACACCAGCGTGTGATGGTCGGGGTACGCTTACAGCAAGTTGCGGGTCGCGATAAAAAAGTCGATATTAAACCCTTTATGGTTCAAGGGGTTCCAATTGCGACGGTGCCTACTGATATTTTAACGGAAGTACTTGATGGCCGTCAGGCTAAAGTCATTCCTTTAAACGAATTAAAAGAGCGCTTAGAAGAGCAAGAAGGCATTCAGTTTAAACAATTTAACTCGATTACAGATTACCATTCTGTCTTATTTGAGCTTGGCGTATTACCAAAGCGTTTACGATCCGCTAGCGATCGCAGTAAATATTATCGTTTGATTGAAGCCTCCCTATATGGCGGGATTTCCAGTGCGATTACCCGTTCTTTGCGTGATTATTTATTGCCTGAAAATAGCGGAGTACGTAAAGCATTCCAAGATATGGAAGCCGCATTGCGTGAAAATCGCTTAACACTTGAAGCAATTCGCGTTACTCAGTCAGACCGCGATCTATTTAAACATTTGATTAGCCAAGCAACAGATTATGTTTCGGCTGATTATATGCGTCACTCAAATGAGCGACGAATTCATTTAGATGCGGCCTTGGCTGCCCGTAATGAATTACTGGCGAGTCGTAAACAGCTTAAACTTGAGCAAGTTCGCAGTGTTGAAATGGCACGTGAACTTAATGAACAAAATGTTTCTTCATCTGATTTAGAAGCAGATTATCAAGCCGCGAGCGATCATTTGAACTTGGTTCAAGCCGCTTTGCGCCAACAGGAAAAAATCGACCGCTATCAAGCCGATATCGAAGAATTAACTTATCGCCTTGAAGAGCAAAGTGAAGTTGTCGCAGAGGCGACAGAAAGCCAAGAAGAATTTGAAGCGCGTTCAGAAGCCGCTGAAATTGAAGTCGATGAACTGAAAAACCAATTAGCAGATTACCAACAAGCATTAGATGTTCAGCAGACCCGTGCTATTCAGTACCAACAGGCATTACATGCGCTTAACCGGGCTCGCGAACTATGCCAACTACCTGAATTATCAATTGAAAATGCAGACGAATGGCTGGAAACATTTGAAGCTCGGGAACAACAAGCGACAGAAGCCTTGTTGATGCTAGAGCAAAAAATGAGTGTAGCAGATGCAGCTCATAGCCAATTTGAACAAGCTTATCAACTCGTTAAAACGATGGTGGGTGAAGTCAGTCGTAGTGAAGCCTATCAGCAAGCACGTACATTGTTGCGAGACTGGTCATCACAGCTGCATTTAGCAGAGCGTGTACAGCCTTTACGTATGCAACTTTCTGAATTACAACAACGTTTAGATAGCCAGCGTAATGCTGAAAGACTGCTTAGTGAATTCTGTAAGCGTCACGGTCAGAGTTATGAGCCGGATGAGCTAGATGCCTTAATGGCAGAGCTTGAAGCTCAACAAGAAGAACTGAATATTGGTGTTAATGAAAGCGGCGAAAGACGTATGCAGATGCGTCAAGAATTAGATCAAATTCGCCAGCGTATTCAACAGCTTTCATCTAAAGCACCGGTTTGGATTATGGCGCAAGAGGCCTTAACTCAGCTTAACGAACAATCGAATGAAACCTTTGAAACCAGTACGGCAGTTACTGAATTTATGCAGCAACTGCTTGAACAAGAAAGGGAAATCACCGTTGAACGAGATGAAATTGCTGGGCAAAGGCGTGAGCTAGAAAAACAAATTGAACGTTTAAGCCAACCAAGTGGTGCGGAAGACAACCGTATGCTCGCATTGGCTGAACGTTTCAACGGCGTATTACTTTCTGAAATTTATGATGATATTCCGATTGAAGACGCGGCTTATTTCTCTGCATTATACGGTCCTGCTCGTCATGGTATTGTTGTCCAAGATTTATCCGCAGTACGTACTCAGTTGGAAACTTTACAAGATTGCCCTGATGATATTTATTTTATCGAGGGGGATCCATCATCCTTTGACGACAGTGTATTCGATGCACAAGAATTTGAAAAAGCAGTACTTATTCGCTCATCTGAACGCCAGTGGCGTTATTCTCGTTATCCAGAATTGCCATTATTTGGTCGTGCAGCCCGAGAAAGTCATCTTGAGTCTTTAACTTTAGAGCGGGATGCATTAGCTGAACGTTATGCGACCCTTTCTTTTGATGTGCAAAAAATTCAGCGTTCGCACCAAGCTTTTAGTCGTTTTATCGGACAACATATTTCTGTTGCTTTTGAAAGTGATCCCGAAGCTGAAATTCGAACTTTGAATCAAAGACGTACTGAGCTTGAACGCGCGTTATCGCAATTTGAAGAGCAAACTGGGCAACAGCGCCAGCAGTTTGCACAAGGTAAAGAAAGCTTATCAGCACTTAACCGTTTATTGCCTCAAGTGGGTTTATTAATGGATGAAACGTTAGCGGATCGCGTTGAAGAAATTAATGAAGAGCTCTCAGAAGCAGAAGAAGCTGCGCACTTCCTGAATAAGCATGGTAATGCACTGGCAAAACTTGAACCGATAGTTACGGTATTATTGAGCGATCCTGAGCAGCATGACCAGCTACGTAAAGATTACGAACAAGCTAAACATAGCCAGCAAAGTGCCAAACAACAAGCCTTTGCATTGGTTGAAATTGTTCAGCGTCGAGCACACTTTAGCTACAGCGATTCCACTGGCATGGTCAGTGAAAATTCTGATTTAAATGAAAAATTACGCCAACGCTTAGAGCAGGCAGAAGCAGAACGTGCTCGCTCGCGTGAACAATTACGTCAACATCAGTCACAAGCTTCACAATATAATCAAGTCCTTGCCTCCCTTCGTAGCTCATTTGATACTAAGCAAGAGATGTTAAAAGAGCTTCAAGCCGAAATGCAGGAAATTGGTGTTAAGGCAGATCCTGATGCTCAAGAACGAGCTCGTATCCGTCGTGATGAATTGCATCAATCTGTGATGGCGAACCGTACTCGCATCAACCAATTAGAAAAACAGCTAACGTTATGTGAAGCTGAAATGGATAATTTGCAAAAACGCCTGCGTAAGTTGGAAAAAGATTATTACCAGTTACGTGAGCAGGTCGTTTCGGCGAAAGCGGGTTGGTGTGCGGTTATGCGCTTAGTGAAAGATAACGGTGTTGAGCGTCGCTTGCACCGCCGAGAGCTTGCTTATACTGATGGTGATAGTTTACGTTCTATGTCGGATAAAGCCTTGGGGGCACTACGTTTAGCGGTTTCAGATAATGAACATTTGCGTGATGTACTACGCTTATCGGAAGATCCCAAACATCCTGACCGTAAGATTAAATTTTTTATTGCGGTGTACCAACACCTGCGTGAACGTATTCGCCAAGATATTATCCGTACCGATGACCCAATCGATGCCATTGAACAAATGGAAATTGAGTTAGCGCGTTTAACGGAAGAGTTGACTGCTCGTGAACAAAAATTGGCAATCAGTTCGAAAAGTGTGGCAAATATTATTCGCAAAACCATCCAACGTGAGCAAAATCGTATTCGTATGCTTAACCAAGGGTTGCAAGCCGTCTCATTTGGTCAGGTTAAAGGTGTTAGGCTGAATGTGAATATTCGTGAAAGCCATGCACTGTTACTGAGTGTGCTATCTGAAGAAAGCGAAATGCATCAAGACTTGTTTACCAGTCAGCGTTTGACCTTCTCTGAAGCGATGGCAAAATTGTATCAACGTTTGAATCCACAAGTGGATGTGGGGCAGCGTTTACCTCAAACTATTGGTGAAGAGCTGCTTGATTATCGAAACTATCTGGAGATGGATGTTGAAGTTAATCGTGGTTCAGATGGTTGGCTGAAAGCGGAAAGTGGTGCGCTATCAACCGGTGAAGCGATTGGTACGGGTATGTCCATCCTTGTTATGGTGGTACAAAGTTGGGAAGAAGAGTCTCGTCGGCTACGTGCAAAAGACATTATTCCATGTCGCTTGCTGTTCTTAGATGAAGCTGCTCGTCTGGATGCTAAATCGATTGCAACCTTGTTTGAGCTCTGTGACAGGCTGGAAATGCAATTAATTATCGCGGCACCTGAGAATATCAGCCCGGAAAAGGGAACGACCTATAAATTGGTACGTAAGGTATTTGGCACTAATGAACATGTGCATGTTGTTGGACTAAAAGGATTTGGGCAAGAGGATCCTGTTTCTCAAGTACCACAGATCCAGTAATACATTCTATTTTGCTCGTGATTTGAAAACCGGCATTCGGCAACGATGTCGGTTTTTTATTTATTTTTTAATCTGAATTAATTGCCTAGCTCACATAATTATAACGTTAGTCACTAACTGAGAGCATTAATGAGATATAAGTCTCATTTTAATGTAATTAAAACTCATATCATCACTCTTGTTGTGATTAAAGATCACAAATTTCACTTGGTTTCGATAGAAAACCGCGATAAACAACTCAAGGGCTAAGTATGAAAAAAATAACACTAACGTTAAGTGCCATTGCTCTCGCATTGAGCTTCACAGCAACATCTCAAGCCAAGATGCCGATGCCAGAAACAGTCAGTCCAGGTGTGACTGTCGTTGAATTAGCGCAACAGCAACCTGTACACTGGGTGTCAATTGAACAGATCAAACAAAGTTTAGAGGGTAAAGCGCCAACGGTGGTTGGGTTTGATATTGATGATACTGTTTTATTTTCAAGTCCTGGTTTTTATCGTGGACAACTTGAATTTTCGCCAAAAGATTTTAGCTATCTGAAAAATCCTCAATTCTGGGAAAAAATGAATAATGAGTGGGATAAATTCAGTATGCCGAAAAAAGTGGGCATTGATTTAGTTAAAATGCATTTAGATAGAGGTGATAAGGTTTACTTTATTACCGGTCGCACACAGACTAAAACAGAAACTGTCACTAAATATGTTCAAGAAGGCTTAGCCATTCCTGCGGATAAAATGAATCCTGTTATTTTTGCTGGTGATGAGCCAGGACAAAATAATAAAGTGAGTTGGATGCGTGATCATAAACTGACTATCTATTATGGTGATGCTGATGCAGATATTGCGGCAGCAAATGAATTAAATATTCGTGGAATTCGTGTTTTAAGAGCAGCTAATTCATCTTACCAACCATTACCAAAAGCAGGTCGTTTTGGTGAAGAAGTTGTTATCAATTCAGAGTATTAAAATCTATTAATACTGAACAGTTAAAGGAAGTCATTCTTTCTTTAACTGTTTTTTTATTTATTTAATATAGATTAAGTTAAATTTATCAACAAAGTATAGAAAAATTTATCCAGTATATAAATAAGCAAACCCATCAGTATAAGACGATTTAAAATAGCATTTTAGTTATTTAAAATGAAAATAAGTCTATTTCTCAGATAGCTATTTTTTAATCATCAGCAATCCAATAACTTTTTATCTTCTTTAAAGACAAAATTAGTCTATTCCTATAACATTCGTTTTTACAATTAAATACAATAAAATAGCAACTATAATAAAAACTATTGTTATCCATGTAGTAACTCAAGGTGGATGTATGGCAAAGAGAAGAGTGAAAGCTCTGCAAGTCTCCGTAATATGTGGGCTGATGGCTCTGCAGTTTCCTGCATTTTCAGCGCAAGAAACAACGCAACAAACAACGCAACAAAATACAACGGAATTACAGCAACCCGCTATTGTTGAATTAAACGCAGTCGCTACGATTACACCAGTCGAAAGTTTGGCTAAAATAACCGCATCGCTCCCTGTGGATGTGAAACCGATATTTACCAAGCAGCTTGCTAAAGTTTATGCTGACAGACAGATGCAATTGCTGTGGCAAGATGAAACCGCAATTGGACAATTTCAGCAGCAATTAGCGGAATTGGCACTTTCTGGTGTACAGCCGCAATTCAGTGAATGGCTATTATTACTGGAAAATAGCCAACTGAGTGAGCTAGGCCGAGATGTCATTTTATCTGATGCAATGATGGGGTATCTACAATATCTCTCTTCTATTCAAGCGAGCGGTCAATATTGGCTGTATACGAGTCGCCCTTATAAAATGATTGCGCCAACTGATCTGCAAATGCAGCCTTGGTTAAATTCAGTTTCACAAAATAGTCTAGGTGAATGGATTAAATCACAAGCAATTAATCACCCAATGTATCAACCAATGCATAAAGAAATGCTTAAGCAATTGGCAATGCCAGAAGATGATCTGGAAATTGTGGGTACTAAGACGTTAAAGCCGGGCCAATCAAGCGATGATGTGATTGTACTACGCCAGATCCTTCAACGAGATGGGCTGCTAGAAGGCGAAAGCTTATCGGTTGAATCCCCTGAAACTATTGCCCAAGTTGCTGAGCAAGCAACAGAGCAAGCAGCTGAAACTACAACGACAGCATCTCGTCTATATGATGAAGCGTTAGTCGATGCAGTGAAAAAGTTTCAATTGCAATATGGCTTAGAGGCAGATGGTGTTGTGGGGAAAGGTACCCGAGTTTGGTTAAACATGAAACCTAAGCAAAAAGCCGGTTTAATGGCATTGAATATTCAACGCTTACGCATTATCCCCGCCAGTGGTGGAACCGGAATTTTAGTGAATATTCCGGGTTACTCATTAAATTTTTATTTAAATGATGAAGTCATTTTAGACTCTAAAGTGATTGTGGGTCGTGCAGATCGTAAAACCCCGATAATGAGCAGTGCGCTTAATAATGTGGTGATTAATCCGCCTTGGAGTGTGCCGACAAGTATGGCGCGTAAGGATATCGCACCGAAAGGCAAACAAGATCCAAGCTATTTTAGCCGTAAAGGTTATACGGTTTATTCAGGTTGGGGACAGGACTCATTTGAAATTGACCCTTATTCAATTGATTGGGAAAATATCACACCTGCGAATTTTCCTTATCGTGTCAGACAAGCGCCAGGGCCAACGAATTCATTAGGACGTTATAAATTCAATATGCCAAGTTCTGATGCAATTTATTTGCACGATACGCCAAACCACAGTTTATTTAACCGCAATGCAAGAGCGATTAGTTCTGGATGTGTGCGAGTGAATAAAGCCAGTGAGCTGGCGAGCATATTATTAGGCGATGCGGGATGGGAGCAAAAACGGATTGATGGGGCTTTAAAAGAAGGGTCGACCCGTTACGTGAATATACCGGATAGGATCCCTGTTTATCTTTATTACCAAACGGCTTGGGTTGATAACGAGAACCAGCCTCAATACCGTGCAGATATTTATCAATATGATAACAGTATCGATAATGCTGAAAAGTACCTTCCTGTCATAAAAAATATTCTGCATTAAATTTGGTGTTTAGGGGGGGAAACCTCCCTAAATATTCATATCATTTCACATAACTTCTGTTGGTTATTCTTCATTATTGCTTAAGATAAGCCATTAGTTATATAGGTTCAGTTAGTCGCAGATTAAGTGATGAAACTCACTTTTTGGCGAAAATGAAATGAATTTTGCGTAATTAATGTATTTATTTACATAATTATACATTAAAGCGAAACATCATTTGCTAGACTGAATAGGTTAAATTGCTTTTTAGTGCAATTACTTTTGTTGAAATTATGAAGGCCTGAGTTATCACCTATGGATATTATTGACCAAAACCGCAGGAAGTGGTTGGGAATTGGCGCGGCCACCATTGGCCTCAGTTTATTACCAAGCCATGTTTTTGCTGCAATGACAACACCACGCCCAAGAATTCTAAGATTTCAAAATCTCAATACTGGCGAGTTTTTAAAAACAGAATTTTTTAATGGACGTAGTTATAACAAGTCTGAACTTGCGCGTTTAAATCACCTTTTCCGCGATTATCGTTGCGATAAAGTGAAAACGATTGATCCCAAATTGTTTGATCAAATCTACCTATTACAAGTAATGATGGGCACCAATAAGCCTGTTCAATTAATTTCTGGGTATCGTTCATTAGAAACGAATAATGCCTTACGTCATAAAGGCTCCGGTGTTGCTAAGAAAAGCTATCACACTCGTGGGCAAGCGATGGATTTTCACATCGAAGGCTTGCAGTTAAGCAACGTGCGTAAAGCAGCCCTAAAAATGAAATCGGGCGGTGTCGGTTATTATCCAAAAAGCAATTTTGTACATATCGATACAGGACCCGCAAGAACATGGTAATCTGTGCCTAGGTGACACAGATTACGGAGTAATTGTTCAATGAAATACATTATTATCCCAGTAACTCCCTTCATGCAGAATTGTCAGGTGGTTTGGGATGAAAATTCAATGGAAGCAGTGGTTGTTGATCCGGGTGGTGAAGCAGAAAAAATAATTTCTGCCATTGAAAGCCGTGGACTCAAATTGACTAAAATTCTTCTGACACATGGTCACTCAGACCATATTGGCGCATCAGCGATACTTTCTAAACACTTCTCAGTGCCTATTTATGGACCTGATAAAGAAGATGCCTTCTGGATCGAAAATTTAGCTGAACAAAATGCGATGTTTTATATTGGTGAATGCCCAGACTTTACCCCTGACTACTGGTTAGAAGAAGGGGATACAGTCACCTGTGGTGCAATCAGCTTTGATGTATTACATTGCCCGGGACACACACCGGGGCATATTATTTTTGTTAATCGTGCCGATAAGCTTATTTCAATGGGTGATGTGTTATTTAAAGGGGGCGTTGGCCGCAGTGATTTCCCTCGTGGTAATCATCAGGATTTAATCGCTTCAATCAAAAATAAAGTCCTGCCTCTTGGTGATGATTATCAGTTCATTCCCGGTCATGGGCCCATGTCAAATTTAGGTCATGAACGTAAAACCAACCCTTTTTTACAGGATGAACAACCTGTTTGGTAATTTAGCCTAATTTCTCAAGATAAAAATCCCTAGAAATAAAAAAACACCCCATAAGGGGTGTTTTCAATTGTTCAGCCTAAGAAGGGGATCTTATAGGACTTTTACAATAGCATCACACAGTGGAACCATATTCTCGAGGGTTAAGCCTGCGACGTTAATACGCCCAGAGCTCACCGCATAGATGCCAAATTCGCTACGTAGACGCTCTACCTGCTCTTTAGTCAACCCACTGAAGGAGAACATACCATTTTGGTTGATAATGAAGCTAAAGTCTTGTTTAGCGCCTTTCTCTTCCAATGTTTTCACCAGTAGTTGACGCATGCGCTTAATACGCTCACGCATAGCGGTTAATTCTTGAACCCATTCGGCTTTTAAGACTTCGTCAGACAATATGGTAGTCACTACCGCTGCACCATGTGCTGGTGGGTTTGAGTAGTTAGCACGGATAACCGCTTTTGCTTGGCTAAATGCACGTTCTGCATTATCGCTGTCTTTCGCGATAATGGTGCAAGCACCAACACGTTCGTTATACAAACCGAAGTTTTTAGAGAACGAGCTTGCCACAATCATTTCAGGGTTGTTTTGGGTGAAGATACGCAGGCCAGCAGCGTCTTCATCTAAACCTTTTGCGAAACCTTGATAAGCAAAGTCGAAAATAGGTAGCAGGCCTTTTTCTGCGCAAAGGTCAGCCAGTTTAGTCCATTGTTCAACCGTTGGGTCAATACCGGTCGGGTTATGGCAGCAGCCATGTAATACAATTGCATCACCCGCGGTTGCAGTCGCCAAACTCGCTAACATACCGTCAAAATCGATATCATGCTTAGCGGCACTATAGTAGTTGTAGGTGCAAACCTCTAAGCCTGCAGCTTCGAAAATATTGTTGTGGTTAGGCCACGTAGGGTTGCTTATCCAAACACGTTTAGCATTAGTTTGTTTGGCAATAAAGTCAGCGGCAATACGTAGGGCACCAGTACCACCAGGAGCTTGTGCAGTGCGAGCACGTTTTGACGTCACAATTTCATGTTCTTCACCAAACAACAACGCTTGTGTGACTCGGCCAAATTCTGGCATTCCGCTAATCGCAAGATAGTTTTTGGTGTTCTCGTTATCAAGCAGGAATTTTTCTGCTTTTTTAACGGTATCAAGTACCGGTGTTTTACCGGATTCGTCTTTGTAGACGCCAATACCTAAGTTGATTTTATTATCACGGGGGTCAGCACGGAAACTATCAGCAAGACCGAGAATAGGGTCAGCAGGGGCAGAAGTAATTTTTTCAAACATGTTATCGATTCCAAAGCTCTGTTATGTAGCTGAAAGGCGATTTAGCCGAACGAGTTGAGTTCTCAGGGTAACGTGGGAAAGACTTTTTGCCAATAGTTTTAGCCAAAATTGGCGAGATCTTGTGAGCTAGATAGGAATTGAATGTAATATAACCACAAATTAACAAAAAACTAGCGAAAACATCTAAATTGCTGGGCTGGCAGGCAGATAATCAGTTTGGTAATGGCATAATAAAAACAAAAAAGCAGCGCCGAAGCGCTGCCTGACAAAAACATATTTATGGTTTCTAGATTATCAGTTAACTGATAATTAGAATTGGTAAACTAAACCTAAACCAACTACGTTATCAGTGTTGATACCAGCTGCTTTAGTGAAGTCATTGTCTTTCAGCAAGTTGATTTTGTAATCAACAACTGCAGACATGTTTTTGTTGAAGTAGTAGTAAGAACCTACAGAGATATATTTAACTAGGTCGTTATTACCAACGCCATTACCTAGGTTTTTACCTTTAGATTGGTTATAACCAATAGAAGGTTTCAGACCGAAGTCGAACAGGTACTGAGCAACTAATTCAACGTTTTCAGTTTTGTCAGCGATTAGGTTGTACTCACTGTAACGAGTTGTGTTCAGTGTTTGACCGTACATTGCTGCTAAGTAAACGTTGTTAGCGTCAAATTTACCACCAACGTTCCAAGCTTCAGCACGTTTACCAGTTGCACTATGCGCATCAACACCTGGAGCTACAGTAACAGAACCTGATTTCTGGTCTGGAGTACGGGAAGAATTAGAGTAACCACCACCCAGTGTAACGCCCCAACCTAAATCATAAGCGGTAGAGAAACCGTAGCCGTCACCATTGTCTTTAGCCATGCCTGATTTTGATGCAGACAGGTTGTCATCGCCGTTTTTACCTTGGTATTGCAGAGCAAAACTCAGGCCATCAACATAACCGAACATATCGCTGTTACGGTAAGTTAATAGATTACGGTTACGGCTAGTCATGAAGTTATCAGTTTGAGCCATAGTGTCCGCACCCCATAATGGGAATACGTCGGTCCATGCGTTCGTGTCGTATACCACACCGTAGTTACGGCCGTAGTCGATTGAACCGAAGTCAGCAAATTTCAGACCAGCATAAGCTAGACGGTTTTTATTTTCGCCTTCGTTTTCAGCTTTGTTAGTTTTAGTTTCCCACTCGAAACGACCAAAACCAGTCAGTTGGTCAGTGATTTGAGTATCACCTTTAACACCTAAACGAACACGTGAATCATCACCGTCTTGGCTGCCTTTTTTACCAGCATCAGCGAAGTAGTGACGAACGTCAACTTTACCGTAAACGTCTAACTTGTTGCCGTCTTTGTTGTAAACTTCAGCTGCGTTTGCTGCGCCTGCAGACAACAGAGCTGGGATAACTATTGCAAGAATATTGCGCTTCATCATTATTATTACCCTCATTGGTGTTATTTTCGGACACCTGCCACTGCCAAAAACAATTCGCAAAATTATTTGGAACTATTTATGAGAGATTAGTGTCGTCTATGTCGGCGACCAGTGTTCCATTGATAAATAAAATTATCTACCCTCAAAATGCTACAAAAACGAAGATTCTGCAACAAATGGTAACAGGGTGTTTCTAAATGTAAAAGTTAGATTAAAAAATAACCGCTCATCGTACCAGTTTAAAAAATATTACAAAATTAATGGAACTTTTTCACAAGTCGAATTGAACTTTTTTTGAGTAACTTAGGTAAGTAAAAATGATTTTTTATCGTTGTTGAAATGAAAAATCGAATCGAAAAAGCAGATTATTCTTAGCTATGGGGCAGTAGATTGTTCAAAAGGGTCAATTATAAGGCGATAACGTAAAAATTGTGATCCAGTTAACAAATATCAGTGAGCGACTTTAGTTTTGTCGCCAATATCAAAAAGAAGGTATGCTGAGTTGAAATGCTAAGGTGATATTAATAAATCAGTGTAGTGCGATAAATTCGCACTACACTGTAGACAAACATTAGAATGCTGCGTTTCTTGGGGTACGTGGGAAGGCGATAACCTCACGAACGTTACCGACACCGGTCACGTAAGCAACTAAACGCTCAAATCCAAGACCAAAACCGGAGTGTGGAACCGTGCCGTAACGGCGAAGGTCGCGATACCACCAGTAATCTTCTTTATTCATGCCCATCGCTTCAAGACGTGCATCAAGCATATCCAAACGTTCTTCACGTTGTGAACCGCCGATGATCTCGCCAATGCCCGGCGCTAATACATCCATCGCAGCAACCGTTTTGCCATCTTCATTTAGGCGCATATAGAAAGCTTTGATGTCTTTCGGGTAGTTTTTAACGACAACTGGCGCTTTAAAGTGTTGTTCCGCTAAATAACGCTCATGCTCAGAGGACATATCAACACCCCAATAAACTGGGTTTTCAAATTTCTGACCACAGTTTTCAAGGATTTTAATCGCATCCGTGTAATCAACTTGGGCGAAATCGGAATCTACAAAGCTTTCAAGGCGGTTAATGACGTCTTTATCGATACGCTGTGCAAAAAACTCAAGGTCATCACGGCGTTCATCGAGTGCGGCTTTAAAGGCATACTTGAGCATTTTTTCTGCTAAACCGGCGACATCGTCTAAGTTTGCAAAAGCCACTTCAGGTTCGAGCATCCAAAACTCAGCGAGGTGGCGGCTGGTATTTGAGTTTTCTGCACGGAAGGTTGGACCAAAAGTATAAATTTTGCTGATGGCAGTAGCATAAGCTTCGCCATTGAGCTGGCCGGATACCGTTAGGAAGGCTTCGCGCCCAAAGAAATCTTCGCTAAAATCAACTTCGCCTTTGTCATTACGTGGCAAATTGTTGTAGTCCAATGTTGAAACACGGAACATTTCGCCGGCACCTTCAGTATCTGATGCGGTAATAAGCGGGGTTGATACCCAGAAAAAGCCTTGCTCATCGAAGAAACGATGCAGCGCTTGTGCCAGTGTGTGGCGAACACGTGCAACAGCACCAATTAAGTTAGTGCGTGGGCGTAAGTGAGCCGCTTCACGTAGGAATTCAACACTGTGGCGTTTTGCCGCCATTGGGTAAGTTTCTGGATCTTCAACCCAACCGACGACTTTAACTGCTGTAGCGTCAAGCTCAAAGGATTGGCCTTGACCTTGAGATTCTTTTACAGTACCCGTCACTTCGACAGAACAACCCGTTGTCAGGTGCAGAACTTCGTCATTATAATTCGGTAAATTATTATTGATGATAGCCTGTAACGGATTAAAACAGGAACCGTCATAAACGGCGAGGAAAGAAAAACCCGCTTTTGAATCTCTCCTTGTACGTACCCAGCCTTGAACGGTGACTTCTGAGCCTACCGTTACTTGGCCTTGCAGTACGTCGACTACAGGCGCTACTGTCATATAATTCACTCTCTTCATATTTAATGATATCTACTTTTACTATATCAATCCGTCATACTTCGAGCTGTAGATGCGTTGGCTTCTCAAACCGACCCTAGTCACATACTAATGTATGCTCCTAGGGCTCGATTTGTTCGCCGCCTTCCTACAACTCGAATTATTTAGGATGTAATTCAAATCGTACTAAAATCATTTGAAAAATTGAACTGTCAGATATTTCACGTTTAAGGTGATATGACAACCAATTTATAACGAATTAAATAGTAAAGTAGGTATTTACGAAATCCCATATTTCAGGGGCCAAAGCTCTATGTTACTTGCCATTGATTAGGAAACAAGTAAAAAATCGCGATAAAACATTTCTGTTCAATCGAACCGTGATTATTGAGCTTAAAAGCTATAATAATAGTAAGTGAATAAAAGAAAAAGAGAGTTTTAAAGCTCTGTGCAATAAAAATGCCTCAGAGCTTTAAGAGGGTAGGCCTAACTAGCAAGCTTTTTCCATTTTAGGTAGGTCGAAAGCTTTTCTAAGCTGATTGACGAACTCATCGTCTTCACAAATTGTTTTGCCAGGACTATCCGATAATTTAGCCACCGGTTTGCCATTACATTCAATCAACTTAATCACGATGTTTAATGGAACCACATTCGGGATATTGCAAGTGAGCCGAGTTCCGATGCCAAACACAAGATTAATACGTTGGTGAAAATAGCGATAAAGCTCCAGTGCTTTTTGCAAATCAAGGCTATCAGAAAAGACCAAGGTTTTACTGAGTGGATCAATTCCGAATTTTTCATAGTGAGCGATGGCTTTTTCACCCCATTCAATCGGGTCACCTGAATCGTGGCGTAACCCTTGGTAGCGCTTAGCAAAATCTTCATCAAAATCACGTAAGAAAGCATCCATGGTGATACAGTCAGTTAAGGCAACACCAAGCTGATCAGGGTATTCGTCCAACCAACTTTGTAATGCTTCTATTTGGCTATTTGATAACTCAGGGCTAATTTGCTGGTGAGCTTGGAACCATTCATGGGCTTGTGTGCCAACGGGAGCTAAATCTAGCTTATGCGCAAGTTTATAGTTGCTGGTGCCGACTAAATAAGGAAATTCATTTTTCAGCATGGAAACAATGGCGGATTGTACTGCATAAGAAAAACGTCGACGTGTACCGAAATCCATTAGCTTGAAGCCAGAGAGGTCAAGTTGGTTTTCAGCCGCTTGCGCATAAAATACGGTAAGTAATTTTTGCAGCTGTTGTACGGCATCATCCGCAGTAACCTGAGGATGCCTATCTCTTTGTACGATTTCACTGACAAGCGCGAGAAGGGGAACTTCCCACATAATCACTTCACGCCAAGGGCCACTGATACGTATGGCTAACTGCCCTTCATCAGAGACAGTAATCGCGACTTGCTCAGGATTAAAGCGAAATGATTTCAACCAATTAAGGTAATCATCTTTGAAAAATGGCAGGCTACGTAAGAAATTTAGCTCGTCATCAGAAAGTGCGAGTTTTGCCATCAAGCGTACTTGTTGCCTGACTTCATCAGCATAAGCGCCGAGGAGCTCACTACTGCGACAGCGGAATTCTGCAACAACCGGTACTTGTTTGTAACGGTGGAAAACAGCTTGCTGCATATGAAGCTTATAAGCATCGGTATCAAGCAGCGATGTAATAATAGGTGTAGCGTCTAAATTCATGGCGTGCAGGCGTCCTCGCGGAGCTTCTCTACATATAGCTAAATCGTTAAAGTTGCAAAAGTATACCCACTTTATCGAAAGATTGAAGTTTTATTCTATCTCTCTGTTGTGTGAGGCCTATTCAACTTTAGCCCACTTCATTTACCCTTGAGTTCGACTCTTCAAGTCAGGTAAATGAACCAACTACTGATTATTGACCAATAAGTGACATATTAAAACGCATTAATCACGAAATGATACTAACATGTAATGGAATATTTAATAGAGCGATAGCACCAACAAACAAACGATTCTGTAACAAAATAGGATACTGCTATTTATAATAAAGCAACATCCTGACATAAAAGCATGATTGCTTTTGATGAAAATGTTTCTCAAATCCATTCACATTGTCACGTCTTATAGTATTGTATTAAGCAAAGAGACAATACGATATCGATTTAACGAATAAAAGGTTACTTATGACCCAGTTACGACAAGCGAAATATCGCCAAGATTACCAAGCCCCTGATTATACGATTACTGAAATTGATTTAGATTTTAACCTTGATCCCACCAAAACGGTGGTGACAGCAGTTAGCAAGGTAAAACGGATGAATCCGCAGTCGTCGACGCTTGAGTTAAATGGTGATGACCTATCGTTAGTGAGCATTGAAATTGATGGACAAGCTTGGCAGCAATATAAACAAGAAGATGGAAAATTAATTATTGAGTCTTTGCCGGAAGCTTTTACATTACGCATCATCAATGAAATCAGTCCTGAAAAAAATACAGCCTTAGAAGGCTTATATGTATCAGGGGATGCACTCTGTACTCAGTGTGAAGCAGAAGGGTTTCGTCACATTACCTATTTTCAAGATAGGCCTGATGTTTTAGCACGTTATACGACAACCATTACTGCAGATAAAACACGCTATCCGTATCTGTTATCAAACGGTAACCGTGTGGCAGACGGTGAGCTTGAAGATGGCCGCCATTGGGTTAAATGGGAAGACCCGTTCCCAAAACCAAGCTATTTATTTGCTTTAGTCGCGGGTGATTTTGATGTTTTAAAGGATACCTTTATTACACGTAGTGGCCGTGAAGTTGCATTAGAACTCTTTGTTGATAAAGGCAATCTTGACCGGGCACCTTGGGCAATGCAATCGCTCAAAAATGCCATGAAATGGGATGAAGAACGTTTTGGCTTAGAGTACGACCTTGATATTTATATGATTGTTGCTGTTGATTTCTTCAATATGGGCGCAATGGAAAATAAAGGTCTAAATGTTTTCAACTCAAAATATGTGCTAGCAAAAAGCGAAACGGCAACAGATAAAGATTACTTGAATATTGAGTCAGTCATTGGTCACGAATACTTCCATAACTGGACCGGTAACCGCATTACGTGTCGTGATTGGTTCCAGTTAAGCTTAAAAGAAGGCCTAACGGTGTTCCGTGATCAAGAATTCAGTTCTGATTTAGGATCGCGTTCGGTTAACCGTATTAATAATGTCAAAGTGATGCGTTCTGCTCAGTTTGCCGAAGATGCAAGCCCGATGGCGCATCCAATTCGCCCCGAAAAAGTGATCGAAATGAATAACTTTTATACGCTGACAGTGTATGAAAAAGGATCTGAAGTTATTCGCATGATCCACACTTTACTGGGTGAGGAGATGTTCCAAGCGGGGATTCAATTATATGTTCATCGCCATGATGGTAGCGCGGCAACTTGTGATGACTTTATTCAAGCAATGGAAGATGCTTCGAATGTCGATTTATCACTTTTCCGTCGTTGGTATAGCCAGTCAGGTACACCGGTATTAACTGTTCGTGATGAATATTCATCAGAAAAACAGCAGTATACCTTGCATGTTAGCCAAATGACGCCGCCAACCGCTGACCAAGCTGAAAAGCATCCCTTGCATATCCCACTCGATATTGAGTTATACAACCAAGATGGTACGGTGATCCCGCTAAAACGTGAGGGAAGCCATGTTAACTCCGTCCTAAATATTACTCAGGAGTCACAAAGTTTTATTTTTGATGAAGTGACAAGTTGCCCTGTACCTTCTTTACTACGTGAATTCTCAGCTCCGGTTAAACTAGATTATCCCTATACTGACGAGCAACTGGCTTTTTTAATGCAGCATGCCAGTAATGAATTTTCCCGTTGGGATGCTGCCCAGCAACTAATTAATAACTATGTAAAAATTAACGTAGCAAAATTGCAACAAGGCGAAGCATTAGTTCTACCTGAACATGTTATAGATGCATTCCGTGCAGTATTGCTAAGCGATTCAATTGATCCTGCCTTAGCGGCTTTGATACTGACATTACCGTCAGAAAATGAAATTGCAGAGCTGTTCCAAGTTATTGATCCTGTTGCTATCCATACAGTGATTAATTTTATTCATAGTCAGTTAGCAACCCAAATGCATGATGAGCTACTTGCCGTCTATCGTGCGATTAAGATTGATCAGTATCGCGTGGATCACCAGGATATTGCGCTGCGTGCGCTACGCAATACTTGCTTGCAATATCTTGCAGCAGGGGACGACCAAGCGCTGGCCGATAAACTGGTACAAGCGCAGTATAAATCTGCCGATAATATGACTGATTCCCTTGCCGCATTAACCGCGGCCAGTGAAGCTCAGTTACCTTGTTATGCGCAATTAATGGCTGATTTTGATGAGCGCTGGCATCATGATGGTTTAGTCATGGATAAATGGTTTACGCTACAAGGGACTAACCCGTCAAAAGAGGTGCTAGAAAATGTGCGTAAGCTATTAAACCATCGCTCATTTAGCATGAGTAATCCTAATCGTGTTCGTTCGTTGATCGGCGCTTTTACCGCAGGCAACCCAGTTAATTTCCATGCAGACGATAGCAGTGGTTACCAATTTCTGTATGAAATTTTAGTGGATCTCAATACACGTAACCCACAAGTGGCATCAAGGTTAATTGAGCCATTGATCCGCTTAAAGCGTTATGATGAGAAGCGCCAAGGGCAGATGCGAAAAGTGCTTGAACAGCTTAAAGCACTAGAAAATCTCTCGGGTGATTTATTTGAGAAGGTAACAAAAGCGCTAGAAAGCTAATTTTCTTTTCTTTATAGATAGGTTAGTTTTTGTGTCTTCAGCCCCTCATTTTGCAATATTGCAAATTAGGGGCTGATTATTTATATTTGTAAAATCGGGCAAACAACAATTTTATTGATTTTTTCGTGGTAAAGCAGCGCCAAGATAGGGTAATCTATCTCGCGTTTTATCAGACGAAAAATGACTTGCACGATTAAAAAACTCGACAATTTGTATTTGGCGGGTGTTTTGGTGCGCGCAGTATGATGTCTATCTAATTGATACTTTGACAAAAACGTATTAACAAAATAGGTTATTGGATATGCTATATCACCTTGCCCGCAAGGCACTGTTCCAGCTCGACCCCGAAAAAGCCCATGAATTGACTTTTCGTCAGCTTCATCGCTTATCTAATTCACCTCTTCAATGTCTCCTTCGTCAATCTGTTGCGACTAAACCCGTTCAATGCATGGGACTCTCTTTTAAAAACCCGTTAGGCCTTGCTGCTGGGTTAGATAAGGATGGTGAGTGCATCGACGCATTTGGTGCGATGGGTTTTGGATTTGTTGAAATTGGCACAGTAACACCGCGCCCTCAATCCGGTAATGATAAGCCAAGACTATTTCGCTTGGTTGAAGCTGAAGGCTTGATCAACCGTATGGGTTTTAATAATAAAGGTGTTGATAATCTTGTTGAGAATGTCAAAAAGTCAAATTATGGCGGAATAATTGGCATTAATATTGGTAAAAATAAAGATACGCCCGTTGAACAAGGGAAAGATGATTATTTAATTTGTATGGATAAGGTTTATGCCCATGCAGGTTATATCGCCATTAATATTTCGTCACCAAATACTCCCGGTTTAAGATCTTTGCAATATGGTGAAGCGCTAGATGATTTATTAAGTGGTATTAAAGCGAAGCAACTTGAACTCCAATCATTGCACCAAAAATATGTTCCAGTAGCAGTTAAAGTTGCACCTGATTTAACAGAAGAAGAAATTATCCAGGTAACGGATAGCTTGGTAAGACATAATATGGATGGCGTGATTGCAACCAATACAACATTAGATCGTTCTTTGGTTCAAGGTTTAAATTATTGTAATGAGATGGGGGGCTTAAGTGGTCGTCCGGTGCAATTAAAAAGTACGCAAGTTATTAAACTTATTTCCCGTGAGTTAAAGGGTAAATTGCCAATTATTGGTGTGGGTGGAATTGATTCTCTCACTGCAGCACGAGAAAAAATGGAAGCCGGTGCTTCATTAATTCAAATTTATTCTGGTTTTATTTATCATGGCCCAAAATTAATAAAAGATATTGTTAACCATATCTAATAAAGTGTAAATATACTTAACAGGGGGTTTATTTATTCCCCCTTTTAAACTATATTGTCAATAGTGCCTATTTTTATATCAGCCATACTTCAATTTGCAGAGTATTTAGTTGCCGGTGACGGAGGTTATTCAGCTATCTGTGACTCGAAATATCCAAGGTATAATAAATAGTATTTTTTAGATTTGAACATTCAATAATGATCTTTTCTAAAATTTTATTTGCCTATAATTCGCTAAAGGATCGTTTATGAAAATTAAACCTGATGATCATTGGCGTTGGTATTTTGATCATGACCATGACAGGGTGATGTTAGATCTCGCCAACGGCATGATATTTCGGTCATGTTTTCCAGCGAAAATGCTAACGGCTTTTGCTCGTAATGAGATGCCATTTAGTATAGAAGACGCTGGTGAATTTTATCTATTTGACGAGCAAGCCAAGAGACTAAATATAACTCATGAAGAAAGAGCCGAGTTAGTTTTAAATAGCCTTGTTGCGTTTCGTTTTTTAAAGCCGCAAATGCCAAAGAGCTGGTATTTTTCTTCACTGCATTGTATTGATATGCCAACACAAGGGCAAATCATTCAAGTATGCTTAGAAAATACAAACAGCTATTCAACATTTATTATTGCTGAGGCAGGTGCATCTGCGAGTTTATGTTTATTAGCCGAACCTCAGCTTGAATTACCTGATCGTATTTTACGCTTTTGCGATCCAATTAAGATCATGAATGATCGCATGATGCAGTATTCATCGAAAGCTAAGCGTTTATTATATGGGAATGCAATTTAAGTGATCGGGAATGATCGCGTTATATGAATATATTTATATAAACGATCTTCCTTTAAAAGACAAAAATTAATTTATTTGCCATTAACACCATCAATTAATAAAAACGATCTTTTATGATGGTGTTAAGCAAATTTATAAACTCGTTAATTAAAGGCAAGTTTAATTGCACTTTTAGGAATGCAACTGCAGGCTAAAATATAGCCATTATCTTTAATTGCGCTCTGTTTTAAAGGTGTAATTTCCCCTTCAATTAACCTTATTTTGCAGCAGCCACAAATACCCGCACGACATGAGTAAGGGATGGACAAACCATGAGATTCGAGTTGTTCAAGGATCACATTCTGGTTATCACCTTCATATTCAGTGCCTTCAAAAACGAGACTTAGCTTAGTTGCTTTTAACTTGCTCAATTCTTCAGGTAAGGGCGTTTCTCTTTCTTGTGAAATATAGTGCTTAGCAGGTTTAGTTTCTAAAATAGTGACGGTATCGCCAACCCGTATTACTCCGGTATTTTGAATGATGACGTTTTGGCCGAAATCCACGTTACCGTGTTCGTCAGTACGAAAAGTTTGTAGTGTCGCGAGCGGCTCACTATTAGGGTGTTTGATCCCTTTTTCAGGACTGACCGTGGTTAAAATACAGCGGCTACAAGGTCTATCTAATATAAAGGTAACATCACCAATTTGAATTTTTTTCCAGGTATCTTCTTCAAAGGGTTTTGCGCCCGTAATAATTAAATTCCCTCGAAATTGTTCAAGCTTAATGCTTGCTGGGCAATGGCGCTGTAATTCTTGTACGGATGATTCGTTAATTAATAAAAAAGGATAGCCATCAGCAAAAGAGAGAGGAATATCACTAAATGTTTTAACGCGGCGAGAAAGCTGTGGACTGAGCCAACGTAACTGAACCGGTTCATCAAAAAAGCTGCTTAACCAAGTATTTACTGCTGCTGGTGCAATTAAGGCATGAAAATGATTGCCCCAAACTTCAGTTGGGCTCTGATTCTGATCAAAGTCCTGATACAATACTGTCGCGCTTTCACCATTGGGTGCTCTGAGATAGAGTCCGTTATTGAGCATTGCTGGTGTAAACAGTAACATCTGCGGATATTTTCTTGCAGTAATAAATTTACCTTCCAGTGTCGTTACCATAAAATTACGATCAAAGGTCAGACCGCTGATATCAGCGAATGCATGAGACAGACGTATCCCTCTCATTGATTTAACTGGGTGTGTATAAATGCGCGAAAGCGTGATCATTTTTTAATCCTTATAATTGTTGCACAGCAACTTTATGACAAGTGCATAAGATTAGCTATAATGCGCAACAATTTTTCATCGAAATCGGTAATAAATACTATGAATTCTCTGTTTGCCAGCACAGCTCGGGGCCTGGAAGAACTACTGAAAACGGAATTGGAAGCTCTTGGAGCTAGCCAGTGCAAAATTGCACAAGGGGGCGTCTATTTTCAGGCAGATGAACGGGTTATGTACCAGAGTCTGCTTTGGAGCAGGCTGGCATCCCGTATTTTATTACCATTGAATGAATTTGACGTTTACAGTGACATGGATTTGTACCTTGGTGTACAGGCCATTGACTGGACTGAAATTTTCTCGGTCAATGACACGTTTGTGGTGCATTTTACTGGAACAAACGAAGAAATTCGTAATAGCCAATATGGTGCATTACGCGTTAAAGATGCGATTGTTGATAGCTTCGCACGTAAATTAGATCAACGCCCTGATGTGGCGCGTCAACAAGCCGATATTCGTGTTAACGTGTACCTTAATAAAGAAAAAGTTAGCGTTGCTTTAGATTTAAGCGGTGATTCCTTACACATTCGTGCTTATCGTGACCTTGCAGGGCAAGCACCATTAAAAGAAACATTAGCGGCTGCAATTATTAACCGTTCAGGTTGGCAGGTCGGTACGCCATTAATCGACCCAATGTGTGGTTCAGGGACACTGTTAATTGAAGCGGCTATGATGGCTGCCGATAGAGCGCCCGGTTTATATCGCGAACACTGGGGTTTTTATGCTTGGTCAAATTATAACCCTGAACTATGGCGTGAATTGATAACAGAAGCTCAAGTGCGTTTTCGTCAAGGCCTTAAAGAAACTACCTCCCGTTTTTATGGTTTTGATATTGATAAACGTGTATTGGAGATGGCGCGTAGTAATGTGCGTCGAGCAGGGTTGCAAGATTTAATTAGCTTTAATCAGGGCGATGCTGCCGCATTAGAAAACCCAGTTAAAACTGATGTGACAGGTACTATTGTTAGCAATCCGCCGTATGGTGAACGTTTAGAAAGTGAGCCGGCACTGATTGCATTGCATAGCCAATTAGGACGTGTTGTTAAAGCACGTTTCCCAGGATGGCGCCTATCAATATTCAGCGGTTCGCCTGAGCTACTAAGTTGCCTGCAATTACGTTCAGAACGCGAGTTTAAAGCGAAGAATGGTCCACTTGATTGTGTGCAGAAAAACTATTTATTAGCCGCAACACCATCTGAAACAGTAGCTGAAATTTCGCCTGATTTTGCAAACCGTTTACGTAAAAATCATAAAAAATTGAGTAAATGGGCAAAGCAGCAGGGTGTTGATTGTTACCGAGTCTATGATGCAGATTTACCTGAATACAATGTTGCTGTGGATATTTATGGTAGCAAAGTAGTGGTTCAAGAATATGCACCACCAAAAACAGTGGATGAACGTAAAGCACGTCAACGCTTGTTTGATGTTATTACGGCAACAATGAGTGTATTGGAGCTGAATTCCAATCAATTAATACTTAAAACGCGTCAGCGCCAAAAAGGCAAACAGCAGTATGAGAAACTCGCCCAAAAGGACGATTCCTTTTTAGTGCAAGAATACAACGCTAAGCTATTGGTCAACTTAACTGACTACCTTGATACAGGATTATTCCTTGATCACCGTGTTGCGCGTCGAATGTTAGGGCAAATGAGTAAAGGGGCTGATTTCCTTAATTTATTCTGCTATACAGGTTCGGCAACAGTTCATGCTGGGCTTGGTGGTGCGAAAAGTACCACTTCAGTTGATATGTCTCGCACTTACTTAGAATGGGCAGAAAAAAACCTCCAAGCAAATGGTTTGACTGGACGTCAACATCGTTTAGTTCAAGCAGATTGCTTGGGATGGTTAGCAAACAGTAATGAACAATTCGATCTGATCTTTATTGATCCTCCCACGTTTTCAAATTCAAAGCGTATGGATGGCACTTTTGATGTGCAGCGTGACCACGTTCAGTTAATTACTGATTTAAAACGACTATTACGTCGTGGCGGAACCGTGATGTTCTCTAACAATAAACGTGGTTTCAAAATGGATCTTGATGCGTTGAGTGAGTTAGGCCTAAAAGCAGAAGAAATCACCGGTAAAACTCGTTCAGAAGATTTCGCCCGTAATCGTCAAATTCATAACTGCTGGCTAATTCGCCACGCAGAGTAAAGGATAGAATCAATGGCTTTAATTAATTTGTCAGGTGCGTACCTTGCTTTCAGTGACGCGCCTCTACTTGATAATACAGAAATACATATTGAAGATAATGAACGTGTTTGTTTAGTGGGTCGTAATGGTGCGGGTAAGTCAACACTGATGCGAGTATTGACCAAAGAGCAACCATTGGATGATGGCCAACTTATTTATGAGCAAGATTTAGTTGTTGCTCGTTTGCAGCAAGATCCTCCCCGTAATGTTGAAGGTACGATTTATGATTTTGTTGCTGAAGGTGTGGCGGAACAAGCTCAATATTTAAAAGATTATCACCATGTCCTAAAATTGGTTGGTGAAGACCCGAGTGAGAAAAATTTAAATAAATTGTCAGAAGTGCAAGAGGTGCTTGATAACCGTAATTTATGGTTATTAGACTCACGCATTGCCGATGTATTAAAAAAACTGGATTTGCCGGGAGAGGCCGATCTTTCTTCACTTTCTGGTGGTTGGCTACGTAAAGCCGCTTTAGGGCGGGCGTTAGTGAGTAATCCTCGCGTATTATTTTTAGATGAGCCAACCAACCACTTAGATATCGAAACAATTTTGTGGCTGGAAAACTTCCTAAAAGATTTCCAAGGCAGCATTGTCTTTATTTCCCATGACCGTTCTTTTATTCGAAATATGGCGACACGCATTATCGATTTAGACCGAGGACAATTAGCGTCATGGCCGGGGAACTACGACAATTATTTGATCAGTAAAGAAGAAGCTTTGCGTGTTGAAGAAATGCAAAACGCGGAGTTCGATAAAAAATTGGCACAAGAAGAAACGTGGATCCGTCAAGGCATCAAAGCACGACGTACACGTAATGAAGGGCGTGTTCGCGCATTAAAAGCACTTCGTGTTGAGCGTTCAGAGCGTCGTGAAGTAATGGGAACTGCCCGTATGCAAGTTGGCGAAGCGGCGCGTTCAGGTAAAATCGTCTTTGAAATGGAAAATGTTAATTATCAGATTGATAATAAAGTCCTAGTCAAAGATTTTTCTGCACAAGTTATGCGTGGTGACAAAATTGCGCTGGTGGGGCCAAATGGTTGTGGTAAAACCACATTGCTACGTTTGATGCTGGGTGGCTTACAGGCAGATAGCGGAAAAGTCCATTGTGGAACCAAACTTGAGGTGGCTTACTTTGATCAGCATCGTGCAGCATTGGATCCCGACAAAACGGTGATGGATAATCTTGCCGAAGGTAAGCAAGAAGTCATGGTTAATGGTAAACCTCGGCATGTACTTGGTTATCTGCAAGACTTTATGTTCCCACCTAAACGTGCGATGACTCCGGTCAGAGCATTGTCTGGGGGAGAGCGTAACCGCTTATTACTGGCGCGTTTATTCTTGAAACCAAGTAATTTATTAATCCTTGATGAACCAACCAATGACCTTGATGTGGAAACATTAGAGTTACTTGAAGAACTCGTCGATGGTTACCAAGGTACCGTGTTACTCGTCAGCCATGATCGTGAGTTTGTTGATAATAGTGTAACAGAATGTTGGATTTTCGATGGGAATGGGGTAATTAGCCGTTTTGCGGGCGGGTATTTCGATGCTCAGCAACAAAAAGCACAAACCGTGAGTCTGAAAGTTGAACAAACGAGTAAAGTTGCTGCCCAAGAAAAAAGTGTGAAGCCAAAGGAAGCAGCTAAGCGAGTTAATAAATTAAGCTATAATTTACTTCGAGAACTCGAACAGTTACCTCCAAAACTGGAGAAACTTGAAACTGAAATTGAAACACTCCAAGCAAAAATTGGTGATGCAGATTTCTTTAATCAACCTCATGATGTCACAGAGAAAGCGTTGAGCTCCCTTGCAGAGAAAGAGCAAGAATTAGAGCAAGCGTTTGATCGCTGGCAAGAGCTAGAATTATTGAAAAACGGTTGATATAACGCTCTGCAATAATGGCTATCTGAAATAGAAAGGAGTGAAAACACCTTGTGCTCTCACGAGTCTCATGAACATGTGCTTTGTACACAGTGTGACATGCTGGTTGCTGTTCCTGAATTGGAACAAGGTAGTAAAGCAACCTGCCCACGCTGTAATACAACATTAATATCAAAGTGGCGGCATCCGTACAAGCAACCTGCAGCTTATGCTTTTAGTGCATTAGCAATGCTATTTATTGCTTGTCTATTCCCTTTTGTCAAAATGGGGGCTGCGGGTATTGAAAATGAGATCTCGCTATTTCAAATTATTGAAATTATTTCAACCACCCGCTATAGCGGCCTAGCACTATTTTTCCTATTTTTTTCATTAGTCATTCCTGCATTTTGTATGGTGACAATTATTCTCTTGGGGCTGCAAGTTCATCTCCCCAAGAGACTAAAAGTGTGGATTACACGCATCTTATTTCAGATGAAAACATGGTGCATGGCCGAAATCTTTTTAGCTGGGGTATTGGTTAGCTTTGTTAAATTAATTGCTTATGGTGATATTGGTGTTGGATTAAGCTTTTTACCTTATTGTGCATTTTGTATGCTACAGGTTAGAGCTTTCCAGTGTCTTGATCGTCATTGGTTATGGAATAGAATAGAAGCGGCGCCTCAACTCAATAAAAAGCTAAAAGTGGGGCAAACAGGTATTAGCCAAGATGTTAGGTTATGTCTTGTCTGTACGGCTATTTTGCCTGCTGAGCAATCTCAGTGTCCCCGCTGTTTTGCTTATGGTAGTGTCCGTAGAAAGCAAAGTATCCAGTGGACACTGGCACTATTAATGACATCAATAATGCTCTATGTTCCTGCCAATTTATTGCCAGTCATGACAACCAATACATTAGGAAGTGACTTACAGTCAACAATAATGGATGGCGTTATCCTATTGTGGGAAGACGGTTCCTATCCTGTTGCTTTAATTATCTTTATTGCCAGTATTATGGTGCCTTCGTTAAAAATGATCGGCATTGCTTGGCTTTGCCTTGATTCAAAAGGTTATGGCAATCGAGATCCTCATAGAATGCATTTTATTTATGAATTAGTAGAGTATGTTGGCCGTTGGTCAATGATTGATGTTTTTGTCATTACTATTTTGGCCGCGTTAGTTCAGATGGGGCAATTAATGAGTATTGTTCCTGCGCTGGGCGTTATTTTCTTTGGTGTCGTCGTTATCTTAACGATGTTTGCGGCGATGACGTTTGACCCAAGGTTAACTTGGGATCGCTGTGAAATGAAGCACACAGTCAATACTGTTGAACAAGAAGGAGCTATCGGGTGACTCATCAAGAAACGCCGCAGACCAACGCTAAAGTCAGTAAATTGAAAAGTTGGTCACCTGTATGGGTGATCCCAATAGTGACTGTCTTAATTGGTGCTTGGATATTGTTTTACCACTTTAGTCATCAAGGTCCTGAAGTGACGTTGATTACTTACAATGCGGAAGGTATTGAAGCGGGTAAAACCAAAATTAAAAGTCGTAGCGTCGATATAGGCATTGTTGAAAGCGTCACGCTAGACGACAATTATAGTCGAGTAATGATTAAAGCGCGCTTAAGTAATGATATGAAAGAATTACTGCGTACTGATTCGGCTTTTTGGATAGTCAAACCGACAATCGGACGTGATGGTGTAACTGGGTTAGGAACATTGTTATCAGGGGCTTATATCGAGCTTCAACCAGGGCTTGCAGCGAAAGAGCATTTTGAATTCAATCTGCTAGATACTCCCCCTTTAGCCTCACCTGATGCCAAAGGGATCCGTGTGACGCTAGTCAGTGACAAAGCTGGGCAGCTTAATCCAGGCGACCCAATTCTATTTCGTGGTTATCGTGTTGGCTCTGTCGAAACCAGTGATTTCGATATGGAAACTCGCGATATGAAATACCAGCTATTTATTAATGCTCCTTACGATAAGTTAATTAGCTCAAATGTCCGTTTTTGGAAAGACAGCGGCATTGCATTTGATATGTCATCGCAAGGCGTTCATGTTGAAATGGGGTCAATTGCAACATTGCTAACGGGTGGCGTAAGTTTTGATGTGCCTGCGGGCTGGGTTCCGGGGGCAGGTGTAAAAGAAAACGCTGAGTTTAGATTATTTGATAACCAAAGTAGTATTCAAAATTCATTATACACTCAGTATCAAGATTTCGTTTTATTCTTCTCTGATTCTGTTCGTGGATTACAGCCAGGCGCACCCGTGGAATTCCGAGGTATTCGCTTAGGTACAGTTGCTCAAGTTCCTTTTTATACCGAAGGACTTGACCAATCATTGGATAATGATTTCCGTATTCCAGTGCTAATTCACATTGAGCCTGAACGTTTTTCAAAAGATGTTGGGGCAAACTTTAATTTAAAAAATGAATTAAAAGCCGCAATGAAAAATGGCCTTAGAGCGTCATTGAAGTCAGGGAACTTATTGACAGGCGCACTCTATATTGATTTAGACTTTATTCCAAATGCTGAAGAATATAAAGGCCCAACCGTCGTTGCGGGTTATAAGATTATCCCAACAACTAGTGGCGGTTTAGCGCAAATACAGCAAAAAGTGATTGCGGTGTTGGATAAAATTAACGACATGCCAATAGAGCCAATGTTGAACCAAACAACACAAACGCTAGCAGAAGGGCAAAAAGTGGTTAAAGAAGCCAACGCCATGCTAGTTCAGTTAAACAAAGTGATGGGAAGCAAAGAATTCCAGAACTTACCACAGGACTTGCAAAAAACATTGCAAGAAATGAACCGTGCAATGCAAGGATTCCAACCAGGCTCACCAGCTTATAATAAGATGGTTGATAATATGCAACGCTTAGATCAGGTCTTAAGGGAAGTGCAGCCATTACTACGTACCTTGAACAACAAGAGTAATGCGTTAGTCTTCGAAGCTGAGCCAACTAAAGATGTTGAGCCAAAAGGAGTGAAAAAATAATGAGATATTTACTATCAATATTTGTTTTGATGTTGGCTGCGTGTAGTAGTGTTCCTGAAAAGAAATACTATCAATTGCCAATGAAAGCCCCTGTGGCACAAGAAGCATCAGTTATGGGTAAAGAGCAGGTTTGGCTGCAACGTATAATGCTATCGGATGTACTGACCACCAATGGGATCACATACCAAACCTCAGATGTAAGTTACAGTAATGCCAGTACGCATTTGTGGGCGAGTCCATTAGAACAACAATTAGGGCAATCTATGGTACGTGAGCTTTCATTTGCGTTACCTAATCGTCTTGTGTCGTTACAACCTTTGCAAAAATCGCCAGAGGCATTGGATATCACGTTAACGGCATTCAATGGCCGTTATGATGGCACCGTATTAATTCAAGGTTTTTGGACCTTATCTAAAGATAATGAAATAATCCGTCGCAACTTTGATATTCAATTAGAGCAAAAAGAAGATGGCTATCCTGAATTAGTTCGTACTTTAGCATTAGGGTGGGAGCAAGTAGCCAAGAGTATTGCTAAAGAAATAAACAAACCTTAATTCACTTTTATTATTAAGGTTATTTAACTACACGCTACTGCTTATTCGGTAGCGTGTAGTTTTTTAGTTATATATCTTCTCATCATCAATCTGCACTATAAATTGGTTCGAGCATAAAGACGATTAATATCATATATGTTTTACTGTAATGTTTTGATTTATATGGAAATAATTTCGTTCACTTGTTAATTCAATATGTTAGATTAAATTAACAATATAAGTCACATTTATGACATTCATGACAATTATATTAAAATCTTTACTTGATTTTCTGTCTTGTGAAGGCTATTTCTATACTGTACCTATAAAAAACAGTATAGGTGCTGTTTTCTTTTCCATTTAAATGATGAGGGAAGTAAGGCATGAAAAGACAGAAGCGAGACCGTTTAGAAAGAGCTTTATCGAGAGGTTACCAAGCAGGTATCGTAGGGCGCTCGAAAGAATTATGTCCCTATCAGGCAGTAGATGCTCGTTCGCATTGGCTAGGTGGTTGGCGTAAAGCAATGGAGGATAGGGCAGTTGTTTCCGTATAGCGCAGAGTTTACTGTGAATTGTTAAATTAAACACTCGGTAATTATTTAGGTGCTTATTTAACGATACTCGTCATACACCAAGCCGCTGTTATCAGCGTTCAACTACCCAGAATATCAAGGGATATTTAGCTTAATGCTGAGACGCAGCTAAAATTATTTGGGGTATGTGATCCATTCAATTTATTAACCTCCGCATTTGCGGAGGTTTGCATTTTTAGCGAATTGAAAGAGATTAAAAAACGCTAGTGTCTTTAAATAGACCCACTTTCAAATCAGTAGCAGTATAAATAGGTTTACCATCTACTAATACTTCACCATCAGCTACACCCATGATTAATTTGCGGTTAATCACACGTTTAAAATTGATACGGTAAGTGACTTTCTTTGCAGTTGGCAGTATTTGACCTGTGAGTTTTACTTCACCTACGCCCAGAGCACGACCTTTACCTTCGCCGCCAAGCCAGCCGAGATAGAAACCAACTAATTGCCACATAGCGTCAAGACCTAAGCAACCAGGCATGACTGGGTCATTTGTGAAATGACAGCCAAAAAACCATAGGTCTGGATTAATATCCAATTCAGCTTCAACGTAGCCTTTGCCAAATGTACCACCATCTTCAGTCATTTTGATGATGCGATCCATCATCAACATATTCCCTGATGGAAGTGGAGGTCCATTTTCTCCGAATAATTCGCCTTTTCCAGAAGCAATTAAATCATCTTTTGTATAGGATTCGCGTTTATCAACCATGTTCGTCAGATAGCCTTTATTATGTGTAAGGGCATAGAATAGCTTACACTTGTACGCTGAACAACTCCGATCTGATACTTTTTACTCAACCAAGCCATTTTAGGAACCATGGAAGCCTTGCCTTATCCGGTGTATTGGCTTGATGAATCCGTTCCTGAATTAAAGCTAACAGGTGTACATTATCTTCTTCAACTTGTTGTTCAAAATAAGGTTGTTTGGTGAGTAGTGTAATAGCTTGAGCAACGTGCTCGACAGGCCAAATATGGAACTGTCCCTCTTTTACTGCCTCGACGACTTCATTTTTTGTACATAAGTGGCGAACATTAGACATAGGAATAATAACGCCTTGCTCCCCAGTCAAACCACGTTTTGCACAAATATCAAAGAAACCTTCAATTTTTTCATTTACGCCACCGATTGGTTGCACATAACCAAATTGGTCAACTGCACCGGTAACTGCAATTTGTTGGTCGATAGGTTGGAGGGCTAATGCGCTAATTAATGCGCACAGCTCCGCGAGAGACGCGCTATCGCCATCAACTTCACCATATGATTGCTCAAATACAATAGATGCTGAGAATGGCTGAGGTTGCTCTAATTTAAGTTCATAATTTAAATAGGCTTGCATTATCATCATGCCTTTTGCATGGAGATTGCCACCGAGCTCTGCTTTACGTTCAACATCAACAAATTCACCGTCGCCTAAATGAGCAACACAGGTAATTCGTGATGGCTCACCGATCGCTTCAGGGTGCCCAGGATACTGTAAAACCGATAACCCGTTGACTTGACCAATAACATCCCCTTCCGTTTTGACAAGAATTTGTTCTTGCAAAATATCATCTTGGGTACGTTCAGCAAGAAAGCTGTGACGCCAGAGACGGTTTTCTACTGCCTGAGTAAATGACTCATGGGTTAGTAGATTATTGGATTGATAGTGTGAGGCATCCATCAAGCGTCGAGTTAACCACGAAACATCGAGTGGTAAATTAAATTTATCTTCACAATAGCGGGTTGCTTGGTTAATGAATGCAGACCAACCATCAGCAGCGATGTTGGGTAACTGATTTAAATTAATGATTGATTTTATGTAACGCATCCACAATGCTAATTGTTCTTCATCTTCAAAGAACATAACCGGCTCATATTCACCGTAAATTGCACTTTCAAATAATTCAGGGTCAGCATATTCAAATTCTTCCAATGCTAACCTATCACCGATAATCACCACTTTAAGCTCAAGTGGGTGAGGTTCAATTTCAATCGGTAGTGGGTGACTATCAGAAAGAGGCAACCATTCGAATTGACGACGGGTTACCATATTTCTTAACCGGTTCCACATCAGTGGTTGGGTGATTAATGTACTCGCTGAAATAATGAGAACGCCACCGTTAATTTGGTGAAGCAGGCCAGGAACAAGTGTCATGGATGGTGTGACATAACCGAAGAGTTGTTCGGGCTCAATCCAATGACGACAAGCAATATTTGTACGGGTAGAAAAGCGACTTTTCGAACCCTCTTGCCACTGAAATAATTGTTTATCTTCAGATAGTTGATAATCGCCATCAAGGGGACATGAATTAGTTAATAATGGCTGAATAACATCCGTAAATAGATTGAGATATTCTTCACTTTCATCTGATTTGATAAACATAAATCGAGTTTTGGCATACTCGTTGACAAAATGCTGTATACCAGCAAATAACCGAGGTTGAATATCCGCTAATGTTGTTGGCATTATGGTTGCCGAAGAAACAAAATGGGTTTGTAGAGCGTCTAAATTAGGTACAAGGCCTTGCCATGTTAGTTCTTGACTGATCACTATAATTATCTGCTATTAATATGGTTATAAATTAAATGCCTGCCAATCAGCTGGGCACACGTACCTGAATTGAGTTTGATTTTATTACATTATTAACTTCATTGTCTTCAGGTCAGTTTATTACCCACTGGGCAAGTCTGCTATATTAGCCTTTGATAGCGGATCTTGCAGCAAGAATTGTTGAAATATTGATTAGAACAGAGAAAACATTAATACGACAGGCAAACTCATTGGCCAAGTGAAGCCGATAAGTAATGCACTCAGTAGCCGCATACAGAAACTCGGGTCTTTGGTTAAGAGTAAGGTAATTAACATAGAGCATACGCCTCCAATCCCATAGATGAGGAGTATGTATTCAAAAGTGGACATGTAATTTTATTAATTTGTTAACAGATGGATGCGAATTGTACACTATTTTAAGCATCAACTGTGATCTTCTTTGCGGTTAACTATGAATTATTCATCAAATTTAATTTCTGCTTGAGCATTTTCTTGAGAAAATTGCTAATATAAAAGTAGGGTCGATTTTCTTCAGGAAAAATTATGAAATATCAGCAGCTTGAAAATCTTGAATGTGGCTGGAAATGGGAATATTTGGTAAACAAAGCCAGAGGTGGCGAAGCGATTACCCGTTATATAGAAAGAAGCGCAGAAAAAGAAGCAATTGAACTACTGCTGAAAATGGAAAATCGCCCCATTGACGTTTTAAAGTGGATTACGGATCATATGAATCCGCAGCTTGATAATCGAATGAAACAAAGTATTCGAGCGAGACGAAAACGTCATTTCAATGCAGAACATCCTCATACGCGGAAAAAATCAATCGATCTCAATTTTTCTGTTTGGCAACGCTTATCTAACTTGGCAGTTAAACGAAATAAAACGTTATCTGAAACGATTATCCAATTGATTGAGGATGCAGAACATAAAGATAAATATGAAAGCCAAATGAGCGTACTAAAACAAGATCTTCAAGCTATTTTGGGAAATACACAAGATAATAACAAATAAGTGTTTAACTGCGGGTATTAACTGAGTCTCACGAATAATTATTAAGTTTTATAATGCCTTTTAGATGATGATAGTCAAAAAAAACCCCATTTTCATGGGGTTTTTTGTATTCAGTTCAAAATTCAAACTAGGGCTAGTAATTAAGCGCCTGGTTGAGTTACAACTTCAGTTGTACCTTGAATTTCGATTTCAACGCGACGGTCTGGACCTAAGCACTCGATCAGAGCAGCACGGCCTTTAACATCATCACATTTGTTACCAGTTACTGGATCTTCTTTACCACGACCTTCAGCAGCGATTGCGCTTGCTGGAACGCCTTTAGCAACCAGATAATCAACTACTGACTGAGCACGTTTCTGAGAAAGTGGCAGGTTGTAGTTTTGTGAACCGATACGGTCTGTGAAACCAACTACCAGTACGCGACCTTGAGTTGGGTCGATGCTGCTTAGTTCGTTATACAGTTCGTTCAGCGCTTCTTGACCAGCTGGTTTCAGAGACGCTTTGTTGAAGTTAAACAGAACGTCTGAACGCAGTGTGAAACGTTTGTTTTCAACAACTGGAGCTGGCTCAACAACTGGAGCTGGCGCGATTACTGGCGCTGCTTCTTGACCAAAACGGTAAGCAACACCAACACTCAGCATGCCATTGTCTGGACGAACACCGATGTTGTCTTTATCACCTAAGCTGGTAACCCACTGGTAGTCTAAACGAGTAGCCCACTGTGGAGTAATCGCATATTCAACACCTAGTGCGTATACTGGTGCAACACCAGTATCAGTTTCTTTGTAGTTGATGCTGTTAGCTTTAGCTTCTGTGCGGTAAACCATACCACCCAGACGCGTATAGATGTCTAAGTCTTCCATTACTGGATAGCTTAGTTTGGTTGTTAATGAAACACCCATAGATTTCAGGTCGCCGCTGTTGCCAGCGCCTTTGTATTTCATTTTACCAAACCAGTCATAACCGAGTTCAAAACCCATGTACTGGTTGTATTGGTAACCTGCGTAAGCACCCGCACCAATAGTGTCACGGTCAGTAGAGTTACCTACAGATGCGCCACCATTTGGAGTGAATTTAGTGTCTTCATAGTGAGACCAACCTAATTTAGCACCGGTATACCAAGTGTTATCTTTTGGAGCTGCCTGTGCAACAGTTGCGAATGCTGCCACTGCTACTGCTACTGCGATAGCTGTCTTTTTCATTTTTTACGCCTCGTTATCATCCAATACTGGCATGGCTTCAATGAGCCTTATTATTCGCCATTGGTTTAATTTACTTGCTAGGTTTCGCTGACATTATCTACAAAAAATTACAAAAAGTAAAAAATAATGCCATAAGCTGAACAAGTTAAAGTTTACAACGAACTCGAAAAGATACAAGTACAGCAAGCAATAAACGTTAAAAAAAGTATTTTTTTAGTGTATAAATCAGAGGGATATGTGCATTTATTGTATTGTTCATTTTTTGTCTATCTAGTTGATCTTCAATACTTTTCATTTCACTTTAGGGCTAATTATTACAAAAGCCCAAATTTAGTAAGAATATTCTTAATCTTGGTTAGTGATAGTAGTTTGAATGAATTTTTAGGTGATTTTGCTGTCCAGAATGGAGACTCGCCATATTATATGTTTTTTGTGGGCGCATAATAAAGCCTATCGAATGACCTTCTTGAGCTGCATATTGTAGGCGAATAAAATCCTGTTCACTGATTTCAGGAAGCCATCCTAAAACGACACTATAATTCCCACTTCTAAGTGCTTTTTCCATTGCATCTATTGTCGTAATGGATTGTGTATTACTTAGTTGCATAATTTTATGGGTAGGAAGTCCTGCTTGCTTAAGCCAATCGCGACTTAATTTTTTATTTGGACTTAACCAAAGCAACCAGCGTGATTGATGACCAAATTGGCGCAACATAGGAAGTAGAATGTAATCTAGAATAGGATGTTTTTCATCGTAAACAAGTTCACTCACCATTCCTTGCTGAATAGGATTGCCAATACAATTTTCGGTTGAAATGGCTTGTGCGTAATTATTAAGAGAATGTTCTGTTGTGTCGTTCCAAGAGTAGATGCTCATAATTCACCTCGTTACAATGCTGTATGAACATACAGTAACTGTATATCCATCCAATATCAAGGCTATTTTTTCAAAGCGCTTCGCAACTTTGTGGTTTTTATCTGCATTGTGCTTGGCATTTTTAACCGAAACTCTCAGAATCAGTTATGTGTAATCATTTGTAAAAAAAGAACTTCTAAAGTTTTTTATCAAGGACGGAAGCTAATCTAGCCTCAAAAGGAGTGAGGGCATATGCCATTACAGGAAGAGAAAATTTACCATTTGTATCGGTTATTAAGTCAATTTGGCGAATTGAAAAGAAAAAATCATTTCGGTGGGTACTGTTTGCTTGTCGATAATGCAATTGTGGGTGTGCTTTTAGATGGGCACTTTTATTTAAGAGGGTGCTTGTTTGCAGGGAGTCATTTCGAAGCATCGGGCCTCAATAGGCTAGTCTATAGTAAAAAGGGGATCCCGCTGGAACTTCGCTATTATCAATTATCTGAGCAAATGTGGCATGATGAAAAATTGTGTATCTACTATATAGAGCTAGCTTATCGGTCAGCAATTGAAGAGTTACAGCAAAAATGTTCTGCGATTAGGCGAATAAAAGATTTGCCTAACATGAATATGTCAGTTGAAAGGGCTCTGGGTAAAATTGGTATTTATAATGTGGATGAATTACGAATGTTGGGGGCTAAGGCCTGTTTTTTAAAGTTGAGGCAGTATGGACGAAATAATCCAAGTATTAAATTTTTGATCGGCCTCGCGGCTGCGATTGAAGGCTGTCACAGTGCAGTATTACCTTCGAATATTAAGCAAGAGTTGATCAATTGGTATAACAATGTCGATTAACTATCTAATTGGCCTAAGTTGATATCGCTTAATTGATTTTTATTATAGTAGCTAAGTTAGCGATGATGCGGGTTTTAAAAACATCACATTAGGATTTAAATACCCGCTCATCAGTTTATTTTATGACAAACTAATTTGTTTGATCATCAATTTTATTTCAGGAATAAGCTCAAGTAGCAACTTGGTTTGTTCCATGATTAATAGTGTTTTTTCATCATCGCTGATGGATGTGCTATCAATCCTGCTCAGTAAATTTTGGCGTAATTTATCTGACTTTTCATCAATAATGGCCGGATCTATCGAAGTGATTTGGATCGCGGATTCTACATAGCAAATCGCATCATTCAATAATGCTAGATTTTCATCATCTTGTATTTTCTCACGATGAGCACCTAATGCTGAAATGTAGCTTAATAAAGTATGATTCAAGCAAAGTAGGCGAAATGCCTGTTCTTGCGTGATCTGATACGATTTTGGGTCAGATGCCATATTAGAAACAATAGAAGCAAATTCAGCATCATTATTGTGAGCATCACGCCTTGCAATTCGATACTCAAGGCTATTGTCTTTACCTTGATAATACTGCAATAAAATCGCATCCAAATATCGACAGTTACTGTCCATGGTTTTTTGTATAACTTGCGGAAGTTGGCGAAATTTCCAGTCTGGCCAAATAAAGCTGACCGCTAATAGCGCGATAAAACAGCCGATTATCGTGTCAATGATCCTCGGTAGTGCAATGTCGAATCCTTCACCGAGTAGATTAAAACAAAATAGCACGAGTAAAGTAATGAATAAGGTAGCTTGGGCATATTGACTGCTGCGGAACATGAAAAAAAGCAACCCTGAAACAACAATCAGAGCCAGTTGTCCCTCGATCGATGGAATAATATTGAGTAAGGGTAATCCGATTAATATCCCCACAATCGTGCCAATGATACGTAAAGCTAAACGCCGTTTTGTCGCACTATAGTTTGGCTGGCAGACAAATAAGCTAGTTAGCAAAATCCAATAACCTCTTTCCATATCAAATAATTGAATAATGGCGTAACCAGTACAAAGTAGTATCGACATTCTCACTGCATGACGAAAAAGTGAAGATTTCGGAGTTAAGTGGTGCTTAACTCGGGTGATGACATCACCAATACCAGAAAGTGATTCATCAGATAATTGCTCGATTTGTTTATTACTTTGTTGCCAGGTACTTTGTTCGAGGCTCAACCCTTTAAGCTGAACATCAATTCCTTTTAAATTTTTAAGCAAGTTATGCAATGCTTTGATTTCATGCATTTCAGGGGACTGTGCTTTTAACAATTGCAGGGAATTTTCAAGGTATGCAAAAGTGCGTTCAAAACGCGGGTTATGTTGATAAGGTTTTCGCCATAACACAGATTGAGCCACTTGGTGACAAGCTCTTGCCTGCATAGTCAGTAAGCGCTGAAAACGAAATAAAATATCATAATGACGCAGTGTGCGGCTGAGTTGCTGATATTGAATGTGTGAAGAACTGGCTCGTTCATGAATGTCTTGTGCAACAAAATAGTAATGCAGTGTATTTCGAGTGCCTTTTTGTCCTCTATCGCCTTTTAATCGACTGAGTAAGACTATTTTAGCTTGGTTCATGGTGTTAACTAGATTGCTATTTACCAAGGCTAAATCATAAACAGACCGTTGATAATCATCTTCAAGGTCAGGATCAAATAGGCTAGCCTTAGCATCTAAATAAGCTGATAATTGTTGATAACACTGGGTTATTGCATCTTGAAGTGGCCTAACAGGGAAGAGAATATGGCCTATTAAGGTTAAGATGTTGTACCAAATCGCGCCGGTCAATAGCAATGCAGGCTGTTGATACCAAGTATCAAAAATAGGCACACCAAGCATAGTGTAAATGGCAATGAGTAATGCGCCAAAAGCGATAGTCGCATAACGTTGTCCGAGTGCGCCAAGTAATATAAAAGCACAGGTAGAAAAAGCCAGCCCAAAAAAGAAAAATACTGGGTAGGGGAAAAGTAATTCAATTGAGACCGAGGCAATAAAAAAACAAAATAAAGTAATGATTAAGTTTTTTATTCGGCCAGTTAGCCTATCATCTAAGTCAGTTAATGCAGCCGCGACGACACCCAAAGTCAATGGAATAGTGACTTTAGGTTCTTGATCTAATAACCAAGGGACTAAGGTTGTCCCTGTTAGGGCTATTAAGATTCGGATATAATACAAAATATGGCTGTTATACAGCACACGACGATAACTGGTTAGCAGCGTTAGCACAAAATACCTCAACGGTAAGACAGTCCCTAGTTTATATAGGATAGCGTGTTTACGACGAATAAAAAACCGTTTGAAATCAAGCTACCCTTATTTTCATTTTTGATTATTCAGGTGCAGGACGTATGGAACTGAAATCGACACAGATTGGACAGCGCCTGGCTCAGCATCCCTATAACCGGGTTCGCTTACTCAATGCAGGCATTGAAGTCAGTGGTGAAAGTCACCAATACCTTATTCCATTCAACGAGCTAATTGATATTCGTTGTAAACGCGGGATTGTATGGGGTGAATTAGAATTTGAAGTCATTGATGAGCAAGTCGTGCGTTTGCATGGTACAGAGTGGAAGCAAACTCAGCATTTTTATCATTATGTTACTGATAAGTGGCAGCAATGGAGCGCTGAAATGAGCGCGGTTAGTGCTGACGTATTAACTTCACTCGTGAATACTATCTTGCAACAGACAAACCAAGATGCTTGGCTGAGTTTTCGACATTTAACGACCATCAAGCAAAATATTACCGAGCAATTTTCTTCGCTTCCTCTCCCTTTAGCCCGAATTCCATTATTTGAAAATTGTGTGTCGCAATATCAATTATGCGCTAAATGGCTAAATGATAGCGAGCAATGCCGCACTCAAAATAATAAAAAGTGGTGTGAATCTGTACTTATTCGTTATAACGATTTTTTCCAGAATATAGAGTCTTCTCCATTAAATTATTCGCAATCATTATCAGTCATTAATGGGGAAGATAATGTGCTCGTACTTGCCGGTGCGGGGAGTGGGAAAACATCTGTTTTGGTGGCGAGAGCCGGTTGGTTATTATTAAGGGGCTTAGCAAAGCCAGAGCAAATTCTATTACTTGCATTTGGTCGTAAAGCGGCTCAAGAAATGAATGAGCGTATTCAATTAAGGCTTCAGCAAGAAGATATTGAGGCAAAAACATTTCATGCTTTAGCGTTGCATATTATCCGTGAAGGCAGTAATAAGTCGCCTGTTATTAGTGAGTTAGAAACGGATACTAAAAAACGTCAAAAATTACTTGTAGATGAATGGCGAGAGCAATGTTCCACGAAAAAAGCACAAGCTAAAGGGTGGCGGGAATGGCTGTCTGATGAACTGCAATGGAATATTCCTGATGGGGAGTTTTGGCATGATGAAAAAATAAGTAATAAGGTCAGTGCGCGTTTAGAACGCTGGTTGAGCCTAATGCGTATGCATGGGGGAAGCCAAAAGGAAATGATAGAAAATACCAATGAAGAAATAAAAGATCTTTTCCAAAAGCGTATTCGTTTGATGGCGCCATTATTAAAAGTGTGGAAGGGCGCTTTAAAAGAAGAGGGCGCTATTGATTTTTCAGGGCTGATCCATCAAGCGATTAACCTTTTGGAAAAAGGCCGCTTTATTAGCCCTTGGAAACATATATTAGTCGATGAATTCCAAGATATTTCGCCTCTAAGAGCTAAATTGTTGCAAGCATTACGTCAACAAAATAAACAGACTGCATTATTTGCTGTTGGTGATGATTGGCAGGCGATTTATCGCTTTAGTGGTGCTGAATTAGATTTGACAACCTCATTCCAAACCAATTTTGGTGAGGGTGAACTTTGTGCTTTAGATACCACGTATCGCTTTAATGAACGAATTGGTGATATTGCCAACCAGTTTATTCTGCAAAACCCATCACAATTAGATAAACCATTAAATAGCCTGACCAAGGGTAATAAAAAGTCAGTGGTTTTATTGTATGAGGATGCATTAGAGCGTTTATTAGATAAAATGAGTGGTTATGTTCTTGATGAAGAAACAATATTAATACTCGCTCGATATCATTATTTAAAGCCTGAAATTTTAAATAAAGCCCCAACTCGTTGGCCAAAGTTGAATATTCAATTTATGACGATCCATGCATCTAAAGGGCAACAAGCTGACCATGTCATTATTTGTGGCTTAAATAGCGGAAAAGATGGGTTTCCTGCACCTGCGAGAGAATCGATTATTGAGCAAGCATTATTGCCACAACATGAAGATTTTGAACATGCGGAAGAACGTCGATTGCTTTATGTGGCGATAACCAGAGCTAAGCAGCAAGTATGGTTATTGTATAATCATGAAAACCCTTCAGAATTCGTTGAGGACTTGAAAGGGTTAGGCGTGCCTAGACAGAAAAAACCGTAATGGTATTTATTATACGGTATTGAAAACAATATTGTGCCGGAAGACTTCCCGGCACGATATATTCTTAACGGGTACGTTTATCTAAATAACTTTGGTAATCAGGGATCACCACATCAATCGTTTCATCAAAATAAGGCGATGTAATCAGAAAATCTGCCGTTGCAGCATTTGTTGCGACTGGAATATTCCATACGGTGGCTAGGCGCAAAAGCGCTTTAACATCTGGATCATGGGGGACAGCATTGAGTGGATCCCAAAAGAAAATAAGTAAATCAATTCTTTGTTCGGCAATCATCGCACCAATTTGCTGGTCGCCCCCCATTGGGCCGCTAAGCATTCCAGTAACATGTAAACCGGTATGATGATTAACTAGACTACCTGTTGTTCCCGTGGCAAATAGCTTATGCAGTTGCAATTTTTCGTTATTTTTCTTCGCCCAAGCAAGTAACGAGGGCTTACAATGGTCATGGGCAACCAATGCGATATTTTTAGAAGCGGCTATTTTGCGGGTTGTTGATTCCATGATATTCCCTTAAATAAGAAGCGGCTAGTGCGGCTCTAGAAAGTGATTGAGTATATAGCTACAAGATATAGCATAATGCAGGTAAATAGTTTACTGGTTTTGGGAGATATTTAGATGAAAGATCAAGAAATTGCTCAAATTCTACAGAGTGTTAACACAATTGCTTTAGTCGGTGCTAGCGATCGTGAGAATCGACCTAGTTATGAAGTGATGGAATATCTATTACAGCAAGGTTATGCGGTTATACCTGTAAGCCCTAAGTTAGCAGGGCAGACACTTCTGGGACAGCACGTTTATGAAAAGCTGAGTGATATCCCACAATCGATTGATATGGTGGATGTCTTTCGTAATGCAGAAGCTGCCGTAGGTGTAGCCAAAGAAGCCGTTGAAGTAAATGCAAAAGTATTGTGGCTTCAACAGGGTGTAATTAGTGAAGAGGCAAAACAAATTGCTTTAGCTGCGGGTATGAAATTTGTAATGGATAAATGCCCAAAACAAGAAATCCCTGCATTAGGCCTGGAAAAATAATTTTTTACAAAGGCATAATGAAGTAAAGCAGCTATAAAGCTGCTTTACTGGTTGTGTTCATGATTAAATTAATTACGCAGACGCGGTGCCAGCAATTGTGATCTTATTGATTCAGCTAACTCATCCATTGACGGTTGTTCCGGGTGGTCATCAATAATTTCATAAGTGATTTGTGCTTCAGCTAAATACGTATGAACAGCATCCCCATTATCATCTTCCATAACAACATGATACCAAGGTAGATCGCGTAGTGTTGTGTTAGATGCGATATCATCATCATGTGGTTGTTCGAGCGAATATTCCGGGTCAACATCAACCACAACGCCTAAATAGCCGAGAAGTTTGTGTCTTACCTGTTGCCCGATGCCATATTTACTGGTGATCATCATAGCGACCTCCTAAAAGCCTTGCTTATACTTTAAACTATATAGGGGCAGTGCTGTGCGTTTTCAAGCTAATATATGGACAATTATTAATAACGCAATACACTGTCTTTATACATAACGACGAAAAAAGCAGTGCCTTATAAAGCAGATTATCTGCTCAATGAAAAAAAGACAATAGCTAAAAAAGTATCAATATATACCCAAAATAATCCGAGGTATGTCGATAATAAGCAAGCTAACTCGCACATCGGAGGCAAATATGGCAGCATCAGGTCGCTATTTTTATATTTATGGTCGTGTTCAAGGGGTTGGATTTCGTTATCAAACTTATCATTGGGCCAATCAAAATGGCATAAAGGGTTTTGTTTGTAATCGGGATGATGGCAGTGTAAAGCTGGCTATTTATGGGTCTGAGCAGGATATTAGCTTTATAGAAGATTGGCTGAAAGCGGGTGGGCCACCTGGTGCGAAAATCGACCACTTCTTTAGTGAAAATTGGCAAACTGAAGCAATAGCGGATTTTTCTGTCCGCTATTGATGGTTATTTAGATACATTTAACAGGTTTAGGAAGACCTGCAAGCTTTGTTGCTTGCTTTGCGGGTCCTTTGGGAAATAATCGATATAAATAACGGCTATTTCCTTTTTCTTCACCAAATTGTTGAGACACTGCTTTCACTAGCATTCTAATTGCTGGAGAGGTATTAAATTCCAAATAAAAAGAACGGACAAAACGAATAATTTCTAAATGTTCGTTTGTGAGCGTTATGTTTTCTTGCTCTGCAAGTAGCGGAATTAATTCTTCACTCCATTGCTGGCTATTAAGCAGGTAGCCTTGAGCATCAGTTTCAATTTCTTGATTGTTAAAAACCAACATACTTATTTTCAATCCAAACCAAAGTAGACAGTAAATTTAGCAAAAATTAAGCAATAACCCAAGTAAAGTGGGATAAATGTTGATAATTTCGCCCATCAGTATGCTAACCGCTTATTTTTAAGACGAATGATATAATTAGGGGTTTACATCGAAAGCGAGGATGTTTATAGTGCTCGTCATTGCGGAGGGGTGGCCGAGCGGCTGAAGGCAGCGGTCTTGAAAACCGCCGATGGGTAACCATCCGAGAGTTCGAATCTCTCCTCCTCCGCCATCTTCACTTCTAGCAACGTCTCCTAAAGTCTACCAATCCCAGTTAAATCAAGCATTCTAGCGAAATCTCACTCTACCGAAGTCTACTAGCGTCTTTCTAAATCTATACAATCTATTGTATAGTTTCTTGTATAGAATTTACCTCTACAATTTTCCTATACAATATTGGTGATTTATGAAGCTAACAGACATGGCAATTAAGCGTGCCAAGCCAAAAGAAAAATCATACACGCTGGCGGACGGTAACGGGCTATCTTTGTTAGTTGAAACTAACGGATCCAAAGGTTGGCGTTATCGTTATCAGTTCGCTGGTAAAACCAAAATGATATCGTTAGGCATCTATCCTGTTGTCACGCTCAATGAAGCAAGAACGAAAAGAGATGAGGCACGAAAACAGGTTGCCAATGGTATTAATCCAAGTGAAGCTAGAAAATCAGAAAAAGCGGCAACAATTAACCAAACTGAAAACACCTTTAAAAATATTGCCCTTGAATGGTATGAAGGTAGAAAGGATCGCTGGTCTGTTGGTTATCGTGATGACATGATGGACGCATTCGAAAAAGACGTCTTTCCTTATATAGGTAATCGCCCGATTGCTGAAATTAAACCAATGGAATTACTTGAAGTGCTTTCTATTATGGAAAAGCGCGGAGCAACCGAAAAGCTAAAGAAAGTTCGTCAACGTTGTGGTGAGGTGTGGAAGTACGCAATTATCACTGGTAGGGCTGAGTATAACCCTGCGCCAGATTTAGCCAGTGCCTTTGTTCCACATAAGCGTGAGCACTACGCCCACCTTTCAGTAAGTGAGTTGCCAGAGTTTCTTTCTTCTATAGATAAGTACATGGGAAGCCAGATTGTGAGAGTGGCATTAAGGGTACTTATATTAACTGGAGTTCGACCAGGCGAATTGAGAAAGGCGGAATGGTCAGAAATTAACTTTGATACTGGAGTGTGGGAAATACTGGCTGAAAAAATGAAAATGCGTCGACCTCATATTGTGCCGCTATCAGAGCAGGTTATTGATTTATTGAAACAGATACATCCAATCAGTGGTAGCTATCAATATATATTCCCTAGCCGCACTGATTATAGAAAGCACATATCAGATATGGCATTGAATACGATGATTAGGCGCATGGGCTACAGCGGCAGAGCCACAGGCCACGGATTCAGGCACACAATGAGCACTATCCTACACGAGCAAGGCTATAACACTGCATGGATTGAGACACAGTTAGCGCACGTTGATAAAAACTCTATTCGTGGAACGTATAATCATGCTCAATATATCGATGGACGTAGAGAAATGCTTCAATGGTACGCTGATTACATGGGAGCATTAGAGAACGGGGATAACGTTGTGCACGGTAACTTTAAACGTGCTTAATCCACCAGCTACCAAATACAGAACCAGACAGTAAAAGGTCTGGTTTTTTTGTGCCTAAAATAGTCATAACTGGACAAATAGACAGTAATTATAGACTGTAGTAGACTTGCATGTACTATAAAGAATAAAGCTATGTCTAGGCTGATCCCCGAAAACTAGTACACCTCTACTAGCTGGCATAGCTCCTACAGAATGAGGGCGTGAGGTGGCGTTGTGAGTGTATTAAATAGCTTTATTGCGGAAAGAAATCAGGCTATTCAATTTAAAAAGTTGTTTGACGCGATTGCAGAGCAAGAAGAACAGCCAATTGATGTTGTCGCTGCCTTTTTTTATAGAAATAGAACAGATATTTGCTCCGATGAAGAGTTGGATAATATCTCAGTTCCTGCATATCAGTGTTATACGTACTCTCGAATTTCTGGTTTCGATCCGTATCCTGATCAATGGTTTCAAGAAAGATGCTTTGATTTGATAAGAGCGATTGGCGAACAGTATCAAATTTATGATGAAGAGTTACCAGAATATGAGTTTGGCTACATGGTAACTCCGAATGAATATATTGGATTACCTGATGATTACCAAGGTTTCTTTCCTGAGTTTTATTTTAAATATGATGAAATTAAATCTTTTTTAAATTCTCATAATATTAAATTTCCTGAGCAGCTTGAGATTGTTGATACTAAGCCCTCAAAAAGAGAGGACTCTATAGATGGCATAGCTACAGAAGAAATAACGGTTACAACACATTCAGCGGAACTAGACAAACCCATGAGAACAAGAGAAAGAAATAACCTTCATGCGATTATTGGTGGGTTGCTGGTTACCATTATCAAAAATAGTAAAAAAAATCAGAGTTCTGTTATTTATGAACTAACTGAGCTATTTCAAGATGCTGAGCCATTTTCTAAAAGAAATTTAGAAGAAAGGTTTTCTAAATCTAAAAAAGTTTTAAAAGATAAAGGATTTGAGTTCGATGAGTTAAAGGCTATCTCTGATGAGGTGAAAAATGATTGATTACGATAAGGAGAGCTGCGCTTCATTTCAGCGTTTATATTCATACTATCATGTTGAACAAATGGCTATGCTATGGTGTGGAATAAAGCCATCTGATTTCGATGAGGTGATCTCTGAGTGTGAATATATAAAAAGAGCCGTACCTAAACACCCATATATTGGATGTTTGGAACATCGAGCTATGGCTATCATGGATGGAATAGAAGCGAGGCAATTAGCTGTTGGACGTGATGGAAGTAATCATGAAATAAATGAGCATGACCATATAGCCCCAGAAAGAAGAACGGTGTTATTAAAAGATTTTAAAGAATGGTTAATTGAGTTTTATCCTAATGAGAAGCCCAAACTTATATTTGATGATATTGAGCGAAATATGCATACATCAATTACGGTTGAAGCATATCAAATTCTTAGGGCAGATAGAGATCACTTGCAAGTTAGAATAAATAATGCCGAAGAGGTATTTAAAGAACAAAAAAAAGAATTGGAGTTATTGAAAAGAGAAAATTTAGCTTTAAAAAATACAAATGAACAGAGTTTACCAAGTATCAACTCTAGAGCAGAAAAAACATACCTAAATATAATAGGTGGGTTATTAGATGTTATTCTAGGTACATCCCCATCAGGCAAAAAATTATCTGTTTATAACAATCAAACTAACGTGATAGATGCCTTGCTTGCGAGGCATGAAGGGAAAGCGGGGATTAGCGAAAGAACATTACAAGAAAAGTTTTCTGACGCAAATAAAAGTTTAAAAGGATAATTACCGCAACTGCGGTAAAGAGTGCCGCAACTGCGGTGACGGCAATATCAAATATACATAAAGTTCCCCCTGAGTCTAAGAGCGTCTAGCAAGGCGTATTACAAACTAGATAACAGGGGGCATCATGCCAACAGTAACAACCTTAAAAGAAAACCTCATTCGCTTACCTGAAGTTATGCGTCGTACTGGCTATGGTAAAGCGTGGATTTATCGCCTCATTGAAACAGGTCAATTCCCTAAATCAGTAAAAATAGGTACTCGCTCTGTTGCTTTCGTTGAATCGGAAGTAGATGAGTGGATCGCTAGTAAAATTGCTGAATCACGTACTGGAGAGGTGGCTTAATGGAAAAGAAAAACCACCCGCTACAGGTGGCTTATCAGAATAACGTCACAGCGTCTATTCTACCAAAGAACCCACCGAAAAAACACCGTGCCCGTTTATATATGTTAGGTACTGGCATTAATGGATTTACAGAGAATGAAATATTAATTCATTGCCGTTTATCGTCAGGCCGTAATTACCCGAATGAATTAGAACGTTTATTAAATATCACCTTAGAACGCATTGATGAGCCTAACCCTGATGGTATTGGGTCACATTACCGTTACCGCTTTAAGACGGCTCAGGACGCGCAGAAGGTTATCAATTTAATTAATAAACGCGCTGAACACGGTAATTATCAATCACTGGATAAAGCACTCGTAAATAATATTTTAAGCCTCTACCCGACAATATAACGGAATAAGAAAATGAAACTAAAAAATGACAGCTTAAATGCTGGTGGATTCGCTCACCCTAAATTCAGCGACGAGGCTATTTTAAATATTAACTCAGATGATATTTCCGTTATTCGCTTTGAGGGGGTAGAGGTACGGATAGTTAAAATTAATAATGATCCGTGGTTCGTTGCTAAAGATGTTTGTGACGCATTGGAAATATTAAACTCAAGTGATGCTTTAAAATCATTAGACTTGGACGAAAAAAATACTATAGCTTTAAACTATGGTATTCAGGGAAACCCGAACAGGCAGGTTATAGCGGAGTCTGGTTTCTATAAGCTGATTGCCCGTAGCCGTAAGGCAACCACTAAAGGCACTTTTGCACACCGCTTTACTAACTGGGTATTCCGTGACGTTATCCCATCTATTCGTAAAACTGGCGCGTATGGTGTGCCATTCTCAGCGTTAAATGATTTCACCAAACGTCAACAGCAATACAAATTGATGGCATCTCAGCGTGGGCGTGATTTGCAAGCATGCAAGCCAGCTAAGGATAGCCTCAAGCGTGAAGAAAAGGCGATGTGGCTAAAGTACCAGCCTGATTTTCTTGATGGGGAGGTTCACTAATGCTTACCTACCAAGAGAACACCTCATTTCTGGCTGGCAACCAATCAGACAAACTTTCGTCCGGTCACCCGGCAAAATTATTTGCTCAGCAATCAGCTAAAAATTTAGCCGATGTATCAGCGAAAATTTACGCCAATCAATTAATTCTAACCACCGTTGGAGGATGGGATAGCGGCGATAATCTAAAAAGTGGGAAATTTACACCATTTGCTAAAGGTGATTTTTCTCACCTTATGCAAGGTTTATTCGGCATCACTACACGAGGCAGAATTGAGTTTTTACAGTCCATAAAAAAGGAGCACGAAGAGTTTTCGGAGTCCATAAAAAAGGGCAGCCAATCGGCTACCCTTGGAAACGTCGATATTAAATACCGAGCAAGTGAGAATATTAATACTAGCTTACTTCTCTGGTATGGCAAATATCAGTTTTTAGGCTCAATGCCTCGTGACTGTAATTCTTTTCGTATAACTCTTTTAATCCATGCAGCAAGGGATTCATCGCCATCTTGCGCCTGTGCTACTTCCATCATTTCTCGTAGTTCAGGATCAAGTCTGAATTGGAATGGTGGATTTCCTCGTCTTTCTGTTTTGTGTGTTGACACGTCAATTACACCCGTAGTATGGTATTTATGTGTCATTACACATTACACACTAGCGACACAAAAAACAATGCCCCGAAGTGGTGGAACACTAACAGGGCATCTAACCACCAACGATAACACTAGTATCGAGGTAGCTATGCCAGATCATAACACACCCGTCACAGGGCGGACTAGTCTCACCCCTAACCAATCGTACAGATGGTTATTCCTCGCGTTAAACCGTAGCGATTACACCGCTAAACCTTGCCGTATTGCTGTTACAGCACCGAACGAGAACAGTGCAAGACTGATGCTTGTACGTGATTACATGCTGATATTCGCTGGTCGCTTACCTGCTCAGGAGGTGGCTCATGCGTAACCCTCAACCTAATGACTTCTACACTCACAAAAATAATGGTGAAACCGTCAAAGTTCTATCGGTTCAATTCAACCGTGTGACCTTTCAGCGAGACGGCTTTGATAGTCCTGTCATTGTTCCATTAAGCCAGTTCAGCAACGAATACACCTATGCAGGGAGGGCTTAATTATGAGTCGTTTATATCCTGATAACTATCAGCGTATTCAAGCTGAAATAGCGGACATGTTAGGCAATAACACCCCTTTACACTCAGAAGAACGCAGCCGTGACCGTTTACTTAGGGTTAGAAAAGGTATGGCTCATATTCTTTGTGAGGTATTCCCTCAGATTGATGATCCAAAAAAACAAGAACTCTATTACTGGTTGGAAGCTATTAACCGTATCAGTGACGCAGAAGCCGTAGACGCTAAATCGGAGGGGAAAGCATGAGCAAGCCAATTTCTTTAGATGTAGCGGCATACAAGGCACAACAAGCCCATTCATTAGTTATGGCCATACTGGAAAAGGCTAACGGGAGATGCCCGACTGAATTAGTAGACCTAATTACTATCGCTTGTGATTTAAGTGGTGAAATACGGGAATCCCTCGAGGAGGCGACCAAATGAAAACAATTAAATTAAAAGTTGGTCACTTATCTACCTTGGAAGAAGTCGAGCATATCAACGAAGAACTCCAAGCGTTGTTAATCCCACTGTTAACGGCTGTAGAGAATGAGGTTGATACAGATACACATTTTCTACTGAGAGCAGTTAATCGCCTTGTACATGCTAAAGGGAAAGAAATTACTCGGTTAGCGGAGGTGATGAAATGAGACAAGTCACTATTAATGCCACCAGCTTAAGCCCATTTATGTATCAAGGTAAGCGAGTTGTCACCTTTGCCATGATTGACGAGGTACACCAACGCCCAAAAGGTACAGCAAAGCGCACATTTAACACGCACAAAAAGCACTTCATTGATGGGGTAGATTACTTTTTGCTCACTAAGTACGTAATACGTACCGAGTTACCCGAACTAGAAATAGGCGGCAAAGCAAAAGAGTTAATGCTTATCACTGAGTCAGGTTATTTGATGGTTGCCAAGCCATTTACTGATGATTTGTCGTGGCAGGTTCAACGCTCAATGGTTAACAGCTACTTTCGTTTGTCTGAGTTTCCAGAAATTAAACACATTCAAATACCCACGCTGGCGGAGCTTGAAGCCATGCCAATAGGTGAGGCTCAGAACTTAATTAGCCGTTTAGAAGCTGACTCTTATCAAGGCCACGGTAGGCGCGGTAGTTATGCCATGAACCTACGCCGCAAGGAGAAGAAAGCACTTAAACCGATGGTAATCGCCATTGAGCAAGCTTCACAGCTACACATTCAGGATATGGGGGAATATCAATCATGAGAACGTTTCAAATTGCAGGTTATGGCGCAACACCAAAAGGCTTAACACTTGGATTTTGTAAGCATGTGACATCAGCCAGCCAGAAAGATGCGCAATCACTGGTCATGCGTGAAGCTCAACGTGATGGGTTATCTCATATTCGAATTAATTATGTGCGTGAGGTGAAGTGATGACACCAGAACAAAAACGCCAGATAGAAATGCTTATTGAAACGCCTCAGAACCATACATCAACATTACTGACTTTGTTGTCTACATGGTGTGCGGCTGAGGAAGATAACGAAACTCGAAACATGATAAGCATTGCCTTAACGGTTGCCTGTCAGATTAAAGAATCACTGGATAAAGCAGTGGAGGGTAAATAGTGAATATTACAAACATTAACGCATTTGAGCACAGCGAACAGGGCGTAATTCTCATTACTGACGCAGCTAACCAAGAGGCAATCTGTTATGCAGACGCACTAGAAGCCTTGAATACTGGACACTTTGACGGTGATTTGCTGTTCGGCTTTGAGCTGGTCTTAGCAATATGCAAGGGAGAGCGTGACGGCTTTTTTAATTCTACTCATCAACAGCTTGTTATTTTGTGGCGTTGGATTACCGCCGCCTCGTTCGTCATGGAGCAGGCTGATAGAAATGGTTCACATGAAGTTAACCATGGTAACGGGAATATTGCCACCGCTGCCACTTACCGCAATGACCATGCAGCATTAACTGTAACAGCCGCCAGCGAACGCCTGTTATTGGCTGACCATGTTGAGGGCATAGCGTATGAGAACTTTGGGGCGAATGATGGGGCAATCATGGCGGTGAAGATGTACAAGGATTTTATTGACCTTGAGCCTAAAAAAGGTTGTCGACTATCTGACCGAGGGCGTGAGGGATTGAGCATACTTCACGATGATTTAATTCGAGTCATTGAAGCTAGCGAGTTCAACGACACCGTGACCATTCATTAAAAGGAGGTAATGACATGATAACGAAGAATTTTAAAGTTAATTCACTGGCGAATAGCTACGCAGCCGCTATTTATCATGATGTGACCACGCGAAACGGCGGTGATTGGTTTCCGATGAATGTAGGCAACAAGGCCATTGAGGTTGCCATTATTGACGGTGTGAAAGGTATTCGAATGCTCGTCGATAGTTATTTGCTGGAAGCACTCAAACAGTCTGTTTCTATGTGGGAAAAAACAGCCATTAGTTTAATGGATCAGTGCGTGATTAATGGCTATATCACGGGGTACGGGCGCGAGGTTTGGCAAAGCATGATTAATGATATGGGCGACTCTTTAGTCGATAAGGGGGCGTTTCAATGAAACCAATTGATGTTATCCGTGATGTGAAGCTGAAAGCCAACGGACAATGGCAAAACATATTATCTAACCTTGGGGCAGAAGTGCCCCTAAACACGCACACAGCCTGCCCTGCTTGTGGTGGAAAAGACCGTTTTAGGTTCGACAATAAAGGCGACAACGGCACGTTTATTTGTAACCAGTGCGGCTCGGGTGATGGGTTGGATTTAGTTCAGCGTATTTTAGGCGGCAGTGTGACCGAGGCAGCGCAGGAGGTTGCTGGCATAATTGGTATTGATACCCGTTCAGATAATCCACCAGCCTACCGTAGTCATGAGGTAAAGGCGCAACAGGACGTATTGAAAGCGCAGCAAGCCCAGAACCAAGCCAACGAACAGGTAGAGAAGCACAAACGTTTTACAGCGCGATACAGCCGTACTATTGCCAATGCTAAACAGGGTGAATCCGATTACCTGAAAGCGAAAGGCTTTGATAGTACCACCGTGACCCTATTAGCCGATGGATCGCTAATTATTCCATTGATAGATGCTGACGGCGCAATTACCGCCGCACAGACCATTAAACCCAATGGCGAGAAACGACTATTACTCGATAGCGTGAAGAATGGCAGTTATTACCCAATCAATGAGCCTATAAACGTGTCTACGGTGATTATCGCTGAGGGATTAGCAACCGCCATGACGTGCCATTTGCTGAACCCAGAAGCACACACAGTAGCGGCAATTGATGCGAATAACTTAATTCATGTGGCTAAGGTGATACGGACGAAGTACCCAGAAAGCAAAATCATCATTGCAGGGGATAACGACAGTAAAAATGCGGTCAACACGGGCAGGGTGAAAGCAGAAGCGGCAGCGAGAGAAGTTAGCGGCTATGTTTCAATTCCACCTTGTCAGGGAGATTGGAACGATTACCTGCAATCCAGAGAGGGGGAAGCCGCTGCCCCTGCTTTCAGCGAGGGAATGTATCAGCCACAAGGAGACGAGGCAATGATCCAAATTGATATAAATCAAAAAGCGATTAAATCCGACCCGATGAAAACGCGCTTTGAGTCACGGGAAGATGGTGTTTTTCTTGTTACACCAAAGGCTGACAAGGAAACAGGCGAAATTATCAATCATGAGCAATGGCTATCTAACGCGATAAAGCAGATCACAAAAGGCGTTAATGACCTTGGTGATGAATATTTAATTATCCAGTGGGGTAAGAGCAAAGTTCAAGCAGTGCCAACAGGCGATATTGGAGAACGTGAAGGTTGGCGTGTACTGAAAAATGCTGGATTATTTGTCACGACAAAATCAGGGTTAAGACAATCTTTTTCTGATTGGTTATTGCGTCAACCATTCAAAGAAAATTGGAGTATCACCAATAAATCAGGCTGGCACAAAGGCGCGTATATCATGCCTGATGGTTCAATTATTGGTACACCTGAGCAGCCGATATTTTTTAACGGACAAAGCGCAGCGGCTACCGCCTACCAGACAAGCGGAACAGTCGAAAGCTGGCGGAATGACGTAGCGCGATTGGCTAACGGAAACAGTTTCATGATGATAGCGATTGGGGCAGCACTCGCCGCACCCATGACAAGCATTGTCGGGGCTGACAGTTTTGGGCTTCACTTATACGCACAGTCTACCGCAGGGAAAACCACCGCCGCAGATATGGCAGTGAGTTTATACGGCGAACCCGATTTACAGCGTTTAACGTGGTACGGCACGGAATACGGCATGACTAACGAAGCCGTAGCGCACAATGACGGGCTTTTATATTTAGATGAAGTCGGACAAGGGGCAGACCCTAGGCACGTCTATAAATCGGCTTACACGCTGTTTAATGGCAAAGGCAAGATACAAGGCGCGAAAGAGGGCGGCAATCGACAAGTTCAAAACTGGCGTACCGTAGCAATCAGTACAGGTGAGAAAGATATTGAGACGTTTCTATCTATGGCAGGGATTAAGGTCAATGCAGGTCAATTAGTGCGACTACTCAATATTCCAATGGAACGTGCCACTGAATTACACGGCTGTGAAACAGGAAAAGCCCACGCAGATTTAATCAAGGTGAATTGTCGTGATAGCTACGGGGCAGCAGGGCGTTACTGGATTGAATACCTATCCAGCCATAAAGATGAAGCAAAGGAGACTTACCGCGTTGCTAAATTACGCTGGAGCAAGTTAATACCAGCCAGCTACGGTGAGCAGGTACACAGAGCAACAGACCGATTCGCCACACTGGAAGCCGCCTTGTTGATGGGTAGCGTTATTACGGGTTGGAATGAACAGGATTGTCGGGATGTGGTTCAAACAATATTTAACGTATGGGTCGCAGAGTTCGGCACGGGCAACAAAGAAATAGAGCAAATTAAGGAGCAAGCCGAGGGCTTTTTAAATGCGTATGCGTTTAGTCGTTTTGCGGTTCATCCATATGTGATGGGGAGTGACCGAGTTAACAATATTGCAGGTTATCGAGAAATCAGAGACGGCATAACGTTATTTCATACATTCCCGAAAGCGTTTACCGATGAAATCGTCAAAGACTTTAACGTCAAAATGGCAGAAAAGGCACTGGCAGAAATCGGAATGTTACAAAAAGGTGATAAAGGGCGGTATAAAAAACGCACCATTACCGTTGATGGTACTCGACCATTATTCTATGTGTTGATGTATGCGCCCGAAGATTGCCAGCCAGAATAAGGCTTTCACATAATGAAGGAAAAGTAGTGTGTCAAGTGTGTCAGACCTGTATAAAAAATAACATAAGATTGATTTATAAGATTATTAAGTAAAAAAGCTGACACACTCGTGACACACTTTAAGGCATATCTGACACACTAATCATCGTTTCTGACACACTATTTTTTATTTGCATGACTGGTTAAAAAACAAGCGGAGTGTGTCAGGTCAGGGGGCGAGTGTGTCAGAACAGGGGTGAAGTGTGTCAGGTGATTAAATATAATACAGACTAAAGTTATTGATACTAAAGGGTATGACTGTTTTTTGTACCGCATTTGACACACTGACACACTCGACACACCCTTTTTTTACGCTTCTATAAAAACATTTTTTGTTGAGAGAGATTTAAAAGTGGCTAGAGCTAAATTATCACTAAGCAAAAGTAACGAAATTGTTACGAAAAACTATAGTAAGGGAGATACAAAATGAGCAACAACTTAACCATCAAAAGCCTGACACCTGCTATCTCTGGCTGGTGGGCTAAAATCACCGATAATGACGAAGATAAAACAGAATGGTACTCACCCGTAGCTGCATGGGCGCTATGTGATGTGAGCTATGAAAAAGAGTCGAAAGTATATACCCAAATTCTGCCTGTATTGACAGGGGAGTCGGGCATGGAGCCATTACACCCAGCCGAGACATATAGTGAATTACTTTATTTACCCAATGATAAATTTATTCGTATGGGAGAGCCTTGCGTGTACTCATGGGCAATTGTTAAGGGGGATGGGAAGTAATGACCATTCAAACACTGACACTAAAGCGGAAAAATCCACCAGCGACGAATACGCCAAAAAGAATACAAGTTAAAACGCTACAGGAAACACCACAGCAGCCGAAGAAGAAAAATAAGGCAGATGTTCACGCGAAGAAGAAACAGCACCGTATCGACCGTATAGCGCAGCACTGGACACTATTCAGTGAGCCAGAAGCCAAGCCGCTGATGATTGGTATCAAAGAAGCTCTGATTGAAGATGCGAAAGATAGAGAGCTAGACATTCCAGAGAGCCATATTAAACAGGGATTACGGTCATACATCAGCCGCAAGGCTTATTTGAAAGCCCTTACTCTGGGTGGCAATAGGTTTGATATGAACGGGCAACCTAGCGGAGAAGTCACACCAGAACAGCAAAGCATAGCGGAGCAAAAACTGATAGAGTGGCTAAAGAAATAACACAGGAGCTTTATGAAAATTATTTATAGAAGCAAAGGTAATCAAGATGTAATTGAATTAGCTTATACAATCTTTGAGCTTGATAAAATTAAATATGCCATGCAATCGGTCAGGCGTATTGCTGACGTTGATGTCAAAACTTTCGGATTTATTTTTAGACGCATGGTCATTACTGGTACGCCAGAGCAAATAAAAATCGCTAGAAAGGCTTTGATTAGGCGTTATAGCCATTAATTGAACACCGCCAAAGTATAAGCTGAGGCGGTTATGTATAATTAGCCTTATCAACTAAAGGGATCACTAAATGAAAAAAATCATGATAACGGCTCTATTGGCTTTGTTTCTATCGGGATGTGATAACAGTCCGCCAGCACCCTACGGATTTAAGTGGGGGCAATCGGTGGAGGATATCCAAAAGTTAAACTTAGATGGGATAATATGCTATGGGGGGACGGTTTGTAACGTTGAGGAAATGCCAGACCACACCCGAGGTCATGCAGTGTTGATGTTTGATAATGAATTAAAGTTAGTGGAAATACTTTATACAAATACGCTTGAAATCATGAATACCAGCGAAGAACAGGCGCTTAATGAATATGAACGAGCAATCACCAATTTGACTGCGGTTTATGGTAGCCCAATACAAAATATAAAAAGATTGGATGATGCCTCTAATTTGTTTGGGTGCTTACAAAAAGCTGGCTGTGCTGAATTTGCCACCAAGTTTAATAAAGATGGATATGCCGCAAACTTGTATATGGTAGATGGTAAAAATGACGACGTATTTATACTAACAGAGTATACAATCCCCAAAAAATGACTATTTAAAACTTAGAAATGAAAGCCGGCCTTGAGTCGGTTTTTTGTTGTCTTAATTCTATGATTTAAAATTTAAATGAAAATATTTTCTACATAATTAACTTTACGTGGAATTATTTTGTTGTGTATTTTTTGTGCTGGCTTATAATTAACTGTATTAATAAACATACTGAGGATATGAACATGACCAGAACAGAGAAAGGCTTTAAAACAGTTTCCATTGACGGGCAGTTAGTGGCACGTATTGAGAAGTTACGCCAAAAACGTGCAGAAAAAGATTTTTTACTCAGTGGCGCACCGATGACCCAAATCATTAGAGGGTTATTGAATGAAGCTCTACGCCGTGAGGGGTTCTAATGGAAAAGTTACAGCAGTTAGCAAGCACGATAGCTCAGATTTATGTTGATGGGCTAAAAGCGGAAACGGGAACAACATTAGTGACTTATAACGGCATTACAGGCGAGGTGATCCCTGAATTGCTGGCGGCAGGGCTATTTGATAATGCGGTGCATATCGTTAAAACGGATGGAGAGCAAATTGACGTTGAAGGTAAGGCGTTTAATTTACTGTCACCACTGATTAACCTTTCAACAAAGCCTTACTCACTAACAGAGCGTGCTTATAACGTGATTAATTTTTTAAATACAAAAGCATTAAAAGCGCGAAATATTTTATCCAATAAAACGAATTGTAATTAATAGGTGATGATATGGCTGACAGTCAAAGTGTAGGTGGTATTCATTATGATGTAGACATGAATATTGAGGGGTTAGTCGGTGGCGGAAAGGTTGTAGAAAAAGAACTAACCAAGCTTGAGAAAGGATTTGATGGGGCCAGCAAGGGGATTGCGCGATTAGATAAAGCCGCAATGGCGGTATCTAACTCATTGAAAATGCCTGAACTAAATAGGCTATCCAGAGATATGGCTCAATTATCAGGGAAGATGGGGGCTAACTCCATCGCAACAGATAAGGCCATGCAGTCACATAATAGATTTACAGGTGTACTTAGCACCGTATCAAGTCAGTTAAGCGCTGGGTATATCGGTAATGTGGGCAGTGCCACCGCATCACTAATCAATCATACTAAAGCAGCCTTAGAAGCGACACAGGCGGAATTAGCGAACGCAGAAGCCAACAAGAAACAAGCTGAGTCCTATCAGGCATCAGCGGCGCAAATGGTATTAAATGCCAAAGAAGAAAAAGCAGCCGCACAATCAGCAATTGAACTCGCTAAAGATAAAGTGGCGGCAGCAGATAGCTTGACTATATCGTTAGAAAAACAGCGAGTAGAGTTAGAGCAGCAGGTAAAAGTCCAAAGACAGATATTAAGAGATGCTAAAGAAACATACAAAATAGCGCCAAAAGATGAAAATTTTCAAGATGTTGTTGTCGCTAGAAATAAAATGATGGCTACCGAAAAGAAAATACAAGCCATCGGTAATCAGATAGACAAAGAGCAAGTTTCCGCATCACAGGCCCTGAAAAAAGCTAAAGAAGCAGAAATAGCGGCTAGCGCAAAAGTAACAGCCGCTACAGCGCTTGAACAGAAAGCTAAGGTGACACTGGCAACCGCCAATGAAGCAGTTGCTACAGCTAGCGCAAAAGCGACAGCGGCAACTAAAGCACAAGCTATAGCGATGAATGGCTTGCGTGGTGTAATGGCTTTGCTTGGTGGGCCTACTGGTTTATTTCTTTTGGCAGCCGCAGGAGTTTATGCTCTCTATGAGGCAATGACTGATGACACAGCAATAAAAGAGTACAACGCTAAAATCGATGAGATGATCACTAAGATTGACTCTCTGACATCTAAGCAGGCGGAAGTGGTATCGAGGGAGCTAGGCGTTAGGATAGCTAAAACAAAAGAGGAATTAGTAAAAAGCGTTAATGAAGTCAAAAAGCTAGAAGGTAGCCTAGAAAGGATGAATGCTATCCCCAATAAGAACTCAGATGTATTACAATCCATCAAGTTGGCTACTAAACAGTTAGGGGAATACAACCTTGTTGTTGTTGAGGGAACAAGAAGAATAAGAGAGCAAGAAGCTCAACGAAAACAACTAAATAAAGTTGAAGCAGATAGGAAAGGCCTTAAAGATGAACGTGTAGATGCGATGAACATTTTTAACGATGCCGCTAAAGGTGCTATTGAATCCAACAAAATGCTAGCCAAAACGATAGAGCTAGGCTCTCCTGCGCTGGCCAAGATGGAAATGGAAGTTTCCGCACTTGAACTAAGTTTATCTGCGGCTGGAATTAGCTCAGAAGAAGCTGAAACTCAAATTTCCAATTTAAAGCAAACATTAGAAGCTGGAAGGGCTGACAGCTTTGAATTAATGCTTCAAGGCATTGAGGAAAACGTTCAAGCCTTAAAGATAGAGATGGAAGAAGGCAAAGACGCTGCTATAGAGTATTTGGCTACTGTCCAAATGGCTAAGGCTGGCGTTAGCGATGATGGTATGCTTGATCGCTTAATTAGTGGGTTAAGAAAGCAGCATGAACTTCAAACGCAAATATCTAACGGAAAGAAAAAAGGCAGTGGCGGCAAAAAGGATAAAGCAGCGGAGGAACTTAAACGCCAACAAAATGAAGTCGCAGCACTTAATAAAAGGTTTGAATTGCTTAGCACTGGCGTAGCTGATGCCAATAGAGATATGGCGATATTTGAAGCTGTTCAAAAGCTAGGCGAGAAAGCTACAGTTAAGCAGAAAGAGGCTGTGGAAAAAGAAGCAGCGGAAATATATGACCTTACTCAAAAGGTCAATGACTTCATCCAAGCGCAAGAAGCCACTCCAGAATTAAAGCTGGCTCGTGAGTTCGGAGAGGAAGCTAAAACTATTCGACGTATGTTTGATGAGGGATTCATCGATAAAGAAACGTTTACACGACTAGGCCGAGAAGCTACTCAGGCATTTGAGCAGGGCATGTCTGATATTCGCATAGAAACAACCTCAAACAATATCATCACAGATATTGGTGAAAACCGCGCTAAATTCGACCCTATCCAAGCATTGGCTAATGAAAACACCCGTAAGCTTGCAATGATGAAAGAGTATTACGATCAGGAACAGAAGCTACTGGATGATTCATACGCTAAGCAGCAAATGACCCACGAGCAGTACACAGCGGCTAAATCTGCAACCGATATGCAATATCATCTGTTAATCACAGCAATGGATAAGCAATATCAACAGCAGCAATTAGCGGCACAATGGGAGCTAATGAGGCAGCAGAACCTAGGCTATGAAATGTTGGCTTCAGCGGTTGATTCTCTGGCTGGCAATGCTTCAAACGTTATTACTGGATTAATGACAGGCACTATGTCAGCGGCTGATGCTATGCGCTCGCTGGGTAATACGATTCTAAACAGTGTCGTTAACTCAATCGTGCAGGTTGGCGTTGAAATGCTGAAAAACTTCATCATAGATCAGACTATCGGTAAAGCCTCTCAAGTTGCCAATGCGTTAGCAGCCAAAGCTGGTGGAGCAGCAGCATTAGCAGCATGGACGCCAGCAGCAATAGCCGCTTCAATTGCCACAGGTGGGGCAGCTTCAGCGACAGGGTTAACCGCATTTCAAACATCAATGCTATCTGGTCAAGCTCTCTCTATCGGGTTAGCCGGTGCGAGATACAACGGTGGGCCCGTAAAAGGTGGTTCAGCTTATGAGCTTGGTGAGAAGAATCTGCCAGAATTGATGCAAATAGGAAACAAGCTGATCGGCATACCAGGCAATAACGGGAGGGTGTTCAGTTATGACGAAATAACAGGCGCACCAGTGATACCCAAAGCGCCTACAGGTAAGCAATATCTGAACCATAAGAATAATGAGCGAGCAATATCGAATAAAGATATACAGGGAGGGAGTGGTTCATCAATTACTTTTAATATGATTAATCAGGGCACTCCTCAGCAAGTAACAGGCTATAACGAATCTCAAGGAGATGACGGGAGACGGATCATTGAGGTTGTGACTAATGATATTCTAACTGGCGGTACTGTCAGTCGAGCAATAGCAACACATCATGGCGCACAAAGAAAAGCATTAGGTAACTTTTGATAAATAGGGCAGGTTTCTGCCCTTTATTTTGATACTTTCGTGAACAGTACGCGCGAGGGCGGTGATGCGAGAATTCACCCCACTTTAGCGACTTATGTGACACGTTAGGGATGATGATTTTTATACACCGTAGCAAATAGTTTTTACACATCGTAGAACGGGAGTTTTTACACACGTTAGACGGAATTATCGGACACGTTAGCGGTTAGTTTTCGGACATCGTAGCAAGAGTATTTTCAGTCCATAAAAAGAGAATATTAATCTTACCTTGAAATAGGCTTGTATCTATTGGTATCACAGGGATTGGCGGAATAATGAGAATGACAACTTATGAAAAACTCATATTATTTCGGATTGGAAATGGCGAGGCATTATGAGACCACAATCAAGGCACTATACGGACGCATTGCCAACTATCGGGCATGGCACTATAGCTGCTATCAGAAAGTTTAAAAATAATGGTGAAGGGCTACAGTGGGATACTAGCGCAGGCAAATTAATCATAGGTAAAAATGGTGATAATTACTTGGTTGTTATAGGCGATAAGCGATTCTCTTTATCACTAGTCACTACTCAAGCAGGTTATGGCGTTCGCTATTGGTATTCATGCCCCTATTGTCGTAAACGTAGAGCAGAGCTTTATTTTAGTCGTAAAGATTTATCCTGTAGGTCGTGTTGGAATTTCCACTATGCCAGCCAGAGTGAAAATAAGCTTGACCGATTAAGGCGCAAGGTGCGAGTAGGCCGCTTTGCTATTTGGGGGTATAGTCCTGATGTTAGTAACCTAGTGAAGCATGTGTATTCTTTCGATAAACCCAAAGGCATGAAATGGGGGAAATTCAGGGAGAAAGTGGCAGAACAGGCAAGACTAGAGGATTATTACTGGCAGGCATTTATACCATTTGTCGATAAATTAACGTCGGGTATTAAGATAAGGATAGCCTAATATTTCCACGCAGTACCACCTCACGAAACTGATATTTTACTACTAGCCAAAACTAGCCTTGCTACTAGGGAAAACTAGAGGTTAAACTTAATAAAAATTAGCCATTTTTGGTGGTTTGATATGTATCGGAATGTATCGGTAAATTGCGCACGAGATGATAAGTTTTGATAAGGTATCGTGCGCAAGTAAATTACTATCTTTGATGTTGATAAGCGCAACTACGGATGTTGATTTTATTTAAAAAAGATGGCGTAAATTCCGTAAGCAGCTAAAGCAAGAAATAAGTAAAATACAAATTTAATTTTCTTTAGAGTGACCCTTTTGTTGATAACGCAAGTTTCATCAAAAAAATAGTTAATAAACTCTGGCTTACTTATGCCAATATCACCGTCATTAAGCTCAATTGATTCCATATACTTTAAGTTGGCTACTTTATTAGTTGAAGAGTTACTATCATCTAAGCTAATTTGGTCATTGATAAAAGCATTCCAAGCCATTACCCGAGCAATTCTTTCCCCTGATGAATGACAAGATTCAATCTCGTGCAATCGCAAACGATAGGCATTATTTATTTTTTCAAGTCCATAGATTTCAGTATTATTCATTTCAAATCTCTTAAATGGTTGTATATGTTCAAGTAATGGATGATTTAGGAAAATACTCTCTTATAAAAATCAGAAATTCAACTTGTTTAAGATATCTTTGTGTCGTTTCCATGCAGAATAAATATCTTTATCCCACGCTTTGCCGCCTTTAGTTTGATAGCCAGCCTCGTTAATTCGTTCAGCGATAATGCGCCCGTTATCTATGCCTTCCGATAGCACCAAATTAACTACAGAAACGACAGCAGACTCATTATAGGTATACGGTGGGATATCTGCCTTACCAGCAATTAAAGACGCCACAGACGATTCTAGGCGTTCCACTAGCGATAAAATACGAGCGTCAGGATTACTGTCAGGGCGGTTTAACTTCTCTTTGATGGCTGAGACTATCCACGCTGTTTTATCGGTACCAGAGTTCGACACGGCATCATTAAACAGGGCTTGCAGTTCAGCAGGTAGACGAAAGGCGATAAGATTAGATTTACTCATGAAAATAGTCCGCTATTGACTCAGTGAGCGCTCATTATATCAGCGTATAACAGTGTTATACAGATAAAAAAATATAAAATTGCTGGTGGCTTGAATGAGTAATTCCATAACTTAAAGTTAGAGTAACTTACTGTAAAACAAGCAAAGCGTATTATTGCGCCTTGTAACTGACTGAATACATGGCAAAGCTCAAATTTGAGCGCAGTCTATTTTTACCAATAGAATCAATCGGCTCATTTTTGAGCCTGTATTTATCAATAGAAACAGTGCCCTCAAAACTGAGGAAGGTTAACGATTGTGATTATGGCCATAGTCAGAAAGGGTGACAGTTGAAATGCTACTCTTGACGCTGAGGACGGCTTGAAATGAAGCTCTCATATTAAAACCGCAAATTAGTGGCTTTAGCCAAAGCAGCTAAATATTAGCAAGTACAGCTAACCCATACTAAAAACACGGTGTAGTTATTTTGTCATCAGAAAGACTCACGGTAATAACGTATCAAAATGGTACCAGCAAGAAACCACGGTGACACCTCTAAAAAGAGAATACCCCTCAAACATTTATCGCTCATATCATTGCTATAAATGGGATAATAAATATAATTATTGCTAATTATGAAATGATGAGTGTGAGGTAATGATAATGGCCTATAACCCTAACTTTAAACCAGTGATGTTAACGATGACACAAATGGAAAGAATCCGAGCTATTCAGGATGCTGAGAAAGACAAATCACCACTGAACCTAGCACCGACAATTAACGCTATAGCGAGAGGCTTAGTAGATTCCGCGCTTAATCAAATGGAAAAACAAGTCGATGCCGTTCGGTGAATTACTTTCTGGATGGCTTATCGTAAGAGGTAAGTAAATGAGCAAGCACCCGACAAGGTGGCAAAAAGGGCAATCAGGTAATCCGTCAGGTAGACCAAGCAAAGGCGCTGAAATAAGGCGTAATCTAATGGATATGACTCCGCAAGCGATTAAAGCGATCCTTTCAGGTATTGAAAGCGGTGATGCTACCTGCTTAAAAATATGGGCTGACCGTTGCGACCCTGTTTCGAAATCTACTATTCAGCCTGTCGAATTTCTTTGTGACACCACAGACCTATCGAGCGCAGCATTAAGCGTTGTATCGGCTATAAGTCAGGGATTAGTGCCGCCAGATGTGGGAACCGTTATTTTAAAGGGCATTGCTGATGCTTCTAAGATTATCGAGGTTGAGAGTTTACAGCGTGAAGTTGAGGCACTGAAAGAAGCGATGGAAGAGATTAAAAATGACAATTCGTAATACGTTAAAGCAGATTCGAGAGCAAATATCAGTTATTAAACCTGATGATAGGATTACAGCAATTAAACTAATGGCGGTTGAAAAAAATAAAGAAACAGGCGAGTTATTCTATTCAGGGCATACGCTTTACGATATGAAAACAAGGGAATCAGTAACAGAAATATACTTAGATGATGACGAGAGGCGAACCTATGAGCACGAAGGTTAGAATTAAACAGATTAAAACGATGATTAAGCAATATGGCGTTACGGGCGAAAACGCCGATTCTATGGTGATTAAGGCTATTATGGACGAGATAGCAGAAATCAAACCCGAAGGTACAGCAGAGAAAATAGTCAAACAACTACATAAGCGTACCGGCTATACTTTCCCTGCAAGCGAAGAACTAAAGCAGCTCTTTTCACCGTGTCCTGATAGCACGAAAGAACAGGACGATAACATTGCCGCTATTATTGTCAAAAATTGACATTAGAACCTGACATCACGTCAAACAAATTTCTAAACACCGTCCAAAATTAAATGGGTACGCAATAGGTACGCAGTAAATTGATACTATTCACATTGGTAACTATTTGATTCTGTCGAGACCGTCACTTTGGTTTATTTCAATTAAGCACAATCAAGATATAGCGATAATCACACCTTTGAGGTAAAGCCATGTTACAGCGTGAAGCAATAGAATCCGTTATGATGGAGTTAGCCCACCAGCAAGGGCAATCACTCAATGGACGCGATAGGTTAGCAATTAGAATAGGTGTAGCCCAGACAATACAGGCTAAAGAGCGTCACAGGCGGAGAATGACCGCACCAACCTACCAATGGACTAAGCCAGCACCGAAACGATAATAGGTTGCCTTGAAATCAAGGAGACATGAGGCTCTGAAATTGGAGGCTCGTCACTGGCTGGCAATATTCTAATCATGGACATGAGATAAAAGTAACCACAATGCAAATAAGCATTGCGACAAGCGCAGGGCAAATTTGTCCTTTGAGTATTAATCCCACACTGAAAATAAACACATCTTAAAACTATAAATGTAATCATCTTAAAAGGATGGTCGCAATTAACTGGTAGATGTGAGCTATATTTCATATAAAATATTCTACGGCTAGGACTTAAAGCCATAAATAAGCGTGTTATAAGCTATTAAATTGTGTCCGTGCGAAAGATTATAAAAAAGGTGAAACATTGTGAGCATATTTAAATCGATTTGGGATTTTTTCGGTTTGTATCAGACTAAAAGAATAAGAATTTTACATGTGTTGATTCTACTTTTAGTGATATCGCAAATTATTGTTAGTAATTGGATGACGGGAACAAAGTCAATAGTTCTTCCTTTTTTTGATGAGGCTTATTTATTCACTTGGATTCATATTGTTTCAGGCTTTGTACTTTTTTTCTTGACGTTATTTTTAGTCGTATCGTGTTTTAACCAGCACGGCCTTAGATATTTTTATCCTTATCTCTGGGGCGACTTTAAGCAAATCAAAGAAGATATAAGCTCTCTTTTAGCTAAAAAACTACCAGATAGCTCTCCTAAAGGACTCGCCGCAACAGTTCAAGGGTTGGGATTAGGCGCTTTATCAATTGTTATTTTGTCGGGCATTGCTTGGTTCATTCTATGGCTACAGCAGTCTCCGCTCGCTTTAGAGGCTAGAAGCATTCATAAATCACTCACCATTTTAATTGAGATTTATATTTATGGTCACGGTGGTTTAGGGGTTATTCATTTTGTAATTTGGAAAAAAAGTAAAAATAAATAGATTTACTTAATACCTTATAGACAATATGGGTGATTAGTCGCCCATATGTATTGAATGATATTTTGTTGTAAATCTATAGATGCCGATAAGTTACCGTGACGCAAATATGCGTTACCGATGAAATCAACTACTTACATTGTGCTACCTTCATCAATGAGGGAACCAAATCAAGAAGTTTATAGATATTATGATTATTAATTTATAGATAACTCAGAGTAAATTCAGTTAGCAACTAATTGTTATATCAAGCTATTATCTACGACTTTATAAATAACACCTAAGCGTTGCCGCAAAATTTAAAAATTGATGTTACCCTCGTTAATGAGGGAAAGATAGGTAGCGGCAGCAACGACTACGGCAAGATTACGGGAAGTTTTAACGGTGAGATTACGGTGAGGGTTAAGCTGATAACGCTAAGGTTACGGTAAGGAATCAGGGCGAGAATACGGCGAGGTTTCCATAATGATTTCCAGTGAAAACGCACTTTAGCAAATGGAAACTAACACTAAGGTTACGCTAAAGTTTCAAGTGGTCAGTTGTATTTTGATTCTGTCGATTTAACAAAATCAAGTATAATCAATAAATTATACCCACATACGGGATTATCCCTCATGTAGTATTAAATAGGAGAAAACATAATGGAAATCAAAAGCGCGCATATATCAAAAGATGAGCTATACAGATATGACCTTTGGCGAATATGGGATAACACTAAACCTAGCATTATGTTTATTGGCTTAAACCCCTCTTATGCCGATCATGAAATAAACGATAACACTATCACCCGCTGTATTAATTTTTCTAAGATGTGGGGATATGGTGGTTTATGTATGTGTAATTTATTTGCCTATCGAGCAACTAAACCAAAAGAAATGTTCAAAGCATTAGACCCTATTGGCAGTGATAATGATGCTATTTTGTTATCTCATGCCGAGAAAGTAGATAAAATAGTTGCCTCATGGGGCAATCATGGAAGGTTTAAGGGGCGTTCTGCTGAGATAAGATCACTTTTATCTAACAAATTATATTATTTAGAGCTAAATAAAACGGGTGAGCCAAAGCATCCCCTTTATATTCATAGTGAAACCAAACTGAAAAAGTTATGAGCGATTAATTAATACTGATATAGGTCAATATTGACATTAAGAGCACCAATTTTGATGTTACGTTGACCTAAAGTCTTAGAAATCGTTGACATTACGCTGGTGGGCTTGCCTATACGTTTGACGTTATCGAAAATCACCCTTATACAAATTAATTTCTATAAGTCCGAATTGATCATGAATAAAAGCTTTTCAAGGTCAGAGGTAGCAAGGCTTACAAGGTGGTTACAGTTAAAATATTACGTCAACGAAACGTCAACGCTATAAGGCATTTTTTGTTGATCTAATGGTATATTTCTCTGTATTTATTAGGTCCTGAAATTTTAGCCTTATAGCTCACGGTAAATAGGCTATTTCTCCTCTTTAAACTAACCCAATATTATTGGCATAGTTCACAACTGAAACTCTTAAAGATAAGTGGTTCAGCTAACCCGAAATTGTCGGGGCAGTTTAAACCTACCTACTATTTGTGGGCAGCCTATCTAGCTCTATTTTGTACAACTCATATTGATGTGTGCAAATTAACCGCACCTCTTAAAGAGAGTAGCCTATCAGATGAAAAATATTTTTAGGTTGCTATAGTTCCGTTTGAAACGGAGGCAGTGAAAAAGACGGGGAGGTTACGGGTAGGGTTATTTCTGGTCGGTGTTTCATTATCTGCAATGAAATTACTAATTGATGGTATTTTTGCAATCACGATAATTTATTGAGACAAGAAAGAACAGGCATCAAAAACAGCCTAGCAATGATCTTGGTTGTATAGAAATTTGTATAGAATGAAAGTTAGAATTTAAATAACTATTAAGTATCAATCAAATAAGTGCTTTGTATGGTTCTCTCCTCCGCCATCTTCACTTCCAATCAAGTCTATTAGAGTCTCCTAATCCCAGTTAAATCAAGCATTCTAGCGAAACCTCACTCTACCGAAGTCTACTAACGTCTTTCTAAATCTATACAATCGTCCTATATGCAATATTGCTGATTTATTGGTTTAAGTAGTCGCATTAATGCCGAGATTATCTAATTCCTAATGTTAAGCCGATACCATGAGTATTTTCGCTAGATAGATAGCCAATCTCAGCTTTGGCTTTTACTCGATTATCATAAATATTAATAGAGGGGTTCTAATGCCAGTGAGATATTATTTATAAATACAAATGATAATTCTCTATAGTCCTTATCCTAGAATCCACCGATATCATTGGATAAGATTAGATTAAAGTTTATGTCATTTAAACTGAATAGGTTAGTCATGATATATTCACCTCCAACCGACCATGTTCCGGTATTACTATTGACGTTTAATTTTTTCTCATATCCTATACTATTAGTAAACATATAGGATATATGCCATATACATTAATTTCATCATTGTTATCTAATTTTAAACGTCCCATAAAAATTAAATCGGTTAATACAGAAATAACGAGTCTTAATTTTCGAACTAGGTTATTACTTTGTTGATTGCCATTTTTAATGCTAGAAAATTAGTCTGTTTTTATGCCAGTAGATTGATAAGTATTGATTGTTATAGCTCAGGATAATCAAAGCATCGTGGTAATCATAATCTCTACACCGTGAAACAATATAAACTCTTAACGAAACCCACTTAATATCTCATGTGGCTAAGGTCACATTTTGTATATTTACCTAAGGACTCTTGATAATTTGCCAGTAATCAATGGTGATGTGGCAGTAATTTCAAGGTTATTTTAGATTGGATCACTAGAATGGATCTTAAGGATATTGACATGCGGCATATTGTAAATAAATCCATCAATATCTGGTTTATACAGGTAACGTGCTATCTAGGGGGAGTTTTCATGAGGTTATATAGTGAAGATTTTTTTACGACGCCACAACAGCATATTGCTGTAGAGCCTAGAATACCTCAGCCTATTTTTCCAGAACACACCCATGATTTTAGTGAGATTTTCCTCGTAACTCAAGGGATTGGAACCCATGTACTCAATGGGCGACCTTACACATTATGTCCAGGGATGGTGTGTTATATAAAATCAAGTGATTATCATTTATTTGAAAATGTCGCTAATTTAAACTTAACTAATGTGCTGTATCGCTCTGATTCAAGTTTTACTTATTTAAATAATATTAACCATTTATTTCCTACAGACACAGAGAAGAACATTTCTCATTGGTTATTAAGTAAATTATATTATGAAAAAGCACAAGAAATTATTGATAAACTTAATGAAAGTGATGATTCAGATCCAGTCTATAAAGAAAGTCTTTTTTTGCAGTTAATCGTAAATTTACAAGAAGGGCGTTATCATCATACTGGCGAAGGAAATAATGAACAGCGAATTATTCAAATGCTAAGGTGGCTAAATGCAAATTATACCGAAGAAATTGACTGGGGGAGTTTAACGGCTCAATTTTCCATTTCATTGCGCACATTTCATCGTTATATGAAAAATACGCTAGGGGTTACGCCGCAAAATTATTTGATCAAATTGAGATTATCTGAGGCTTATTATCAAATCAGATTTACAGATAAGCGTATTACCGATATTGCATTAGAAAGTGGTTTTAATGATAGCGCTTATTTTTCAACTCGATTTAAAAATGAGTATAGCATCACGCCCCGTGACTTGCGCCATTGCACTAACTAAAAAAGCGAGTAATGATTGTTTTTACTCTTCTTTGAGGTGCTCATGAAACAAAAAATATTATCACTCAATAGTAGCGATTATTTTATTAGGCCTGAAAATACAGTTACGATAGAAACGCGTGACTTTCAGGAGGATTTTGTTATTCATGACCATAATTTTAATGAGCTTGTTATCGTATTTTCAGGAAATGGATTACATACTTGGAATGGCAATGATTTTCCTATTACTTGTGGTGATCTGTTTTATATTAATGCCGATGATTGCCATGGTTATCATTCGGTAAATAATTTAAAATTGATCAATGTACTGTATAAACCAAATGCATTTCTGATTAAACACGCAATTGAAAAATATATCCTGTTAGAGCATGGATTAAAGTTTTCTCGACATTGGAAATTACCTCCTTCAAGCTTATCGACGTTAACACCTACTATTGAAAAAATAGCACAAGAATGTCAAAAACCGGATATTCCCTCGATACATTTGTGTGAAGCACTATTTTTGCAACTGGCTATTTCTATTTATCGCTTACGCTGTCAGCCTGAAGAAGGCAAAATCAGTTCATTGCATCAGATGGATCAATTGCTTACTTGTTTAAATTTAAGCATTAATGCACCTTTTTCATTAGAAAAATTTGCCCAAGAGAAGATGTGTTCAGCGCGTTCATTACATCGATTATTTAAAGCTAAAACAGGGATGACAGTAATGGAATACTTGCAGCAATTGCGCTTATGTCAGGCTGCATTGTTATTGCGTAGTACGACGTTATCTATTAGTGAAATTGCTGGGCGGTGTGGTTATGAAGACAGTAATTATTTCTCTGCTGTATTTCACAAAAAAATGAATATGACAGCGAGCGCTTATCGACGCGACTTTCTCCAAATTAAAAAATAGAGTGATAGTGAATACACTAACACTCTATGATTTGCGGTTAATCTAAGTAAAAAACAGGTGTTAACTCATTACTTATCGGGCTGTTATCAGGATTGGATGGCATAATATCTGACATATATTTCCACCATTTTTTGCAAACCTCTGTGTTAGCAATATCATCCCAACGAGTTTCTGATTCAATCTCAACATAGCCAAAGAGTAAATTCTTTTTTTTATCTAAAAAAATAGAATAATGGTGTGCTCCATGAGCTTTAAGTGTTTGCGCTAATTCAGGCCAAATATCCTCGTGCCGGCGCTGATATTCTTGATGAGCGCCAGAAGTGATTTGCATAACAAAAGCTTTCTTTATCATAAGGCTACCCTCTAATAAATTGCTTGATATAGTTCGGCTATTTCTTCTAATGTCGCATTCCGTGGATTACCGCCTGTACAAACGTCATTGAATGCCGCTTGGGCAAGAGAAGGAATATCTTCTTGTTTCATTCCAATTTCGCGTAATTTTTCAGGGATCCCAACATCTTTATTGAGAGTAAAAACTGCGTTAATAGCAGAGTCTCTCGCCTGTTTTAGTGAAAGGGAATCCACATTTTCGACACCCATTGAACGAGCAATTTCACGGTATTTTTCATCAGTAAAATCAGCGTTATAAGCCATGATATGCGGCAATAAAATAGCGTTAGCGACACCATGAGGTGTATTATAAAAAGCCCCGAGAGGGTGAGCCATGCCATGAACAAGCCCAAGACCGACGTTTGAAAAACCCATCCCTGCAATGTATTGAGCAAGTGCCATGGTTTCGACGGCTTGAGCATCTCCTTTTACGGATTGCCTTAATGAACGGCCAATCAATTCAATGGATTTGAGGTGCAATGCATCAGTGAGCTCCCAAGCCCCTTTGGTGATATAACCTTCGATGGCATGTGTTAAAGCATCAACGCCTGTTGCCGCCTTTAAGCTCGGTGGCATTGATGCCATCATCAATGGGTCGATAATTGCAACAATTGGGATACTATGTGGGTCGACACAAACAAATTTACGACATTGTTTTGTATCGGTTATTACATAGTTAATTGTTACCTCAGCTGCTGTTCCCGCGGTTGTTGGAATGGCAATAATGGGTACCGCGGGCTTTTGAGTTGGTACAACACCTTCTAAACTGACCACATCGTTATATTGTGGATTATTGAATATGATGCCAATGGCTTTTGCGGTATCTTGTGGAGAGCCTCCACCGATAGCTATCAGATAATCTGCATTAACTTCTTTAAAGCGCTTAAGTCCTTGTTGGACAGTATCAATTGAAGGATTAGGAACAACTGCATCATAAATGTCATAGTCTAATAGAGCGTTATCCAATAATTGGGTTACTTTATCGACGACTTTAAATTTAACAAGGTCATTGTCTGTAACAATTAATGCTTTATTAAATCGACGTTTCTGAATTTCCTCTACGAGGTGAGTAATCGCTCCTTCACCAAAGTATGAGGTTTCGTTTAATACCATTCTATGAGTCATGAATGATCTCCAAATAAATTAAACTGAAAAATGCATTAGCATTAAGCTGCCATACCTAAGCCAACAATATTGGCCGCGAGGATAATCACTAAACAACCGAGACATAAGATTCGGACGGGTTTTTTACCCGTACCTTTCCATTCTTTGAGTACTAAGCCAACGATACCGCCGCAAAGAACATAGAAGCTCATGTGTAACATCCAGCTCATAAATCCGTATTGCGATGGAATATTTGCATGGCCCCATGCATAGAAAAAGAATTGGAAATACCACATGCCGCCACCAAGAATGGCAAATAAGATATTGCTAATTAACAAAACTTTAGGAACGGAAATATCTGCTTTTAAAGAGATATCCTGACGATAAGCTAATCGAATAAAACAGTAACCTAAGTTAACAAGTGCGCCACCACCCATGATGATGACATAGCTCGGTAATGCGACATAAAGAGAAGAAACGCCTTGTGCTGCTGAAGCTTCATGCATTGGAACCGCTGCGCTCATCGCGAATGACATCCCCGCAGAAAAAACACCGCACATGACGGCAAGTAATAACCCTTTTTTAAGGTTAAATTCTTCAGCTTGTACACCGGTGGCTTTTTCTTTAAGTAGTCCCGCATAGGAAACAATTGCGACACCAACCACGGCAACTAATACACCTAAAATAGTTAGCTTTCCGCCTGTAGAGGCAATTAACTCACCAAAAGTTCCCTGAATAATCGGCGTCATTAAGGTACCGACAATTAAGGTAATACCGATGGCAATTCCTATCCCCATCGACATTCCTAAATAGCGCATAGTAAGGCCATAGCCAATATTTCCGACTCCCCACATTGCGCCAAATAGAAATACGGGGATCAGAATATTTGCACTAAAAGAGCTGTAGTAAGCCCAAAAATCAGGAAGTAAAATATAGCTGATGGTCCAAGGTAAAATAATCCACGAAAAAATACCTGCGATAGACCACATGGTTTCCCATGACCAATTTTTTACTTTCTTTAATGGTGCGTAAAAGCAGGCTGCTGAGGCTGCCCCGACAAAATGCCAGAAAATACCGAGTAAAATTCCACTGCCCATGAACTATCCCTCACTGTTATTCTCGTTTTAATTTCTCTGTGGAAAGCTAATCGACATCCACAGAGAAACAGGTTTATTTCAATGCATCAGGCATTGGTGTGACATTGAATCGTTTAGCAAGCGCAATCAAATTTTCGGTTGAAATTGTTTGTTTCTTACCTCCCATTGAAAGTACTTTTACTAGAATTTCAGCGGATTTTTCAGCGGTATCAATCAAGCCAAAAGCATCGTCGAGAGTTGGCCCTGAGCCAAAAATACCGTGGAATGGCCATAACACTAAACCATGTAGTTTCATTTGTTTTGCCGTTTCTAAACCGATCCCATCTGTTCCCGGAACCATCCAAGGCAACACACCAATGCCATCAGGAAATACCACCAAACATTCTGTGCTCATTTCCCATAGATTGCGGGTAAAGGATGCACTATTGAGAGGTAGTACATAACTGAGTGCAATAATATTGGTGGCATGACAATGCATGATGACCCGGTTACTACCATCAGTGACTTGCATACGTGTAATATGTGATTGGAAATGAGCGGCAAATTCAGAGGTTGGGATTGCACCATTCACAAAACCCCAAACAATATGATAACCATGGCCTTCGTTATCAATACGGACAAGGCCTAAGTTATCAGCGGGATCGAGTGCGACATTACGAAAAAATTTACCAGATCCGGTAACAATAAAATATTGATTTGCGAGTTCTTTTACTGGCTCAGTCGCTTGAATATAACGTGGCTCGGCATGAAAAGCGTGTTTAAATGGCATAACATCGTCTTCGGTCAACCGTAAACTAACATTACCGCCATTGCGCTCATCCCAACCTTTAAGCCACATATCATTGGTGGCTTTCTTCATTCCTTGCACAAACCAAGATGCGAGAATATCTTGCATACAATTTACCTTAACGTTTTGATAATATAGAATTTTCGTATTGTTTAACTTCAGTCAGCCATTTTTCGCCAACAGGGACATTATTGCGTTCGCAATATTCATCCCAAACGGCTTGCCATGGCAGGCATTTTTGTTCTTCCAGTAGTGCAAGACGAGCGGTGAAATCGCGATCGATTTCTAATTGGCGTAATCTTGCAGTTGGTTCTAACAGCGCACGAAGTAAGGCTTTCTTCATATTCCGAGTACCAATAACCCAAGCTGCAATACGGTTGATTGATGCATCAAAGAAATCGAGTCCAATGTGTACTCGGTTTTTCAAGTTATGGCGTATGATTTCATTAGCGATGGCTTGTGTTTCATCATCAAGGAGAATGACATGGTCGCTATCCCAGCGAACAGGGCGGCTGACATGCAGCAATAAGCGCTCAACATAAGGGATCACGGCTGAAATTTTGTCAGAAATCACTTCCGTTGGATGAAAGTGTCCAGCATCTAGACAAAGGGCGGTTTTTCGTGTGATGGCATAGCCTAAATAGAATTCGCTTGAACCCGCGGTGTAAGACTCGGCACCTATACCAAATAACTTACTTTCAACTGCATCTATATGGTATTTAATATCAATTTTCTCACTGATTATTTCATCTAGCGATTCCACTAGACGCTGGCGAGGTGCGTAGCGATCGACAGGGATATCTTTCATGCCGTCAGGGATCCAAATATTCATCACAGAAGCGTTGTTTAACGATTCACCAAAATAGGCAGAAATACGACGACATGCTTGGCCATGACCAATCCAATAATCCCTAATTTCTTTATTACTGTGAGTCAGTGTTGCCTCATTACTGAGAGGATGTGAGAAATAAGAAGGATTAAAATCAAGGGCTAACTGGCTTTTTTTAGCCCAATCGACCCAATTAGCAAAGTGGCGTGGTTCTATTTCATTACGCTCAACAGCGGTATCGGCCTCTAAATAAAGCGCATGCAAATTAACGCGTTTAGGTCCTGGAATTAAGCTCATTGCTTTATCCATATCAGCTCGTAGTTCGGTTGCATTGGTTGCTTTTCCGGGGTAGTTTCCCGTAGCTTGAATACCCCCGCTTAGTGCAGTTGCTGATTTTTCAAATCCAGCAACGTCATCCCCTTGCCAGCAGTGCATTGAAACAGGTAAATCTGCCATTGCTTGCATCGCAAGTTCGGTATCAATACCTAAATCGGCAAACCGTTGTTTGGCAACAAGATAACTTTCTTTGTAACTAGACATAAAATGTTTCCTTATAACTTAGCGAGATACGGTAAATAACATCCGTTAATCCGTAATGGTTTTAAATCGTTTCCAAGGTGCATCAAGTGAAAGGTTTTGTGGTTTAAACCAACGAAGCGCGGTATTTTTGGCGATAATTTTCCGAAGAGTTGATACATCTGGGATATCGTTCAGAGCAATTAATTGATACCCAATATTTCCTAAGGTGGAGGCTTCAATAGGACCTGCACTAACAGGGATCCCGCAAGTATTTGCACACAGTTGATTGAGTAAAGCATTTTGACTTCCGCCACCCACAACATGCAGTTTTTGTAATGGCGATTTATTGATATGTTGTAATTCAAGGAAAACTTGTCGATAGAGCAAAGCTAAGCTATCGAATACACAGCGAGTCAGTTCAGCAATCGTATTTGGTATAGGTTGTTGATTTTCCTGACAAGCATCTTTAATTGCGAGGCTCATCGATTCTGGGTTTAAAAATCGAGGATCATTAGGATTGATGAGATAGGTGAATGGTGTAATAGCTTCGACGGATTGAATAAGATTATCAATATCTTGCACGTTGTGCTCAAGACAAATGCGCTGGAATAACCATAATCCCATAATGTTTTTTAGTACTCGGTAATATCCATTTATACCGCCTTCATTCGTGATGTTGGCAGAAAAAGCATTATCACAAATACAAGGGGTTGAGCGCTCAAAACCCATTAAAGACCAAGTTCCTGAGCTTAAATAAGCGCTGTTATCATTAATTAGTGGCGCAGCGATAACCGCGCTTGCCGTATCATGGCTAGCGACTGCGATAACAGGAACATTATGTCCTTGAGGTGTTTTCCAAAATCCAATCGTATTACCTGGTTGTTTAATCTCACCGAATAAATGAGAAGGTAATTGCAAATAATTAATTAAATCTTCATCCCAACGGCCTGTCTGTAAATTAACCAGTTGGCTAGTGGATGAATTGGTATATTCATGGTTAATTTTTCCCGTTAAACGGTATGACAAATAATCTGGAATTAATAATAGATGCTGGGCTTGTTCTAGTATTTGAGGATTAGATTGTTGTAGTGCTTTTAATTGGTATAACGTATTGAAAGGTAAAAATTGGATCCCTGTTTTTTGATAGATACTTTGGATACCCAACTCGGATTGAACTTGTTCCATAACACCTTGAGTGCGATGATCGCGATAGGAATAACTGCGACCAATACGGTTGCCTTCATGATCAAGTAGGACAAAGTCAACTCCCCAAGTGTCGATACCAATGCTGTCAATTGTGATGCCAGACTGTGCTATATGATGTAAACCAACAAGTATTTGGGATTCAAGGTCATCCAGATCCCAATAGCAATGGTTATCTTCCATAATTAAATGATTAGTAAAACGATGGATTTCATCTAAAGATAGTTTTTGATTAGTAACATCATAGCTAGCCAACATCACTCGACCGCTAGAAGCGCCTAAATCAATAGCAACAACATGGCGAATATTCATGATTTAATCTCTATTACTTAATTTATCGCTAAATAATAAAGGTTGAAAAAAATAATCGCGTTTGGCCTAGCGCCATTTAAAAATAAAAATGGCGATATATTCAAAGTCACAGTGATGTTATTCACAGTTCAGGAATAACATCGTATTGTTTAATAAAATTAAATATACGAATAAACCTGTTCATGAATTTTTGATGAATATTATTAATTTTATTTTTAATGCGGAAAGCACAACATAAAAATATTTATATATGCGTAATTTACTTAATGAGAATATTAATGCGAATCCTTTCTATTTGATTTATTTATGCTTGATCTATGAAAATTATTGGTTTTTATACTAGGAATAGCGAATTTTAGAATATTTATGGTTTGGGTTTGAGTTCGTCGAGTTTTTTTATATTGGCATTTGTAGGTGCTAGGACTGAAATTGAATTATAGCTGCGTCATATTAGGATAAGTGGACACTATATCAATATATTTATTGACATAAAACAACCTATCAAATTTCATGATTGATACTATTCATTTAATAAAAAATTCTCATTTCGCATTTTATGGACAGTAAGGTCATTAACTATCAGTGACTTGCTCCTATCCTAATCTGCCTGTTAGAGAATAGGTTTCATATCCTTTTTAGTCTATTGCAATTTAAGTGAGCGAGTTATATATGGCCAATATAAAAGAGAAAGCCGTTGGTTTTGCTCCTCTTACCCGTCGAGGATTTGTTAAAGCAGGAACCATAACGGGTTTAGCAACGGCAGCTGGGGGATTTACGCTGCCTTTCAGTACATTAGCAGAGACCGAGCAAAAAACACCCGCACTAACAGACAATGAAAAAGTTGTATGGAGTGCATGCACCGTAAACTGTGGTAGTCGCTGTCCATTACGCATGCATGTTGTCGACGGTGAAATCAAATATGTCGAAACCGATAACACTGGCAATGATGTCTATGAAGAACTGCACCAAGTACGTGCTTGTTTACGTGGACGTTCAATGCGCCGTCGTGTTTATAACCCAGACCGCTTGCGTTATCCGATGATGCGTGTGGGGAAACGAGGTGAAGGTAAATTTAAGCGGGTGAGTTGGGAAGAGGCTTATGACACCATCGCTAACAACATGAAACGCTTAATCAAAGACTATGGTAATGAGTCAATCTACCTCAATTATGGTACGGGGACGTTAGGTGGCACAATGACACGTTCATGGCCACCAGGATCAACCTTAATTGCTCGCTTAATGAATTGCTGTGGCGGTTACTTAAACCATTATGGTGACTACAGCACCGCTCAAATTGCCGCGGGTTTGAATTATACCTACGGTGGCTGGGCAGATGGTAATAGCCCATCAGACATCGAAAACGCTAAGTTAGTGGTGATGTTCGGTAATAATCCCGGTGAAACTCGAATGAGTGGTGGTGGGGTCACTTATTACGTGGAACAAGCTCGTGAAAAATCCAATGCGAAAATGATCATCATCGACCCTCGTTATACTGATACGGGGGCTGGGCGCGAAGATGAGTGGATCCCTATTCGTCCGGGTACTGATGCTGCGTTAGTGAATGCGATTGCTTATGTGATGATCACCGAGGATTTAGTCGATAAGCCATTTTTGGATAAATATTGTGTTGGCTATGATGAGACGACCATGCCGGCGGGTGAGCCTAAAAATGCTCACTATAAAGCGTATATTTTGGGTGATGGCGCAGACGGTCAAGCGAAAACGCCGGAGTGGGCGGCTGCAATTACGGGAATTCCAGCAGATCGCATTGTCAAATTGGCTCGCGAAATTGGGGCGGCCAAACCCGCTTATATCGTGCAAGGTTGGGGGCCTCAGCGTAGCTCTAATGGTGAATTAACTTCTCGCGCTATTGCCATGCTGGCTATTTTAACAGGAAATATTGGTATTAACGGCGGTAACACTGGGGCACGCGAAGGTTCGTACAGCATTCCATTTGAGCGTATGCCAACCCTAACTAACCCAGTGCAAACCAGTATTTCGATGTTTATGTGGACAGACGCTATCTTGCGTGGCGCGGAAATGACGGCAACGCGTGATGGTGTTCGAGGTAAAGATAAACTGGATGTGCCTATTAAAATGGTATGGAACTATGCGGGTAACTGCTTAGTTAACCAACATTCAGAAATTAACCGTACTCACGATATTCTGCAAGACGAATCGAAGTGCGAAATGATCGTGGTGATTGATAACCATATGACTGCATCGGCGAAATATGCCGATATTTTACTACCAGATTGCACCGCATCTGAGCAAATGGATTTCTGTTTGGATGCATCCGCAGGGAATATGGCGTATGTAATTTTTGCGGATCAAGCCATTAAACCGCGTTTTGAAAGTCGCAATATCTATGAAATGACGAGTGAAATTGCGAAACGTATGGGGGTTGGCGAACAATTTACCGAAAATAGAACCCAAGAAGAATGGCTGCGTCATCTGTATGAGCAATCCCGCGAAGCATTACCGGAATTGCCAACATTTGAAGAATTCAGAGCTCAAGGTATTTTCAAAAAACGCGATCCTAAAGGTCATCATGTGGCTTACCAAAGCTTTCGTGAAGACCCAGTCGCGAACCCGTTAACAACGCCATCAGGCAAAATAGAGATCTATTCTGCGCAATTAGCTGAACTGCAAAATACATGGGAGCTGGATGAAGGGGATGTGATCCATCCATTGCCAGTTTATTCGGTGGGTTTTGAGCAATATGGCGACCCATTAATGGAAAAATTCCCATTACAGCTAACAGGCTTTCACTATAAATCACGTACCCACTCAACTTATGGCAATGTCGATGTTTTGAAAGCGGCTTGCCCTCAAGAGCTATGGATCAACCCACAAGATGCGGCTAAACGTGACCTGAAACAGGGGGATTTAGTCCGTATATATAATGACCGAGGCGAAGTTCGTGTCAAAGTCAAAGTGACACCGCGTATTTTACCCGGCGTGGTTGGTTTGGGGGAAGGGGCTTGGTATGACCCAGATGGAAATAGAGTGGATCACGCGGGAAGTATTAATGTTCTGACGACTCAGCGTCCATCGCCATTGGCGAAAGGGAATCCATCGCATTCTAATCTCGTTGAAGTTACGAAAGTTTAAGGATGTCAGTTATGTCAACGCAATATGGTTTTTATATCGATTCAAGTCGTTGCACTGGCTGCAAAACCTGCGAGTTAGCGTGTAAAGACTTTAAAAATTTATCACCTGAAGTGAATTTTCGCCGAATTTACGAATATGCTGGAGGGGATTGGACGGAGCAAGACGGTGTCTATAAGCAAAATGTTTTTGCTTATTATTTGTCAATTTCGTGTAACCACTGTGATGACCCTGCTTGTGCGAAAGTATGCCCAAGTGGCGCGATGCATAAACGTGAAGATGGTTTTGTTGTTGTGGATGAGGCGGTGTGCATCGGTTGCCGCTATTGCAGCATGGCTTGCCCTTATGGTGCTCCTCAGTTTGATCAAGTTAAAGGCCACATGACCAAGTGCGATGGTTGCTATGAGCGAGTTGCTGAAGGTAAAAAACCGATCTGTGTGGAATCTTGCCCATTGCGAGCATTGGATATGGCGCCGATTGAAGAACTTCGCGCTAAATATGGCAATTTATCTGAGATAGCCCCATTACCCTCAGCGGAATATACCCATCCGAATATTGTTTTAAAACTGAATGCCAATAGTAAACCTGTCGGTGATACGACAGGACATCTGGCTAACCCGGAGGAAGTTTAATATGGGTGCGGGAATTCATGAATGGCCATTGATGTTTTTTACCGTCATTGGTCAAAGTGTTGCAGGTGCATTTGTTGTGATGGCGGCGGTACTGTTAAGCGGAAAATTATCCCCTGAACTGAATCGTAAAGTGCATTATAGCCTATTTGGTTTGTGGCTCTTAATGGGGATTGGTTTCCTATTATCCACTCTGCATATGGGCACACCATTGCGTGCATTCAATGCGTTTAATCGCCTAGGCACTTCTTCACTGAGTAATGAAATTGCCAGTGGAGCACTGTTCTTTGCATTAGGCGGCTTGTATTGGCTATTAGCGGTATTAAACAAAATGCCAGCTGCACTTGGAAAACTATGGCTAGTAGTGGTTGCGGTATTGGCAATTGTTTTTGTGGTAGCGACATTCCGTGTCTACCAAATTTCGACAGTGCCAACATGGAATAACCATTACACCATGTTTAACTTTGTGTTAACGGCATTCCTAGGCGGTCCTATTTTGGCTGCATTGTTAATGCGTGTTGCCGGATTTGATTTGCAGTGTATTCGCCGTGTTCCGGCTATCAGCGTGATTGCTTTATTAGCGAGTGCTGCGGTAGCAATTTCTCAAGGTTTTGATTTAGCAAGCATAGAAACATCTGTGCAAAGAGCCACAGATTTAGTGCCTAATTATGGTTTCTTAATGGATATCAAAATTGTGGCAGTTGCTATGGGGCTAGGGTGTTGGATCATGCCAATGATTGCAAAACGTAATCCCTCTGTACTGAGTTTAGGGGTGGGTGTTTTGTTAGTACTGGCTGGTGAGATTATAGGGCGCGGCGTATTTTACGGTTTACATATGACAGTCGGTATGGCTGTGAGTTAAATTAATAACAAGGCTTAGCAGAAGGTTACTAAGCCTTGTTTTTATAGCTTTTTATTAAAAATAAGCAATGGATTACACACCATGAACGAACACACTTTAAATGATATTTCTGTAACGGCTCGGATACTGGGTGCAGTATTTTATTATTCACCAGAGCAAGTGCCCGATATTATTACATTACTGGGATCAGGTGAGTGGGTGACTGATTGGCATTACGGTTCCATGGCGCAAAAACAAGCGATTGCAGCTAAAATGGCAACGATACATCGCGATGATAATGAAACCTTAAATGAGGCTTATCAACGCCTATTTATCGGTCCCTACGCATTACCATCACCCCCTTGGGGATCAGTGTGGCTCGATAAAGAAAATGTGCTCTTTGGAGGCTCTACATTACAACTGCGTGAATGGATGAAAGAGAACCATATTGATATTCATTTAACGCAGAATGAGCCTGAAGACCATTTCGGTTTACTTTTGATGATGGTGGCCTGGGTTGCGGAACATAATCCTGAAAAACTCTCAGAATTATTGGGGCAACATATTTTTCCTTGGGGTTTTTTGTATTTAGATAAAATGCAAAAACAAGCGCATTCACCGTTCTATACTAGCCTTGCCCAATTAGCGTCTTTGACGCTAACAGGTTGGCAGCAATTATTGAATATTGAAGCGGATAAAAAGTTAATTTATTATCATGCATAAAACGCTTATCGAAACTCAATAAGCGATTTTAATTGTTTACCGTCTTTGGTGTAATTGGTCGGTGATAGCCATGATTTTATTGATTGGTTAATTGCAGGCCATTCGGAATCAATGATTGAAAACCAATCTGTATCACGATTTCGGCCTTTCACGACGAGTGCATTTCTGAATCGTCCTTCAAATTGGAAACCAAGACGTAAAGCAGCACGGCGAGAAGGTTCATTTAAGCTATTACATTTCCACTCATAGCGTCGATAACCTAAAATATCAAATAGGTATTTCATCAATAGCCAATGCGCCTCAGTTGCCATGGTTTTGCCGCTTAATAATGGTGAAAAGTGTACGTGTCCCACTTCTGCAACACCATTTATTGCATCTATTCTCATTAGGGCAAATACACCAATATACTGATTGGTTTTTTTATCTTTTATTGTATAAAACAAAGGGTCATTTTTTTGACATTGTGTTTCTATCCACACTTTATATTCAGATAGATCACGAGGTGCTTCATTAGGCAACCATGTCCAATTTCGAGTGTCCGTTAACTGAGAAAAGGAAGAATATAAACTTTCAGCATGCGCTAACGACAGGGGCTCAACTTGGCAGTAATCACCATCAAGACAAATTCTTTCTGGCGATGGTCTTGGTAGCCAATTTTCTAATAACTGGCCTACAGGTTGTCCAAATTCATTTTTATACTGCATCGTTATTTACCCCTCGAATGGTGATTGTTTTACTACAATATTCTAATAATAATCGAGTGGAAAGACCCACTTTAGCTAGAGTGTGAAGGGCCAATTGAATAAAGTTAAATTTTGCCGAAAGATAGTTGTGATACCAATTTATTCAGACTCATATAATAAATAATTTCTTAAGTTAGGCGTTGACAAAAAAGACACTGATTATAGAATAACTCGCGATTGGTCTTAAAGACTCGTAAGCGTTTACGTTAATCAACGCATATAACTTTTTTGTACTAACAGTTATGTGCTGTGCGTACCGTTTAATTATGGAGTCTCTGATGTCATACCAAGATAAAAACTACGTTTTAGGTATTCCTAAATTTCCTGCTAGAGCAATGATTTTTCTTGTTCCTTTCTTTTTATCCCTTGTCATGAGTGGTATCGTTGCTTTAATTAGCACGATTCGAGCATTAGGTTTTACATCTGATGTTTTAACGCCTTGGCTCAGTTCCTGGGGTCTTTCGTGGATGATTGCATTTCCGACTGTATTATTTGTATTGCCTATTGCAAGACGAGTTTCTTTAATGTTGGTTAAATCTAATTAGTTATTATGCCATCCAATAGAGGATGGCATAAATAAGTGACTCTGAGACTTATAACTTTATGAGTTAAATTTATTTTTTGGTTGGATCTTAAATTCTTGTTGCTGATATATACCCCATTGGTTTTTTAATCCAAGGGAAAATGCAATTTTGTCTTGGTCTTGAGTTAATATCATCCTTGCCATACTATCATTGAATATATTCGATTTTTTATCTAAATATCTTATTTCTGAGTAAGTAATAGGTTCAACCACACCTTTATTCTCAAATGAACGTCTATTGCCATTTTTATACTCTTTTTGGTTGATTTTATCTAATGAAAGGGAACTCTCATAGTCACTATTCCATGCCATAATGACAGAGGCATTGATGTCGTTAAAAAATTTAAGTCCAAGCTTACTGGTATTTCGAAAAAAATGATTTTGGATTAACTCAAGTAAACCAATAGTATTACTAAATAAAGTGTCTTTTTTATATGTATAGAGTTCATGAAGTTTATTCATCATGTCAGATAGAGATCTGCAATCGAGAATGTTATTCTCAATTATAAATTTTTCTAGTTTATCGGCATCGACTGAATCGGGTGTATTTTTAACGATCAATTTTTTCAATAATATGGTTTTTTCATCAATAGTTATTTCTTTGCTATCAATGTAATTGAAAATATCAGTTTTATGTTTATTTTCATTTAGGATGTTTTTCCAATAAGAGAAGTAAACATCTTCTTTATTATTACTCCATTGAGGGACTTGGCTGAGAGCAAAAGTAAGGTCATCCAAAAGTTGTTTTAGACATCGATAAAGATACGGTTTTGAAAAATAATCAGGATCAAAATCACGCTTTACAAGGCCCAATTGGCGATTAAATTTAGCGATCGTTTCGACATTTGCATTTGGTTTTATGGATTTAATAAATTCATAGGTAGCGAGTTGTTGGTGACTGAAGCCATATATTGCCACCATTGAGTGTTCATTTTTATCAGGAAATCGATTCTGCGTTATATTGAGGATTTTATCTTTAATAGTGTTTTTTAAATCATTAAGTTCGTTGATTTCTGTTATTTCTGGTTCGCTAAATTCTAGGGCGGGTAGTTTATCTTTTATATTATTTAAACTTATTGTATCTACTAAATTATTTTTTGGTAGTAACCAATTTTTTGGTATTTTATTGATGCTGCCTATATTTGTAGTTGCTAATGACTTTGACGTATTATTTTGCGATTGAATTAATGGCATATTTATCACCTGAAAAATATTAACGAATCTTTTAATTAATATTATATTCATTTATTATCTAAATCTTGCAAGAAATGATATTTTAATAAAGGTATTTGTTGTTATGATGCCAGAGGTTAGAGGGTAATCCTTAAATTTAATTACTTAACTTAAATTCCCTCATTTTTAATCATCAATATTTAATAATCTTTCAAATTGTAACATTTGATCTAAATCAATTTAACAATAAATACTCTATTAGTAGTATTTGTAATCGTTGTTTAACTACTCAGTTAATATTAATTAAACATTTATCTTCATATTAATTGATTTTAGGCAATATCTAATCATATTGGACTGATATCCTCTCATCGATTTATACAAAAAAGATAAAGAGGTTAGCAATGAACGTTAGTCGCAGAAAGTTTTTCAAAATCTGCGCTGGCGGGATGGCAGGTACAACTGTAGCTGCGTTAGGTTTTATGCCTGGAATGGCAATGGCCAATGTACGTGAAAATAAATTACTAAGGTCTAAAGAGACTCGTAATACTTGTACTTACTGTTCTGTCGGTTGTGGGTTACTTATATATAGCATGGGCGACGGCGCCATGAATGCTAAATCCGCTATATTCCATGTTGAGGGTGATTCTGACCACCCTGTAAACCGTGGCGCATTATGCCCGAAAGGGGCAGGGCTGCTGGATTATATACAAAGCGAAAATCGTTTACGTTACCCTGAATACCGAGCTCCAGGCTCAGATAAATGGGAACGCATAAGTTGGGATGATGCTTTCTCGCGTATTGCACGCTTAATGAAAGATGATCGTGATGCCAACTTTGTTGAGAAAAACAAACAAGGAACTACGGTAAACCGTTGGTTATCAACAGGAATGCTCTGTGCATCTGCTGCAAGTAACGAAACGGGTATGCTAACTCAAAAATTTGCACGATCGCTCGGAATGTTAGCGGTCGACAACCAAGCGCGTGTCTGACACGGACCAACGGTAGCAAGTCTTGCTCCAACATTTGGTCGCGGTGCGATGACCAACCACTGGGTTGATATTAAAAATGCCAACGTTATCGTTGTCATGGGCGGAAACGCTGCGGAAGCTCATCCTGTTGGGTTTCGCTGGGCGATAGAAGCAAAAAATAATAATGATGCAACACTGATTGTTGTCGATCCGCGTTTCACGCGTACCGCATCAGTGGCAGATCACTACGTGCCGATCCGTTCAGGTACGGATATTACTTTTTTATCAGGCGTACTGCTTTACCTGATTGAAAATAATAAAATTAATGCTGAATATGTTCAGAATTACACTAATGCGGCTTTAATCGTTAGAGATGATTTTGATTTTAACGATGGCTTATTCAGTGGTTATGATGCTGAAAAACGTCAGTATGACAAAACCAGTTGGAACTACAAGTTTGATGAGAATGGTCATGCATTACGCGATGATTCATTACAAGACCCTCGTTGTGTTTGGAATCAACTGAGAAAACACGTCTCACGTTACACTCCCGATGTCGTCGAAAATATTTGTGGTACACCAAAAGCAGATTTCCTCAAAGTATGTGAAATCTTAGCAACCACCAGTGCGGCAGATAAAGCCGGGACTTTCCTGTATGCATTAGGTTGGACGCAACATACGGTTGGTGCTCAAAATATTCGTACAATGGCAATGATCCAGCTGCTGCTGGGTAATATGGGGATGGCGGGTGGGGGTGTTAACGCCTTACGCGGCCACTCAAATATCCAAGGTTTGACGGATTTAGGTTTGCTTTCAACAAGCTTACCGGGCTACTTGACGTTACCTTCTGAAAAACATCTGACGGTTGATCATTATCTAACCGCGAATACGCCAAAAGCAACCTTGCCAAATCAGGTTAATTACTGGAGTAACTATCCTAAATTCTTCGTCAGCTTGATGAAGTCTTTTTATGGTGATGCTGCTCAGCAAGAAAACCAATGGGGCTTTGATTGGTTGCCTAAGTGGGATCAAGCTTATGATGTCATGAAGTATTTTGACATGATGAGTAAAAATGAGGTGACCGGTTATATTTGCCAAGGCTTTAACCCTGTCGCGTCATTCCCAGATAAAAACAAAGTGGTTAGCAGTTTAAGTAAATTAAAATACTTGATCGTTGTTGACCCGCTAGTAACTGAAACGGCTAGCTTCTGGCAAAACCACGGTGAAATGAATGATGTTGATAGTGCATCGATTCAAACTGAGGTATTCCGTTTACCATCGACATGCTTTGCAGAAGAAGATGGCTCAATTGCGAACTCAGGTCGTTGGTTACAATGGCACTGGAAAGCAGCTGATGCCCCAGGTGAAGCTCGCAATGACGGGCAAATCCTGACCGGTATTTTATACAAAATCCGTGAGCTGTATGAGCAAGAAGGTGGTAATGGTCGTGAGCCATTGATGCAGATGCGTTGGGACTACAAACGTCAATTCCATCCTGAATCAGAAGAAGTTGCAAAAGAGAATAACGGTGTTGCACTGGTTGATCTCTATGATGCCGATGGCAACTTACAAGCGAAAAAAGGTGAGTTACTGAGTTCCTTTGCGCTGCTACGTGCTGATGGTTCAACGGCTTCATCTTGTTGGATTTATACAGGTAGCTGGACACAAAAAGGCAACCAGATGGCTAATCGTGATAACAGCGACCCATCGGGTATTGGTAATACGCTGGGTTGGGCATGGGCATGGCCTTTGAACCGCCGCGTTATTTACAACCGTGCATCTTGTGATACCAAAGGTAAGCCATGGAATAAAGATTGTGTGCTTATTGAATGGGATGGCAAAAAATGGGTAGGCAATGATATCCCAGACTTTAATGGCTCTGCGCCAGAAGTGGGAACCGGTCCATTTATTATGCAACCTGAAGGTTTAGGCCGCCTATTTGCTATTGATAAAATGGCAGAAGGACCTTTCCCTGAGCATTATGAGCCATTTGAGACGCCATTAGGCACTAACCCATTACATCCAAATGTAGTCTCTAACCCTGCTGCGCGAATTTTTGATGAAGACAAGAAACGTCTTGGCGATCATAAAGAATTCCCATATGTAGGTACGACTTATCGCTTAACTGAGCACTTCCATACTTGGACTAAGCATGCTCGCCTGAATGCGATTGCTCAACCAGAGCAATTTGTTGAAATCAGTGAGACTTTAGCGAAAGCCAAAGGAATTGCATTGGGTGACCAAGTGAAAGTCAGTAGTAAGCGGGGTTTCATTAAAGCTGTTGCTGTGGTAACACCTCGACTACAAACGCTAATCGTAGATGGAAAACCGATTGAAACGGTTGGATTACCGATTCACTGGGGCTTCGAGGGTAAAACACAAAAAGGCTTTATTACCAATACGTTGACGCCATCTGTGGGCGATGCTAACTCTCAGACACCTGAGTATAAAGCATTTTTAGTTAACATTGAGAAGGCGTAAGGGAGGGAACTATGTCCATGCAATCTCAAGACATCATTAAACGTTCCGCGACCAATAGCATTACGCCTCCACCACAGGCACGCGACGACAAACTTGAAGTCTGTAAGTTAATCGATGTGTCATCCTGTATAGGCTGCAAGGCCTGTCAGGTGGCATGTTCAGAATGGAATGATATTCGTGACGAAGTCGGCCATTGTGTTGGGGTGTATGATAACCCAACCGATCTAAGTGCAAAATCATGGACGGTAATGCGTTTTAGTGAAACCAGTGAAAATGGCAAACTAGAATGGTTGATCCGTAAAGATGGCTGTATGCACTGTACCGATCCCGGCTGCTTGAAGGCCTGCCCATCGGCGGGGGCAATCATTCAGTATGCTAATGGTATTGTGGATTTCCAATCAGAGCATTGCATCGGTTGTGGTTACTGTATCGCCGGTTGTCCGTTTAACATTCCACGATTAAATCCTAAAGATAATCGTGTGTACAAATGTACGTTGTGTGTTGATAGGGTTAGCGTTGGTCAGGAACCTGCTTGTGTGAAAACGTGTCCGACAGGTGCTATTCGTTTCGGTACTAAGAAAGAAATGTTGGAATACGGCTCTGAACGCGTGGCTAAATTACAAAAACGCGGCTATGCAGAAGCGGGAATATACGATCCTGAAGGCGTAGGGGGTACACACGTCGTTTACGTGCTTCATCATGCGGATAAACCACAGCTATATCATGGATTGCCAAAAGACCCGCAAATTGATACGCCAATCAATCTGTGGCAGGGCGTCCTGAAACCACTGTCTGTAGTGGGCTTTATAGCGACTTTTGCCGGACTCATTTTCCACTATGTGGGGATTGGACCTAATAAAGAAGTGGATGATGAAGAGGAGACAGATGACCATGAGTAAAAAGAGCAAAATGATTGTTCGGACAAAATTTATTGACCGCGCATGTCACTGGACTGTTGTCATCAGCTTCTTCTTGGTTGCTTTATCGGGTATCGCGCTATTTTTCCCAACGCTAAAATGGTTGACGGAAACCTTTGGTACACCACAAATGGGACGAATTCTTCACCCATTCTTTGGTGTATTAATCTTCATTGTCTTAATGTTTATGTTTGTCCGTTTTGTCAAACATAACATACCGGATAGGCAAGATATTCCGTGGTTTAAGAATATTATCGAAGTATTAAAAGGTAACGAGCACCACGTAGCAAATGTCGGTAAATATAATGCCGGTCAAAAAATGATGTTCTGGAGTATCATGAGTCTAATTTTTGTACTCTTGGTAACGGGTATCATTATTTGGCGTCCTTACTTTGCTGATTTATTCCCTATGTGGATGATCCGCTGGAGCCTGCTGATTCACGCTGTCGCGGCTATTGTTCTTATCCATGCTATTTTGATCCATATGTACATGGCATTTTGGGTCAAAGGCTCTATCAACGGTATGGTGGAAGGTAAAGTCAGCCGTCGCTGGGCAAGAAAGCATCACCCGCGTTGGTATAAAGAAGTTGAAGCGCAAGAAGCTGAAGAAGAAAAAACAAAGTCGTAACGTTTTCTTTGGCGAGTGTGCGTAAAGAGTAAAAGCCACTTCATTAATGAAGTGGCTTTGTTTTTTTGTATGGTTTCATTCTATCAAAGGCGTTTATTTATTAAACAAGGGTGATAATTTTATCTTCAGCTAATCTTGATTTGGTCAGCTGAGCATTAAAATCATCTTCAGTGCGATAGCCGAGCGATACAACGGCAATAGGTTTTAGCCCTTGTTCAGATAAATTGAATTCGTTATCAAGAATATCAAAATCAAGACCTTCCATCGGCACACTATCAAGGCCTAATGCTGCTGAGCCTAATAAAAAACTCCCTAGATTTAAAAATACTTGTTTTTCTAGCCATTGTGGTAAATCTTGCAGATTATCTTTATGGATATTAATAAAATAATCTCTTGCACCAGCCATCATTTCTTTATGTTCAGGTAACGCAAAGCGACCATCAGTATCTTCTTGTTGTAAAACTTCAGATAAGTATTGCTCGTTAACATGGGTTTTTGCGCAAAATACAACAACGTGTGATGCATCTGTAATTTTAGAAGTATTAAAGTGGTAATCGCCTTGGGTTGATTTGGCGATACGTGCTTTCGCTTCTTCACTTTCGGCGATAATAAAATTCCATGGCTGAATATTGACGCTTGATGGACTGTAGCGTAATAACATTTTTAACTTTTCTAATATTTCTGGGCTAATTTTCTTTGCAGGATCAAACGATTTTGTGGAGTAGCGCTTCATTGCGATATCAGTAATAGACATGATTTTTCCCTATTAAAAATTAAGTGGCGAATAGATTGTTAAACATGATATGCATATACTATGATTTAAACAAGTACGTACATTTTTGGTATATAGGTACATAATGGATACTGTCAAAAAACCACGCTATGAGTCATATTCATATGAAGCTTGTCCAGTTGAAGCCTCATTGGAGCTTATTGGAGGTAAAGGGAAAGGCATGATCCTTTATCACTTGATGAGCGGCACATTGCGCTTTAATGAATTAAAGCGATTATTGCGATTTATCACGCCACGTATGTTAACAAAGCAGCTAAGGGAGTTAGAGGCGAGTGGCTTAGTTTATCGCGAAGTATACCCAGAAGTTCCCCCTAAAGTGGAATATAGTCTTACTGAGCGAGGCCAATCTTTGCAGCCAATTTTAATTATGCTTAAGGCTTGGGGGGAGAAAAATGCATTGCCCTTTTTAATTGGCCAAGAAAATAATGATTAAAGTTCATAGCGATTAGTCGCTAATAATTTTATCGCTACAGTTGAGTTTGTGAGCTATTGGTTCTAATACGATATAGCACATGTTCTTGCAGCCAATGCCCATCAGGAAGTGCTGGATGAAGAAAATGGCTGGGATCTTTTATCATCCCTAATTTTTTCATGACCGCTTCAGATGGAGTGTTGGGGACGGCGGTAAATGAAACTAGCTCATTGATATTCAGATGATTAAAGGCTAATTCAATCACCGCTTTGGCACCTTCAGTTGTATACCCTTTCCGCCAGTGTTCAGGAAGCAAGCGCCAACCAATTTCAACACAGGGTGAAAAAGGAAGTATAGGTGAAGGGATATTTAAGCCAATAAAACCAATGAATTGATTATTAGATTTTAATTCTACAGCCCAAAATCCCCAGCCATTTTGCTCAATAAATTTATTCACAATGGTATCCATTAACTGATCACTTTGCGTTTTATTCAGCACAGAAGGAAAGTAACGCATTACTTCTAGAGAACTGTTTAGCAAATAAAAAGGCTTTCTGTCTTCTTCCTTCCAATGGCGTAATCTTAAACGTGATGTTTCTAATTCAATGATATTCATTGGTAATTTAGCCTCATATGCAGAACAGGAAATGGATTACCCTGGCCATCTAATTCAGAGCGGCGATATTGTGAAAACCCCATGTGTTGGTAGAAGCCAACGGCTTGTGGGTTTTGTTCATTTACATCTATTCCCATCATTCTTCAAGTTGCAGGGTTGTTGACTACACTCAGCTATCCGAATCACATAGTTTACCTATGTTCATCGGACTATCTTCGCTTGTCGCCTACCTGTAACTCGAATTATTTTAGGCATAGCTTATTAAGGTTAGTTTATTTAATAGAATATTGAATAAGCTTCTTCTATTGTTTTTTCAGTTATAAAGTCATGTGTCGCTCTTACGGAAGACTCCCATAACTGAATTATTTCATCATACGGAGCCGAAATTGCAGCTTTAATTTTCATTTTATTATTTTCGTATATTTTGCTTAAGGGCTGAATTTGAGATATTAATCGCAGAAAAAAAAGCCCATTAGTTCATTATTAGATTATATTTAAACTGACGAATCAATATTTTAATTATTTATTGATGACAAGTTTGCCATCCCTATTTTTATTATTATATCAATGTAGGAGTATCTTGATGAAGTATAGAATGCTCACACTGTGCTTATCTGCTGCGTTATTCACACCAATGTCCCCAGTATTGGCAAGTACAGATAATACGCAAGATATGGTTTTAGACCAAGTTCTCGTACTTAGCCGTCATAACCTGCGTACCCCGATTGTTAACACAGGCGTCTTAACGGAAATCACGGATAAAAAATGGCCTGAATGGGATGCTCAAAGTGGCTATTTAACCACGAAAGGTGGTGCTCTTGAAGTTTATATGGGGCATTATTTTAGGGAATGGATTGATCAAAATAAATTATTAGCAGATGAATTATGCCCAACAAGCCGTGATGATATTTATATATATACCAATAGTTTGCAAAGAACGATAGCAACGGGGCAATTTTTTGCCGCCGGTGCATTTCCTGGCTGTAAGGTGAATATTCATCATCAACCTGAAATTGGAACGATGGATCCAGTATTTAATCCAATTATCACAAATAATACGCCGGAGTTTAAGAAAAAAGCGATATCCGCGATGGATCAACACCTTAAGGGGGTAGATCTTAAGCCGGGTTATGATGAGTTAGACAGTATTCTTAATATTAAAGATTCTCAAAAATGTAAAACAGATAAACTGTGTAATTTAGCGGTAGCAAAAAATAGTTTTATTGTTGAAGCCGATAAAGAACCGGGTGTAAGTGGCCCATTGAAAATGGCGAACTCTGCGGCAGATGCGATTGATCTTCAATATTATGAAGGCTTTCCATTAAATGATGTTGCTTGGGGATTAGTTAATTCGCCAGAAAAGTGGAAGAAGCTTAATACACTAAAAAATGGTTATCAAAACACGTTATTTGGTCCTAAAATAATCGCAAAAAATGTCGCTCATCCTATCTTGAATTATATTAATAATGGTTTTGCTTCTGTTGATAAAGGTGAAACAGCTAAATTTATATTTTTAGTGGGGCATGACTCTAATATTGCTTCCTTGATGTCAGCAATGAATTTTAATCCATATCAATTGCCCCAACAATATGAGCATACACCAATTGGCGGTAAGTTAGTTTTCCAACGCTGGCATGATAAGCAGGATAACAAAGATTACATGAAGGTAGAGTATGTTTATCAAACCTCAGACCAATTACGAGATAGCACTTATCTATCTTTAAAGACGCCGCCAAAACATGTCACTTTAGAGCTAAAGGATTGTTCTATCGATAAAAATGGTTATTGTTCTTGGGATGATTTCCAAAAAGTGATGAAAGCCGCATTACAGCAGTAATTTTACAGTAAGTCAGGCAAATTTAACGTTTAGATAGCTCGTAATATTTTGAATACGGGCTATTTTTGTTTTTCTAACAAAAAATAAAACCTTTAATGAGAAAATAATTTAACAAATAAAAAACCCTGCTTAAAAAGCAGGGCGTGAAAGCCACGAAAATGTTTATGAGCCTATAATTTACCCTAAATAAATATTAAATAGTCATATAAATTGTATGGGTTTATTGTTTTATGTAACAATCATTAAGGTTCCGCATAATAAGCGTTTTTTTGGCTTTAAAGTCTATATGTTTGGGTTAAATTACCCTATCTAACAACTAGCACGCTAGTTTTAGCATAACGAACTACAGAGGCTGCATTTGACCCTAATAAATAGGTAGACATACTCGGTCGGCGTGAACCCAGTAAAATAATATCTGCTTTAATGTCTTCTGCAGTCGCTAAGATCTCATCTTTTACTGAGCCAATGGCGGCTTTTACCTGAACTTTATCAGCAGGGATTGAGAATAGCTTAATCTTTTCTTTTAATTCATTGAGAATGATCTCTGCTTGTTTCGCATCATCAGGGAAATCATTCGGTAGGATCGTCCCACCATAACGTAAATAGTTTGAAATAGGTGCAGTAACGGCCAAAAAATGAACCGTTGCATTATTGATTTTTTGTAATGAATTAACATGTGGAATTAAAAGGCTAGTTAGTGTGTCTTCAGTTACATCAATCGGAACTAGAATAGTATTGTACATAAATTCTCCTTTTTATTTTTCTCATCATACCTTAAGCAGTATGCTCGTGATGCTTAGCAAATCGAATCTGTATCATTATTTATACTTCACACCTATACACAGCTCAAATAACTTTGAGTATACATATTATAAGTTTAGATCATTTTAGTCTGTTTTGGGTATATATCGACAATAGATTAATGATAATCGACTTTGAACAAAAAAATGTGAGCAACTGTGCGTTATGAGGGCATTTTTAGTAAGAAATAAAGGAGGCTTGTTATATTTAAGACAGGTAAAATTAGTAATGACTAAAATTTACCTGCACTGTTATAAATAAGAGAAAATGCACATTACTATGATTGCGCAAATTTGATAAAAAATATCCATACAGTTATGGCTTCTTACACGCTTCTTTGAGCCCCGCTTTACACGCTAGTGTTAAATACTCAGAACCTGATTTTTCGTTAACTTCAGTTCCTTCACCACTTTCAAGCATTTTACCAATTTGATACTGTGCGGGTGGATATTTTTTATCAGCGGATTTTTTGAACCATTCATAGGCAGTAATATAATTTTGTTTAACGCCAATACCTTGATAGTAAAATTGCCCCATATAATTTTGGGCTTCGGCATTTCCTTTATTGGCAGATTTTTCTAGCCATCCTATTGCCGTTTCAAGATTAGGTTCTACGCCATTACCGTTTAAATACATATCACCTAAAAATAGCTGAGCATCAGAATTACCTTTTTGGGATGCCATGGTTAACCATTTTTTAGCTTTAGGATAATCTTGTTTAATTTCATTGCCTAAGTAATAGCCAATGCCAAGCATAACTTGTGCTTTGATATCGCCTTTTTGTGCCTCTTTTTCTATTAGTTTTAACGTTTCTTTAGGAACGGCTGCAAAGCTAAGGTTAATAGAGAAGGCAAATAGTAAGATTAATGAAAGAATTCTAAGCATGATATTTTATGTCTTATGTTGGTGATAAACGTTCTTAATAAAAATATTCGTTATTAGCTAAACGACAGGTTGAACTTTAACATGTCATTAATTAGATGCAATTTACATGTGTAACAAAATTTATAATAACAATAGGCTTATTATTTAAATAAAAAATCTATTTTTATTGGATTTAAACGCTTTAAATGTCATTGATTACTGCCATTTATTATTGATTACTTTACTTCGATATTTGATGAATATCAACAAGTAATGGTGATTACACTTTATGAGAGTGTTATTGTTCATATTGTGATTACAGTTGATATCTTTATTATTAAAAACGCGCAAGAAAATCATAAAATTGCAGTGATAGTGCTAAAAAATGACAATGTAACATTATTAGATTATGTCATATTAAGCTGAAACGAAAAATTTAATCTCATGGAATATATCACTATAGTGGTATATTTCAAAAGTTCACAAAAATAAAACAAAATACAGAGTTATTGCTCAGCGTGATATTAATTATCATAAGATCTTGTGATGTTTAGCACGTATTAAATCAGAAATTGTTGAAATTGTTAATAAGCATCGCTTCGTAGATATTTTTATTTTTCATATTAAAAACAATACATTACATATTATGCAGTCATGACTTAGTGACTCAAGTTTATTTCCTCTGCTAGATAGAGATATTTTCGTCGTAATGCTCTTATAGGAGAAAATTTTTCTATTTACATCGGGTTTTATAGGCCATTAAAGAGTCGTTTTTTCTCCTATATATCCTCTATGATTTGTACATGATAAAAGCCTGCAAATAATTAAGGTTATTCAAAATACTTACAATAAATAACCCATTTAATCGCATTTAAAAACCAAAAAAGCTTTTTATCAAAAATTTAACTATTGAGTGACTAATTATGGCAACAATTCCAACGATAGATAATCAAGAAAAACAGAACGGCTCTACAGCCGCTTCTCGAGCAGGTATGACAGAAGATCAATGGCGTGCGGCTATTAAGTTTGATGGTACTGACGCTGGTTGGGTAATTATGAGTATCGGTATGGCAATAGGGGCGGGGATTGTTTTTTTACCTGTACAAGTTGGATTGATGGGGTTGTGGGTTTTTTTACTCTCATCCATTGTCGGTTATCCTGCAATGTATTTATTTCAACGTTTATTTATTAATACGCTTGCGGAATCACCTGAATGTAAAGACTACCCCAGTGTAATTAGTGGATATTTAGGTAAAAACTGGGGAATGTTATTAGGAGCGCTTTATTTTGTCATGTTAGTCATTTGGATGTTTGTTTATTCAACTGCAATTACAAATGACAGTGCTTCATATCTTCAAACTTTTGGTGTAACTGAAGGGTTGTTATCTGAAAACCCGTGGTATGGTTTGGCGTTAATTTGCATTCTTGTCGCTATTTCATCCCGTGGTGAAAAGTTATTATTTAAGCTTTCTAGTTTTATGGTATTGACTAAGCTCTTCGTTGTCGCTGCCTTAGGAATTTCAATGATTGGCATGTGGCATTTATATAATGCTGGCTCTTTACCACCTGTTGGACGCTTATTTAAAGAAGCCATCATTACATTGCCATTTACCCTAACCTCTATTTTATTTATTCAAACGTTAAGCCCGATGGTTATTTCATTTCGTAGCCAAAATAAAAATCGGGAAGTTGCTCGTTATAAAGCATTGAGAGCAATGAACATAGCCTTTGGTATTTTGTTTTGTACGGTATTTTTCTACGCGGTATCTTTTACATTGGCAATGGGGCATGAAGAAGCCGTAAAAGCGTATGAGCAAAATATCTCTGCATTGGCAATCGCCGCTAAGTTCTTCCCTGGTGGATGGGTAACTGTAGTGAGTGTCATGCTCAATATTTTCGCTGTAATGACGGCATTTTTTGGTGTTTACCTTGGTTTTCGTGAGGCAACTCAAGGGATCGTGATGAATATCCTTCAACGAATGATGCCTATTGAGCGAATTAGAGATTCATGGGTTAAAAATGGCATTATGGTATTTGCGGTCTTATTGGCATGGGGAGCGATTATTCTGAATGCCCCAGTATTGAGTTTTACTTCAATCTGTAGCCCAATATTCGGGATGGTTGGGTGCTTAATTCCAGCATATTTAGTTTACAAAGTCCCAATGCTGCATAAATATAAAGGTACATCGTTGTACCTGATTATTTTTACTGGGTTCTTGTTATGTATCTCACCGTTCTTAGCTTTTGCCTAGTAAGAGGTTATAAGTTCAGATTAGCCTAGTAATGGTATAAACGATAATTAGGATAAAAGGTAAAGTAAGGGTGTGCGAAAAATTAATATCGCACACTCTTTTTGATTTTTTTAGAAAGGTTTATTTTTCAAATAATGGGGTGGGTTTGCCATTATCATCAACGGCAACGAAATTAAACTGACCGTGGATCACTTCTTCTCGTCCCTCGGAATACATATCTTCTAAAAAAATAGAGACATTCACGGCTAAGCTGGTTCTGCCAACACGGCTGACTTTACCCACTAATTCGACAATAGTGCCGGAGGGTATTGGGTGAGTAAAATTAATTTTTTCTGTGGATACGGTGACGAGACGCTTACGGCAAAAACGTGTGGCAGTAATAAACGAAACCTCATCCATCCAAGCAAGTGCAGTCCCCCCAAAAAGGGTACTATGGTGATTGGTTGTGGTAGGGAAAATAACTTTAGAGACGCGAGTGACTGATTGTTCTATTTTTACTGCAATAGCATCATCAACTTCTGAGGACATGTTTAAACCTTAAAATGATTACTTAGCGTTTATTTAACTCTAGTGTAATACTCATCATAAATAAATTCAGCAATAATCCCCTTGATACTTCAAGTTGCAGCGGATTACCTTAAATTAAAGGTGGATCGTACCAGTCAAAAATAAGGTTGCCTTACCGGTTAATTTTACCCGTTTATCACCGACATCACATTGAATAACCCCACCACGCGCTGAAATTTGATGTCCCACTAAGTGATTTTTATTTAGTCGATTAGCCCATAGTGGCGCAATAGCACAATGGGATGTGCCGGTTACAGGATCTTCATTCACCCCTTTTGCCGGGGCAAAATAACGCGAGACAAAGTCACTCTGAGTATCATCGCTTTTTGCGGTAATTGTTAGCCCGGCTAAAGGTAATTTAGCTAATTCACTCATGTTTGGCTGACAATCTTTGACTTGCTGTACGCTAGCCAGAAAACAAATATAGCGGTCTTTGGCTAGCCATAATGCATCGATACGGGTACCCAATATCTCACTAATTTGAGGGTATTGATCGATATTCACAGGTTCACAATCTAAAATTGGGAAATCGAGTGTAAACCCATCCTCTTTTTTAGTAACGGTTAATTGACCAGAAAGGGATTGAAAAATAATGGGATTGGCGGGGTGCTGTTTAAATTGATTGAGAACAAACGAAGCCGCGAGCGTGGCATGACCACAAAGTGCCACTTCCGTGATAGGAGTGAACCAACGGATATGTTCCTCGACTAAGAATGCCGTTTCCGATAAATTTATTTCCGCTGCAATGGCGATAAGCTGTTCATCGGGCAGCCAATTTTCAAGTAATACAACCGCTGCTGGGTTGCCATGGAATAGGGTATCGGTGAAGGCATCGACGTAGTAAACAGGAAGGGAAAATGCACTCATAGAAAGCTATCCTTTAAGGCTGAGTCGTGTTGCTTGGCATACTAAGGGGATAAATAACATTTTAGTTGCACTGCCCAATAACCAAATAAAGGTTATCGAGCAATGCATTTTAGAGCAGGTTAGTTCGCTTCCGCTTCATTTTTATCTGCATTTTTCAGCATGTTTCTCACCGGAATGATCAACGCAGCTAAAACAATGGCACAGATAACTAATGCGATGGAAACATGGGAGAACAACTCAGGCATTGAATCGAGTTGGTCTTTACGAATGTTACCGCCCATGATACCAGCTGCTAGGTTACCGAGCGCACTGGCGCAGAACCATAGCCCCATGACTTGCCCACGCATTTTATGAGGAGCGAGTAAAGTCATGGTTGCTAAACCAATTGGACTAAGGCACAACTCACCCAGTGTCAGTAATAAAATACTGCCAACCAGCCAGAACGGAGATACGCCGCTTTGTGTGGCGAGAACGTGGTTTGCAGCAACCATCATCACAGCAAAACCACCCGCAGCAAATAAAATACCGATGACGAATTTTGTCATGCTGCTTGGGTTCATACTGCGTTTGGCTAATGATGGCCAGAACCAGCTAAAGATTGGCGCAAGCAAAATAATGAATAATGCGTTGATTGCTTGGAACCAAATTGTTGGGATTTCAAAATCACCCATTTGTCGGTCAGTATAGTCACGGGCAAAGATATTGAATGAGGTTGGTTTCTGTTCGAATGCTGACCAGAAGAACGCCGCAGCAACTAATAAGATCAAACAGGCAAGTAAGCGGGAACGTTCGCTACTATTGAGGTCTGCAAAGAAAAACATAAATAAGAAATAGATACCCACACAGGTTGAAATCACATAGGCAGAGCTTTTTGCTATTACAGCGGCATTAAATGGAATGGTACCGTTATCAATTAAAACCACTAAACCGGCGAGTAATATCATCGCTAACGTCACCCATCTACCAACGTTTTTACGTTGAACGGTAGGGTGGTTCCAGGTTGAATCTAAACCAACTTCTTTGTCATAGCGGCGCATTTGTGGAATTGCATAGAAGCGGAATACCAATAGCGCAACCAACATCCCTAAGCCACCAAGACCAAAGCCTATGTGCCAGCCGTATTTTTCATGTAAAGGACCAATAATAAGTGGCGCAATGAATGAGCCCATATTGATCCCCATATAGAATAGAGAGAAACCACCGTCGCGGCGTGTATCTTCTTTTTTATACAGCGTTCCTACCATAACGGTGATACAGGTTTTGAATAAACCGGTACCAAGAACGATCAGCAATAGGCCAACGAAGAAAAAGGTATTCGTCAGCACGGCGGACATTGCGATAGATAAGTGGCCTAATGCAATGATTAATGAGCCGTACCAAACTGCTCTACGTTGCCCTAGCCAGTTATCCGCTAACCAACCTCCGGGTAACGAAGTAATGTAAACACCACCCGCGAAGATACCAACAATCGCGGAGGCTTGTTCAATCGGTAATCCCATACCGCCTTGGAGTAATGCCGCACTCATAAACAGAATAAGCAGTGGACGAACACCATAGAAAGAGAATCGTTCCCACATTTCCGTCAGGAAAAGTGAACTTAGCGGGTACGGATGCCCGAAAAAGGTTTTTGTTTTAGTCGCAGAATTATTCATCTGTGAACTCCCATAAATAATCTCTTGAGAGGTTATACTTTTCATTCTTCAAGTTTCAGCATTATTGTGAAGATTGGCGCTGTGTGTTAGCGCTAGTCGCCTATTTATATGGGCTTCCAGAGACTGATTCTCTTGTCGCCTAGCTGTACCTTGAATTACTTAAAGCATATGTCTGATAAAAAAACACCAAGCTGAGCACTCGAGTGTCAATAAATTATAGATATGTTAACTTTCAGTCTGTAAACATATTTTTAACATACATTATTATAGAATCGCCTTAGAACAGAATATATTTATTGCAAAAGGCGTAGTTTTAAGGTGAAAAGTCGATGTAACTCTCAATTCTCACGATAAGGTAGGGGACAATACAGGATTTTAGTTGACAATTAAAGTGTAAATTTTGAATCGATTAAGTTGTTTAAAAACAGTAAGTTAATGTGATGTCACTCGGTTTTTTACCGAAAACATCATAACACGCATAAATAATTGGGTTTTTGTATAAAAAAGTATCAGCTCATTTATTGGTCAGTCGGTTCAGCACGAAGCCCATCGGATTGTTTTTTTATGACTGACCATGAATAGATTAGATTAATAAGAACAAGTACGGAGGTAAAGAAGAAAACGGCTCTGAAACCATAGGAGGCGGCAACAAATGAACCCATTAACGGACCAGTAACATTTCCAACGTCACGTAGGGCTTGGTTATAGCTGAATATCCTGCCTGTTACTTGATGGGAAATATTATAAATAATTAAGGTTTGTACCGCAGGTAATAGGGCGGCGTTCAACGCACCCAGCAAGAAACGCAGTGCACCAAGCTCCCAGTAGCTACTGACTAACCCCATAGGGAAGAGAACAAAGATTGAAGCGCCAAGAACCGCTAATAGCACTTTTTCAGGACCAATTCTATCACTAAGCTTCCCGAGCATGGGGGCACTGATCAGTGCCGCGACCCCCGGAATGGATGCAATCATACCGCTAATCAGGGCTAAGTTTTCAATCGAACCCGACAGCTCTCTGACATACAGGGTGATGACTGGATTAATTGAGCCCATTGCCGCTTGAATAATCATCGTGGTGAAAAAGAGGCTAATGACTAATTTCCTGTTACGTAAAGAGGCAAATACTTGTTTGGTGGAAAGTGCATCTTTACGGGATACCGGGGTAAAACGTTCACGAACATAAAACAGCGTGACAAAAAAGCAGATAAATAAAACCGTTGCTGTGATAAAAAAGACAGGGCGCAAACCATATTGGTCTGCAAGGAACCCGCCAATCAACGGGCCAATCAAGGCACCGCTAACGGCACCAGTGGCTAAGACGCCCATTGCCCAACCGCTTTTTTTCACAGGAATTTGTGTGGCGATAAGCGCATTAGCATTTGGGACAAAGCCCCCCAGCAGACCTAAGACGGCTCTCAGTGCTAATAACTGCCAAATATTTTGTGCAAAACCGATGAGCACCATCACGATAGCCATACCGAGGGCAGATCGTAATAGCATTAATTTTCGACCTTTTCGGTCGGATAAACGTCCCCAGAATGGGGCAGCAATAGCAGAAAACAGAAATGTAATACTAAAAACGGCGCCAGTCCATAAATTAAGTGACGTATGGTCTGTCACCCCTAATTCTTCAATATAAAGAGGAAGAAAAGGCATGATCAGACTAAATGCAGCGCCCGTTAAAAAACAGCCGAACCACACGACGTATAGATTACGTTTCCAGTAATTGCTTCTGCTAAGCATAGACTCCTAACTTATTTTTAAAAACGAAACGGCTGTTAAATATTTAACAGCCGCCACATTTATTTATGATGTAGATTATCTAAATCACCATACAAGGAAGGTTCTCCTTGGGGTCGTGTTTTAAAGCGACGATGCATCCACATGTATTGCTCAGGGGCTCTTAAAATTTCTTTTTCGATAACTTGATTCATCATCGTGGTGGTAGCGACATTATCGTCTACAGGGAAATTATCGACAGCGGGCTGGATCTTTAGGACATAACCTTTGGCATCAGGTAAGCGGTGAGCTGCAAAAGGAACCACTAACGCTTCCCCGAGTTTTAATAACATCGCCGAGCCATTGGTCGTTGCAGCATGCTTAACGGCAAATAGCGGGGCAAATGAGCTATTACGTGGGCCATAGTCATGATCAGGTGCGTACCACAAAATTTCGCCTTCTTTTAGGACTCGGATCATACCCTTAACATCTCGGCGTCCCAGCATATATTTGTTGGATTTGAGGCGACCACGGGTTTGCAGCCAGTCGAGGAGTTTATTGTCATTTGGGCGATAAACCCCAATACCCGGGTTATACATACCAAAAGCACGGCCTGCAATTTCCAAGGTCAAAAAATGAACGCCGAGAACAATAACACCGCGGCCTGTCTTTTGAGCGGCTCGCATGTTTTCGATACCTTCCACTTTAAACCAGCGACGAATACGCCAGTCTGGCCAGAACCATGCCATTGCGGTTTCAAATACCCCCATTCCGACGGATTCAAAGTTTTTATCGACCCAAACTTTTCTCTCTTGTGCACTCATATCAGGAAAACACAACTGTATATTGCGGTCGGCAATAAGTACGCGTTCTTTTAAAAAGCGTTTAGAAAAGCGGCCTAAGCGTATACCTATCCAATAAATAACCGGATAAGGAAGTAATACCAGAAGGTATAACACGCCGATACCAAACCAAATTAGCCAGTAACGAGGATGTAAAAAACGTTTTTGAAAAGTTGGTGCGAGTATCATTGTTTTCCAATTTTTTTAGTGTGTGATGATAAAAGAAAAGTACATGCTTAATTATATACCCTAAATTATTCAAGGCGCAGCTAGCGGTAGGCTCAATTTGTCATTGGCGAGGGTAAACGTAACCAACAAAGCCATAAGCGGTACGATGGCGAGTATATCAAATTATTCGCTTAACAGGTGAGCAGACTGCATTATACCCATTAATTCAGCTAAGTTTCGCACGGCCATTTTTTCCATCACTCGGGAGCGATGCACTTCAACTGTACGTACGGAAATACAGGCAACTTCAGCAATTTCTCGATTAATCATTCCTTGTAACACATAGCCGCAGATGTTTTTTTCTTTTGGTGTCAAAGTATCGTAACGTTGCTTGACTAAGTAACCCTCTGTCGCTTTGGTGGTATGTAACCGAGCTTGTTCAAGGGTTTGAGCGAGTAATTGGCTATCGATGGGTTTTTGAAGAAAATCAATTGCACCCAGTTTAACTTGCTCAACCGCCATAGGGATATCCCCATGACCGGAGAGGAAAATAACGGCAAGTGTACTTTGCGCTTCTCTTAGGTGCTGGTGAACTTGTCTACCATCAAGCTTAGGCATTCGCATATCGAGCAAAACAACCCCTTCTTGGTGGAAAGGTGCGTTTTGGATAAATTGTTCACTGTCATTCCAAACTGTCACCTCATAGCCCAGCGTCTCTAGTAAAAATTGACAGGCGTCTGTGACATCGGTGTCGTCATCCACTAGATGAATAACTGGCATTTGTTCTGACCTCGTGATGTAAGCTGTTTAGATATCGATTATAGCAATATTGGCATTGTCACATATAGCTAATGTGAATGTTATCAATTGTGTGGCAAAACATGCGCTATTCGTTGAAAAAAGAGTGCTGGCTAAAAATTAGCGTCACACGTAACCCATTTAATCCATCATCGGTCTGGTTATTTTCAATACGAATATCGCCACCTTGACTCTGCATTAATCTTTGGCAGATAACTAAGCCAAGGCCTAAGCCCTCTTCTTTTGTGGTGGCGAAAGGGGTGATGCCTTGCTCAAGTTGTTGATGGGGCATACCGCCGGCATTATCCTGTAAAACTAACAAAAAACGGTCTTGAGAAAAGTGAAAACCAAAGCTAAGAATACTCGCCCCGGCTTGTAAGCTATTACTGACTAAATTAGATAAAAGCTGGTCGAGCAGAGTATCGGGCAGTTTTAGCAAGATATCGTCGGTATCGGGTAGCAATAAGCTGGCTGAAGGATAGTGTTGTTCTACCTGTAATAATTGCCAAATATGGTTAATGGTGTGCTTAACCGATTGTTGGCCGAGTTGCGAAGTTGAATCAGGGTTAGGTTTCCCCGCCCAAAGGCGTAGATTACGAATGATATCGGCACCACGCTGCGCTTGGGTATCAATCTTGGTTAATGCGCCGATTAAAGGGTGGTCATCTGACTCTTTTTTTAGGCGTAAAATACAACCTTGAGCATAATGACGAATAGCAGATAAAGGCTGATTGAGTTCATGTGCAAAACCTGAAGACATCTCACCAAGAATATTTAAGCGCTGCGCTTTTTGTAGATTAGCTTCTTGTTGGCGCAGGCGATTATGTGCCGCTTCAAGTTGTCGGCTACGGCGTCTAACTAAAAAAGCAATCCACACATGATTAACGCCTAACAGAATGAAAAATAATGCCACAAAACCGAGGGTAATTTGGTGTTGTATTGTCCAGCTCACCACATCTTGCCAAACTTGGCGTTGTTGCGGGTGTTGGTTAACATCACGCAATAAAGTTTCTACTTGTGTTACCGAAGCGGGCGCTCCCCAGCGCATGGTTGTTTTATCCGCAGAAAGCAACGTCTTGGTGACTTTGTCGACAAGATTATCAGGCACATCACTTAATGCAGCAAATGACCAGTTGGGGTATAGCTCGGTACTAGTTAGGCAAGAAAGTGAGCTACGATGTTGAATTAACGGGCGAAACTGGCTTTTGTCGATCAACCCTTCGCTGTCCATATTTTCCAATAAACACACAGGAACAATTGCCGCTGACAGTGAATCATCACGTAAGGCATACAGTAAAGCGTCCGCTGGAAATCCTAAAAATTGCATCCGAAAATCTTTTTCGGCATCCACCCCGAGATCTCGCAGTACCTTATAGCCTAATAAATACCCACCGAATGCATCAGGAGAAATCGCGCCGACTTTTTTACCGATCAAATTTTGCACATCAGTAATATCGCTATCAGCTCGAACTAAAATTAAGCTGCCAATCACGTTACGAGTAGTGCTATTAGGCTCGACATCAGAGCGCAACGACAGTAGCCAACGCAGGTTGTATCGATTATCTAATTGAATAAATTGTGCGGGATTGGTCAGCAAAAAATCAATTTTACGATGGGAAATCGCTTCCTTCATTTCATCGAGATTAAGGGGTTGCAAGGTGAAGTGTTCGCCAGGAATTGATTCATTTAATGTGTCTATTAATGACTGCCAATGTAATTGGGTGGTACTCGGCCCTCGTAAGGCGAGGACACCAATTGTCCATTGGGCTGCCATAGCCGGAAGCGACCACATTAGTAGCATTATTATTAGCAATCGATACAACGGCATAGCGAGTTTCTTTAACATATTTGGGTTATTCGTTGAGTTAGATCAATTTAGCGATAGGTATGTGGTAAACCACAATAGGGCTGAGACCTCTGCCTCCCTACAATGAAGCCATATCTTTCATCTTACTGTTCGTCGATGTGTTTGCTCCAATGACTGTTTTTGATAACTCGAATGATTCAACGTTTATGAGAGACAAAGATAGCACACCGATTTGAAAGAGAAATAAGAATTTTGGCGGTTGCATTAAATAGGCTATATCAATAGCCAATAAAACTCGAAAAAGAAATAACATATTGATTATTAACTTTTTACTTAAGCATTAGCAATGTCAATACTGGAGCCAATTATGGATCTGAGTAAACGAAAATTTCTACAACAGGTAGGGGCAGTGACAGCTGGCGCATCGATGATCCCGATTGCCGAAGCAGGTTTAAGTTTCTCCCCAACGCGTCGCGAGGGCAATCCTGACAAACGTTATGGAATGTTGATCGACTTGCGCCGTTGCATCGGTTGCCAATCTTGTACCGTCAGTTGTTCGGTAGAAAACCAAACACCGCAAGGGCAATTTAGAACCACAGTAAATCAATATCAGGTTGCAGTTAAAGGTGAAGAAGGGTTTACCAACGTATTGCTTCCTCGTCTATGTAACCATTGTGATAACCCACCTTGTGTTCCCGTTTGTCCTGTCCAAGCCACTTTTCAGCGTGAAGATGGCATTGTGGTGGTGGATAACGAACGTTGTGTAGGTTGTGCATATTGTGTACAAGCTTGCCCCTACGATGCTCGATTCATTAACCATTCAACGCAAACTGCAGATAAATGCACATTCTGCGCTCATCGCTTAGAAGTCGGTTTACTACCAGCTTGTGTTGAGTCTTGTGTTGGTGGTGCGCGTATTATTGGTGATTTAAAAGATCCTAACAGCACGATTCGCCAGATGCTGACTGAGCATGAAGCCGAGATTAAAGTGCTTAAACCTGAAAGTGGCACCTTACCTCAAGTGTTTTACATCGGTTTGGACGATGCTTTTGTAGAGCCACTCGAAGGTAAAGGGCAACCCGCATTATGGCAGGAGGTATTCTGATGAATGACCAAGTCACTTATATTTCAGAAATTATGGCTCAGCCACAAGAATTCTTCTGGCTGCCTTGGGCAGTACAATATTTCTTCTTTATTGGAATAGCGTCATGCGCTGTACTTTATGCCTGTTATTTACATTGGCAAAACAAAAGTGAAAACAGCCGATTAGAAATGATCTCTGCATTTATTGCTATCACCATGGGAATAACTGCACCTTTAGCGTTAACCGCAGATTTACATCAAACGGCAAGGGTTTGGCATTTCTATGCGCATCCAACACTATGGTCTTGGATGTGGTGGGGCTCGGTTTTACTGCCGTTATTCACCACATTTATGGGATTGTATTTTGTTGCCCTTGTGGTGAAATTGATTTGGAAAAAAGAATTTAAAGCGACTCGCTGGGTTGCACTGTTAGCCGCGTTATCCGCTATCGGACTACTACTGTATACCGGTCGTGAGGCATCAGTATTAAATGCGCGTCCGATTTGGTTTAGCTGGTGGATACCGATTTTAATGTTCCTAAGTGCGCTGCAAGTATTGCCTGCTTTAATTGGCTTAGGTGCTCGCCGCGAGCCTCAATATCAAAACCGCTTAGCTCGCTTCCAAGTTATCTCATTGTTATTGTTAGCAGTTTGTTTTGCACTATGGCTTTCTGGTGATACCACTTCAGGTATTGCAGTTCGTCAGCAGCTAACAGTTACAAGCCCTGGCTGGTGGATGTTGATGGGGGTTTGCGCATTATGGGCCGTTTCGTTCCTGATGTCTTTGCGCAATGTAAAAGCAGTTCGCTCAGTACCTTATATTACGGTATTGGCCTTGGTTTCAATGGCTTTGGCTTGGACGTTACGTTGGATATTCCTGATGGAAGTACAAGCAGTGCCTAAATATAACATTATCGCTAATCCATATCAGTTCCCTCTGGGGACAGATGGATTGTTGGCCATCATCGGCACATTCGGTTTATGGATAGCGTTAACTATTATTGTTCGCGAAGGTATTCGTTGGTTTGCGGGGAGAGTGCAACATGGCTAAATTCTCAAGACGTCAATGGCTTAAAGGTGGTTTAGTTGTCGGTGGTATCGCGTTATTTGGTGCGAGCTACCGCGATGTTGCCAAACGTGCAGTGGATGGTCTGGTTAATGGCACTTCCGGTAAAGTGACTCTCGACCGGATTAACGGTAACTCATTGCGCCCTGAAGGGCAGGCAACAAATGGTTGGAAAGAAAACCCAGAGCAAGTCGTTGCAATGACACAATGTTTTGGTTGTTGGACACAATGCGGTATTCGCGCTCGTGTCGATACTGCAAAAAATGAAGTATTACGTATTGCGGGTAACCCATATCACCCACTTTCCCATGAAGAACATTTTCCGTATGGGATGCCTCTCAAAACTGCATTTACCAAAATGAGTGGTGAAAGCGGACTTGAGCATCGTTCAACCGCTTGTGCTCGTGGGGCAACGCTAATGGAAGGCTTAACCAGTCCATTGCGTATCCTTGAGCCAATGAAACGTGTTGGTAAGCGTGGTGAAGGTAAATGGGAACGTATTAGTTTTGAGCAATTGATTACAGAAGTGGTGGAAGGGGGGGATCTATTCGGTGAAGGGCATGTTGATGGTCTGCGAGCCATTCGCGACCTTGAAACGCCGTTAGATCCTTCACAACCAAAACTCGGGCCAAAAGCAAATCAATTACTAGTGACTAACGCGGGTGATGATGGTCGTGATGGCTTTATTCGTCGTTTTGCACAAAATGGTTTTGGCAGTAAAAACTTTGGTGCTCACGGTTCATATTGTGGATTAGCTTACCGTGCAGGCTCCGGTGCATTGATGGATGATCTCGATAAAAACGCGCACGTGAAGCCCGATTGGGATCATGTCAGTTTTGCTTTATTTATTGGGACCTCACCGGCACAGTCAGGTAACCCATTCAAACGTCAAGCTCGCCAATTAGCAACGGCACGTTTGCGTGATTCATTTAACTATGTGGTGGTTTCACCGGCATTGCCGTTAACCACAACCTTAGCAAACGACCATGGTCACTGGGTTCCAGTTCAACCGGGTACCGATGCGGCATTAGTGATGGGAATGATCCGCTGGATTATTGAGAATGAGCGTTATAACGCAAAATATCTCAGTGTACCGAGCGAAAAATCCATGGAAGCCGCAGGCGAGAAAAGTTGGACTAACTCGACGCATCTGGTTATTACCGATGACACGCATCCATTAGCTGGGCAATTATTAATATCCTCTCACATTACAGGTGAAGGGGATGATGAAAAAGCTTTCTTAGTTCAAGATGCGTCTGGCGAATTAAAGCTGGCCAATGATGTCACGAACGCCGAGCTATTTGTGACACGCCAAGTGACATTGCATGATGGTAGCGAAGTCACCGTAAAATCGAGCTTCGAATGCTTGAAAGAAGCGGCAAATCGCATGACCCTTGAAGAATATAGCGAACGCTGCCATGTTCCTGTGAAAACCATTGAGTCACTGGGTAAAGCATTAACCTCCTATGATAGAAAAGCGGCGGTGATTTCTCATGGCGGCATGATGGGCGGCAACGGCTTCTACACGGCATGGTCAGTCATTATGCTTAACGCCTTGATTGGAAACTTAAACCTAAAAGGTGGTGTTTCAGTCGGCGGTGGTAAATTTAATGGGGAAAATGATGGCCCTCGTTACAAAATCGCCAGCTATAAAGGCAAAGTGAAACCGAAAGGTGTTGTGTTATCACGCAGTAATGAAGTCTATGAAAAATCAGATGAATTTAAAGCGCGTATTGCAGCAGGAGAACAACCATATCCGGCAAAAGCACCTTGGTATCCGTTTGCTAAAGGGCAACTAACAGAACAATTGGCTTCGGCATTGATGGGGTATCCGTACTCACTCAAAGCTTGGATCACCAACATGACTAACCCTGTCTACGGCATTGCGGGTATTCGTCAGGTGATGGAAGAAAAGCTTAAAGATCCAAAACATCTACCACTTATCATTGGTATTGATGCATTTATGAATGAAACCACTGCGCTGGCGGATTATATCGTGCCCGATACCCATAACTTTGAAAGTTGGGGATTCAGTGCACCGTGGTCAGGGGTTCAAGTGAAAGCCAGCACTGCGCGTTGGCCAATAGTCGAATCACGTACAGCAAAAACAGCCGATGGTCAGCCAGTTTCCATGGAAACTTTTTGTATCGCTGTGGCCAAAGAACTTAACCTTCCAGGCTTTGGTGACAACGTTATTGAAGATATGGATGGCAACATGCACTCACTCAATAGTGCAGAAGATTACTATCTGAAAGTCGCGGCAAATATGGCGTGGCTGGGTGAAAAGCCCGTGCCAGAAGCCGCATTGGAAGATATTCAAATCAGCGGTGTTGAGCGCATTATACCGGCAATGACTCGCACACTGAAACCGGAAGAAATTCGTCGTGTTGCTTATATCTATACCCGAGGTGGTCGTTTTGCACCACACGAAAAAGCATGGGATGGTGATGCAACGGGCCCTCAATGGAAAAAAGGCTTACAAATTTGGAACCCAACCGTTGCGGTTAACCGTCATGCAATAACCGGTGAACGTTACAGTGGTTGTCCAACTTATTATCCACCGCGTATGGCAAATGGTGATGACGTTAATAAAGTGTTCCCAGAAAAAGAGTGGCCACTGAAATTGATGTCATTTAAATCACACGTTATGAGCAGTTCAACCACCATGATTGAACGCTTGCGTCACGTGAAACCAACCAACTTAGTGGCTATTCATCCTGATGATGCGACTAAAATGGGCGTTAAGCACGGTGATTGGATTAAAATCACCACTCCAGGTGGATTCGCTAAAGCGCAAGTTAGCGTGCTTGATGGTGTGATGCCGGGTGTACTTGCGATTGAACATGGGTATGGTCATACCGAAATGGGGGCTAAACAGCATTATTTAGATGGTAATCCAATGCCAATGAATGCCGCCAATGGTTCAGGTATCAATTTAAACGATTTAGGATTCGCCGACCCAACCCGTGAGGTTGCAAATACATGGTTAGATTGGGTCTCCGGTGCCTCGGTAAGACAAGGTTTACCCGCACGTATTGAGTTAATTGGTTAGTTATAAACAGTAAGAAGTAGTAAGGGATTGCAGCGAGTTGGCCCTGCATAGCGAATGAGTTGCAATCCTTATTTTAAGCAGTTGACATTGCGCAAATACGATGTGGCTACCGCATCGTAACTTCGGCAAGTGCCTGGGAGGGGGAGCCCTCCCTTTTTTCTTTTGGTCAACGGGGTCGAGGAGAAAGTAACGGAGACGCTATGTCACTCATCATTAAACTTTGGTACATCAACAATCCCATCAAAATAAAAATCATACCTGCAAATAATTTTAATCCCACATGCCAGTAAGGATGCAGCCGAATGCCATTAGATTGCGAAAATTTAAAGGCACTGTAGCGCATGAAATGAACAAATATCGCGATACCACAGATAGTCATCGCTGTTCCGGCAGCCATGGCTAAAGCTGCGATAATTCCCCAAGGATAGACATCAATAACATATGAAAATAATAAAACGAGTAGCGCACCAGAGCAGGGGCGTATTCCCATAGATAAAATAATCAGTATGTTAGATTTGATAGATTGTTGTAATTCACTTTGCTGAATAACATGTTTGTGCCCACAATGACATTGATCTTGTGTCTGTAAATGGGTGGGGCTAACAATACAAGATACATTTTCATTTAAAGACTGAATATATTTGATCGTTTGAAAAGAGGGGTGAGGTTTGTTTTTTAATCGCCACCACTGGCGTATTGCAGCTAAACATAATCCCGCGCCGAGCATCATCACCAGTATATAGCTAAATTGTTCCGCATATTGACTGGCTTGGTTGAGGTGCTTGGTCGAAAGCTGGAATAAAATCAAAATCGTTGAGACTAGCACAATTGCGACAATGCCTTGCAGCAATGAAGCCAGTAAGCTAATGATAACACTTTGTTTTAGATGAGTGGCTTGTGTTGCAATATAGGTCGTGATGATTAATTTACCATGACCAGGGCCCAATGCATGCAATAATCCATATAAAAAGCTCCCCCCAACAAGCATTGAGCCAGCATAAAGTGGTGCTTCTGTGGTTTCTTGAAGTAGCGCGGACAAGCCTTGATTAAGCTGTTTTTGCCAGAAAATACTCTGTTTTAACCACATCCCCCAATGTTGATAAATTTGCCATCCACCCAACAAAATCATGATGATCACGATGGCATAAATAATCGCAGACTTTGTTGGGAAAGCAGTATGTGATTGATTTAAGGACATTGAATATTGATCCTTTGGGCAAATTGTTTACCAAGCGCGAGATCTTCATCGGGAGATTGCTCGGTATCCAATGAGAATGCGTAAGTTCGCATCGCATCTGTGATCTCTGCTTCTTTTAATACTAGCGTACAATTAGCGGCAACTTCTAAAGGTAGCACTATCTGCTGTCGATTTTGGTAAGTCATACTGACATAAAAAGTAGGGTCATAAGTCAACATTTCAACTTGAGAATCTTTAATGGGCAATGGACTAACAAATGAAGTATTAAATGAAAAAATTAATTGAAACCCTTCTTTTTCCAAATGATAACTATTAGGAATTTGTTTAAAGCTGACTTTTTTCCCTTGATAATAAAAATCTGTAAAATAATTTTGCATTAAGACATTCGCCATTATTATGGCTTCTTGCTGTTTCCAACGTGGGTCATCCTTTTTTACCCCTTTCAATTCATAAGCAATATCAGCCGAAGTCATCGGATCCATTTTCCACGTATAGGATAACCCTGAATAATTATCTTGTGTTGTTTCAATTGCCACCTGCATTTCAATAAAGCTATGAGGATGAGCAAGCGACTTTAGCGAAAAAGAGAATAAAATTATAAGAAGCAAAGCGTTGAGTTGTGTCATTGTCATATTCTAATCACGTATGTTTTTCATGTTATAACATAACATCAAAAGTGGAGGGAATTTATTTATTAAAAAATTATCGATAAATAACAGCTCAAATTATTTTAGATAAATCTGCTTAACAGTATCGCTTCAAATAAAAGGTTTTTTATTAACATGGTTTTTTATTAGCATAATAACTGCGATAATAGACAAGTATGGACACCTCGTGGACATCATATAGTTTTAAGCTTTAAATATTAATTAGTTACAAAGGAAAAGAGAACACCATGCCAGTGTTACATAACCAAATCTCAAACAAAATTTTAAAAGAGCGTATGTTGGCAGAAACCGAGCCGCGTATGACCATCTCTTTTTACAAATATTTTAACATCCAAGATCCTGCAGCTTTTCGCAATAATTGGTATCAACAATTTAAAGCGCTAGGTGTTTTTGGCCGTGTGTATATTGCGAAAGAAGGCATTAATGCACAAATTAGCGTGCCAGAATCAAACGTTGACGCCTTACGTCAGCTTATTTATAGCACGATGCCTGCATTAAATAATTTACGTCTCAATATTGCCATTGATGATGACGGCAAATCGTTCTGGGTATTACGTATGAAAGTGCGTGAGCGAGTTGTTGCTGATGGTATTGATGACGAGTCATTTGACCCATCAAATACAGGGCAGTACTTAAAAGCTCACGAAGTTAACGACATGATTGATGACCCAAATACAGTCTTTGTCGATATGCGTAATCATTATGAATACGAAGTGGGCCACTTTGAAAATGCGATAGAAGTGCCATCTGACACTTTCAGAGAGCAACTGCCAATGGCTGTTGAAATGCTGCAAGAACAAAAAGATAAAAACGTTGTGATGTATTGTACTGGTGGTATTCGTTGTGAGAAGGCGAGTGCTTACATGTTGCATAACGGTTTTAAAAATGTTTATCACGTGGAAGGCGGCATTATTGAATATGCGCGTAAAGCAAAAGAACAAGGTTTACCATTACGTTTTAAAGGTAAAAACTTTGTTTTTGATAACCGTATGGGCGAGCGTATAACTGAAGATATGCTGGCACAATGTCACCAATGTGGTGAGCCGTGTGATTCACATACTAACTGCAGTAATGATGGTTGCCACTTACTCTTTATCCAATGTCCAACTTGTGTAGAAAAATATGAAGGCTGCTGTAGCGCTTATTGTACGGAAGAAATGAAACTTCCAGAAGAAGAGCAACGTGCCCGTCGAGCTGGGCGTGAAGTTAGTAATAAAATATTTAATAAATCACGCCACCGCTTATCCGATGGCTTATTGAATAACGGAAAATAATTCACATTATTGTTGATGATAATTAAAGCCCTTTTATAAGGGCTTTTTTAATATAAATATTTAAATACATTGTAAATGAAAAAAAGCTCAATTCTATTTTTAACAAAAACTTTTGATGTAATATGCCTCTTTTGTGAGTAAACAGTACTGTTGCTAATGCCTAGCTTTCTAGAAATAATATGATTTGGTGTTTCATTCATCCAGTTATTAATTATATTCTGTTCTTTTATTGTAAAAATTGATGAGTCTGAATTATTAGCAAGTTTAGTGATTTTTTCAATTTGCTCAAATTCAAGAATCACTTTGTCGAGAGTTTGAATGATAATATTTTTAGACATAATGAAAAAATTGTCTTTTAATAACAAGGGTCTGTCGGTTGATGGATAAGGTGCGTTTATATAAATGTAAAATCTAATGTTATTATTCTTAGTTAATAGATTTCTTAACGTAGGGCAGTAGTTTGAATAATGACAATAGTAAGTAAGGTTGACCAATACAATGATTGGTGAGTTGTTTTTTATGAATTCAATCGCATCATTAATGCACCCTGTACTAATGAATTCTAATTTTTTATTAGAAGATAAATATTCAGTAATGCCAAGTCGGGTATAATAACACTCATCAATAACTAATATTCGCATAGGGAACATCCTTGTTCGGAAAGAGTGTTACAATAAATTGGAATTGATATGGAAGTCAACTAGGTAATAATAAAAACAATAAATAACATCTGTATTTGCAATTAATTATAAATTAATGGTTTTATTTGTTAAATAATATAATGCGGGAATATTAGATGTAATTATTCATGCGAAGAATGCGTCGTGTTAATTGGTTTGCAATGGATATTTGAAAGTTATCAAATATCCATTGGTTTCACTAGTGCGTTTTAAAATTAAACTCGGTATATTCACCAGATTCAATCTTATCAATACCCGCTTGAAGAATATCAATCAGTTGTTTAGCTACATCAGTGGTTAACCACATAGTTTTATCAACAACGGCACTTTGTACATTTTCATTTTGTTCTGGGAGGTAATGCAAGCGTAACATCATTGCATCGTACACATCGACAGTACTGATGTCCCAACCCACAACAGGATGAGTTTGGATCACATCATTTTTTCTATTCATAAAAACCTCCTAATCAAACATCGTGATAAATAAAGAATATCTATAACTGACTAAGAGCAAAGTGCGGGTATGAACCTTATTGAGTATAAGGAGATTTTGCTAATAAGATAGCAAATAAAAGTTTTTTTGTATTAATGACAGAAATTGCTAAAGGAAAGGTTGGTATTTGAAAAAGTAAATGGGAAGGTGGGGATCTTCCCATTTATCTGTCTTATTGATGGATAGAAATAGACCAGTGTGAATCTTCGCCAGCAAGAAAAGGAATTAGCTTATCACCGACACAATTAATTGAATCACAAGTGATATTGTTTTCTTTCGTTAATGTAATAAAACCTTCATTTATCGGTAACCCATAAAACTTGGGACCATTCAGTGAACAGAAGGCTTCAAAGTGCTCTAATGCCCCTAATTCTTCAAATACAGTCGCATAAGCCTGAAGTGCGGTTGGCGAGTTAAACACACCAGCACAACCGCAAGAAGATTCTTTACGTGATTGAATATGTGGTGCGGTGTCCGTGCCTAAAAAGAAACGTTCGCAGCCAGAAGCGACAGCAGAGCGTAAGGCTTCTTGGTGGATATTACGTTTTAAAATAGGTAAGCAGAATAGGTGAGGTCTAATACCACCAACAAGCATATGATTACGGTTAAACATCAGATGCTGCGGCGTTAATGTCGCAGCAGTGAACTCATTAGCTTCAAGGACATATTGCGCGGCTTCTTTTGTCGTAATGTGTTCAAATACAACTTTTAGTTGAGGGAATCGCGCTCTAAGTGGCAGCATCACTTGTTCGATAAACAGTGCTTCCCGATCAAAAATATCAATATGGCTTGCAGTCACTTCGCCATGGATCAGTAGCGGCATTCCTGCCTCTTCCATTGCCGCTAGGACAGGATAAATATTGTTAATATCGGATACGCCATGACTTGAATTAGTCGTTGCATTGGCAGGGTATAATTTACATGCAGTAAATACGCCTTCGTGGAAGCCTTGGATTATCTCTTTAGCATCTGCACTGTCTGTAAGGTAGCAGGTCATTAGCGGCGCAAATTGATGACCCGCAGGAACAGCTTGTAAGATACGTTCACGATACGCTTTAGCATCTTTAATTGTTGTAATTGGTGGGACAAGATTAGGCATGACAATAGCGCGACCAAAAAACTCACTGGTAAACGGTACGACAGTTTTTAACATATCATCATCGCGAAAATGTACATGCCAATCATCTGGGCGGCGGATTGTTAGGGCTGTTACAGTTGTCATTAAACCGGCTCCATAAAGGGGAGGAAATATTGATGAGCGAAGCGCTCAGGCCGGGATAGAATGATAAAGTGAAAGCAATAAAATAGCTATGTTAATTATGAACAATTTAGAGGTTATTAGGAGGACTAACGTTAAGGGTAGGTATTGTTTAATACTAGGATATATAAATAAGGGTATTACAAGAAAGGGATATTAAGTTGGCTCCTCCAGCTGGACTCGAACCAGCGACATACGGATTAACAGTCCGCCGTTCTACCGACTGAACTATGGAGGAACTCCTTAATACGCAGAGGATATTAGCGCCCCCGATTGCTAATGTCAAAGGTGAATATCGTAAAAAATGGCTGACTGCCTGTTATGTGCTCGAATCGTTGTAAGTTTCATCGAAAATAAAGGTATTCACTTTTTTTTGTGAAAAAATAAGGGGATGAAAAGCGCTGGGGGTGATAAAAAAAGTGGCAAATATAAAGAAAAGAAGAGTACGAACTTGGTGGCTAAATGATAAACAGCAAAAAGCCCGCACAAGGCAGGCTTCTTAAATTTGGCTCCTCCAGCTGGACTCGAACCAGCGACATACGGATTAACAGTCCGCCGTTCTACCAACTGAACTATGGAGGAATTACTTTGTTCCTGAGAACGAGGCGCATATTACCTATCCTACCTCCGCTTGTAAAGTATAAAAATTAAAAAAATGACTGAATGGGTGTAAAGTAAACAATTTGATGATTATCTCTACTAGGAAGGCGGAAATAAGCAATAAATTTGGGCAAAATTCGCGGAAGATGAAAAAGAAAACAATAGAAGAAATTTGTACGAGGCGATCTAGGCATGAAATTAAACTTCATTATCGGTGTAGTTAATTATTCACATGATAGTGAAAAGAAGTTGGTAATTTGATTAGGTATGTTGTGGGATAGAAAGGTAGATAGCAAAAAGCCCGCACAAGGCAGGCTTTTTAAATTTGGCTCCTCCAGCTGGACTCGAACCAGCGACATACGGATTAACAGTCCGCCGTTCTACCAACTGAACTATGGAGGAATTACTTCGTTCCTGAGAACGAGGCGAATATTAACGATATCGCCTCAAGCTGTCAATGATAAAAATACAAAAAAAATTTAGTTGCTCACTCACTGCTCATTGTGATTGAATTTCACTCTAGTCTATTGATATCGCATTAATTTTGAGCAGCGAAAGCTGTTTGTGTCGGGACTGAAACTTCTGGAAATGCAATGTGGTATATATCATAAAATGAAATCATACCTTTCAAGGCAAGCAAGCGAGAGATTTCTTGCTTTATTGCACTGTTAACTTCTTTTGATTCAAGTATTTTATTAATTGCATTATCAGATACAGCTTCCGTTACAAACCACTCGCCATTATAACAAACGCGTAAGTCTAGAATGCCAATATCTTCAAAACGGTAGATAGGCTTAACATCAAATAAGAGAACGCTAGCTAAAATTAAAAATAATAAGGTGATACCAAGCGTCCAATAAGGACCAAAATAAGGGGCATACCAAAGGATAATGGCGAGTGGAATATAAGCTGCAATCATTCCAACACATAAATAAGGGTGGCCAATTAAAAATTGGCTATTGAAATAAGGTTTTCCATCACGTTTCTCATTTTTATTGATGGTGTTTAAATCGTCGACAAGTATTTGTTTGATAGTATCCATGATGTGATGACTCTCTGAGTAAGATATCTATGGTATGAGGGTATCATGCGTAGATTGAATTGTTATATATCAGTTAAAAAAAATATTTAATAATATTGTCATTATATCGGATTTTTCTTACTTATTTTACTCTTCTAAATGGCGTTTGAATTTAAAAAAATCTGTAATCTATCAATAAAATGCAGTGCTATTGTTAATGAAAGAATAGCGGAAAGTGACACAATCGAAAAAGCCACATAATTTTAGGATTTTCATGTACAAAATAGTTGCTATTATCTTTAAGTCATGAGTTAATGTGTATCGGCCTGTTTAGCAGTCCTATTTGATGTACGAGTACTGAGTTAGTGTGTTTTAAAGAGAATGTTATCCCTGATAGCCTTTGTCCTTGACGCTTCATCTTAGTGTTTCCCCGATTAAATAGTTGACTCTGGCCATATATGCCAAAAGGCAAGTTTTTTTGATGTTATATAGGAAAAGTCAAATGTCCGACAAAATGAAAGGTCAAGTTAAGTGGTTCAACGAGTCTAAAGGTTTCGGTTTCATCACTCCTGCTGACGGTAGCAAAGACGTTTTCGTCCACTTCTCTGCCATTCAAGGCGCTGGTTTCAAAACATTGGGCGAAGGCCAAAATGTTGAATTCACCATTGAAAATGGTGCTAAAGGTCCAGCAGCTGCAAACGTAAACGCTATCTAAGCTAAATTACGTAACAAATTTTCTAAAGCCCGTCATTTATAATGACGGGCTTTTTCGTTTGGGTTACATTTACATCTTGAAGATATGATGTTTTAAAGATGAACTTTAGCGAGGGGATCAGTACGTAATGAAAGTTAATGATCGAGTTTATGTGAAAACGGATGGTCAAGCGCGCCGTGAAGGCACCATATTATTGATTGAACCTTTTAATGAAGGAATTATGTATTTAATTTCTTTGCCAGAATATCCCGGCGGTATTTGGTTTTTTAATGAAAAAGAAAGTGATGCTGGGATTTTTGTTACCCCTATTGAAGGGTAGGGGAATAAGATAATTTAAAATATATTAAAACTTTGTTCTTTACTTACAAAATTTCCACATCTATACTCCAGACAGATTTTATTTCGGAGACAATTACTTGGACAGTCAGAGTTGTACTAAAAACTTAAATTATGGCAAGTAATTAATCGTCTTTTCTTTTAACTGCTTGCCACCATGGCGGGCGGTATCTGATGTTACCATCAAGCATACTCCCTAATGTATTATATTCAGTAATGATTCATTTTTAATGAAGCGTTTATTGTATTGGGTGAATATTATGTTGGTCTATTTTTATTCTCTTTTCCCTCCAGGCAATAGCCAATAAATATTGAATAATATTTTATTCGATATTAGGGCTATATGCTTTTATACCCGCTATATCTCAAGTTGTAGGATATTCTTCGTTAATATCGAGGCTTATAATGAGCCGTCTAACTTCAACTCAATTTATTTAGGGCATAGTTAAGCATATTTCGTTATCCAAATTATTTTTTTGGAGGAGCAATTATGCTTTTTACTCCTGATATTCTAAATCTTGTTGCAGCAATGTTTTTAGGCGCATTAATTGGCGCAGAACGTCAATGGCGTCAGCGTATGGCTGGCTTACGAACTAATGCATTAGTTGCAACCGGTGCGGCAGTCTTCATTCTTAGTTCGGTGACAACTTCCCCTGATAGTCCCGGCCGTATTGCGGCACAAGTTGTGTCGGGAATTGGTTTCCTTGGGGCCGGGGTCATTATGCGAGAAGGTATGAACATTCGTGGTCTCAATACTGCTGCCACACTTTGGTGTTCCGCTGGAATTGGTGTTTTATGTGGCCTTGGTCAGTACTCGTTGGCTTTTATGGCGACCTTATTAATTCTTTGCGCCAATATTTTATTAAGAGAAGCCGCATCACGAATTAATAAACAACCACAGCAGCAAGCCCTCGATGTGGAACAGTGTTATAAAATTCGCGTTATGTGCCATCAAGGCGATGAAATTTTAGTGAGAACATTAATTCTACAAGCGATTAATGGATTACATATTCGCCTGCAATCACTCAGTAGTGCCGATACCTTGAAGCCGGAACAGCTTGAGGTTTGTGCAGAATTTCTGGCAACACCGCTTGAGCAAAAAGAGATCGAAGCATTGGTATGCCGAATTAGCCTTGAGCAGAGTGTTAGTGCTATCAACTGGAAAGTGGCATCAGAGCTACCAGCTTAAGTGCCAAAAAATTAATTAACTATAGGAGCCGAAATGGACGATCACCCTCCGTCATGGAGATATAAACGGGAGCTATCTAACTGTTAATATACTCATTATATTTCAATCAGTGATTTATATATGATTTGAATTATTTAGAGTAATCATATTTATTTTCAGTTAGATAGCGTTTGAAAATGCACATTAGTGCGTCGTAGAGACAACGTTATGACTGAAATAAGGCATCAACGCAAAAGTGCCAAAGCGCCTACGCGTCAAAAATATATTGTTGGTGAACAAGCCAATAAAACGATTGAGCAGGTTCTCAATGAGTACCAAACTAATCTATTAGGCCTAGTTGAGAACGAAGCGATGGATCGCTTAGTATCCGAAGGTGAAAATGAAGTGGCTCATGAAAAAGCGCCTCCAGCGTGGAAACAGCTACTCGCATCATTTAAAAATCCCTTTATTTTTGTATTGATAGTATTAGCCATTGTGAGTTTTTTTACCGACTATTTTATCCCTGAGCAACACGGTGAAGAGACTGATTTAACGGGTGTTATTATTATTGTGACGATGGTTCTTCTGAGTGGATTACTCCGCTTTTGGCAGGAATACAGAACCAATAAAGCTGCAGAAGCATTGAAATCTTTAGTTCGTACAACCGCGACTGTTTTTCGTCGAGACAATAAAACAGGGCGTTCCTCGCGTAAAGAAGTTCCAATCAAATGCCTAGTTCCTGGTGATATTGTTTTATTATCCGCAGGGGATATGGTTCCCGCAGACTTAAAACTGGTTGAATCAAGAGACTTATTTATTAGCCAAGCTATTTTGACAGGGGAATCTATCCCTGTAGAAAAATATGACACGCTGGGTGATATTTCAGCGAAAAACATTGAGCCAGTTTCTCCTTCTGAGAATGAATTATTAGAGATTTCCAATATTTGCTTAATGGGGACTAACGTAACCAGTGGGACAGCGAGAGGGATCGTGGTTGCAACAGGAGGGAAAACCTATTTAGGTTCACTGGCGAAAAGTATTGTCGGTAGTCGAGCTCAAACCGCTTTCGATCGCGGTGTGAATAGTGTGAGTTGGCTACTGATACGGTTTATGTTAGTCATGGTTCCTATAGTCTTATTAATCAATGGGTTTACTAAAGGTGATTGGTTCGAGGCAACCTTGTTTTCGCTGGCAGTTGCCGTCGGTTTAACGCCCGAAATGTTACCAATGATAGTCAGTTCTAACCTTGCTAAAGGGGCAATCGCGATGTCTAAGCACAAAGTGATTGTTAAAAGACTTAATGCCATTCAAAATTTTGGGGCTATGGATGTACTCTGTACGGACAAAACAGGTACATTGACACAAGACCGCATTATTTTGGAACATTATCTCGATAGTAATGGATTGAAAAATAGCAAAATCTTGCAATTAGCATGGTTAAATAGCTTCCATCAAAGCGGTGCTAAAAATATGATGGACCAAGCCATTATTCGGCGAGGTCGAGGTAATGAAAAAGTCGAGCAATTAAAGGCTTATCAAAAAATAGACGAACTTCCTTTTGATTTCATTCGCCGCAAATTATCTGTCACGGTAAGAACACCGGAAGGCGATGCTTTACTTATCTGTAAAGGCGCAGCTGAAGAAATGTTGGTCGCCTGTCAAAGTTATCAACAAAACGGTGAGTCATTCATTTTAGATGAGCAAGCCAGAGTAAGAATTAGTGAGCTTGTAAGTGATTATAATAAACAAGGGTTTAGAGTTTTATTATTAGCCACACGTCCACTAAATAGTGCGGAGGCAAGCTTACCGTTATCTGCCCAAGCGGAGCAACAGCTTGAACTGCAAGGTATTCTTACTTTTCTTGATCCGGCAAAAGAAAGTGCTATCACAGCAATTGCTGCACTACGTGAAAATGGTGTCACAGTAAAAGTTTTGACAGGGGATAATGCGGTTATCACTGAAAAGATTTGTCATGATGTCGGTTTGAATATCAGTGAAATCATGACAGGGCTTGAAGTTGAAGTAATGAGTGACGAAGAACTGAGTGAAAAAGTAGAGCAAGTTTCCGTTTTTTGTAAGTTAACACCATTACAAAAATCGAGGATCTTAAAATTATTACAGGCAAATGGACATACTGTTGGTTTTTTAGGTGATGGAATCAATGATGCGCCAGCTTTGCGCGATGCTGATGTAGGAATTTCTGTTGATACAGGAACGGATATTGCTAAAGAATCGGCAGACATTATCTTACTTGAAAAAGATTTAATGGTATTAGAGCAAGGAGTAATAAAAGGAAGAGAAACTTTCGGTAATATTATTAAGTACTTAAATATGACTGCAAGTTCTAATTTTGGAAATGTATTTTCTGTATTAATTGCTAGTGCATTTATTCCTTTCCTACCGATGCTCGCGATCCACTTGCTGGTTCAAAATCTGTTATATGATATTTCCCAACTCGCTTTGCCGTGGGATAAAATGGATAAAGAGTTCTTAAAGCGTCCACGAAAGTGGGATGCAAAAAATATTGGGCGATTTATGCTTTGGATTGGCCCAACATCTTCTATTTTTGATATTACGACATTTGCATTGATGTGGTATGTATTCCAAGCAAATAGTATTGCACATGAAGCATTGTTTCAATCAGGATGGTTTGTTGAAGGACTTTTATCTCAAACACTCGTTGTTCATATGTTAAGAACACAAAAAATTCCATTTATTCAAAGTACAGCAGCATTACCCGTATTATTAACGACAGGGCTGATTATGGCTTTGGGGCTATATATTCCATTCTCATCTTTTGGAACAATGATAGGACTTCAGCCTTTGCCTATTGAATATTTTCCATGGCTTGTTTTAACATTAGTTAGTTACTGTGTTGTTGCTCAATTAATGAAGCAATACTATATCAAGCGGTTTGGTACGTGGCTGTAGAATATTAATCACTTGTTTACGGAATAAAACCAAGGACGGTTTTATTTTGATTGGATTATTATTTAAAACGTATTTTTAATACGCAGGTGAGAGAGATGTTAATAGTGCTTTGATTAAATAACATATTGTGAATATAAAAAAGGGCCATAATAATGACCCTTATCAGATAACGAGTTAAGCTTATTGTAAGCCTAATGCCGTTTTCATTTGTTTCATGGCATCAATACCTTGTTGGCAAGCTTTATCTTGCTGATCTTTAGGTAGAGCTGCAACTTGTTTTTTGCCTTCTTCCAACTGACCTTTCATCGCATCAAGTTGAGCTTTGGCCTGTGGGTTTTCTGAAGCTTTAGTAATTAAGCTATCAACTTCAGCGAAGTATGTATTACAAGTTTCAGTTGCACCAGCAACCTCGCCTTTTTTCTCTTCATCAGAACATGCAGTGATCGTTAGTGCCAATAAACCCATACCACAAGCTAAAATTAACTTTTTCATAATCAACCTTTAAATTATTTATTTATATATAGCAACTAAAGTATATAAGAGAAAAATGACAGATCAAATGTAACAAATCCTAAAATTTGACTGGTTTTGATAGTATTAATTTAATAAATAATTAAGATATTAATGCTAAAATTATATCGATAAACAGTTGATTAGCTTGGGTCTAAAGATTTTTGGCAAATTAATGCATAATAAAAAACGATTTAATCGTGGGTGAGGTTATTGTTACTTTTTAATTTGGTGAATATATCTTGTTTTGATATCAGAGAAACATCATTTTTAGTGTGAAAAAGAAAGGACAGGGCGGGGGGGCTCTAAATATTCATAAAAAATGAATAAGTAAGGTTACTTAAATCTCAAAAAATGAATTTTATATAAAATACTTATAACACTTTTAATGCCTATTATTACTTTTTTGTATATGTGCTTAAGACATTTTAAATCAGGCTAAACTGTAAAAAAATTTTTACATCATGAAGATGATATTACTCTATCAAATATTAGCAGTATTAATCGCTGCGCATTTAAGATGCTATCATAGAAGCGAAAGGTGAGCTGGTTCACAGATTTACCATTTAAACCTTTTTATGAGTATAAGATTGATTTTTAAATTAAATTTCCTTTGTACGAATGCTGAATTATCAGGTAAAGTCTTTGGCCTTGGATTGACTCAGTGTTTAGCATTTATTGTATTTTGTGTTAAAAATATGCGCATTAGGTTAACTTGTATTCGCTTCCTAAAGTTGACGCTTGACTTGATCCAGAGCAAAATTTACTGATTGTAGAAATTCGCCAAAGAGCGATAGACACGATAGAATGTATCCAATAAAGGGATATAAATTTTCTTACATTACATTCTCAGGATGAATATTCGCCTAAAGGGAAAGTAAGAAAACGAGATATGGGTCTACCCGTATCAAGATGCAACATAGCAGACAATAATTAATGCTATGGGCATGACATGTATGTAACCGGATTTATCTTGTTACAATTTTATATTTAGACTTACACACAGGGCTTTACCATTATGTCTGCTTCTATTGTAAAGAAACGGCCTCTGAGTCGTTACATCAAAGATTTTAAACATAGCCAAACTAATTGCGCGCATTGCCATAAAACACTTGATCGTATCTCTTTAGTATTCAACGATGACATCTTAAATAAAGAAGCTATCGCTGATATGACTGAATTGGTTGATGAAGGTTCATGGAGCGAATTACAAGGTAAATTTACTGCACTTTGTCGTTTTTGTAGTGAAATTTATTGCAATAGCAATACTGATTATTTTGATATCATGTCATTTAAGCAGTATTTGTTCTTACAGACTGAAATGAGCCACAGTACCGTTCGTGAATATGTTGTTCGTCTACGTCGTTTAGACGAATTACTGTCATCATCTAATTTCTCAATGAAAGAATTTACTGCAAGTAAAGTTCAAGAGCAATTAAGTGATAAAATGACAGATTCTGCTTTCAGTAATTATAATATTGCTTTACGTAAGTATGAGCAGTATTTGTTCTGGGAATCAGAAAAGAGCTAAGCACAAACATGTCAGATTAATAGTGAGTTTTTAAATCACTTAAGTCGCTTATAATAAAAAGGTGTCCGATGGACACCTTTTGTCGTTTTAGGTTTTACCTTTTTTATCTAATATTTCAATGAATTACTTTCACTATCTAACAGCTCGAAATCAGTGGGTATAGGTAACTAACTTAATAATAAGGCCTGAATTCATTTAATTTCGAATTCAGGCCTTTGTCTTTTATCTGAAAGTTATTTAGGTATTTACAAGTTAATGACCTAACTAACCAATGGTCATTAAGCTTGCATTACCACCAGCTGCGGCAGTATTAACGCTGAGAGAACGTTCATGAACAAAGCGTTCGATCAGTAGATTTGTTTCCCCTCGCTCAAAGCCTTGTACTGAGATAATTGGCCCTTTGCGCGTTGCGATAGCTTCACAAACATGCTTAAGTTGGTCACTGTCTCCATGGTAAATAACGCCTTCAATTCTTTCTTGGGAACCCTGCCAATCTGTTGTCATTGAAATTGTTTTTCGCACTTTTTCGGGCAGTGATTTAAATAATTTTTGATGAAGCTCGTCTTCTGGCCAGAGTGATTTGCAGCCACTTGCGAGCACGCCTGCTAATTGGATTAAGCAATCTTTTTCAGTATCACTAAGACATAATATAGTGCCACGAGGGCGCAAGGTATAAGTGTTTCGCTCACCGGTTGGACCGGGGAGTAAACGTGATGTACCCGCTTGCGTTAAGCGAGAGAATGATTCAATAACAGATAATTCAATAAGAGAGTCATTTTTCTGTGCCCATGTAGAGAAGGCTTCGAAAGATTCGAGTAATTCAGGTCGTGCACTCGCATCCATTGGTAATTCACTATCTTGTCGTTCTAATGTATGACAAACCGCATTATTAGGGCGTTCGCTTAGAAGGCGGTATAAATATAATGGTCCCCCGGCTTTAGGCCCAGTACCGGATAGACCTTCACCACCAAATGGTTGTACACCAACGACAGCACCGACCATATTACGGTTTACGTAAAGATTACCGACTTTCGCTTTGTTGATTACTTGATTGATGGTTTCATCAATACGCGTATGAACACCTAATGTTAATCCATAACCCGCGGCATTGATTTGATCGACTAATGATCCTAGCGCTTCGCGTTTGTAGCGAACAACATGCAGAACAGGACCAAAGATCTCTTTTTTCAGCTCACTGACATCATCAAGCTCAATTAATGTTGGCTTAACGTAAGTTCCTTCCATTTGCTCTTTTTTATCGTCGATACTTTCAAATACCGCTTGGAAAACAGGTTTGCCTTTGCTGCGCATTTGCTGAATGTGTTGCTCAATATTCTCTTTTGCTTCGGCATCAATAACAGGGCCAATATCGGTCGAGAGGTGTTCTGGGTTACCCATCCGACACTCTTCCATTGCGCCTTTTAGCATACGAATGGTACGGTCAGCGACATCTTCTTGAATACAAAGAATACGTAAAGCTGAGCAGCGTTGGCCTGCACTATCAAATGCTGATGCTACAACATCAGTGACAACTTGTTCAGTAAGCGCTGATGAATCAACAATCATCGCATTTAAGCCACCTGTTTCTGCGATTAGCGGCGTTGGGCGACCTTGAGCATCTAACCTACCTGCAATATTACGTTGTAGTAACCCAGCGACTTCGGTTGAACCAGTAAACATCACGCCGCGAACACGACTATCACCAACCAGTTTTGCGCCCACAGTTTCACCTTTACCCGGTAAAAACTGTAGAACTTCTCGAGGGATCCCTGCTTGATGCATGATGGAAACCGCTATTGCACCGACAAGAGGAGTCTGCTCCGCAGGTTTAGCCAGTACAGGGTTACCAGCGGCTAAAGCGGCTGCAATTTGTCCCGAAAAGATAGCTAAAGGGAAGTTCCAAGGGCTGATACAAACCACAGGTCCTAACGGGCGATGAGTGTTATTATCAAAATCATCTCTGACTTGAGTTGCATAATAATTTAAGAAATCAACAGCTTCTCGAACTTCAGCGATCGCATTGGCGTAAGTTTTCCCTGCTTCGCGAACTAAAACATCAAGTAATGGTTGAAGTTGCTGCTCCATGATATCTGCAGCACGTAATAAAATGGCTGCACGCTCTGACGGTGGGGTTGCAAACCAAATAGCACCGGCGTCATTAGCGATATTTAAAGCATGATCCGCTTCTTGTTCTGTCGCTTCACGAACATGGCCGACAATATCTTTATGACAAGCTGGGTTGATAATCGTAATCGATTCAGGTGTTGGTTGTTCTGATTTGAAGCCCGCACCTAATAATGGTTCAGCAATTTTTTCTTGCATTGCGGCAGTCAGTAGAGCGCTAGATAAAGAGGCTAAGCGATGCTCATTCGATAGATCTAACCCCATTGAGTTAACTCGATGTTGACCATATAAGTCGCGAGGTAGTGGGATTTTAGGGTGTGGTAAGCCGATTTGACCTTCTACTTTTGATAATTCAAGAACATCTTTAACAGGATCAGCCACCAGTTCATCTAAAGGAATTGTGGCATCGGCAATACGGTTCACAAATGAGGTATTGGCACCATTCTCTAACAGGCGACGAACTAAATAGGCAAGTAAGGTTTCATGTGTGCCAACAGGCGCATAAATTCGGCATGGGCGATTTAGTTTTCCATCCGCCACTTTGCCCACGACTTGTTCATACAGAGGTTCACCCATGCCATGTAAGCATTGAAACTCATATTGACCCGGGTAATAGTTTTGCCCTGCAAGCTGATAGATAGCTGAAAGCGTATGGGCGTTATGGGTCGCAAATTGAGGGTAAATTAAATTAGGAACAGATAATAATTTACGCGCACAAGCAAGATATGAAACGTCGGTATATACCTTACGGGTATAGACTGGATAGCCCTCTAGACCATCAACTTGTGCTCGTTTAATTTCACTATCCCAATAAGCACCTTTAACGAGACGCACCATAAGGCGACGATGACTGCGCTGCGCAAGGTCGATAATTGAATCAATGACAAATGGACAACGTTTAAGGTAGGCTTGAATAACAAAACCAATTCCGTTCCAGCCTTCAAGTTGTGGCTCAAAACACAGTTTTTCGAGTAAATCTAACGATATTTCCAGTCGATCGGCTTCTTCTGCATCAATATTAATTCCAATATCATATTGATGTGCTTGCAAAACTAATGAGAGTAAGCGGGGATAAAGCTCATCCATAACACGTGAATATTGCGCACGGCTATAGCGAGGATGTAGCGCAGATAATTTAATCGAGATACCAGGGCCTTCATAAATACCACGACCGTTAGAGGCTTTACCGATGGCATGAATAGCCTGTTGGTAAGACACCATATAATCTTGAGCATCTTTTTCCGTTAAAGCGGCTTCACCTAACATATCATAAGAATAGCGGAAGCCTTTGCTTTCTAATTTTCCTGCATTAGCGAGTGCTTGAGCGATAGTTTCACCGGTAACAAATTGCTCTCCCATCAAGCGCATTGCCATATCTACACCTTTGCGCACCAATGGCTCACTACTTTTGCTGATGATACGGTTTAGTGAGGTAGAGAGCTTGGCTTCATTATGGGTAGAGACCAATTTACCAGTAAAGAGCAATCCCCATGTTGCCGCATTCACAAACATAGAACTACTTTGTCCTAAATGTGACTGCCAGTTGCCGTTGCTAATTTTATCGCGAATAAGTGCATCGCGAGTGGCTTTATCTGGAATACGCAACAAGGCTTCTGCAAGGCACATAAGTGCCACACCTTCTTGTGACGACAGTGAAAATTCTTGTAACAACCCTTGTACGAGTCCTGAGCGGCCAACACCATTTTTTTGATTACGCAGTTTTTCGGCAATTGAGTAGGCTAATTTATGTGCGGCTTCTGCTTGCTCTGTAGGGAGTTGCGCTTGTTGCAATAACATAGGAACTGCTTGGGTTTCAGGGATCCGATAGGCGGAAGTAATCGCTGAGCGTTTTACTGATTGTGGTAAAATATGTTCGGCAAAATCTAAAAAAGGCTGATAATTAGACTCTATGCTTGAGTCATCATCAATTGATTGGTTATCTTTATTCTCTGCATTTCCTGATAATTCAGGAATAAATTGTTCATTATCTAATTGTTCTAAATAGTTATAGATAGCTTGCTTGATAAGCCAATGAGAGGTCCGATCAAGGCGTTGAGCAGCCGATTTAATACGTTCACGAGTTGCTTCATCAAGTCTCACACCCATAGTTGTTGTGCTACTCATCTTAATTCCTCTAGTTCAAAAGGTGTTTAAAAATAGAAAAGTTACACAACATTACCTCAATGTTGCAACTTTGTGCAACATTGTTAATGCGATATCGAGAAGAAATGTGAAACATATCTTGTTTTTCAAACTATCAAATATAATTTTAAAAAATTAATAATTAATCTGTATATATATCAAATGATTAAATCAATTTTGAAAATAAGGGTTTAGTTAATCAATTAATTAAGAATTTGACTTAGAATATTAACATTTGTGATATGGATTCTATTTATAGAATAAAAAATAGTTAATTTCTTGTTAAAGATAGGTAACTCTGTTTAGCATGTAATAGCTAAGTTGTTAATTTAGTGCAACACAAACAATCACAACATACATGGTGTTCATATAATAAATTATATTTGTACAATTAAGTGCAACATCGTGAAATTAAAAAGTTATCAATACAGTCAATACTATTCGCCTTAAGGTTTGATGAGTATTAAAGATAACAAAAAGCTATTCAATGGAGATAACGGATGACTGTAAGCACTCCGATGATTATCACGTTCATCGTATACATTTCTGGCATGTTACTTATTGGCTACCTAGCCTATCGTTCAACGAAAAACTTTGATGATTATATTTTGGGAGGACGAAGTTTAGGAAGTGTAGTCACGGCCTTATCAGCCGGCGCCTCAGATATGAGTGGCTGGTTGCTGATGGGATTACCCGGCGCGATTTTCCTTGCTGGGATCTCAGAAAGCTGGATAGCAATTGGTCTGAGCCTAGGTGCCTATCTTAACTGGCTGTTTGTCGCAGGTCGTTTACGCGTTCAAACTGAAAAAAATAATAATGCCTTAACGTTACCTGATTATTTTACAAGTCGTTTTGAAGATAAAAGCAAAATTCTTCGGATTATCTCCGCAGTGGTTATCTTAGTCTTCTTCACTATTTATTGTGCTTCAGGGGTCGTCGCTGGAGGCTTATTGTTTGAAAGTACATTTAATATCAGTTACGAAAAAGCGATGTGGCTTGGTGCGTTAGCAACCATTGCGTATACATTCTTAGGGGGTTTTTTAGCCGTTAGCTGGACAGATACCGTTCAAGCTTCATTGATGATTTTTGCACTGATATTAACACCGGTTGTAGTTATTCTATCAATGGGTGGAATAGATACCTCGATTGAGGTTATTAAAGCAAAGAATCCTGAATATCTTGATATGTTTAAAGGCATGAACTTTATTGCCATTCTTTCATTATTGGGTTGGGGTTTAGGCTATTTTGGACAACCCCATATTTTAGCGCGCTTTATGGCGGCTGATTCACATCATACCATTCGTTCTGCAAGACGAATTAGTATGACTTGGATGGTATTGTGCCTTGTAGGGACGATCGCCGTAGGGTTTTTCGGAATTGGTTATTTTGAAATGAATCCAGGCCAAGCTGCTGCGGTAAATAATAATAATGAACGCATATTTATGGAACTTGCAGGAATACTGTTTAATCCATGGATTGCCGGTATTTTATTATCAGCAATTCTAGCCGCAGTCATGAGTACATTAAGTTGCCAATTATTAGTGTGTGCAAGTGCGTTAACGGAAGATTTATACAAACCTTTTATTCGCAAAACAGCAAGCCAAAAAGAGTTAGTGTGGGTGGGGCGTTTTATGGTGCTATTGGTTGCAGCGATAGCTATCTATATTGCTCGGGATCCTAACAGCAAAGTATTGGCATTGGTAAGTAATGCATGGGCTGGTTTTGGTGCAGCATTTGGGCCTGTGGTACTCATGTCTGTAATGTGGAAGCGTATGACTCGGACAGGTGCGCTAGCGGGTATGCTTGTTGGTGCAGTGACGGTTCTAGTTTGGATGAAGTTTAAATGGTTTGGTTTATATGAGATCATTCCAGGCTTTGTTTTCGCCGCAATAGCTATTTATGTTGTTAGTATGCTGACCAAAGCACCAAGTGCAGCGGCACAAGCGCGGTTTGAAGAAGCGGAAGCTGAATATAATGTGAAATAATTATTTCGTTATGATTAATTAGCTCGCTAATTAAAAGGCCTGAACATGATTTCCACGTTCAGGCCTTTTTGTCATATATCATTTTTTTGCAAGGGCTTAGTTGGCTTTACGGCGCTTCACAATTTGGTAGCCTATAAAGAGGATAATAAACCAAACAGGTGTCGCGACTAATGCTTGCCTTGTATCGTGTTGAAATGCGAGCAATATAATCATGAATGCGAAAAATACTAAGCTAACCCATGACATGACGATACCCGCAGGCATTTTGTAGCGTGAAGATTTATGTAATTCAGGGCGTCTCTTACGGAAATTGAGATAGCTACATAAGATCATGCTCCAGATAAACATAAACAAAATGGCTGACACCGTTGTCACGAGCGTAAATGCATGCATGATATCTGGAATAAAATAGATAAGAACGATACCAAAACTTAAGCAAATGCAGGTGAATATCAAGCCTGTAGCCGGCACCGCTTTTTTCGATAGCTGGCTAAATTGTTTAGGGGCATCTCCCTCTTTGGATAGACCAAATAGCATACGGCTAGTCGAAAATACGCCACTATTCGCGGAAGAGGCCGCAGAGGTTAATACCACAAAGTTCACAATACTTGCTGCTGCTGGAAGGCTAATCAAGACAAACATTTCAACGAATGGGCTTTTATCTGCCAATATTGTACGCCAAGGCGTGACGGCCATGATCACAATTAATGATAAAACATAGAATGCAATGATACGAATAGGGATAGCATTGATGGCTTTAGGGAGTGATTTTTCAGGATCGCGGGTTTCTGCTGCGGCAGTGCCGACAAGCTCAATCCCAACGAAGGCAAATATCGCTATCTGGAAACCTGCAAAAAAGCCGCTGATCCCCATTGGGAACATTCCGCCATCATTCCATATATTACTTAATGAAGCCGTATGACCTGTTGGTGACTGGAAATTCATTGCGATAAGAGTGCCACCCACGGCGATTAAAGCAACGATGGCAACAATTTTTATCATTGCAAACCAGAATTCCATTTCGCCAAATAATTTTACGGATACAAGGTTTAATGTCAGTAGTGTTATTACGCAAATAAAAGAGGTAATCCACTCAGGATAATCAGGAACCCAGAAACTAACATAAGACGTAATTGCAATGATGTCTGCAATACCGGTGATAACCCAGCAGAACCAATAGGTCCAACCAACAAAGAATCCTGCCCATGGACCGATAAGATCCGCTGAAAAATCACTGAATGATTTATATTCAAGATTTGAAAGCAGTAATTCCCCCATGGCTCGCATCACAAAAAAGAGCACAAAGCCAATGATCATATAGACGAATATGATTGATGGACCCGCAAGAGAGATGGTTTTCCCTGAACCCATAAACAGGCCAGTGCCGATGGCACCACCTATTGCAATGAGCTGAATATGGCGGTTACTTAGACTACGTTGTAATTGATTTCGGTCAGCCGTGGGCTGACTAGGAGTTGAAGTCGCATTTTCTTCCATACTGTAATATGTCCGGTAGTGATTTGTTGTGTTTGGCCACAGTATTTTTTTATTTATGTGGTTATGTTTGCGCGAAATATTGTGACATAAATCTCAATTAGAGTAAGAAAAACTTCACGTACTGTAATCGGAGTGATGCTAAATCAAGCTATTATTATCGTAGGTTTAACATTCGTAACTTAAAATTAACTTACCCAATAAAAATAGCAGAATATCATTGACTGTACCAATTGATAGGCGTTAAATATTTCGTAGTGGGTTGTTAGCTCAGTTGGCAGAGTAGGTGACTCTTAATCACTCGGTCGTGGGTTCGATCCCCACACAACCCACCAAATAAAACAATGTGTTACGTGTGATTGTGAGTTATCAAATTATCTTGCGTGCCATATTCGTGCCATTCACATTTAAAATATCATCGATGTTTTTGGCGTGTTCTTGCAAGTGAATGGGTGATAAATGAGCATATCGTTTAACCATTTCTATGCTTTCCCAGCCGCCCATTTCTTGTAATGCCGATAACGGTACACCGGCTTGAATTAACCAGCTTGCCCAAGTGTGACGCAAATCATGAAAATGAAACCCTTCAATACCCGCTCTTTTCATGGCAGAATTAAATGCCTTGTTTGCGTTAACCGTCATTGGCACTAAATCAATAACACCATTTTGCTTACGCTCTCTGACAAAACATATTTAGTATGTCTGCCTATCTGATCCCGAATAATCTGACAAGCAGTGTCATTGAGCGAAACACCTATTGCACGATAGTTCTTGGATTGCTCAGGGTTAATCCAAGCTACTTTTCTCACTAAATCAACCTGACTCCATTCAAGGCCAAGTATATTCCCCCTTCGCAGACCAGTAGCCAATGCAAAGGTAATAACTGGCTTTAGGTAATCGACGGCATTATCAATTAACGCTGTAGCTTGCTCTCGAGTCAGACACTTAACCCTAACTTGCCTTGGTGGTATGGCCTTAATATATGGAGCGCTTTTTAACCAACCCCACTCATTAGCAGCCATCCTCAGTAGTGAGCGAATAAATGCCAAGTGTGAATACTTCGATGATTGAGATGGGAAGCCTTTCTGTGACCCCCTGTTTTTCATCTTAGCTATCAAGTCTTGGCATTCATTATTAGTGATAGAGCTTAATTTTCTACCTTTAAAGTAAATAAGCCACTACAGAACTCGAATTATCAAAGTAATTAACGATTACTTTAAGAAGAGCTACCGCGGTGAAGAGTTATTTAAGATATCCCATCAAACATTAAACGCAAAAGTAAGCGACCTCATCGCTCTCGCCAAAGAATCAGATGATGCCGCTTTTATTGAGATGGTTATTAACAAGACATTCAAACTAAGTAACCCAATCCGTCATGTAGCAATTAAACGTTATTGTGACTGCAAATACACGCAAAAGATGGCGTGAGAATTAAGATTCTGACAAGATGTTAGCATTCAACAATGTACGAGACACATTGAATGGGCGCTTGAAATTTTGGAAGAAGAGCTATATTACGCAATAAAAAGAGAGGAGCTGGAACAATAGCAAACAATCGATACCACATAGTGTTTTTTCGACGAGGAAAGACTGGATATCGCGAAATTTACATGTATAGTTTGTGATAAACTCACTGCATTAAAACATAGAGCGGTTAACAAGTTCAAAGCAGAGCCTCACTTTGGAGGGGCTTTGTTACGTTTTATAGTTATTCAAATAATAGCAAGCACACAATAACGTAAAAAATAATTGATGTTGAGCTAAGTGTCGTGAAGGGGTCATCTTTATTTTCGTTCGATATAATATAAATAAAGGGAATAATGAAAAAGAAAAGAGATATTATGAAAAAGTTGAAGCTCAAAAAAGAGACATTCATAGTAAATTCCATTTAAGTTAAGTGCATATGTTTTATCACGCATTACCTTAAATTCCAACTCTCCGGAATTTCCGGATAGTTCACATGCTAAATTTGAAACACTTAAGTTAAAGTAAATTTAAATGTAACGTTTTAGGTCGACGTAGAATGCAAAAAAATTATAAAGATACAGTGATGTGGCTTTTATTTTTTATTGGTGCAATGGTCTTCGTATATTTATCAGTAAGTAACATTTTTTTTAATAATGGAAAAGACCACTGGCTAGTGGGTAAATATTTTTCAGTTATCCTCGTACAGGTCGGTATTACTATTTGTTATGGAATCTACTCATTATCATGTGTGGCTTTCTCGTTTGAGAGCCGTGAAAAGGCGGCTCGTAAGAGCTCACCTTATTATGCACATAATATAATAGCTAAAATCCAAGGATTTATGCTGGTAGCTCTTCTTATTCTGATGTTCGTTTTATAAATTCTATTTCAAGAGGTCGCCTAGTGTGGTCTTTTTTGCTTCTACCATTTTGCCAACGTCGGGAAGATGGTCACGTATACGCCGCCACAGAATTCTAATCAACCACACTTAATTGACGCATAGAGATTGTGCGCGGCTATCTATTAACTTTAATCACGGAACACTCCGCAGGGGGTGGATAAGCTGAACAAACTAGACCATATCATCAACACTGAAACTAAAAACGTAAGTAGTTGCGCAAGGGCAATGGCCAATTGGGGGGCAGGTGGTAGAAAACAATTATTGCTTACTGCAAGGGAGCGGATTTTAAAAGAGGCTCAAATGTACTTACCAAATATTGAATAGGTAGCTTAGCGGCCTTTTTATGCGAAAGCTTTTCTGTGGAGGTCTTTTGAAGATTATTAACGCATTACAAATTATTTAAAGTTAGATAGAATCTGTTAGCTTTTTTTAGGCAAAAAACTATTATCTAATGGAGAATTAGATGAATTCAACAATTATATTGCAAATTATTACCCTTCTATTAATTACTGCTATGCCGTTTATTTTACGTATATGGATATCAGCGAAAATCAATAACTCTGTAAAGCATCAATATAATAAAGCGTTGGAAGAAATAAAAACGCAAAACCTACTGAATTTAGAGGAAGAGAAAAATTCAAGGGAGGTAAGGCTGAAGTCTGCCTTGATTGCTGAATTATTGGCTGAGTGGGTGAGTCGTCCTAGTGATAGGAGAAAACTACGAACATTGACATATCAGGCATTTATTTGGCTGCCTGAGCAAATTGCCAGTGATTTATCTGAGATTCTTGCTCATGAAAAAGGGGCGAAAAATATTGAGCAGATATTGATAGATATAAGAAAGCATCTTTTAGGAGATTCTGACACTTTGAAAGCAGAATCGATAATTAGCTTTGGTTTAACCGAAAAGGAATTAACTGATATAAGGATAAACAATCCTTTGTCATAATTTTTCATGCAAGCAATCTTATTGAATATAGAACCATACACCAGAGTCTATGAAATGATTTATAATTATTTTTTATAGATAATGGGGGCTATATGGCTTTACAGAAAGAGCACAGCTTGAATGGCTTTGTTTTTACTCATGACCTAACTAATTTTGATGGGATGTGGGTTCGAGATTGGTATTTCAAGCCTAAAGACGCTAAAGAGTGGTGTCTATATTATTTGTCTTCCATGACGGTTAGAAAAAATGATGTTGTTGAATTTTTAAAAAAAACGGAAGAAGCCAAGAATTATTATGATAAATGGTTGCTTTCTGCAAGCGATATTGAAGCAGCGGAGAGGCGGCTACAGCTTGCACAACAACGAGTTGAAAAGGTTACTGACCCCAATTGGGACTGTAGGGGAAATAACCCGAACAAAGAAAGTAGAATGATTAAAAATGCGATGAGTGAATTAAGCAGTGCTAAGACATCTTTGGAAAACGCTAAAGCATTAAAGAAAAGGCTAAGTAATCAGTAATGGCATGTCACTTTGCGGTTTTTTTATGTGATAATACGTAGTCTAATTCAAAGAAAGAGGCTATATCATGCATTGAGTTTCAGTTAAAGATGAATTACCAAAGCCAGCTACTCAACAAACCATGTTTATTATTTGTACAGAAAGTGGTGTGGATGTTGCTAGGTATGAATATGATTTTTGTGATGTTTCTTTTGATGGAAACACTCATTTTCACGGCGACAAAGTGACACATTGGATGCCTATGCCAAGCAGACCACATGGGAAATTAATTATCTATACACACCAATCCGCCTAGTGCGGGTTTTTATATTACAAAAAATAGCTAATCACAAAGCCAGTTCGAGTGAGCCGGCTTTTTAATTTAGATGGTGTAAAAACTTACCCGTATAAATATCTAGCTGAAAAGGCTCCCATCCACCAGGAGGGTCCCATTCGCCAGAACCATAGATGATGTCATTATCTATCTCGTGAATAATAACGCCATCAATTGCACATTGCGGTGATCGCCACTTAATCCCACTATTAATATTCACGAGAAAAGCATATTGAAAAGTGGTTACGATAAAGTCTGAAGTGAGCTTGTTGGAATGGATATTAGGTGTTGAGTAGATGTGCCCAACGTAATCATTAAAAGCAACACTATATGTAGAGCCTGTTTCTAGATTATAGAGGTGCACATGGACACCATGAAGAATCGCGACTATTTCCTGATTAATTTTAATTTCCTTAAAGCATTGCTCAAGAACATATCCATCTTTATCACGTGCTGAATATATATTTAGGATACGCTTAGGCTCCTCATCGAAATATATGATTACTTTGCAACTTAAATATGCCCTATGGGACAAATAATTTATGTCAATAACAGGCAAAAAAGGGAGGTCAATACGACTCTCACCTCAATGAATTCAGCAGTTATACCCATCAGTCATCCTTGAAACGAAATAGTTATGGCGGAGCTTATCTAAATAGGCTCATTTTTATAAAGCATACATTAAAGGAAACACTATGGCTCAGAAAAAACCGACGCTCACAGATGAGCAAAAGGTTCTTTTTGATGCCCTGACGAAATTACAGCAGAAATTCGTATTAGGCATCTTGAAAGGACTGAATCAAACAGATGCCTATAAACAGGCTGGCTATAAGGCTAAGACAGAAGAAACAGCACGCTCATGCGCAAGTGAAATCCTAACAAATCCTAACGTGAAATCGTTCTTGGATTCAGTGAATGAGACCGCCATTTCTAGTGACATCATGACGCGTGAGGAAGCCTTAGAGCGGCTATCTTCAATCGGACGTAGCTCACAGAAATGGTAGAGTTCAGTGAGCATAAAATGGGCGTTGATGATGATGGCAATCCTGTTATTCAAGCTGTGTGGAAATTTAAAGACTCCACCTTGCAAGACCCTAAATCATTAGCAGCAATATCTGAACTCACAGCAAGTAAAGACGGCATCAAGTTAAAACTCCATGATCCGAAAGCAGCCATTAAGCAAATGTCTGAGTTGCTGAAAGAGATATCCTCGGAGTCATGATATGGCTGCAAAAAATCAGCAATTTGAGGTGTTAAAAAAGAACCTTAAAGATAGATTTTGGCGTCTAAATAATCTTTATTTCATTACTAACAAAAGAGGTAAAAAAGTAAAGTTTAGAATGACACCTGAGCAGTATGAATACACGCAATATAATTTTAAAGGCTCGTCAACTTGGCTTTACTACACTTGTTTGTATTGTGCAGCTAGATGCCGCTCTGTTTGAATCTGCTAAGTATGCATTGATAGCACATACTTTAAATGACGCTAAACCCTCGGCAAGTCATTGGTTGGAAGTCAGAAACTAAAGGCGGAAAGACGTTTCTCACCGAATTACGTGTAAAAGAAGTTATCACTGTTGATGGAAATGATTTTGGACAAACAAAGGTAGAGCAAATTCGGCATATCATGCCAAGAAAAGTTGTTATTTATCGAAGAAACAAAGGTGCGAATGGGTACGAAGCATGGGTTCTACATGAAGAATGGCAAACTTCTCGTGATGATATTCCACTAGTTACTCTTTACACGAAACGAACAGGATTCATGCGAGGCTCGCCTCCATTATTAAATCTCGCGAATTTGAACATTAAGCACTGGCAAAGCCAAAGCGAACAAGACAACATCTTGCATGTTGCTCGGGTTCCATTGCTTGTTGCTTATTGAAAGGCTAGATGAAGAATCTTGAAGCTGACCGCATGGCAAGGATATCGAATGTTGTCCGTCAGGGATTTTTACTTGGAGATACAACAGAGCAGATAGCTAGAAAAGTGCGAGGTCATGCTAATAGAGGTTATCAAGATAGCGCCTTACAAGTCAGTCGTTTGAATGCAATCAGTATTACTAAGACTGCATTAGGACATATGGCATCAGTAAGTCGTGACCACTTTGCTAGTGCGAATAGTGACATTGTTAAAGGCAAACGATGGATATCAACATTGGATAAACGAACAACGCCAGAGTGTATGATCCGCGACCAGCTTATGTACACAATGGATAACAAGCCCATTGGACATAAAATCCCGTATTTACAAGACCCCGGCAAGCTGCATTTTTGTTGTCGTTCGACAGAGGTACTTGTTTTGAAATCGGAGAAAGAATTAGGGTTTGATATTCGTGATATCCCTAATAGCTCAAGAGCCAGTATGGATGGGCAAATCCCCTCTGAGGTTAATTACTCTGATTGGTTGAGAAGCCAAAAGCCAGAGAGGCAAGATGAAATACTGGTAAAACTCGTGCCTCGCTCATGCGTGACGGATACGGATAAAGGTGAATACATGACGCTAGAGCAACTTAAACAAATTAATAGTGAGGTGTTTCGCCGAGCAGGGCTGTAAAAAAACGCACAAATAAGAGACTCCTAATGGGGTCTTTTTTTATACCTGTTATTGGGTGGATACCACATAACGAACGGTCGGATGACCTTTTAAAGCCGGAAGGCGAGGATACCTAAATTCACTATGGGATGAAGTAAATAACCTTCCAATCATTAGAAAGGGGATCACAGCAACTCACCCTAAAAAAAATATAACGGAAGATCTGAATTTTTGATTGATGCTGCTTGCTTTCCTGGCTCTAGTGGTTCGCCTGTATTTTTAGCAAATATAGGAAGCTATGTAGATAATGATGGTGAGATAAGAGTAGGGAGTAGAGTTTCGTTGCTGGGGGTATTATGGGGCGGGCCTGTCGCGACTATAGAGGGAAAAATTATTAATTCGGAAATACCTTCGCAGAAAAATGCTAAATTCACTACCAGTACAATGTTAAATTTAGGTTTTGTTATACATGCATCTGAAATTATGGGCTTTAAAGACATAGTTGATGATATAAGTAAAAATCACTTTAAAATCGTAAGTGAAACAACCGAAATTGATAAAAATGAGCCTACCCGTATAAGAAGGAACGACCCGTATGATTGTGGTAGTGGTAAAAAATATAAAAATTGCCATGGAAATATAAAGTGAACCCACTCCGGTGGTTTTTTTATTGCCATAAATGAAGTGTTGCAATAACATTCTATGAACTTAAGCTAAACTTATTAAGGCAATGGAATGAATAAATTACTTGCGTGTTTTTTGAGCGTGTCAATTTTAAGCTCTACTGGATGTATAACAAAAAGTGTTTGGGAAGATAATCCTACGGTTGAAACAAAATCACAAAATGTTGTTAAGCTAACAGATAAGATAGTTACTACTTTTGAATATAAAAACATTAAAATTCAAGGTAAAACAACAAAAAAAGATACAGATGATGCAAATATTCCAAATTCTGGATTTGGTTTCGCGGGAGAAAAATATGCTTATTTATTGACTAGCGGGTCTACTGAATTAATGGAGTTAAATGAAATAGTTAAAAAAATACCGTTAGCTGCATTTGATAATCAAGAGGGAATAATTCGAATAAAAATACTTCCAAATAGCAACAGTCAGTCACCGATTGAATTTATGCAGGATTATTTTGTTTACACGGACTCTAATTATAAACTTACAAAAGAACAGATAAAAATATTAGAACAAGCAGGCTTTAAGAAAAAGTCTGAAGGAAATAGTAAATCATCTTGGATAAAAACAGTACCAATTAAAGGGTATGTTATTGACAGAAATGATATGAATTTGCCTGCAATATCAGGCGATAAGCTTAATGAGTTATATACAGTTGAGCTATATTCTGCTGAAGATAAGAAATCTTTTAGTACTGGGAATTTGGCCGCAAAGATAATAGCTACACCATTTACTATTGTGGCTGATGTGATTGTCATGCCACCTGCTGCTATTTTTGTTATGTACGCATTTAGCAAACATAAGCCCCAATGAATAACCTGCTCCGGTGGGTTTTTTATTGCCTGAATTCTTCATCTATCCTAGTATTCACGTACTTAACTAAAATATGGTGATGTATGAAAAAGGGGTTGGTAGTTTTATTTGCATTATTGATTACTGGATGTACAGCGGTTTTATCAAATGTCCATGATTTAACTATGGGTAAGTATAAGTATGATAACAAGCATAGTGATGCATGGAACATATCTACTGCTGCAAAAAAAGAAGCGTTCAAAGATGTTAAGGCCGAGTATATAGCTAAGAATATATCTGGAAATCCAGAATGGAAATGGAAAGATTTAAGCGATAAAGAGCATAACTTAAGTCTTGTGGATTTTTCGTCTGTAATGCCAAGTTATAACGTTGGTTGGTCTAGTCAGGATTTTGAAATAGATGGCCTTTTTGTTTGGGTGCCTAATGAGTTAGCTGCAAATCCAGAAGATGCAAGAGAGTTGGTTGTCGTTACAATGGAGAACGCAATAAGAAAAGCATACGGTAATGCAAATAATAGATATAAAGATAGAAATAACAAAGATGGTTATGGTGGAGACACTGGCATCATACAGGCTGCAATGAGCGGCGCTTATAATCAAACGACAAGATTGGCGGACATATACTTTGATCAACATGATAAGAATATAGTGTGTGCTATACCTGATCGGAAAAAACAAGAAAAACGTGAATGCTCAAGCATATACATCTCGCAAGGCTTTCCGCGAGGAGAGTATACAACACCATCATTTTTACCATTAAATAGCACAGGAAAGAGTTATTTATTTACGCCTAGGAATGATGATCGAGTGCTACCATCAAGCATAGATATTTATCCAGTCGAAATGCCTGCGAGAACAATTGCTAGTGATGTGGTTCTACAAAGAAAAAAAATGATAATTGCACAAAAATTAAGTGAAAACCTCCCACCATGGTTTATTTTTTATTTTAAACCAATGTACAAATATGGCCTTCCAGCCATGGTAGTAAAAGAGGGAAAAACCTACTTCTTTACTACGGAATAGTAACTTTAAAATAATATCAACCTGCTTCGGCAGGTTTTCTGTTTGCTTCAATTTGCACTCCCAATAAAGTAACATAACCTAAATTGAATAGTGGAGTAGTGAGATGGAAAACAAAACTGAAAAGACAATAGGGTGCATTATCGTACTTATCTGCATTGGCGCTTTAGTTATGACTATTGTTGCTATAGCGTTAGCGCTAGACTACAAATAACACAGTTACGCTCAATAGCTAATCTAGCCCGTCCTTGGGCTGGGTGGTTATTACCAAGGCAGGAATACGAATGCGGTGTAATATATTCCACGCACTCATTTCATTGCGCTTTATTTGAATGTGCTGGGTAGCCCTTTCAATTGTTCGGCGTAATGCATTTGTTTTTCTCATTGCATCCCGTGGTTTTTCATAAAATGATCCAGCTAGTTTGTGCTCTGCAACTTGCAATAACGGTTCAATATCTAGCATATTACGGATCATTACTGTTGAATCATTCCACACATAGCAAAGATTAAGTAATTCTTCATCGATTAGGAATGCTCCACCAATAACAGGTTTGTTTTCTTTAGGCAAATACTCACCTTCAAGCGCATCAAGATAAGAAATAGCTTGCGGTATCTGCTCAGGAAAAAGCTCATTGATATGCTCAACACCGAACTCCTTGTGAACGTACTTCCAGTATCAGGGTAAATATTAGCGATACCAGTAGCAATTAAACGCTTGGCAGTTTGACGTAGCGGAGTAAGTTCTTTTGCTGTTGATTGACGAATGCTTATTTTTTGTTGAGCTTCTTCTTTCTTGGCAAAATAAAAATCCTCCAGTGCCTCAAAAACATTCCATGCGTTATAGTATGCATCACGAAGGTGCATACTATACTTTCATATTTGATCTATTTTATAGCAGAATTAATAATTAACTGTAGTGCTTGTTTTCGAGTAAGCGATTAATTTGTAGTCTGTAGTTTTATTAACTCATAGTCATATTGCTTATCATCAATAAAAAATGAATATAGTAATTTTTCATCAGATATTATTTTAAGAATTGAGCTGTGCTGCGACTTATGGAAAGGGTGGTTATATAGGCTTTTTTTGTCTGAATAGCTATAAGATTCATAATGCAATTCATTATTAATCCAGCGAGCATTATTGTATAAGTGATTCCAGTTTTCACTCCTGTCTTTCTTTAGAAATATTTGTCCGTTTTTATCTTGAGCTATTTCAATTTGTATATCATCTTCGAGAGCCCATTTCCCTATATATTTATTAATGTCAGCATTTGCAGGTATTACAGGTGATGGCGTAAAGTCATTCGACGTATATCCTGTTTTCGGTGGTTCATTTACGGCACCTGCGTATAGGTAGCATAAGGGGGAAACCTTATCTACCTTGATATACAGCAGAGAAACACTGAAATCATCAGTTATTTTTTGTTCTAATTTCATCGTATTTTGGTTTATCTCTAATATTTTTAAATCAAAGTTACCAAATTCAGACTTATGTGCGATTACATCATTTTCACTATTAATTGAATAGCTTGAATGCTCGCTTTCATCCTTTTTATCAGGCTTTGAACAATTGAAGGGCTGTAGTATGGATGAGCCATCTGCTTTATATTCAACCACATTAGCAATGCCATTTTTTAGTGGAACCATAGCCCAAATACCAACAAGGTCACTATTATTAAAAGCAAATGAATTTATTGATATCAGAGAAAGAATAATAGGGATAATTTTGTACATTAGAATATCCTTGAAGGGGGAGTATTAATAGTTAGCAACTATACCTCGATTAACTGTGCCACTACAAAATTACTTTATAACTGGAAAGCAGAATTCGAAGCCGAGCAATCAGGTAGCAACTTGAATTCAGATGAGAGAGTGGTGCTATTAAGGCTTAGAAAGGAAAAAAAAGAACTTAGGATGGAGAAAGAGATCCTAAAAAAAAAGCCAGCGCCCTCCTGCTAAAGGAAACCTAGTAGCCTTTAAAACAATTAAGATATTATCTTTACAGTTTCCTGCGCTGAAGTTCTGTGTAATGGCCAATGATTAGCTTGAACTTAACCCTAAAGTTACACTCTAATTTTCTTTTATGGTGAAAGTAAAGTAAGTGATGAGTTTAAATGGATAAGGGTTTGTTATTAAAAGTAGTAAGGAATGATATTGCAGTTTCTATAATTCTTGCAATTTATCTTGGTTTTTTCTTAAATTATTCTGTTTATATATCAAGATTTCATTCACAGATATTACTCAATGAAAACAATGGATACCTATACTTAGTGGCGGAAATTATCGTCAATATCTTGTTTTCATTTTTTTTGTTTAGGCTAGTTGCTGTACTGGGATTGTTTAGCTTTAAGCTTTTATCTACATTAATTATATTAATCAGTATTGCTATCAGTTATTACATTACATTTTATGATGTTGTGGTTGGTTATGGGATTTTAATCTCAACCCTTACAACGGATATTGATTTATCTCAGGAAGTCATTGACAATAATTTCTTTATTTGGCTCCTTTTACTCTCGATTCCACCAGTAATACTCATTTGGCTTACAAAAAAAACGGTACTGAGCAAAAAACGAAGCCGCCTATTAAGGTTATTTACCTTTATCCTCATTCCGCTACTCATTTTTACCTATATCAAACTTGTCGATTCTTATCAAAAAGAGAATGAAAGTAAAAAAAATATTGATATATCAAGCTATGGTGGTGGCATTGGCTACTCTTATTTGCCAACAAACTGGATGATCCCTTTAGTTCAATATGGCATCGTCAAATACGATGATAGTTTTAATGAGACTAATTTGTTAGACCCCTTTGATAAGTTTACCTATAAGCCAAATGAAAAAAATAAAGATGTCTATGTGGTCTTTGTGATAGGAGAAACGGCGCGTTGGGATCATATGCAATTGTTAGGCTACCAAAGAGAAACGACTCCACGGTTGGCGAGTGAGAAGAATGTTATTGCATTCAAAGGAACCTCATGTGATACCTCAACCAAATTATCACTCAGATGTATGTTTGTTCGAGAAGGTGGAGTAAAAGATAACGAGCAACGTACCGTTACCGAAAACAATATTTTTTCTGTCATGAAACAGCTCGGATTCTCATCCAACTTATTTTCGATGCAAAGCGAAGTCTGGTTTTATAATAAACTTGATGTTGATAACTACCTTATACGTGAAATGATCACCTCAAAAAACAGTTCGCGTGGTAAGGAAATTCATGATGAACTATTATTGGATGAAGTTGATAATGTCATACAAGATAAGACCAGTGGTATGAATCTGATTATTTTGCATACCAAAGGTTCGCATTATCTTTATTCTAAGCGTTACCCTGCCGAATTTAAAAAATTTATGCCTGAATGCATCGATAGTGCTGTCAAATGTTCAAAAGAGCAGTTAATTAATTCATATGATAATTCAATCCTGTATACGGACACGGTAATCTCTAACCTAATTGATAGATTGAAAGATAAAAATGCGATTGTTTTTTATACTTCTGATCATGGTGAATCTATTGAGGAAAATAAAGGGTTACACGGTACACCGCGCAGAATTGCACCTGTTGAGCAATTTAGAGTACCTCTGATTGTTTGGATGTCGGATACCTATATGGAAAATAACAAAGGCTTATATGACAACCTAAAACAAAATAGCCAATCTCGGACATTTTTTCATCACGAAATTTTTGATAGTCTCCTTGGCTGTTTAGGCTATACCTCTACCGATGGCGGTATAAACAATAAAAATAATCTATGTTTTAGATAATTATATCTAATAAATATTCGAAGCCTCTTATCGAGATTAATATGATTAAGAGGCTTTTTTAACAGCCGTCGTTACAGCATATGCCCAAGATGAGGCAAGTATGGGCTGTAATTTAAGTCGTAGTGATTAAGCCTCGTATAGCGAGGTTTTTTATTGTAGCCAAATCACCAATAGGCATAATGTTTACAATTTAAGCCAAAGAGAAATTGAGTCCGAGGGGGCTATTTTTTATCTCAAATTGAAATGTCATTTTTAATCATTTGATTGAATTGTTAATGTATTTGTCTTTATGTTAACTAATTGATGGTTAATAATTCGGTTATATAAAACCTATTTTAAAGGCATGAATAAAAATTAAAGTAATATAAATAATAAACAATTGATAAACGAGTCTATCAAAAAGACTGTTATCTAAACAAAAAATAGTTAAATAAGTCAATTAAATGGAGTTTTGGCTATTTAATTAAAGAAAACTCCATTTCTTTTTATGAATACCACTAAATGAGTATTTTTATGTTTGTCATAAGTAATAATGATTAAAACTACGCTGTGTTATTCTTTAAAAGATCTTTTTATGACCGTTATGGCAATATCAAAATTGAGTAAATAGAGAGCTTGTTCAAGTATCTCTACTTTTGATGCGTAACGAATATCCAGTAATCTTTCAATTTGCTGGGCATTAAGATTAAGTTTACGGGCAAGGTCGGGTTTTTGTGTATCCGATTGAATAATAGCATTATTTAATGCAATCTTTAAGCAGGTGAGAACCGGTAAATGGACTGAAAATGCATCTGCTACCGTTGTTGTAGGGAGTGGAATAGGTAATCTTGACGAAATAAGTTCAGCAATTGTCGATATTAATGTTTCTTCAGCTTCAAACTCAATATTTTCTTCTTTATATGCGACACCTTGTATATCGGGGAAGTCACAATAACTAATTTCGTATGTACCTTCATCTTCGATAAATTCTACGGTTGCCAGATAATTAAACATATTTTCCCTTATTAATTAACAACTTAAAAAATTAAAATTTTGTCACTTGGTCTATCCTTGGGAGTATAATTCATTTAGCGAAAAGCATCTGGTTAATTGTTGCTTCGAGGGAAATGAATACAGGAGGGATTGTAGGTCTATTTTTTCTACGTCACAAAATAGGTCAATGACAAAATAGTTTTATTAAGAAACTATTAGGAAAGGCAGAAATTGAATGTGAAGTAAGTCTCAGTTTTAATAATCTTTTTTTTATTAAAAATGGATATTTTGGGCAATTTTTGTTTGTTTTATCTTCACTGAATTATTTTAAATAAAGCGAATAGTTTTATTTAAAAAGGGGGGAGAAAACTAAGGGGTTTCACTTAAGGAAATCATCATTATTAGATGAATTGTTAAAATAAAAGTATATAGTGATCAGTTGTTATTGTAACTATATGTTATTATATTCTTAATGGTTACAGCTTATACAATATGATTGCTAAGTAAAATTACCGATCAACTAACACCGAAATAAACTTATTTAGTTAACTAATCAAATTTTTCAAAACCGTATGAAAAGCATGTAAAAAATAGAGCAGACACGTGAAAAAATTTTACTTTTTGCAAAGAGGGGGCGATTGACAGATGCTGTAGGTTGATCTTTTTATTAAAAAAAATATTTTTTCATCTTTCTAAAGAAAAAATAGGAAAATTAATTTATTTAAAATAAATTTGTAATGAAATAATAACAAAATAACGATCAAATAAGAATGAATTATGGAATAACATTCAAGGTTTCGATAAATTAACTAAAATCAGAAATAAATAATTATCTAGAAATTTAATTAATTTTATTAATGTGACGTTATTTGGTAATTTGCATGAATGTTAAATTTATCTAATGGTATTTGATTCGTCTTGCGCTATATGTATGACAAAAAGAAGCCTTCAACCATAAAGGTAGGAATTGAATAATTTTGAATAAAGGCTAATACCTTGATAAAACCAATTGAAATTAATGACTAAATTTTATTCTCAATATGCCGATAAAATTTAATCCATATTATAACCAACTGGGTTTCTTAATAATAAATATTGATTTGGATCAATATTTCGATTTTTAAGTTATGAGTGGGTTTTTAACCTTACTAATCACATAATGAGAGTAATCTGTTTGATTAAAATCCTGTCATTTGATTTAAGTCGATCCAAAATATCGTAGATATTTAAGATAAGATGGGGCAATATATAGAAATAATGAAGATTTTTTAATGTATCAATGGATTGTTATCTAATAAGGCAAAAAGAAACATAAGTATCTTGAATAGTTAATTTAGTGGTGCATAATAAATAACGACTAATAATGACATCGGCAAAATCTGACTTTTACTGAAAATGCTAATTTTTTAGTCATTTTTTATTGTTTGTAGGTATTCAGGAAATGTATTTAATTTAAGATTGAAAACTTGTGTTTTTATACTCCAAACTGGGTATTTGAAAACGGATTACATGGGAACGTAATGGAATACGGTTATCTAGTTTATTTACTTTTATATTTAAAAATTTGGTCCACATAATACTTTCAATTTCATATTTGTTCTTTTGCACACAGATGTTGATAAATATTCGGAAAGGAAAAAAAATGAGCTCGACGACAGATTTTCTGAAGCATATATACGATATTAACCTCTCATATTTGCTGTTAGCCCAAAAACTTATCTCTCAAGAAAAAGCGTCCGCAATGTTTCGCCTTGGCATTTCTGATGCAATGGCAACTACTTTAGCAGACCTTTCACTTCCTCAATTAGTCAAATTAGCAGAAACAAACCAGCTAATCTGTCAATTTAGATTTGAGAGTAGCGACACAATAGAGAAATTAACACGTGATTCTAGGGTTGATGAATTACAACAAATTCATACAGGTATCCTACTATCGACCCGACTATTGCAAACGCATAATGAGGGTAAGACTGAAATAGCGAGAAAAAGATGAGCACCGTAGCTGAAAAAAGCATTGTCAAAGAGGCTAATGACATCCGTTTAGCGATGGAGTTAATTTCATTGGGTGCTCGCCTTCAAATGTTAGAAAGTGAAACACAAATCAGCCGTGGGCGACTGGTTCGCCTGTATAAAGAGCTGAGAGGCTGCCCACCACCAAAAGGAATGTTACCCTTTTCAACAGATTGGTTTATGACATGGGAACAAAATATTCATTCATCTATGTTTTATAATGCCTACCAATTTTTACTTAAAAGCGGTCATTGTCACGGTGTTGATGCAATACTGAAAGCCTATCGTCTTTATTTGGAACAGTGCCCACCATCACCAGGAGAAGAACCTGTATTGGCATTAACCCGGGCTTGGACACTGGTTAGGTTTGTGGAAAGTGGCATGCTGCAATGTTCTGATTGCCGTTCCTGCAGTGGTTCATTTATCACCTATGCACACATCCCAGAAAATAGTTTTACTTGTAGTTTATGTCAGCCTCCATCACGAGCAATAAAAAAACGTAAACTTTCCGAGCATCTCGCCGATATTACGCTATATCGACAGGATGGCATTACTAAAGCGGTAATGTAATTGGATTGATTTGGTAAACCAGGCAAACATATTTGCCTGTCACACCTAATATTCCCTTTGACTGCCATCTGTTAACCAACGGAGTGAAAGGGAATATTGTGTTAATACTCATCGGGTATATCATTGTTACAGTTGCGGTTATTGGTGGCTACCTTATGGTTGGTGGTCATTTAGGCGCGCTATATCAACCAGCTGAATTTGTTATTATTTTAGGCGCAGGTTTAGGAGCCTTTGTTGTTGGTAACAGTGGTAAATCGATTATTGCGTTATGCAAAGTATTACCTCGCCTTTTTCGTCGTTCTTCCTATAACAAAGCCATGTCGATGGATTTAATGGCATTGTTATTTCAATTGTTGAATAAATCTCGCCAGCAAGGGTTACTTGCACTAGAAAAAGATATTGAAAACCCTCAAGAAAGTGAGATTTTTTCACAATATCCCCGAATTTTGAAAGATGAATCAATGCGAATGTTTATCGTGGATTATTTACGTTTGATGGTCACGAGTAATCTGCAAAGTCATGAAATTGAAGCGTTGATGGATGAAGAGTTAGAAACCTTTCGCCAAGAAAATGAAGTCCCCGCTTCTGGTTTAAATATGGTAGGAGACTCAATGCCGGCTTTCGGTATTGTTGCGGCTGTATTAGGGGTTGTGAATGCATTGGGATCTGCGGATCGTCCTGCGGGTGAGCTTGGGGCGTTAATCGCTCATGCAATGGTTGGTACATTCCTTGGTATTTTAGTGGCTTATGGATTCATTTTACCATTAGCGTCGCTAATTCGGTTACGGACAAGCGAACAATTAAAAATGATGGAATGCATTAAGGTGACTTTTCTTTCTGCATTGCAAGGTTATGCCCCACAAATTGCGGTGGAATTTGGTCGTAAAGTTTTATTTAGTGCCGATAGACCTTCATTCTTAGAGCTTGAAGATAGGGTCCGCGAAGTGAAAATAGGTAATCGCTCACAAGAAACGAGTGAGGAGTAGCGGGTCGATGACAGCGAAAAGTCCTCACATTATTCGAGTTAAAAAGCGTTCCTCAAACCACCAAGTGGGCCATGGTGGTTCATGGAAAATTGCATACGCAGATTTTATGACGGCGATGATGGCATTCTTCCTCGTAATGTGGCTTATTTCTATTTCTAGCCCTCAAGAATTGACCCAAATTGCTGAATATTTTCGCACTCCACTGAGCACCGCAATAAACCCCGGTAAAAAAAGTGGTGATGCAACAAATCCTATTCCGGGTGGCGGAAAAGACCCGATTTACCGTGAGGGGGATGTCCTCCCTGAACCCAATAATATGATTGAAGGTAAAGCTAACTATCGCTTTGAAAAATTAAAACAGTCTCTTGAACAAGCCATTTTAAAAGACCCTCGCCTGAACGAATTAAAGCCTCATTTACTCATCGATATGATTAATGACGGTTTACGTATTCAAATCGTTGATAGTGAAAATCGCCCAATGTTTAAAGTAGGTTCTGCCAATGTAGAGCCTTATATGCGCGATATTTTACGTGCAATTGCACCTCTTCTCGATGATGTCCCTAATCGAATTAGTATTTCAGGGCATACCGATGATCTGCCTTATGCAAATGGTGCAAATTATAGTAACTGGGAGCTTTCATCAGATCGCGCAAATGCTTCACGTCGTGAATTAATTATTGGTGGTATGGATGAAAATAAGGTGCTTCGTGTGGTGGGAATGGCAGCATCTATTCACTTAGATAAAGAAAATGGGCTTGCTCCCGTAAATCGACGAATAAGCATTATTGTTTTGAATGATGAAGAGACAAAACAGATTTTACGTGAATACGATGGGGCAACGCCCATCAATGATGTGCTGAATAAAGAGCCAAAGCTCACACCAATATCCACAATGAATGAAGTTGTGACGGTTAAAGTTCAGCAATGAATGTGCCGATAAACAAATCGATGATATTAAACATTAATCTATTTTAGTTGCGCTGCTGGGTTGTCCGGCAGTCAGCGTTAAGTGAAACCTAAGCGAGACGGGATAAAAACCATGGATATTACCGAGTTTTATCAAACATTTTTCGATGAAGCCGATGAGTTGCTCAGGGATATGGAACAACATTTACTTGAGCTTGATCCTTTTGACCCGGATAGCGAGCAGCTAAATGCCATTTTCCGTAGTGCCCATTCGATTAAAGGGGGAGCGGCAACTTTTGGTTTCACTCAGTTGCAAAATACCACTCATACCTTAGAGAACCTACTGGATAAAGCGAGGCATGATGAGCTCACTCTTACTCCCGATATCATCGATATATTTTTGGATACCAAAGATGTGATGGCATCCCAGTTGGATGCTTATAAAAATGGTGTATTACCCGACGAAGAAACATTCAAGCGTATTTATGATGTGCTAAGCAGTGTAGAGCATCGTGCGGAAGAAATGATCGAATCCATGCCTGTCGAACACTCAATACAATCCGTTAATGAAAGCGACGAAATTAAAACAATAACAGGCGAGCATTCTCACTATTTCATCATCACGTTAAATGAACTGAAAAGTACAGAGGTTGATTTACTTGCGGATGAACTCGGATTATTTGGCACCTTGTATCACACAGATAAAACAGAAAATACCCTACAAGCTTGGTTAGGAACGAATACACAACTCGATGATATTTGTGGGGTTCTTTGTTTTGTCGTGGATGAATCACAAATTAGTCACCAAGTTATTAATTTTGATGATTGTTTGCCTTTTATTCAATCGCAGATTGAAGCAATTGATAGCAATATTGAGACTGAAACTGTAATTGCAGAACCCACTTCCCAAGAGAATATCGCAGAGGAAGTTAAAGCGGTAGAAACACCGAAAGTAAGCGCGTCACCTAAGGCTACGGTAACAAAATCTAAAGGTGATTCAAGTAGCATTCGAGTTGCTGTCGAGAAAGTTGATCAGCTAATAAACTTGGTGGGTGAGTTAGTTATTATTCAATCAATGCTGACTCAGCACAGCCAAACGGTTGATCAAAATGAACATGCCGATTTGCTGAGCTCTATTGTGCAATTGGAGCGTAATTCTCGGGCGTTACAAGAGTCCGTTATGTCTATTCGCATGATGCCAATGGACTATGTATTTAGCCGTTTTCCTCGAATGGTTCGTGATATAGCTTCAAAATTAGGGAAAAAAATCGAACTTAAAGTGGAAGGAAGTACCACTGAACTTGATAAGAGTTTGATTGAACGCATCGTTGACCCTCTCAACCATCTCGTCCGCAATAGCCTTGACCATGGCATTGAAAAACCTGAAGTTCGTCTTGCTAATGGTAAGCGGGAGGCAGGAACACTCACCCTCGCAGCGGCACATCAAAGCGGCAATATTTGTATTGAAGTTCGTGACGATGGCGCTGGCTTAAATCGTGAACGTATTTTAGCTAAAGCGCGCTCTCAAGGAATGGATGTCCATGAGTCAATGAGCAATGAAGAAGTGGCAATGCTGATTATGGCACCCGGTTTTTCAACGGCGGAAGTGATTACCGATGTCTCGGGTCGTGGCGTCGGCATGGACGTTGTGAAACGAAATATTCAGGATATGGGTGGCCGTGTTCAAATCGGATTTACGGAAGGTAAAGGCACAATTATTCGTATTTTATTGCCTTTAACACTGGCTATTTTAGACGGTATGTCCGTAAAAGTTGCGGATGACGTCTTTATCGTCCCGTTGAGTGCCATTATAAGCACATTACAACCTCGGCAAGACGATATTTACCGCTTAGCCGGTGAAGAAAAAATGCTGTTAGTGCGGGGAGAATATCTGCCACTAGTCGAATTACATCAAGTCTTTAGTATTACGGGCGCCGAGCGCAATTTAGATAATAGCATCGTGTTGATTATTCAAAATGCGGGTCATCGTTTTGCATTGTTGGTCGATAGATTGGTCGGGCAGCAACAAGTCGTTGTGAAAAATATCGAAAGTAATTATCGCAAGATCCCCGGTATTTCTGCAGCAACTATTATGGGTGATGGCTCGGTGGCGCTGATTTTAGATGTTGCCGAATTACAAAAAATGAATAACAGCATTTTGATTAAAAAGAAACAACAGGTTGTGCAACCTGTCGTGCACTAAATAGAGGTTATACACCATGTCTATGTTTGATGATGATTTAAATAAGCTTGATGAAGAAAAAAATGGCGAAGGCTACCTGATTTTTACACTGGGTGAAGAAGAATACGGTATTGAAATCCTAAAAGTGCAGGAAATTCGAGGCTATGAGCAAGTGACGCGTATTGCAAATACCCCCGATTTTATAAAGGGCGTTACGAATTTACGTGGCGTCATTATTCCTATCATTGATTTGCGCGTGAAATTTTCCCATGAAAATGTGGTTTATAACGACAATACCGTGGTTATTGTGGTGAATTTAAAAGACCGTGTAGTGGGTATTGTGGTCGATGGTGTATCGGATGTTTTAGTGCTTAATGAAGAACAAATTGCAGCACCACCTGACTTTGCTGTCACGCTATCGACTCAATATTTAACCGGACTTGGTACCGTGAACGATCGGATGCTGATTTTGGTTGATATTGAAAAACTGCTGACTAGCGATGAAATGGCGCTGATCGACAGCATGGCGGAGTAATACTCCGCTTTCAAATATTGTTCAAAAATTAATATCTCATTAACTAAAGTTTTTAGTGAGATGACCGATATCCAAAATACAACAAAATTATGTTAGTAAAACGTCATGTATAGTCGAATTAAAATCGTATCAGGACTTTTGTCCGTCATTTTTATCTTTATTTTATTGCAGCTGGTATCAAGTGGGTTGATGTTTACCAAACTCGGCGATAACAGTGACAGTATTAGTTATTTGAATTCGCTCCAACGCCAAAGACAAGTTTTAACGGAAAGCTGGGTTAATTTATTACAGGCTCGTGCCAACTTAAATAGGTCAATAAACGCTTATTTATTGGAAGGTCGTAAAATTCAAGACGATGCTACAACTGAAGACTTGATTAAAGCGGCTAAGCGTAACTTTAAAGCAGCGGATGATGCTTATATTCGCTACAACAAGCTCACGCAGGACTCGACCTATGATAAAGAAAAGTTTGAAAAGTTGTTTGCTACCTATGAAACCTACCGTGATGCACTCGTTAAGTTAGGCGAATATGCAGAGCAGGGGGATCTTGAAAAATTCTACGCTCATAGAACTTCAGGTCATCAAGTGAAGTTTGAAGAGCAATTCAATGCTTACTTTGCCGATATTTCATCCGACTTCCAAGCCGAAGTTGTCAATGCGGATAACAATTATCGTCAATCACTTTATATGTTAGTGATTTTATCGATTGCGTTAGTGTTGGTTGGGTTATTGAGCTATCGCTATGTACGCAAAGGCATTATTGAACCGCTTATTTTATTGATTGAACGTATCAAAGTATTTGCATCTGGTGATTTAACGCCAAATGTGGATACCTCCGCCAACAATGAGATAGGTGAGCTTGCACGCGGTGTCCAACACATGCAGCAGGAACTCATTAATACCGTACGTGGTGTGCTGGATGGAAGTGAAACCATCTATCAAGGCACGACTGAAATAGCGGCTGGCAATAATGATCTGTCATCGAGAACAGAAGAGCAAGTGGCTTGCCTAGAAGAAACATCTGCAAGTATGAGTGAGTTGACTGCGACGGTTAAGCAAAATACAGAATATGCGCATCAAGCGAGTGAATTCGCTAATCAAGCTTCCTCTATCGCGAAAGAGGGTGGCAAGGTGGTGTCAAACGTGGTTAACACCATGCTGAATATTGCTGATAGCTCACAGAAAATCTCTGATATCACAGCGGTTATCGATAGCATTGCTTTTCAAACCAATATCTTAGCTTTAAATGCAGCGGTTGAAGCGGCGAGAGCTGGGGAACATGGTCGTGGGTTTGCGGTAGTTGCGGATGAAGTTCGTAACTTAGCACAGCGCAGCGCCGATGCAGCAAAAGAGATCAAAACGCTAATCGAAGACTCGGTTTCACGTACAGGAACAGGGGCGCGTCAGGCAGAAGATGCCGGTGAGACGATGACTAAAATTGTCGATGCTGTAACGCGTGTCACCGATATTATGTCGCATATCGCCACGGCATCTGATGAACAAAGCAAAGGTATTTCACAAGTCAGCATTGCCGTTGCAGAAATGGACAAAGTGACTCAGCAAAATGCGTCATTAGTTGAACAATCTGCGGTAGCAGCCAATGTGTTGGAAGAGCAAGTTGCGAAATTATCGCAATTGATTTCTATTTTCCGCCTACCAGCTCTAACGCATAAAGAGGTTCGAAATATTCAGCCCGCAGCAAGAACAATTTCCAATATTGTTAAAACTCCGGATCTGAAAAAACTATCATCGAAAGAGCATAAAGATGATGACAATTGGGAAACTTTCTAAAGGTTAAGTCCAGCTTAACGCTGCAAGGCCAAGCTTTGCAGCGTTTCTGTGCATTAGAAAACAAAGCAACGTTTTAAACGAGCAGGTCACTTAGCTAGCACACATGGGGATTGTTTATGTTTGGTAAAAATATACGGATTTCAATAAGTTTATATCTGCTTCTGGTTTTATTTTGTGGAATGCAGATTGTGTCTAGCGGCGTGTCTGTCGGAATTGTGGTGAGTGAATTAAACGCATTAGAACGCGTCGATTTAGGTTCTAAAAAACGCGCGTTACTTGAAGAAACCAATAAACATTTAATTCAAGCTCGTAATAGTTTGACTCAAATTGCTCTGCTGAGCAAAGTGGGTGGCAATGAGTCATTAATGGAAGAAACTCACTCAACGTTTGATAAATTGCTTGCGGCAGCAGAGAAAGATTATGCAACATTTAAAGCATTGCCTATTCTTACCGACAAAGAAAATTTAGGCGCTCTTGAACAAAAATATCTGGCATTTGTTTTAACACTTAATTCGTTAAAAGATTTTCTCAATAATAATGACTTAGCGTCTTATATTGAATTACCCGCACAAGCACATCAAGATCAGATGTCCGCTGTTATCGATGAGTATTATTCAATCCTTGATACAGAAAATAAAGATGCGTTAGATGATGCCATTTTCTATAACAACTTTGCTTGGAGTTCATTTGCCAGTGTCATTGTTATCATCATTATTATTTGCACTTTTGCACATTATTGGATGAAACGGAAATTACTTCAGCCACTGAAAAGTATGAATGAACATTTTGCAAAAGTCGCGGAAGGTAAGCTCAATCAGCATATTGAAGTGACAACGCGTGATGAAATCGGCGAAGTTTTTGAACAATTAAAATTGATGCAGCAATCACTGGCCACATCGGTCACTGCATTGCGCTCGAATACCGACCAAATGTACACGGGGATCCGTGAAATTTCGTTAGGTAATAACAATTTATCATCTCGTACAGAGCAACAAGCGGCATCGCTAGAAGAAACCGCAGCGAGTATGGAAGAGTTAACGGCAACCGTTAAACAAAACGCAGATAATGCCCGTCAAGCCAGCGAATTAGCTGTCACGGCCTCGAAAACAGCAACAAAAGGCGGCGAAATTACCGGTGATGTCATTGAAACCATGACCGCAATCTCGAATAGTTCGCAGAAAATTAGCGCCATTATTAGCGTGATTGATGGTATTGCATTCCAAACCAATATATTAGCGCTGAATGCAGCCGTCGAAGCGGCTCGGGCTGGCGAACAAGGTCGCGGATTTTCAGTGGTTGCAGGCGAAGTTCGTGCCTTAGCACAACGTAGTGCAGAAGCGGCTAAAGAGATTAAAAGCTTGATTGATGAGTCAGTTGGTCGAGTTAGTCAAGGTTCTCAATTGGTTAATGATGCAGGACAAACGATGACTGAACTCGTTGCTGCTGTTAATCAGGTAACTGAATTAATGGGAAATATCGCATCGGCATCTAATGAACAAAGCCGGGGTATTGAACAAGTTGCTACTGCAGTAAGCCAAATGGACTCAGTCACGCAGCAAAACGCCGCGTTAGTTGAGCAATCAACCAGTGCGACTGCCGCTCTAGAAGATCAAGCCAATAACTTAGTCGATACCGTGGCTTTCTTTGAGTTACCGGACAACCAAACAATCCGCCTCCAACGGTGAGTTTAATTAATTTTGAAGTAATTATTAGGCAGCCAATAAATGGCTGCCTCTGGATTTTTATTGAATAGGACGACAAGTACGATGCTTTTTGTACCACAAATAGAACCACTGACTGATGATGAATTTGGTCGGGTTTGTCGATTTATTTATAAAAAATCAGGCATCGTCCTCACCATGAATAAAAAAAACATGGTCTATAACCGGTTATTAAAACGATTACGTGAATGTCATGTCGACAATTTTTCTGACTACTTACGGATGTTAGAGCGGGAGCCGTCAAATATTGAATGGCAGGCGTTTGTTAATGCATTAACCACCAATTTAACGGCATTTTTTCGTGAACCTCATCATTTTGTCACATTGACCGATTTTGTTCGGTCAAGGCGTAACAGCAATATTAATATTTGGTGCGCAGCATCTTCTACAGGGGAAGAGCCTTATTCCATAGCGATGACGCTAAGTGATGTTCTCGGCCCTAATGCAATTAATGCCAAAGTAGTCGCCAGTGATATTGATACCGAAGTTTTAGAAAAAGCGAAGCAGGGTGTTTACCGCATTGAGGAGCTCAAGTCATTGAGTGCCTTGCAAAGGCAACGTTATTTTATGAAAGGGGTAGGGGAATTCGAAGGTTATGCCCGCGTAAAACCTGCATTGCGCCAAATGATCGAGTTTCGCCATCTCAATCTGAGTGATCCTGATTGGCAGTTACAAAATAGTTTTGATGCCATTTTTTGTCGTAATGTGATGATTTATTTTGATAAAGAAATGCAAATAAAAATGCTTGAGCGTTTTGTTCCATTGCTTAAGCCTGATGGATTGCTGTTTATTGGTCATTCTGAAAATTTATCACAGCTAACCCAAAGCTTTGTGATTAAAGGTCAAACCGTCTACAGCGTACAGGCTGCGAGGAAGCGGTAATGAAAAAAATTAAAGTTCTTTGCGTCGATGACTCTGCACTTATGCGTCAGTTGATGCGTGAAATTATTAACAGTCATGAGGATATGGTGGTAGTTGATACCGCGCCAGACCCTTATGTTGCCCGTGATTTAATTAAACAATTAGAACCGGATGTTATTACGCTAGATGTTGAAATGCCAAGAATGGATGGTATTGATTTTTTAGAAAAATTAATGCGTTTACATCCAATGCCTGTGGTGATGGTTTCAACATTAACCTCGAAAGGTTCTGAGGTGACATTAAAAGCTTTAGAGCTAGGGGCGGTGGATTTTGTCACTAAACCACAAATTGGTATTCGCGAAACCATGATGAGCTACCGAGATATGATCGGTGAGAAAATCCGTGCGGCAGCGATGTCGAAAATTACGATAAAAAGCCGTTTTTCGCGTACAGAAAAAAATGTTACCGAACCAACGACGTTAGCGAAACCGTTGCCACCCTATGTGTGTCAAAGTCGCGTTATTGCGGTTGGTGCATCAACGGGGGGAACGGAGGCAATACGCCAATTTTTAGAAATGTTACCTCGCGAATGTCCTCCTGTGGTGATTACTCAACACATGCCCGCCGGGTTTACGCGTTCATTTGCTGAAAGGCTCAATAAGCTATGTGCTCTAACAGTAAAAGAAGCCGAGCATAACGAGTTGCTGCAAAAAGGGTATGCCTATATTGCGCCGGGTGATTTTCATATGTTGATAGTCGACAAGGGCAAAGGTTCTCAAATTATCTTGCAGCAAAGTGAGCCTGTTAATCGCCATCGACCTTCTGTCGATGTGCTGTTTGATTCAGTCGCTCAATGTGTTGGACGTAAATGTATTGGTGTTCTTCTAACCGGAATGGGGATGGATGGCGCTAAAGGGTTACTTAATTTACGTAAACAAGGCGCGATCACCTACGCCCAAAACGAAAGTAGTTGTGTGGTATTTGGTATGCCACGCGCTGCGATTGAAATGGATGCGGTAGATGAGGTGCAAGATATCACTAAAATCGCCCCAAGTATTCTCGCAAAACTTTCTTCTGTGAGCGTTTAACGGTCACAGAATTTCATCATTGTATTTTGAAGGAGTGGTTATGGCCGCTAAAGATCTCAGTTTTTTGGTTGTTGATGATTTTTCCACAATGCGTCGTATCGTTCGTAACTTATTAAAAGAACTTGGGTTTAATAAAATAGAAGAAGCAGAAGATGGTGTAGATGCATTAGAAAAAATTCGTACAGGCAATATCGATTTTGTTGTTGCAGACTGGAATATGCCAAATATGGATGGCTTAGAGTTACTTAAAACTATCCGTGGCGATGAAGCACTTAAGCATATCCCTGTATTAATGGTAACGGCTGAAGCGAAAAAAGAAAATATCATTGCTGCTGCGCAAGCAGGGGCGAGCGGTTATGTTGTGAAACCCTTTACTGCCGCCATTCTTGAAGAAAAATTGAATAAAGTATTTGAAAAAATGGGGCTGCAATAAGCGCGCTTGCCAAAGGAGATTGTGATGACAGAACCAACATTTATGGGAAGCAATCGCAGCGGTAATGAAGATTTGAAACAAGTCATTACCCGGATTGGAACCTTGATGAGAACACTCAGAGAGAGCATGCGTGAGCTTGGTCTTGAAAAAAGTGTGCAACAAGCGGTAGCGAGCATTCCTGATGGAAAAGACAGGTTGCGCTATATTGCTCAAATGACAGCGCAAGCCGCAGAAAAAACCCTCAATGGCATTGATGTGATCAAACCATTACAAGTGGAAATGAACAAAGATGCCATCGTGTTGCAGCAGCAATGGCAAGACTGTACCGCCGATACTGTTCCCGTAGAATTGCGTCAATCAACACAAGCCTTTTTAGGTCAAGTGATCCAAGACAGTGAAATCACTAAAGCCGAGCTATTAGAAATCATGATGGCGCAGGATTTCCAAGATTTAACGGGTCAAGTGATCAAAAAAATGATGGAAGTAGTTGAAGAAGCTGAAAAACAGCTACTGGCTTTGTTAGTGGAGAATACGCCACCCGAAATGCGTGCTAAGCAGCAAAATGATAGCTTATTAAATGGTCCGCAAATCAATAAAGAAGGTGTGAATGTGATGGCGTCACAATCACAAGTCGATGATTTGCTAGACGAGCTTGGCTTTTAATTGACTATTCCGCTCTTTCTTTGAGTGGTCAGTTTCACCCTAGTCATGTAGCAACCTATGTGGCTAGGGGTATCTTGGTTTACTGTCCTCCTATAACTCAAATTATTTAGATTATTATTGTGCTATTGATCCTTTAAGTTATAAGGACGATATCGTTGTTTATTTTTCCGTCATAACTTTGTCTGTTATCTATTGTTAGGTTTGGTTAATGATAATATAAAAGTCATCATGTATGATTACATTAAGTCATTAATACTCACATGGATGTTTGAGCTAATGTATAGACTTAATGTTATTAACGCTGTACGCAAAGAAATTAAAAAATTACCGAGTGGGTTGCAAGCTGCGATGTTGGATGGTTTAGAGGAGCTTGCCCAATATGGCGTTGCGTTAAAGGAGCCAAGCGTAAGAGATCTAGGACGACATGGGTTAAAAGAGCTAAGGATTAATTCCCAAGAAGGAATTGCTCGAAGTCTGTTTTTTTCGAAAAAGGCAAACAAATATACATTGTATTAACTTATCAAAAAAAGACCCAAAAAACGCCTCAGTCAATTTTAATAGTTGCTGAGCAGCGAATGAAGGCCCTTAAAAGGAGTATAAACAATGAAAAATGATGATTTAGCGCTTGTTTCTCTTGCTGACTTAAAAGCTGAGTTATTGCAAGATAATGAGGTTCAACAGCGTTATCTTGAATTACAGGTACGTAAAGCTTTAATTTATGATCTCAAGTCAGCACGTATTGCCAAAAAATTAACACAATCGCAAGTCGCAGACAGAATGCATACGCAAAAGCAGAATGTATCTCGTCTAGAACAAGGCGAATTTGATCCTAAACTCGGTACATTATTAAAATATGCAGAGGCTGTGGGTGGCCGGATTACTGTCGATTTTTCTCAAAAATAAGTTAATACAAACAAAATTTGTTTTATTAAAAAATCGCTGACGATTCAGGATAGGTCAATCATGTTGATAAACAACGACAACTTCATTACCAAGCGCTTGTTCAAACGCTGCAATAAAATCATCCTGCATCTCCCAATTGTGAAAACTAAAACCTAGATTGCCGAAAGCCCACTGAGGGTCGAACCGCCAATCTGATAGTGGGGCGGTAAAGCCGCAATTAATGCAGCAAAGGCTCTCAGGCTTGCCTTCATACCAATCGGTTACTGTATCACTCCATGCATGACAGCGTTCACTTTGCTCGCTGGTACATTGTGGGCAATAAATTCCAAAGCCGTTACCACCCGCATGAAAAACAGTGCGCTCTGTAACGATGGATAAACAATTTTTTATTGAATCTTCAGGGAGTTGCGTTGGAACTATTTTGCCATCAATAATATAGTTAACAGGTTGTTTGTATTCAGGGGGTGGGCGATAAATAGTTTCGTCGTCTTCAACGGCTTGGAAATCAGGATCAATAATGCCTTGTGATTTTAGCCAACTCAGCATTCTTTGCGCTTCTTTAGGGGCATCTTCTAAACTGATATCCGGGGCAACAAGGTGACAAATATCCATGGTACTAGGCCTCTAAGTAAGATTAGTGAGCGATAAATAATTAAAATCCATCAATTAACAAATCGATGGCTTGTTTGATTTTTTCTCTTTCATTTTTAATATGGATAACTTTTTTTCCTAATACAGATAGAGGTACTGAAGCCATTTGATGGGTCATTAAAATAAAGGCATGGGTATCGATGTATATAATTGGATTTAATCGTTCAGGTAATGGTTTCTGGACAAGTTTACTATCATATAAAGGAATAACGAGACGAGTATTGAGCATATCAATAATATCGCTTTGAATATCAAGTAAATATGGGTACCGGATACGATCGCCACGATTTAGATAAAGGTGATATTGCATTAAAATTCCTTGTACTTATCGGACAGTAATCCATTTTCATCACTTATTCTATTTAACTCATTGAAACCTTCTCTATTTTGTTCTTTCCATTTTAATGCTTCAGCCTTTTTTAGCTCAATAATTAAAGCATTAGATAAAATAGCAGAGAAATTCAATTTAGCGCGTCTAGCTTGTTCATATAACTCAGGTGTCACAGTGACACTAACGGTTTTTTTCATTCTATGCGCTGTAGAGCTCATGGTAACTCCTTTATTACACGTGTTAAAACACGTGTAATGTAGCACGTTTGTGATGAATAGGTGTACTTTACCTTCATTTTTATTTTAGGTATCAGTGCTTCAAAATAGAATTTAATTCCTTGAGAGGCCTTTCGCAAAATGAATGTATATCACCCAATTGCCAAATAACCCCCTCGAAGTGTCCCTATTTTCCTGCATTGAATTTTTGACAGTCTGTCATGCTATAGCGATAACTGGCAATGTGCTTAAATTTTGGAACTCGTGTGTCCGACGAAAGCGATGTAGAAAAAACAGAAGAACCCACCCCCCATAAAAAGCAAAAAGCCAAAGATGATGGGCAGATAGTTCGTTCAAAAGAATTGAATTCGCTGATGATGATGTTAGCGGGTATCAGCTTACTATGGCTTAGTGGTGGACACTTAGCGGATCAACTGCGCCAAACGGTACGCCAAGGCTTTATTTTTGATGGCCATTATTTGCAAAATACAGGTTTGATGATCAGCTATTTAGGCCGTGTCGTGAGCGAAGCGTTGTTTGCTTTATTACCCGTCATTGGTGGATTAGCGCTAGTGGGGATTTCGGCATCGTCTCTTGTGGGTGGGTTAGTTTTTAATAGTAAGTTGATTAAGTTTGATCCGAAAAAACTAGATCCTATCAAAGGGTTAAAACGCATTTTTTCGATGAATGCACTTTCCGAGCTATTTAAAGCTATTTTGAAATGCTTATTTGTTGGGTTGGGCACGTACATTTTTTTATGGCAAAGCTTCCCATCACTGTTGCATTTAGTGATGGAGCCACCAGTGACAGCGCTTGGCAATGCATTGGAGAAGGTTATTTTTGCGGGTTATTTGATTGTTTTTTTGCTGATCCCGATGGTGGCATTTGATGTGTTCTATCAATTTCGTTCTCATTTGAAAAAATTACGCATGAGTCACCAAGAGATTAAGGACGAATTTAAGCAACAAGAGGGTGACCCACACATCAAAGCAAAAATTCGCCAGCAGCAACGGGCAATTGCCCGTAATCGCATGATGGCGGATGTACCAAGTGCAGATGTTATCGTCACCAACCCGACTCACTATGCAGTTGCACTGAAATATGACGATAAAAAAATGGGGGCACCGAAAGTATTAGCTAAAGGTGCAGGCGTGATAGCCCAACGTATTAAAGCGATTGGTGAAGAAAACCGTATTTTACAGTTAGAAGCCCCACCGTTGGCTCGAGCGTTATATCGTCATGCAGAAATAGGACAAAGTATTCCTGTTGCCTTGTACGCAGCGGTAGCAGAAGTTTTAGCATGGGTTTACCAACTGCGCCGTTGGCGTCGTGAAGGTGGACTCAGACCCAAAAAACCGAAAAATTTACCAGTGCCACCGACGCTGGATTTTGTTGGAGATAACAATCGCGATGGCTAATTTGGCTGCACTTTTAAAATTGCCGAAAAGTTTACAGGGTACACAGTGGCAAATACTCGCCGGCCCGATTCTTATCCTATTAATTTTGTCGATGATGGTGTTACCTCTGCCGGCATTTTTATTGGACTTGCTTTTTACCTTTAATATTGCACTTTCTATCATGGTGCTATTAGTGGCGATGTTCACTAAGCGCACCCTTGATTTTGCTGCATTTCCAACCATCTTGCTTTTCGCAACATTACTACGGCTTTCGCTAAATATTGCCTCAACACGAATTATTTTGCTTGATGGCCATACGGGACCGGATGCGGCAGGGAAAGTGGTGGAAGCATTCGGGCACTTTCTCGTCGGCGGTAATTTTGCGATTGGTATTGTGGTATTTATCATCTTGGTTTTAATTAACTTTATGGTTATTACCAAAGGTGCGGGTCGTATTGCCGAGGTTGGAGCGCGCTTTGTCCTTGATGGTATGCCGGGTAAGCAGATGGCGATTGATGCGGATCTCAACGCTGGAATTATCAGTGATGATGAGGCTAAAAAACGCCGCTCAGAAGTAACGCAAGAAGCTGATTTTTATGGCTCTATGGATGGTGCGAGTAAGTTTGTCCGAGGAGATGCGGTTGCCGGGATCATGATCATGGTCATTAACGTAATTGGTGGCCTGATTATTGGTGTTGGACAGCACAATATGTCTCTGGGGGATGCGAGCAGTACTTATACGTTGTTAACCATTGGAGATGGTTTGGTCGCGCAAATTCCTGCGTTGATCATATCAACCGCCGCAGGGGTGATTGTCACTCGAGTTGCCACCGATGAAGACGTCGGCGAGCAGATGGTTAACCAGCTGTTTAATAACCCGCGGGTGATGTGGTTGAGTGCTGGAGTACTTGGGTTAATTGGTTTAATTCCCGGTATGCCCAATTTTGTATTTTTATTGTTTACCGCTGCGTTAGCTGGACTTGGCTGGTATTTGATTCGAAAATCCAAACAACCTGAAAGTACGGGTGATAATAGCCAAGCTCAACACTTTAAAGAAGCCAATAAAGTGGTTGAAGCGACATGGGATGATGTACAGCTGGAAGACTTATTGGCGATGGAAGTGGGATATCGCTTAATTCCATTGGTTGATAATGACCAGCAAGGTGAGCTGTTAGGGCGCTTAAGAGGGCTACGTAAAAAGTTTGCTCAAGAGGTCGGTTATTTACCTCCAGTTGTGCATATCTGCGACAACTTAGCGTTATCCCCTTGTGAATACCGCATTTTAATTAAAGGTGCGGAAGTGGGACGTGGTGAAGCTCAGCCGGGGCGAAGCCTTGCGATTGACCCGGGTAATGCGGCAGGGTCATTAGAAGGGGATGCGACGAAAGAGCCTGCTTTTGGTTTACCTGCGGTTTGGATTGATGATGATTTGCGCGAACAAGCGCAAATTCAAGGCTATACGGTTGTCTCTGCAAGTACCGCCGTGGCGACACATTTCAATCAAATTCTATTGCAAAATTCAAGTTCATTGTTTGGTCGCCAAGAAGCACAAATGTTGTATGACCGGGTGAAAAAAGAGATGCCAAAATTGGCAGATGATTTAATTCCAGACACTATTTCATTAACTATTTTGCATCGTGTTTTACAAAATTTGTTAATGGAAGATGTGGTGATCCGCGATATGCGTACCATTATAGAAACTCTGGCTGAGATGGCAGGAGAAAATGGTGAGCAAAAAGATACCGATTATCTGACGTCTCAAGTCAGGATTGCATTAGGCCGTGCGATCACCCAACAATGGTTTGGAAATTCAGAAGACATTCAAGTTATTGGGTTGGATGCAGGGCTTGAGCAAATTTTACTGCAAGCCGCAAAAAATGGCAGTGGATTAGAGCCGAATCTTGCACAGTTTATTCAAACCCAAGCGGAAGAGGCCGTTGCTCATCAAGAAGCGATGGGCGCGCCGACGGTATTACTAGTTAATCATGGATTAAGGTTGATTTTGTCACGCTTCTTACGCCGCAGTTTGCCACAATTGGTGGTAATGTCGAACCTTGAGCTGAGCGATCGCCGAGAGATTAGGATGACGTCAATGATCAGCGGATCCTAAATTATCCTTTTCACTATGATTTGAATAACAAGGGGACTTTATCGGTCCTCTTTTTGTTGACCGAAGTAGACAAGTTAGAATAAAAGCAAAGGAACCAAAAGCTAAATTTGCTGAGTCTAACTCATTGTTAGCGAGATCTATTCAGCGTATTAAAGTGAGAGTAAGGCGAAATTACCCCAAATCAAGGGGGATTGAAATTTTTTAAACTTGAGGGGAAGGTGGGCACTGATTTCATTTCATCGAAGTTTAAAGGCTATAAAGCCTTTAATACCCTAAATCGAAATTTTTTTACCCAAAACAGGACGTTTTGATTCTAAGCCGTCTGCGCCGTAGGTTGATTGATTATTGTGTTTTTTCACAAAGTTTAGGCGCTCGGAGTTGAGTTCAATATGCAATTGCAGTAGCTGATGATTGCGGTAATTTAGCTCTTTTAGCTCAGTTGTCAGTATTTTTATCGCATCCCAAATACCACTGAGTTCAGGGTTATCCTCATAGGGAGCGGCTAATTGAACTTGCTCTTCAAGCTGTAATCGATGGTTTTCCCCATGTCCAATCGCGGCAACAAGAAAACGTTTTTGCTCAGTCGTTTCCTGAAAAGGAGATGGGGGTACTTGGTGATAACCCAGTAATAACGCTTCATTTTTCATCACGATATGCAATGATTGCAAATGGGATAGTTGTTGTTCGAGTAAGGAAAACAATTCGTCATTCATAATAATTTTATTTCATTAATAACATACATTCATGGGCATCGCGTAAAATGCCATCAGCAATTTTCTCAGCATCCATTTTCAATGTGCCGTCTTTAATCGCTTGCTTAATTTTCTCAACTTTAGCGCTGTCGATATCAGTTGCTTGAGGTTGTAATAATTTTTTTTGCAATTCACTCGGTGCAAATGCGCTTTCTTTGATTGCTTCATTAGCTGAAACTTTTTTATCACGCATCGGGGCTGTCGCATCCTGTGGATCGCGGTTTGTCACCTGAGTCAACGCAGAAATTGCAGATGTTTGCTCAATGGCCATAATGTGTTTTCCTGTTCCCGATAGTTGTCATATAACTGTTATCGGCGGTGGTTAAAATTTCTTTAATATCCCCTGCGAGTATCTCAAATTATTTTAGAGATACTCTGAAAAGTAACTATTAAATTAGTTTTAGAATTAATTTATTTTATTGATTTAATTACTTTAAAGCAACATTAACACTGCCATTTTCTAGTGCTTCACCATTCACAACTTGCCCATTAACTAAGCGTACGCGGATATTGTTACCCGTGACGGCATTATTAATGGCACGACCTTCATATTTGACTGAAAAATTATCTCCGGTAGCAAATACAAATACCGTTTGTCCCGCTTTAATTGCCCAAGGCTTTCTTGTCATGGCATGGGTAAAGGTTTGCCCAGCAGTAATATTGCGTAGCGCGATACCACCGCGTATTGCCATTTTATCAGTTGCAGAGCCTGCCGGTAGCTTATGAAGCAGGCCTTTTTTTGTTCCAATATCGACAAACTCAACCGTCTCACCACGGCTTACATTGCGAGTAGCGACATAATATTGCCCCGTCACATTAACGGTTAGTTGAATAAATTGTTTTTTCTTACCACATTGAACGGGTAAAGAAATATTGCCCATATTTCTTCCACCAATAGGGGGACTAATTTGCGGTTTTTCGCAATTAGGCCAGCGATCAATCGGGGTTTTTATTTCAATTGAAACGGTATTTTGTTTTCCATGAATTTGTCGAAAATATTGATTAATATCCTGTGGTAATGAGGCTGCTACAAGAGTAGGGAATAGGCCAAATAGACTGATTGTCGACAAACAAGTCAGTGTATGAATTCGATGCATATTAAGTGGCCTCCTCGGAAAACAAACTTTTTCACGCTTGCAGTTTACGCACCCTCTGAATAATGAATGAGTCAAATAGGTCAATTATTTTGCCTTTATCCCTCCATTAGATTTTTTATCGAACAGCTAATATATGCCCAAAATGATCCAAGAACCGTTTTACATCCATTGAGGGTAACCATGATTGATAAATTAAATGCCACGTTTGCTTTCCAGCAACAGGCTTTGTCAATAAGAGAGGCAAGGCAGACCGTCTTAGCATCTAACATCGCCAATGCGGATACACCAGGTTATCAGGCACGCGACATTGACTTTAATCGTCAATTACAACAAGCGATGGATAAAGGTGTCGTGAAAGGAAAAGGTATTTCACTGGCAGTGACAGCGAAAGGTCATATCGAAGGTGGTGGTATGAAAGCCCCTAACCTTGACCTTAAATATCGTGTTCCCTACCAAACATCGATGGATGGTAATACCGTTGATATGGATGTAGAACGCAGCCAATTTGCAGACAACACCTTGAAATATCAAGCTGATCTTACATTCATCAATAGCCGCATCAAAAGCATGCTGGCTGTTTTACAGCAAGGGTAATCTTTATGGCCTTACTGAGTATTTTTGATATCTCAGCATCTGCGCTGACAGCTCAATCTCAACGACTAAACGTAAGTGCGAGCAACATGGCGAATGCTGAAAGTGTAGCGGGTCCTGATGGGCAGCCTTATCGTGCTAAACAAGTGGTATTTCAGATGGCACCACAGGGGCGCAATGAAGTGGGTGGTGTTCGTGTTAGCCAACTGATTGAAGACCCAGCGCCACCGCGTATGGAATACAAACCCGGTCATCCTCTTGCAAATGAAAAAGGCTATGTTCAGATGCCAAACGTCGACACGGTAGGCGAAATGATCAACACCATTTCAGCATCACGTAGCTATCAAGCCAACTTAGAAGTGATGAATACAGCAAAAACCTTGCTACAAAAAACATTAACTCTCGGTCAGTAACGGAGACTCGGTATGGGGATTGCAGCCACGATGTACGACCCTTTGGACAATACCACTGCTGGCCCTGCGCCGGCAGCGAGCAATGTACCAAAGAAAAGCCAAAGTGATGATATGCGGGATACTTTATTCAAAATGATTATCACGCAGATGCAAAACCAAGACCCAACCAAGCCAATGGATAATACGGATTTGACCGGTCAGCTAGCGCAAATAGCAACGCTGGAAAGCATGAATAAGCTCAGCGATAGTGTCAGCGGTATTTCTCAGCAAATTGGTTCAGGGCAATCATTACAGACGACTCAATTGGTGGGTAAAGGGGTCTTAATCCCGCGCAACGAGATTGTGTTAGCACCATTGAAAAAAGAAAGCAATGGTGAGCCTAGCAGCATATCTAAGCCATCTAACCCATTACCCGATGAAGGGATCACACCAAACAGCCAAGCCTTAAGTGATAAAGGCGCGATTGAGGGTGAAGAGGGAACGGAAGAGCCGCAAACGGATTATATCTCATCACCGTTTGGTTTCTTTTTACCAAAATTGGCCGACAGCGTTGAAATCACCATCCGAGATAAAAATAGAATGGTGGTACGCACCATCTCTTATGACACTGAAGTTAAACCCGATATTTATGATATGGCATGGGACGGGCGTGATAACAACGGTAATTTAGTTTTAGACACAAAAAGTAAATATTTCTTTGATGTGAAAGCCGTCAGGATGGGGGCTGAAATTGAAGTTACCAAACTAGGCTATACCCGTGTCAATGGCGTTACACCGGGTGCTGACGCGCCTTTATTGGATGTTGGTATTGGGCAGAGTGTGCCCCTTAGCAGCATTTTCAAAGTGTATCCTTCTTCTTAATTTTATACCCCCAATACTCATGGAGAAAATATGTCTTTTTCACAAGCAGTCAGTGGCTTAAATGCAGCTTCCGCGGGGCTAGATTCGATTGGTAATAATATTGCCAACTCCGCAACTAATGGTTTCAAAGGTGCAACAGCTTCCTTTGCTGATATGTTCGCAGGTTCAGGTGTTGGCCTTGGTGTTAACGTTGCTGCGGTCACACAAAACTTCAAAGATGGCCCTATTACACGTACCGATAGAGGGACGGATGTAGCGATTTCTGGCAATGGTTTTTTCCGTGTTCAAGATCAAAATGGCGACGTTTTTTATAGCCGTGATGGTCAATTCCAACGTGATAAAAGTGGTAATTTAGTCAATAACCAAGGCATGGTTGTCACTGGCTACCCTGCAAGTGTGGATGAAAAAGGTAATATCACGGTACAAAGTGGCGGTGTGCCTGCTGGTCTGAATATTCCAACCGATATGATGGATGCGCAAGCGTCTAAACTCGCTAAATTGACCATCAATCTGAATTCAGAAGATAAAATCAGAGATAAACCTTTTGATGTGACCAAACCGGATGACACCGGAAGTTATAATTTTAGCACCACCATGAGTGCGTTTGACAGCCAAGGAAATACCCATGAAATCTCAGTTTATTTTGTGAAAACTGAAGACAACAAATGGACGGCCTATGCGAAAGATGCCGGTGATAAGGAAGCGAAGCTGCTTGGCGAAATGGAGTTTGATGGCAACGGTAAATTGAAAGATGCTGAAAATGCAACATTCCCTTTTGCTTATACCGGGTTAAATGGCGCAAATAACGACACGCTTCAAGTTGATCTTAGTAAGACTCGTCAACAAAAAGTCAGTGAATCTTCGGTTAGTGCTATCGATGTTAATGGTTATCCCGCAGGTGAATACACCACATTCAAAATCGAAGACAACGGTTTAATCGTTGCTAACTATTCCAACCAACAAAAACGCGTCGTGGGCCAAGTTGCGCTATCTGCGTTCGCTAATCCAAATGGCTTAGTTTCTCAAGGCGGTAACGTTTGGGCATCATCCAATGCATCAGGAAACCCAATGGATGGTGTTCCGGGTGTGGGGCAGTTTGGTAAATTAACCAGTGGCGCATTGGAATCGTCGAACGTGGATATGAGCCAAGAACTAATCAGCATGATCGTGATGCAGCGTAATTACCAGTCAAACGCGCAAACCATCAAAACGCAAGATCAGATGTTACAAACACTGGTTAACTTACGATAATCCGAGAAGGTGGCCATGGATCACGTCATTTATACCGCGATGGGTGGAGCGCGTCATGCGCTTGAAAACCAAGCGATTGTTTCGAATAACATTGCCAATGTATCAACGGCAGGTTTTAAAGCGCAGCTTTCTGCGATGCGTGCGGTTCCGATTAATGGGGATACTGCAGCCACTCGCACACTGGTGGTTGCCTCAACGCCGGGTGCAGATATGAGTCCAGGGCCGCTTAACTATACCGGCAAACAGACAGACGTTTCCCTTAACGACAAACACTTCCTTGCGGTTGAATTGGCAGATGGTGCAGAGGCTTATACCCGTAACGGTAATATTCAAATTTCATCGGAAGGTGAATTGATGATTGGTGAGCGTCGCCTACAAGGGGATGGCGGGCCTATCAATGTCCCACCGAATGCAGATTTAACCATCGGCGCAGACGGCACCATTACCGCATTATTGGCAACTGATCCGCCAACAATGTTAGGGCAAATCGGCCGTTTAAAAGTGGTTGAAGCGCAGCCGCAAGATCTTATTCGAGGCGAAGATGGGCTATTTCATTTATCAGCCCAAGCGCAAGCGACTAATGGCAACGTTTTACCTCAAAGCGAACGTGGCATCGTCACTGCGGGGGTGATTGAAGGAAGTAACGTCAATGCCGCCGAAGCGATGGTATCGATGATTGCCAATGCAAGGCATTTTGAAATGCAAATGAAAGTCGTTCGCAGTGCTGATGAAAATGCACAGCGGGCAAACCAACTGCTTGCCGTCAGCTAATTTTCAGTAAGGAATTATTATGATCCGTTCTCTATGGATTGCGAAAACAGGGCTTGATGCTCAACAAACTAACCTTGACGTTATTTCCAATAACTTGGCAAACGTGAGTACCAATGGTTTTAAGCGCCAACGCGCGGTATTTGAAGATTTAATGTACCAAAATATCCGTCAGCCGGGGGCGAATAGCTCAGAACAGACTTCATTGCCATCAGGTTTGCAAATGGGAACCGGGGCGAGACCCGTCTCTACCATGCGAATTCATGCTCAAGGTAATTTGAATCAAACCGGTAATACCACGGATATTGCGATTAAAGGCCAAGGTTTTTTACACGTACAAATGCCAGATGGTACTGATGCCTATACGCGTGATGGTGCTTTACAACCCAATCAAGACGGGCAACTGGTCACGTCTAGCGGTTATCAAATCGTTCCAGCGATTATGATGCCCGATAACGCTAATAGCATCAGTATTGCCCGTGATGGAACCGTGTCTATCACCGTATTTGGTGATAACCAGCCGCAGCAAATTGGGCAAATCACTCTGACAACTTTCATTAATGATGCAGGTCTTGAAAGTATGGGTGAAAACCTCTACATGGAAACCGCGAGTTCAGGCGCGCCTAATGAAAGCGCGCCGGGGACTAATGGTGCCGGTCTGCTTTATCAAAATATGTTAGAGACTTCTAACGTTAATGTTGCCGAAGAATTGGTCAACATGATCCAAACTCAGCGTGCCTATGAAATCAACAGTAAAGCCGTATCGGCATCAGACCAAATGCTTCAACGTCTGACCCAACTGTAATTCGGGGACTTGATAGGAAACCTTAATGAGCGACAACTCACAACGCAGTCAGTTGTGAGTTGACAGTGAGAAGGAACTCTTCGTGATATCAAAACCTATACAGCAGCAAAAGAGTAGCATGATGATTGAAAGCGGCATGGTTCCACAACAGCAAAAAACAGTTTTGCATTCGCGTTCGTTGACGCCTAAACAGACATGGCTGGTGGCCGTTTTGGTGTTAACCACCAGTGGTTGTGCGCAAATAAAATCGCGTCCATTGGTCGACACACAAACAACTGCAATACCCACTGCGCCGACTGCACCGTCCCCGAATGGTGCCATATTTCAAAGTGCGCAGCCTGCTTACTATGGTTATCAACCACTATTTGAAGATAGGCGACCTCGCAACGTTGGTGACATTCTCACCATCAACCTACAAGAAAATGTGAGTGCGAGTAAAAATTCATCAGCGAATGCCAATCGTAGCGGGAAAACAGGTTTCTTGGCGGCGATCCTCCCGGGATTCATGCAAGGATGGATCGGCGGTAAAAATACGGAATTAGATATTAAAGGCACCAGTGATTTCAACGGCAAAGGTGGTGCGAATGCGAACAACACGTTTAAAGGCACCATTACCGTGACAGTTGACCAATTATTGGCGAATGGCAACCTGCATGTTGTCGGTGAAAAGCGGATTGCTATCAATCAAGGCACGGAATCCATTCGTTTTTCAGGGGTTGTTAACCCTCGCACAATTGGTGCGGATAATCACGTGAGCTCAACGCAGGTCGCCGATGCGCGAATTGAATATGTCGGTGATGGTTATATTAATGAATCGCAAAACATGGGCTGGTTACAGCGCTTTTTCTTAAATGTTTCTCCTTATTAAACAAAAGAATAGCCTAGAAAACAAACAAGAAAATAGCTGAGAGAATTCAATGAAAAACACAGTATTAATTCTGCTATCACTACTTTGCATCTTTATAGCACCTGCGCACAGCGAACGTATTAAAGATCTCACTACCGTGCAAGGGGTGCGTGATAACGCATTAATTGGTTATGGCTTAGTGGTTGGGTTGGATGGTACGGGTGACCAAACCATGCAAACACCATTTACTACTCAGAGTCTAAATAACATGCTATCCCAAATGGGGATCACGGTGCCTGCTGGCACCAATATGCAGCTCAAAAACGTTGCGGCGGTAATGGTAACAGCGAAGTTACCGGCTTTTTCTCGTTCAGGTCAGTCCGTTGATATCGTGGTCTCTTCCATGGGTAACGCCAAAAGCTTACGGGGTGGTACGTTATTAATGACCCCACTTAAAGGGGTGGATGGGCAAATTTATGCCATGGCACAAGGCAATATTTTAGTTGGTGGTGTAGGTGCAAGTGGTGGCGGTAGTAGTATTAAAGTCAATCAGCTTAATGGTGGACGTATCACCGGTGGTGCGACAATAGAGCGTGAATTGCCGAGCAATTTTGGCCAAAGTGGGGCTATCAATCTACAACTTAATGACGACAGTTTTACCTTAGCGCAAGATATTACTGACGCGATTAACCGAATGGGCGGCGTGGGCACCGCAACGGCATTGGATTCACGTACCGTTCAATTACTGGTTCCAGCGAATAATCAAGCTCAAGTGCGCTTTTTATCCCGCGTACAAGAACTGAATGTCCGTACCCCAATCGCGGAAGCCAAAGTTATCTTAAATTCACGGACAGGTTCGGTTGTTATCAATCGAAGTGTGACCTTAGAAAGCTGCGCCGTGGCTCATGGTAGTTTAGCGGTCACCGTCGAAAGGCAAACCCAAGTTAGCCAACCAGATACCCCTTTTGCGGGCGGTCAAACGGTGGTGACACGGAATACCAATGTTGGTGTCCGCGATCAGGGTGGTGCACTGCAAAAAGTGAATGCGAGTGCACAACTGAACCAAGTTATTCAAGCACTTAATACATTGGGTGCAACACCGAACGATTTGATGTCAATTTTACAAGCCATGGAAAGTTCTGGGTGTTTACGTGCGAAATTGGAGATCATCTAATGAGTGATATGCAGCTATTGCAAGGCGCGGCGTTTGATTTACAGTCCCTAAGCGGTTTGAAAGGCGAGCTTAACAAAAACGCTGAGCAAGGGCTGCGTCAGGTTACTCAGCAACTTGAAGCAACATTTGTCCAGATGATGCTAAAAAGTATGCGTGAGGCCTTGCCACAAGATGGTCTTTTTTCCAATGACCAAACGCGTATGTTAACCAGTATGTATGACCAACAAATCGCCCAAGATTTATCGCAAAAAGGGTTAGGTTTTGGCGAGATGATGTACCAACAGCTCTCGGGTGAACAGCAACAAAATGATTTACCCACTAAAGCGACGTTCATGCCATTGGATGAAAAAGCGTTGCAATCATTACCCCCTTTTGCGATGGAACAAATGATGCGGCGTTTTGCCCCAATGGGGGATGCGCTATCAGCGCCGTTTCAAAAAATTAAATCCTTATCCCTTAATAGTAGCAATTTTATTGGTCGACTACTCGAACCTGCAAAAGCGGCTAGCCAAAAAAGCGGTATTTCACATTTTTTGATTTTAGCGCAGGCAGCACTGGAAAGTGGCTGGGGGAAACGAGAAATCCTCACCGCAGAAGGCAAAACCAGTCATAACTTATTTGGCATAAAAGCCGGCAAAAGCTGGCAAGGCGCGAGCACCAATATTATGACCACCGAAGTTATCAACGGTAAAACCATTAAAATGCGGGATGATTTTCGGGTTTATGGTTCTTATGAGGAAGCGATCTCAGATTATATCAGCTTATTAACGGACAACCCGCGCTATAAAGGGGTTAAGCAAGCGGCAACCCCAGAAATAGCCGCACGACGTTTACATCAGGCTGGGTATGCAACTGACCCAGGTTATTCGGATAAATTAATTAGTTTGATTAACCAAATTAGAGGGGCGCAACCGATGAATACGTCCGCTTCAAAAGCCGTACAGGCTTACAGTATCGACTTAAATGACATTTTTTGATTCCCATCCTATTTCGGTTAATGGGAATTAGGCGGTACCGTGAATTATTTAAGGTATTAATGGTAGTTAGTACTAAATATTTTTAGCAATTCTCCGATAACTAATTAAGTGAAGAAATTCAGGTTGCTATCGCCAGACGATGAGCACCAAGAATAGGAAAAGCTGATGCTGAACAATGTAATGAATAATGCGCTAAGTGGTGTGAATGCCGCGCAAGGTGGGTTAAGTGTTATTTCTAACAACTTAGCCAACGCCGGTGTGGGCTACTATCACCGCCAAAGTGCTGTTTTCGGGGAGAATCCCGGTACGATGACACCTAATGGCTATTTTGGTAACGGCACTTATTTCAGCCATGTTCGCCGTGAGTTTGATGAGTTTATTAACGCTCAATATAGCCAGTCGCGTGCACGCAGTGGCGATTATGAAGCGTATGTTAAGAACTGTAATAAAGTCGATGATTTGCTTACCAATGATATTGAAGATATTTCAAGTAACATTGGTAGCTTTTTTACTGCATTGGATGCCGCGAGTAGTGATGCCAGCGATAAAACATTAATTGATGTTTTTTTGGGCAAATCGAATGCTTTAGTCAGTCAATTCAAAGAAGCCGATAGACGGCTACAAGAAATGGAACGCGATGTTAATCACCAAATCGAAAATAAGGTGAAAGATATCAATACTTATGCAGAAAAAATTGCCGGTTTAAACCAACAAATTGCACGAGTACGTTCCGTTAGCGGTTCTGAGCCAAATGATTTACTTGATGTGCGTGATCGTCTGGTTAATGAAGTAAATTCCTTGGTTGGCGTTAAAGTTATCGAGCAAAACGGTAACTATAATGTGACCTTTGCCAATGGGTTACCGTTAGTGACTGGGGAAAAGGCTAACCGACTTGAAGCCGTTCCATCATCAAAAGATGACAGCCGTTTTAGTATCGGTTTTGTCGGTGCAAACGGTCAGGCACGTGAAATTCCCGATGAATCATTTCGTGGCGGTGAGCTAAGCGGTATTTTGCGATCACGCCAAGAAGTGATTGATCCGGCTTATCAGCAGTTGAACAAACTTGCACTGGTGTTTGCTACAAAATTCAACGAAGTACATAGCAAAGGTTTTGACGCGAACGGCAATACCGGTAAAGACTTTTTTGAAATTGGTAAAGGTAATGTTGTTAGTAATACCTTTAACCAAGGAAAAGCAGATTTTGATCTAAGCTATAGCGATGTTTCTAACGTCACAGGTAAAAACTACGAAATGCGCTTTGATGGCAATGAGTGGAATGTGACTCGCTTACCTGAAGGTACAAAGGTAACCGTGGATAGTGCAACGGCAGATACATTAAAGTTTGATGGCATTGAAATTAAAATCAGTAATAGCACGGTGGCAAAAGGGGATTCATTTGTTGTAAAACCGGTTAGCGGTGTGATCAACGGAATGAATACCATTGTGAGTGATGCGGCTGCTTTTGCTGCGGCAGGTAGCAAAGATAGCGGGCCTGGTGACAATGAAAATTTAAAAGAGATGGTTAAACTGCAAGATCAAAAATTGATTGATGGCGGCTCTACTTTCTCAGATTTCTATGCATCACTGGTTAATGATGTCGGTAGCAAAACGAAGCAAGCGCAAATTGATTCTGAAACACAAAATAAAATGACAGAAAGTTTTTATGAACAAGAACAAGCAATTTCTGGCGTAAATATGAATGAAGAAAGTATTCAGATGCAAAAAATTCAACAGTTTTTTAATGCCAATGCACAAGTTTTAAAAACGGTAGATGATTTATTCAATGCATTGATGCGTGCGTTCTAATTTATTCACCATACTTCAAGTCGCGTAATTTAAATGCACTTGAAGTATGACGAGTATGGCGATTAAGGAAGGGTTTAGTTATGCGTTTAAGTACCAATATGATTTACCACCAACGCTTGCAAGATATGAATAATGCACAGTCGCGTTGGATGGATGCAGGTAGCCAACTCGCATCGGGTAAACGAGTGAGTAAGCCATCCGATGATCCGCAAGCGTCATCCCAAGCGGTGCGGATCAGCCAGTCTGAAAATCGTAATCAGCAATATGTTTCAAGCCGTGGTTTTGCAAAAACCGGTATGACACTGCAAATGAGCATCTTGTCACAAATGACCGATGTAACAACGCAAATTGATACCACGATTATTCAAGCTTCAAGCCAAGGTGGTTTAAGTGATAAAGACCGTAATTCACTAGCGGAGCAATTAACGGGTCTTAAAGATCAGCTCGTAGCGTTGGGTAATACCACTGATGGTAACGGGCGTTATATTTTTGCCGGGTTTAAATCGGATAAACCGCCTTTTGAAATTGATGCGAATGGCGAAGTGGTTTATCACGGTGGCGACAAACCCATCACCCAAAATGTCTCTAGTGACCGTGAAATGATCGCTTATTTTACGGGTGCTCAAGTTTTTGAAACAGATAGCAATAATGTTGTGAATGTTTTCAAATCACTGAATGAAGGGATTAAAGCCCTGAAAATGCCACAGGAAAATGCATCGAAAGATGAGGTGGATGCTGCGCAAGCCGCAATAGGGAACGCTAATAGTGCGATTAAATTAGCATTGGATCAGGTTTCTAATATTGAAGCAAAACAAGGTCTCCAGTTACAAGAAATCGATAAGTTAGATTTTTTGGCAGACACACGCACTATTCAAAACGAACAGCGCAAAAGTGAGTTGTTAAGTACTAACTGGACGGGTACCACCACGGATTACTATAAAGAAAAAGCGATGTTTGAAGCTTCGCAAAGTATTTTTAAAGATTTAAATAGCATGTCGTTATTCGGCGGTCGCTAGTAAAATTCGCCGTATCTAGAAATTTAATGACAAACTTTCAAGGTACGGCAATTTTTTATTTTTTTTCCTTCCTTCCTTCCATAACTTCCAGTCATTACTCATTTTTATTGTTTTTAATAAGAAATACAATAAAGTCATTCAGTTTCAGTTACATTAAATGAGTGGTTATTTACAGTGTTAATTATTTATTGACTATATTAGTTCGTGATTTGTAATTTCATACCTTACTTTTAATTGTTGGAAATGTTTATAAAGCTAACTGTATCTTATATATATTATTACGTAATTAAAATTATAATTTTTTTAAAAATAAATCGTTAAATAAAATAAAACCAAGTTAATTATAAGTTCATATATTTGCAATTCAATGATAAATAATGAATTAATTTAAGCTTCAACTTTTTGAAGATGAATTATTATCATCTTGACTTTATGTGAAAAACAGCCAGAATCAATAAGTATTAAACGTAAAGGTTAAATGTATTTGTAATGATTAAAAATCAAATGTAATAGTTTCTCAGGGTTTTATTTCAAATTGATATTATTATTGATTTGAAATCATAAATGAAAGTGGGTGCAAGATTGATTTAGCGTTTTTTGGTTTGTTAATTTTAAACCTCACATGTATTTGTTGATAAAAACATTAAAAATAAGAATGATTTCATTCATGAATGTTAATGAGTGCTCATGAAACTAAATTTAAATATATAGCTTCAATAGAAGATAGATTCATTTATTAATTTTAGCCGTGTTTTTAACTATTTAATTATTAAGAGGAATAAATATATGTTAAAGAATGATACTTCTATATCTGAAAATGAAAGTGCGGCCATCTATTTATTAGAGCAAGCAATGGGGATTACATTCCAAGCATCACTACGAGCAGCTACACTTTTAGGTATTGCTGATAAGCTAAAAAATGGTGCGAAAACGATTGATGAACTCGCAAAAGAAACTGATGTGAATCCTAAGCAACTTTTCAGAGTTATGCGGATGTTGGCCGCCAAAGATATCTTTGCGCAAACCAGTGACGGTAAATTTGAGTTAACCCCCGCAGCTGAATTTCTTCGTACCGATCAATTCCATTCATTACATGATGCCGTGTTAATGCTAACGGATAAAACATTTTGGGAACCCTTAGGTGACCTGATTCATAGCTTACGTAGCGATACTCCTTTTAAAGATATGTTTGGAGAATCGTTTTATGAATATTGGGCCGACAAAAAAAATTATAAAGATAATTATAGTTTCCATACAGGCATGTCTTCAATGTCTACAATTGAAAACTACTTTTTAACGAAAAAATATGAATTTACAGATAATTCAACCGTCGTCGATATTGCAGGAGGTATGGGCGGGCTACTGCTAACCGTTTTACAAAGTAACGAGACTTTACATGGCATATTGTTCGATCAACCTGAAATTTTGAAAAAACATCGACTTGGTGATTTAGAAAATCCCAATAGGTGGAAAACTCAAGCAGGTAGCTTCTTCGAATCATGCCCAGAGGCCGATTTCTATTTATTGAAATACATTACTATGGATTGGCCCACTGATCAGGCACGAAAAATATTACAAACTTGCCGTAACTCAATGCATGACAACTCTAAATTGCTAATTTTAGAACCTATTATTCCGGCAGGTAACCGTTGGCATGGCGGTAATTTGATTGACCTATTACTCTTAGCAAGTTTTGATGGCGGACAAACTCGCAGCGAAGAGGAATTGAAAGAATTACTTGATAGCGCCGACTTAAAACTCAATCGAATTATTGATACTGGCTGTTATGTTTCTATTGCCGAGGCTATTCCTAAATCAAAAGCGAAATAACCTGCAAAATGTTTAGATAAAACCGTAATACACATATCTGTATTATTCATTTATCTCTTTAAT
>NZ_LXEW01000014.1 GCF_001655055.1 Providencia heimbachae ATCC 35613 | reverse complement strand
CGGTTTAATTAGTACACATAATTCGCAGCAATGATTATTTGCTGCTTAATTGATTTGGAGAATTATGATGGGACAAATTACAGGAAAAGTCATTATCATTACAGGAGCAAGTAGCGGTATTGGTGCATCTACAGCTCTTTACCTTTCAAGTAAAAAAGCAATAGTCGTGTTAGCCGCACGCCGAAAGGAGCTTCTCGATAAGCTGGCGCAAGAGTGTATTTCAGTAGGGGGTAGGCCACTAGTTATACCGACAGATGTGACTAAATATAATGATGTTAAAAAGTTAGTCAGTACGACACTCGCTAAATTTGGCAAAATTGATGTATTAATTAATAATGCCGGCCTAATGGCTATTTCCCCCTTAAAATTAAGCAAAGTAGATGAATGGGAAAAAATGGTCGATATTAATATCAAAGGCCTTTTATATGGTATAGCAGAAGTACTTCCTATATTTGAGAAACAAAATAGCGGTCATTTTATTAATATCTCTTCAGTCGCGGGTATAAAAGTATTTAGCCCAGGAGGGACGGTATATAGCGGGACAAAATTTGCAATTCGCGCAATATCAGAAGGCCTACGCCATGAGGCCAGTAAAAATATTAGAACAACAACGATCTGCCCGGGCGTTGTTGATTCAGAATTAAAATTTGGCAGTACTGATCCCACAAGCTTGCAATCAATTATTGATTTTTATAAACAAGCTATCCCTCCGGATTCTATTGCTCGAGCTATTGCTTATGCAATTGAGCAGCCAACGAATGTTGATATCAACGAGATAGTCATACGCCCTACGAAACAAGAATTTTAACCATGTTAATAGGGGAAGACTTAAATAGATTTTGTTATTAAAAATTATCAGGCTCCTTTCTGATGAAAGAAGCTTGTCTTTTTTTCTTAGCACATTCACATTTTTTGATAGGGTATGTTAATGAACGAAAATTATACCGTAGCAGACTATCTTTTAGACCGCCTTGCTCAAATAGGTATTCGCCATTTATTTGGTGTTCCTGGTGATTACAACCTGCAATTTCTTGATCATGTTGTCGATCATCCTCTGATTGATTGGATTGGTTGTGCGAATGAGCTTAATGCCTCTTATGCTGCCGATGGTTACGCACGCTGTAAGCCAGCGGCTGCCTTGCTAACGACCTTCGGTGTTGGAGAACTAAGTGCAATCAATGGAATTGCGGGAGCTTATGCAGAACATCTTACTATTATTCATATCGTTGGGGCGCCTGTATTAAAATCCCAACAAGCTGGATTATTACTGCATCATTCCCTTGGGGATGGTGATTTCGAACATTTTACTCGTATGGCAAAAGAGGTGAGCGTCGCCCAAGCTTGCTTAACACCCGATAATGCAGAATCAGAAATAGATAGATTAATTCTTATAGCTTTAAGTGAGCATCGACCCGTACATCTAGTTATTCCCTGTGATGTCGCAATACGGCCTCTCGTTTCTAAGCCCGCGCCTCTGCTATTACCACAAAGTATTTTATCTACAGCATCACTAAAAATGTTTATTGAATCTGCACGTAAAAAACTTGTAAATGCAAAAAAGGTATCAGTTCTAGCAGGCTATCTTGCTGAACGATTTAATGTGCAGTCACTATTAAAGCACTGGATGAATGAGGTACCTCTTCCTCATTCAGCTTTGTTTTACGGCAAAGGTGTATTCAATGAAAGCCATCCTAATTACGTTGGAACTTATATCGGAGCTGCGAGCGATCCTGAAATACAGCGTCTAGTAGAAGATGCTGATATTACAATCAATATTGGCGTGCAATTTGTAGATACAGCAACTGCAGGTTTTAGCCACCAATTACCCATTGAGAACTGTATTTTCATCCACCCAAATGAAGCCAGAGTGGGGCATCAAGTCTTCACACAAATTCCTATGCAAGAAGCCATTAAAGCGCTTCATCAATTAACATTATCCCTTGCTCAACAATGGAAATTACCAATCATCAACCAGTCTCCATTGCCAAATGTTAGTCAATCAGAGATGAGTCAGCGTTATTTTTGGCATGAAATTCAAAAGTTCATACGACCAAATGATATATTATTTACCGATCAGGGTACTTCCTGTTTTGGGGCTGCAGAGTTAACTTTACCTGAAAATTGTCAATTTGTAGTACAGTCTTTATGGGCATCTGTTGGCTTTTCATTAGCAGCGACATTCGGAGCGCAATTAGCTGAACCCAATCGTCGCGTAATATTATTGATTGGAGATGGCTCTGCACAATTTACGGTGCAAGAGTTAGGAACCATGTTGAGAAATGGATTAAAACCAATAATATTCTTAATCAATAATCAGGGTTATACGGTCGAACGTGCAATTCATGGTCCTGAACAGCCTTACAATGACATCACATTATGGGACTGGACGTCATTATTTAAAGCATTAGCAAATAAACATTCTGCATTTGTACGCCATATAACCGAACCTGAGCAATTGAAATGTGCTTTACAAGATGTAGTTAATTGCGATCAACTCGCCTTTATAGAAGTGGTATTACCTAAGATGGATACCCCAAAAATATTAGATGCAATTTCTATGGCTTTGAAAAAAAACAATACGGAAAAGTAGACACAAACTTATACAGTCGGAAAGATAAAACATAACAGAGGCACAGTAATAAATTATTGTGCCTACCAAGCAACTCATTCAAGCCAACAAATTGAACATCAACGAAAGCTGCTCGAAGGCTTGGTGGATAAGGCGTTCGGTGTAACGGGGGAGGATAGAGATAACCAGCCCTAACATGCTAATTCCAATGGTCAGGGTGAGAGGGAAGCCGACCACGAAAACGGATAATTGCGGCGTCATGCGGTTTAAAATACCAAGAGCGAGATTGAGAATTAAAAATAAGGTGATAAAAGGCAGCGCTAGCATTAATCCATTAATGAAAATTACATTCGCAAATTGAACAAATACCCAAAAACCGTCTCTATTGAGTGGCGCGGTTTGAATTGGTAACAGTTCAAAGGAATTAACCACAATATAAATTAGCCATAAATGGCCGTCAAAGACGAGAAACAATAGCAACGTAATTAAATTAAAAATACGGCCTAAAATGGGCATATTAGGCCCACCCGTTGGGTCAAAGAAAGTGGCAAAAGATAACCCCATCTGTAAACCAATCATTTCACCGGCATGCCGCACCGCCGCAAACGCCATCTGCATCGTTAATCCCATCGCGACACCAATCACTATTTGCTGAACAATCACCCACAAGCCCATGGCTGAAAATAGCGGAATATTTACCACCGGGAGTTGCGGCGACACAATCAGAACAACAAAAAACGCCAACATCACGCGAACTTTTGTCACCGCCTGTTTTTCATTAAAAAACGGCGCGGTACCGAGTAGCGCTAAAAGGCGTATAAAAGGGTAAAAACCTTGGCTAAGCCAGAGAGTGAGCGTTTCACTGGTGATGGTTAACATAGCTAACCAATAATGAAAGGCAGGTTGGTGAATAGCGTTCGCATGTAATCGGTAAGCAGGTTTAACATCCAAGGTCCCGCAATGATAAGCATTGAAATTACCGATAAAATTTTAGGAATAAATGACAATGTCATCTCATTCACCTGAGTCGCGGCTTGTAACAAACTGATAATCAAACCTGCCGCAAGGGCGGCTAACAATAACGGCGCGGCTAACATCAAAGCAATCTTCATTGCCTCCGTACCCATTGCCATAACCGATTCAGGTGTCATGAGAATTCCTAATTAAAAAAGCTTTGCGATAATGAGCCAAGCAATAATTGCCAGCCATCGACCAGAACAAAAAGCATTAACTTAAAGGGTAATGAAACCGTTGCGGGTGGCACCATCATCATACCCAAAGCCATGAGGACACTCGCGACCACTAAATCAATGATCAAAAATGGAATGAAAATAGTAAAACCAATTTGGAATGCGGTTTTTAGCTCACTGGTAATAAAAGCAGGTACTAAAATACGCATGGGAACATCTTTCGCTTCTTGAATATCCCCAATTTTGGCAATCCGCGCAAACAGGGCTAAGTCTGATTCGCGAGTTTGTCCCAGCATAAAAGTTCTAAACGGTGTCGTGCCACGCTCTAAGGCAGTTTCAAGGCTGATTTTGTCTTCACTAAAGGGCTGATAAGCTTCGCGATAAACCTGATCGGCGACGGGTGACATGACAAAAAAAGTTAAAAATAGTGCTAAACCTAACAATACTTGGTTCGGTGGTGCGGAAGGGGTTCCCAGTGCGTTTCGCAGTAGCCCTAGCACGATAATGATGCGAGTAAAGCTGGTCATCATTAACAGTAATGCAGGAATAAAACCTAGCAGGGTTAAGAATAATAAAGTTTGAACAGGTAGTGACCAGGATTGACCTCCATCAGCAAGGGTATGACTGATCACTGCGGGCAAAGCCGCTGATGCGGAATTAGGCAGAGCAAACAAGAGCGCAGTGATTAAGGCGGTAGGTTTTAAAGGTAACATGTGCGCTTCCGGTTACTTATAGATAGGTACGACCGAAGCCGCTTGTTTAGCGGCATCTTGTTTTTTCTTTAATAATGACTGGAATGTCAGCGGCTCAATAGTCGAATCAAAAATTGTATCTTGCGGCGCAGGATATTGATGCAACACATTGACGGTTTGCGCCGTCACGCCCAACACCAAATATTGGTGATTAACTTCCACAACCACTACGCGCTCTTTATTACCTAAGGAGCAGCTGCTTTTAATATTGACGATTGGGTTCTTACTGAATTTTCTCGGGGCAAACCCCAGTTTTTTGACTAACCAAGCCCCTGCCAGTATGAATAAAATAATCCCGCCAAGGGTGCTAGAGATTTGTACTAAGCTATCATTGTGATTGATAGCTTGTGCAGTAGGTTCGCTCGGCGCAATGGTGCTCGATAAAAATGGCGCTTGTGGCGATTCGGTGGATATTGTCATTTCAGTACAGAACCCTGTTCATCATATTAGCGGCTTAACCGACGCATACGTTCAGAAGGCGTGATAATATCAGTAATACGAATACCGTAATTATCTGACACGACGACGACTTCACCTTGGGCAATTAAATAGCCGTTGATCAAAATATCCAAAGGCTCACCGGCTAAACCATCAAGAGAAACCACTGAACCTTGAGACAGGCTGAGCAGTTTTTTAATCGTCATTTTAGTACGACCCAATTCGACAGAAAGACGAACCGGGATATCCATAATCAGATTAATATCGGATAACTGATTCAATGGGTTTTGCCCGTCAAAATTATCAAAAGCCTGTGAACCGGCAGAGGCGGCTTCCGCTTTTTTTTGCAGTTCCAGCGCTTCAGCCCACAGGTCTTCACTGTTGAGATTGGTTGATGCATCAGGAGAATTCTTCGCCTCACTCATTGGTACTTTCCTCATCTAGAGTGTTTAAAACAGGATTAATCAAATGTTCTACACGTAATGCATATTGGCCATTTTGGGTACCATATTGACTGGTTAATACCGGTACACCATCGACATTCACCATTAAGCGGTCTGGCTTCTCAATAGGGATAACATCCCCTTTTTGCAATTGCAGTAATCGGGATATTCTTAGGGGGATATCAACAAAATTAGCGACGAGTTCAAGCTCGGAGCGTTTAACTTGAGTGACTAAATTAGTGACCCAAGCTTCATTTTCTTGATGTCCTTGTTCTACTGGCGGGTTAATTAAACGCTCACGTAGGGGCTCAATCATGGCAATAGGAATACAAATACTAAACTCACCGATGGTATTACCAATCTCAACTAAAAAAGGCGTCGTTACGACGATATCATTCGGTGATGTGGTGATATTAGTGAACTTAACTTGAATTTCAGAACGAACATATTCAACTTCGATATCGGCAATTGGCTTCCACGCATCGCGGTATGCACCTAATGCTAATTTCAACATACGGTTGATAATACGTTGCTCGGTATTAGTAAATTCTTTTCCTTCTGAGCGAACCGGAAAACGGCCATCTCCGCCAAAAAGGTTATCGACAGCGATGTAAACTAACGCAGGTTCAAAAGTGAACAGTGCAGTACCACGCAAAGGTGGCATGTGGATTAAATTCAAGTTTGTTGGTACTGGCAAGTTTCGAGCAAATTCATGATAAGGCTCGATTTTCATACCACCCACGGTGATATCAGGGCTGCGGCGTAACATGTTAAACAGCCCCATACGGAACTGACGAGCAAAGCGCTCATTGATGATTTCAAGGGATTGCATCCGCTCACGAATAACTCGGCGTTGAGTATTCGGGTCATAAGGTCGAATGTTATTCTTACCTTGGCTTTCTGGCTCAGGAGTATTTGTCGATGGTGCATCATCATTGAGCAACGCATCGATTTCAGCCTGAGATAAAATATTATCGCTCATTAGAATTACCGCAGAATAAAAGTAGTGAATAACACATCTGAAATATCCTGATCGGTATCGCCAGGGATCAGGGCAGGGGTTAGCGTTCCTTTAATTTCTTTCATTAATTGCAATTTGCCGTCATGAGTACCCATGATTTTAGATTGTTGTTCTGAAAGCAGGAGCAGCAAGCGGCTGCGTACTTCAGGTAAATACTCATGCAATTGTTTGCGAGATTTTTCATTGGCAAGACGCAATGTCACGTGGATATAGAGCACACGGTCTGGCGCATCATTTAGCCCCGGTAGGTTAACGGTAAAAGGCTCTAACTCCATAAAAATCGGCTGCGGCATGTTAGGACGTTTTTCGTCCGCACTTAAAACTTGAGACTCTTGTTGTGTCGTCCACCAGCTGTAACCACCAAAACCAGCACCCACGAGGGCGAGAAGGGCGAACAGCATGAGCAACCCTTTATTCGAACTTTTAGATTCATTGCGTGAAGACGACATGTTAGCTGAATTCCTGTTTCTTGGATGCCAAACCCAAATGGGTTTTTACTTTATGATCTTTAGCATTATGGCTTGCTTGTGCAGAGTTAAAGGAGTGAAAAACGAAACAAAAAGGCGGTAACTCGGCGCTTTAGTTAGCAAATTGCCGCCAATCGTTTATTAATTACGCAAAAGTATTGATACCACCTTGTCGCGAAGCGGTATTTCGGATAGGAACAGAAGCATTGGCTTCACTCATTCCAACTGCGCCAGCCGATGGATGAGTTGTTGCAATATGTCCATCATGATCATGGCTATTTTGATTGCTAGAGCCTGATTGATTACTCAAATTATCCTGCCCAACTGAGCCTTGAGCCAAATGGATACCGCTTTCCTGTAATGCACTGCGCAGCACTGGCATCATTGACTCCATGGCGGCACGAACATGGCTATGGGGGGAAACAAAGTGCATCACTGCTTGGTTATCTTCAATACGTAAATGGATGTTGAGAGAACCAAGTTCTTCAGGATGTAAGCGAATTTGAGCTTGTGAAACCCCTTGGCGTGAGAAAAACAGCATCTGTTGGCTAAGCTGCTGTTGCCATGCTTCGCTGCCTAATTGGCTATTTAAATGTAGCGTTGGCGGCGCCATCGGTGCATTCATTGCCGCCGCTTGCGTGGCCGATAGTGTTGGCATCATGCTAATTGATTGAGTGGTAGCCTGATGCGTTGTCGAGGCGGTTAAAGCACCGGTTTCACTCTGAACAGTAAATGCACCTTTGACATTATGACTAATATTCTCTGTTGCCATGGCTTGAAGGTTAGATAAGGGTTCTTTATCTAACCCTTTTTTATTCAGTGGCATAAAGTCTTCAGTCAGTTTTTTAGTACGGGGATCACGGGTATTATCGAGTGAAAACAGCGGTTGGTCGCGGCGTTCTTCTTTTTCATTTTTCATAAACACGCCAAGAGCGGGTACATCTTCTTCTGCATCTAATGACAATACAGAGCTCGATAATCGTTTATCATCAGTGCGCGTGATGTCGTGTATATCATCGGTTAATGGCGGCATTTTTTGTGTAAAGGCACCAAGGACGGGTTGTTTTTCTGCACTGATATTCGTCGTTGAAGCCGTTTGTATGCGTTCTGTTAACGATTGTTTTAGGTTGTCTAGCCATGCTTCTTCTGGCGCTTGTTTACCGGTGAGTAGCTCAGTCTGTAATGTGGCTTGAGCACGATCAGGACGAAGACCTCGACTAAAGTTGAGCTGGTCAATGGCATTTTCTGCACTGTCTTTGATAGAAGGTATTTTAGCCGTTGATTCATCAGCTTCTGCTAACTTACTTTTTGTTAGCACTTGATTTAGTGCTTTCTCATCGTTCGCAATATGGGGTGATGGGGGGGACGTTTCAGACGCTTTGGGCGCAGGCTGCTGATTTTCTAAAATGGCTTGAAATGGCAGCGCGGTTACCTGATTTTCATCAGATTTAGGATCGCTTTGTTGCGAATGACTATTTTTAACGGTATTCGCAGGGGCTGCGGTAGGCAGTAGGTTAACATTGACATCCATTTATCGGATTCTCCGTAAAGTCGCTCGTTGAGCAAATTCATCCATCATTTTTTGCTCTAAACGATTTTGACGTTGGCATTCGGTATGTTCAGCGCGTTGGATTAAAGTATCGAACGCATTGACGCGTTGCTGTTTTTCTTGCCAATGACGGTTAGCGTCAGTGACTCGCTGTTCCCATAAACTAAGTTGCTGCTGTTGTTGCTCGATAGTGAGCTCAAGGGTCACTAAAAATTGCTGATAGTTTTGCCATTTGTCTGAGGCCATTCCGCTGTGCAGAGTTTGATTTAGTTTTTGCCGGTACTCTGACTGATAATTTTCCAGCATATTAAGCTGTTGAGACATTTGCGTATGGGTCTGACGCACCTGAGCCAAAACTTTCGCTGCTTCTTCAGAGGCTTCTTCAGCTAATTGTAATAATGTGGCTAAGGCGTTATTTTTTGACATTTATTCCCTCGTTACTCACTAGGCACAACTTGAATCAGTTGCTCACAAGCGGTTTGATAATCGCAGCGCTCATCAATCTCTTGCTGCAAGAATTTAGACATACGTGGGTAGTACTGAATAGCACTATCAAGGAGCGGATCACTGCCCATGGCATAGGCGCCAACGTTAATCAGGTCGCGGTTGCGTTGGTAACTGGAGGTGAGCTGCTTGAAGCGCTGAATTTTACGATAATGGTCTTTGGTAATTAGCTCAGTCATGGCTCGGCTGATTGAGGCTTCAATGTCGATAGCCGGGTAGTGCCCTGATTCCGCCAGTGATCGTGATAAAACAATGTGGCCATCAAGGATCGCACGTGCTGAGTCAGCAATCGGATCTTGTTGGTCATCCCCTTCGGTTAATACGGTATAAAACGCAGTAATAGAGCCACCATTTTTACCATTACCGGCACGTTCAACGAGCGCCGGTAATTTGGCAAATACAGAAGGTGGATAACCTTTGGTGGCAGGGGGCTCACCGACGGCTAAGGCAATTTCTCGCTGCGCCATACTGTAACGAGTGAGCGAGTCCATGATCAATAAAACACTTTGGCCTAAGTCGCGAAAATGTTCGGCAATTCGAGTGGCGTAAGAAGCCCCTTGCATTCGAAGTAAAGGGGATACGTCAGCAGGCGCAGCAACCACAACGGCACGTTGTAAGCCTTCAGGCCCTAAAATATTTTCAATAAAATCTTTGACTTCACGGCCACGCTCACCAATTAGGCCTACCACAATAATATCCGCTTGAGTAAATCGTGCCATCATACCGAGCAACACACTTTTGCCTACGCCAGAACCGGCAAATAATCCCATACGCTGGCCACGGCCTACTGTCAGAAGTGCGTTGATTGCTCGCACGCCTACATCAAGCACACTGCTAATCGGTGTTCTTTCTAATGGGTTGATTGGTGGCGTAATTAACGGCGCACGTGTTTTGACTTCAAGTGCGCCTTTACCATCAAGGGGATTTCCCTGAGCATCTAACACGCGGCCTAATAATTCATTACCGATAGGTAGCAAGCGACTGGTTTGGCCTTCGCTTCCGGTAGATTGCGCGTAAACACGTGCACCGGGTGCGATGCCTTCTAAGTCCGCGAGAGGCATTAGCAGCATACGAGGGCCATTGAAACCGACGACCTCGCAGACCACTTCATCTGCGCCCCCATTAATGGAACGTTCGATGAAGCAGGTCGCACCTAAAGGCATTTTTATCCCTTCGGCTTCCATCACTAGGCCGGTGATTTTAGTCAATCGACCATAATGGCGCACCATCGGGATGCCTTTCATTTTTGACTCGAAGCCATCAAGTGCAGCTATCCAGCGTCCCAAACGTGCGGTCATGATAGGCTCTCCGGTGCATATAAGCGGCATAATTCCTGCCAGCGAGTGGCAACGGTCATATCAATTTCGCCATCTTCAGCAACCACACGACAACCCCCAAGGTGCAGTTTTGGATCTGCCACTAAACGCCAATTATTAAGATTCAACAGTGAGCCAAGATGCTGTTCAATCAATTCCACATGATTTGGGTTTACATGGAGTTCGGGCTGCCCTGCAAAAATCGGTTTTTGCAGTAACAAATTACTAATTTCTTCGAGTAATGCGGTTCCATCACAAACCGTTGATTGCCCTAAAACTTGTTTAGCCGCAGTCAGTGCTATTTGCAGTAATTTTGTGGTGACAACTGTATCGAAAGTATCAAGGGAGTAGTTAAACTCTGTTAATAATTTTTGCCATGTTTCAATCACAGGCTGTTGCAGAGCGAGCGCCTGTTCACGACCTTGCTCCTCTCCCGCCCGTAGACCTTGTTCAAAGCCCGCCTGATATCCTTCTTGCTGACCTTTATCATGGCCTTGTTGAAAACCTGTGCGCTGTGCATCTTCTTTGATGTTATCCAGCAAATTAATTTGCTCTAGCACTTCTTTCGGTTCTAAACAGGGCACTTTGGGCACATCAGGTACAGGGACATCGCTTAAGGATGGGATCCCGGAAGAATTCAGTTCCCATTGATTAAGCTCGCGAAGCTGCCAAGGCTGCCATTGTTCATTGGGCGTTGTTGATTTAGACATATACGTCGTCTCCACCACCAATGGCAATTTCGCCTTTTTCCACTAAGCGGCGAACAATTTGCAGGATAATTTTCTGTTCGTTTTCCACCTGAGACATACGAACCGGTGAACGAGACTCTAAATCGTCGCGTACAATTTCGGCTGCACGAGCCGCCATATTGTTGAGGAAATGGTCGCGCAGTGCTTGGTTGCTGCCTTTGAGTGCAATAACCAGTGAGTCGGTTGAAACGTCTTGTAGAATGCGTTGAATGCTGCGATTGTCCACTTCGATAAGATTTTCGAATAGGAACATTTCGTCAATGATACGTTGAGCCAACTCGCCATCGTAATCACGCATGGCATCGATAACACTTTCTTCTTGCTGATTTTTCATCAGATTAATAATTTCTGCCGCGGTTCTTACGCCACCCATTTTGCTGCGTTTGAGATTTTGGCCATCAAGCAGGTTATTGAGCACTTCGGTCAGTTCAGCTAATGCTGCTGGTTGTACGCCACCAAAGGTCGCGATACGTAGCATAATATCGTTGCGTTGGCGCTCTTCGAATAGCTCCAAAACATCCGCCGCAAGGTTGCGTTTTAAATGAACCAGTATGGTGGCGATAATTTGTGGATGTTCATCACGAATAATATCGGCAACCGTTTGTGGTTCCATGTAGTTGAGGCTTTCGATCCCCGAAGTGGTTTCTTGCTTTTCGAAAATATCTTCGAGCAAGCTCGCTGCGCGTTCTTCCCCAAGGGCTTTAATCAATACTGAACGCAAGTAATCGTTAGTGTTGATATTCAAGGCCGCAAACTGGATAGCTGATTCTTCAAATTCAGTTAACACTTCTGCCAGCTCGTTATTGGAGATTTGGCGCATATTCGAAACCGCCATACTCAATTGCTGAACTTCTTTAGGATTGAGGTGCTTAAACACTTCAGCAGCCTGATCTTCGCCGAGAGTCATCAGCATTACGGCGCTTTTTTCTGTTCCACTTAAACTCATTGGGATTTTCCTAACCACTGACGGATAACCATTGCCACGACTTGAGGGTCTTTTTCTGCCATCTCACGAATACGTAGGCTTTGAATTTCTGCACTTACTCGTTGACGCGTCAGGCGACGACGCGTTTTTTCGTCCATATCTTCATTAATTTCTTCGTCAACGACGAATGGCGCGGTTGATTGTGTTGCCACAAACATTTCAGCTTCAGCCTGTGTTTGTTGTGATTTACGGTATTTAACCCACTGAGGTTTGACACCAAAGCGCCACATAAACCAAGCAATAATTGCGATGAGAATAATTTTTCCGTAATCCAACGCTTGTGCAATAAACTGCGGGTTGGACAACATGGAAACTTCGGGTTCAACAGGCGTATCATTAGTAAATAATGAGTTAGTAATGTTGATAGAATCACCACGGTTAGCGGAATAGCCCATTGCCTCACGGGTTAATGCATCAATTTGTTGCATCATTTCCGGTGGCAATGGCTTCATTTCAGGCCCTTTTTCACCGTCTTGTGAGTGGTAATTGACGATAACTGCGACTGAAAGTCTATCAACGACGCCAATTTGGCGCTGTGTGTGACTGATTTTGCGATCCACTTCGTAATTGGTGGTTTCATCACTTTGTGAGTTAACCGTACTATTACGGGTATTCGTTGTTTGTTGTGTATCTTTATTATCTTTATTGGTTTCGATTGGCGCACTTGGCGCGCTAACAGGTTGATTTGAAAGAGCGCCGGGAACACCACCTGGACCGCCATTATTGTTTTGCATACTTTGGCTGTTCTGGCGTGAACGAATAGCAGCGCTATCGGCTGTTTGGTTAGGTTTATATTCTTCCGAGGTTTGTTCAACCTTCGAAAAGTCCATTTGTGCAGTCACTTGCGCATGAATATTGGCGCGTCCGACTAATGGCGAAAGAATATCCTCAATGCGTTGCTTGAGATGGGCTTCCATCTCTTTGGTCATTTTTATTTGTGCGCTGTTGGTGGATTGTTGGCTATTATCATTATTGGTTAACAGGCGGCCGGTTTGATCGACAATAATCACATTAGCAGCGGTTAGGCCGGTGACACTGCTAGAAACCATATGCACAATAGCGCTAATTTGTCCTTCATCCAGCGCTCTTCCCGGTAATAACCCAACAGTGACAGAGGCGGTAGGTAATTTTTGTTCACGAACAAAAAGGGTCGGTTTTGGAATTGCTAAATGCACTCGCGCGCTTTGTACTGGGCTAAGTGATTCAATTGTGCGTGATAACTCACCTTCTAATGCCCGTTGGTAGTTAATTTGCTCGCTAAATTGGCTGATCCCAAACTGTTCTTTATCTAATAGCTCAAATCCGGTATTTCCACCTTTAGGCAGACCAGACTGTGCGAGCTTTAAACGTAATTCATGCACTTTATCTGCAGGAACTAAAATAGCGCTACCATTATCAGCAATTTGATAAGGCACATTCATTTGAGTCAATTGACTTACAATTTCACCACCATCTTTAGCACTAAGATTGCTAAGGAGTACGCGATAATCAGGGCTACGTAACCAAAGAAGTAGGGCGACAACAATCGCAATCGCAGCAGCTCCTGCAATAATTAACGGTATTTTAGGGTCGGCTTTGATGCTCTCAATCATTGAGGCAAAACCTTTTTTGGTCTCCCCCGTATCTTTAGATGCGGCACTCATAAATATTCCCTGCTTTGCAGACTAGACGGATGAAAATACTTTTGGTGAAACAATGTTATTTCCCTCTTCGTAACGTCACTTTTTTACGTTGCTATTATTTATTGTCTTGAGGGGATCTAATGAGCGAATCAGCCCCTAATTTAGGTGTTATTTGTGGGCTTCAAGTAAAAATCAGTGTGGTAGGGTAGGCAAACTAAAATCAGTTTTTATAAAATTTCGCTCAATAAAGACAAGAGAATAAGATGACGATCCAAGCCATTGAAGGGGTTGTGTCACAATTAAATGTGATGGCAACCCAAGCAACAAACCCGATTAAGCCTGCCATAGAACCAGTTGGCTTTGCGGATCATTTAGTTGCTTCAGTTAACCAAATCAATACAGTACGCAATCAATCAGCGCAAAAAGTTGAGGATTTCACCCTAGGCAAGCAAGATATTGCACTCAATGATGTAATGGTGGATATGCAAAAAGCCAGTCTGAGTTTGCAAATGGGAATTCAGGTTAGAAATAAATTAGTCGCGGCTTATCAAGAAATTATGTCAATGCCAGTGTGATTGGTTTATCTATTTGAATGTTATGAATTAGTCGCCTTGCTTATGTGCCAAAGAGGACATCAGCAGGGCTTTTTTATTGCTGAAATAAGGTAGAGGGAGTAGAGTTTTAACTTAAGCCAAACAGAAGTGTAATAAACTATGGGACGCTAAAATGACGCGGAATGAAATGATAGACTATATCCAAAGCCAGTACGGGGTGAGTACCGAGAGTCCGTGGATTAAGTTTCCGAACTATGTTGTTTTTAGACATCAAAATAACTCAAAATGGTTCGCCTTGGTCATGAGCGTTCCTTCTGAAAAGCTTGATCAAGGTAGTGGTATTGATTTAGTTGATATCGTAAATCTAAAAGCTTCCCCGGAATTAGTCGGTTCTTTGCGATTAATAAAAGACGTTTACCCTGCGTATCATATGAATAAAGAACATTGGGTGACGATAAAGCTAGGGAGCCATTTTCATGATGACGAACTGAAATTATTGATTGATGATAGTTACCGGTTAACGACAAAGTAAGGGGTGACTTAATCCTCTGACATAGCTTGAAGCTAAAAAAATAGCCCCTGGTGTTGGGGCCTAAAGGGATGGTCTATTAATTGAGGGTAATGCTTAAATACAGTTATACAGACAAATGCGTCATTTTATGAAAGCCAAGTTAAATAACGTGCAGGAATTGTAAAGTTTATCGCTTAATGAGCAATTCATTAATTGATGACATTAAATTAAATTCAGCTAATCGCGTTAACGTATTTTCTATTTCTATCGTACGAATTAATACCGAATAGCGTTATTCCCCTTCCAATTGCCACCTAGATCACAGACTACAGCCAGTGAGTCGCTTTAGGCTGTTCATTTCACGTCTGATTGACTAACATAAGTTAAATTAATATGGAAAAGAGGGAATGAAATGAAAACATTTGGGGTTGTTCTGGCGATTATTGGTCTCATTACAGCAATAATATCGTTTAATATGGATGTCAGTATTCCATTGGTCTATGGCGAAAGTGTTAAGGACGCTGGGTTAGCATTTGATCGGCAAAATTATATTATTGCCAGCTTAGTGGTGGCCGTTTTTGGTGTGCTGATTGTTATCTTCGGTAATAGAAAAAATAAATAAAAGGATAGTGATTAAATTTTTTAATCAATAACTACAGATAAATCCGAATTGGTCGTAATTGGAACATCCATCAAAGCGAATAAAAGGAGAGGATAGCTAGATACATTAACTTTGTTCATCAATAAATGAATAGCTTTATAGGGGTATTATCGCCACTTTTATAATACTTCTATTATTTTCCTCGAAATTATATGTAAGAATACTTAGGTGTTGAATTGTAATTCATTAGTTAAATCATTTGGTTAGATGTTGTAAGGAGGTAGCTTTAATGTATTATCAGCTTGGTCTTGAATTTCCCTTGGTTCCATTTTGTTTCTTTTAAAACCGCCATTGATGGCGGTTTTTTTTATTTCCATTTGGCGGATAACCAAAGGCCGCTTGTTTTCATTGAATAGCCAAATAAAACACCCACTAATAATGATTGTATGGTGATTGCCCACTCGCCTTGTGCCGCAAAAATGGCACAAGCACCAATAAAGGTACCTGGGATATAAGCCAACCATGCCTTATGCGCTTGAATGCACATCATAAAAGCGATAACACCGGTAATTAAGTATCCTAGAACATCCGGAGAGTCCTGAAAATAGGTTCCACTGTGGATAATAATCAACCCCCAAATGACACCACTAACAACAGTGATAGCCGTGATAGCCAGCCCCTTGAAGCCATCTTTGGGGTAAGCAAAATAGGCAGTACAGCCTAAAAACCCCGCCCAACCAATTAACCCGAATGCGTTAGCAACCCATGCCCAAACGCCTGAAAGAATAGCCGTTGTTAAAGAAAGAGAAAAAAGTATCTTCACAATATACACTTCAAATTATTGTTACAAATTAATCAAATAGGCGAATTAACTTTTTAGGTTTACTCGCTCTTTCCATATTGGCGGTATTAAATTGATAGGTAATATCAATGTTGCCTTTGTAGGGGCAGTCGAACATTAATCATATAAATATTATGTTTTTTATTATGTTTTTTATTATGTTTTTTTGATAACTGTTTTTTGCAAGGGGAGCATTGTATAGACTTGGGTTAAACGTTGCAATTCGTCTGAGTGAATTTGCGAGTATTAAATTTAACTGTTTGATTATCATTAAATATATGTAATTTTTAAGTTGAATATATAAAAGGATTTTTAACGTTCAATTTATCAATTAACCTCAAACCGTATTTTTGCTTCAATTTATTTCTTCTGCCATGTAGCATAAGGTAAATTTACTTGTGAGGGTGATAGGATGAAATGGATTATAGCCGGAGTTGCTGCATTAGCATTAGTTGGATGCGATAACACATCAAATGCACCGTTTGGCCTAAATTGGGGGCAAACCATCGACAGCGTTAATTTTATTAAAGCGGGTGATTGCAAAGCCAATGGCAGCAAAACCATCTGCACGTTTGGCGCTCAAAAGCCCTTCAATGACTGGAGTTATGAAAACCAATTAGTCTTTGAAGGCAATAATCTCTCTCAAGTGGTTACAACTATTGTTGGTGTAGAAGACTACGCATCACCAAAACCAAACTTTGATAATTTTAAACAAAAATTGAACAGTGAAATTAGCTATTTGGCTGAAAAAGGCTTTGATAAAGAAACAGCGGATTCAGTCAACAATAAATGCCAGTCAGAAGCGAGTTGTGACAAAGTCGGTGAATCAGCACAAACAAGTCTTGGGATGAGTAACTTGTGGGTCACGATTAACCCAACGCCGATAGCCATTATCACCTTTACTCAGCAATAGATTAAAACGGGATAAGCTTATTATTTATAAAATAGTGCCAATAAAGTCGTTGGCACTATTGATTAGTGGCAATTTAAGAAAGTATGAACGTTAGTGATTTACCAACCGAATGCGATACCTGCACCAATCACTGGGCTGCTTGCATTGTTCCAAGAAACAGAACCACGTAGGTTTAAATTTTGTTTGAGTTGATACTGAGCTCCCGCCGCGATAGCCTTAGCACTTTTATAATTCCCTAAGCCGATACCAGCACTAAAGCGTGTTTTAGTTGAGTAAGGGATATTCGACATTGCAGCAACCGATGCGATACCGGCATTGGCTCGCTTGGCATTTTTGGCTATTTTTCGTTCAATGTTATCGAATTTTTTATCATATTGGCTTTCGATACTATCGAATCGGTTGATATTCAACATTTGTTGATTTCGGAGTGTTAAATCGGTGTGGGATTTGCTGGTCGTGACGGCATCTTCAATCAAACTATTTAGAATAATTTCGCTATCAGCCAATTTTTCTTCAGTGGCGATGATTTTGTCGTCAGTATATTTTTTCCCTTTAATGTTATTATCTTCTACAGCTAAATTTAACTCAGTTAAAGTATCATTTAATGTATTAATCGAATTATCGGTTCTTTTTATCTCTTCAATCTGTTTTTTATCTAAATCTTGTATATCTCGATGTAGCTTCATCGTAATACGCCTATCAATGAGTTGATTCTCGGTAATAGTCTTATTAATATCGTCGACTTTACTATTCACGTTATTATCGAGGGTCGTTATTCTATCACTGATGTTTTTTCCAATATAACTTATTCTCGTATTGGTATCGCTAATACCTTTTTTTGCATTATTAATATCATCTCGAAAATGTGCCAGTTGATCACTTTTTTCGAGTGGCTGATAATCCTCATGAATATGTTCAGGGTAAACCAAAGATTCATTGAACGGCGTTTTTGGCGTTTCAACAAAATCATCAGCAATCGCGTGATAAGGTAGAGCAGATAACATAACCGCAGTGATACTGTTCAATAACAGCTTCTTTTTCATATCGTAATTTCCATATAACGAATAAAAGAGGGGATAAAAATTAATTCAATTCATTTGAATTTTTTATCGTTAAAAACAGTCAGGATAATAAGGATTTTATTGACGAGGGTAAAATCAGTTTTTTAACTTGGTTTGCTCGAAATATCCGTGTTTGAAGAAATTAAATACAATGGTATTTATCGTTTAAATTGAATGATCAATTTAATTTTGTGTTAGCCCGTTTCTTAATAAGAATTTTGAGTATATATCATAAATTAAAATAAATATTATAATAATAAGCTTATTATTTAAGTGGCGAATAACCTTTATGATAAGAGAAAATCAATTCATTTAGTTTAAGTGGGTGTTTTAGTATTCCGTAAAATATCAGTGACTGATAAATGGCTATTGAAACGAGATATCAGGTGTTTTTTTCTAAATAACATGTTATTTTTCTGTGAAATTTTATTATTGGTACTTATCGTGGCACTTTTAGCCATTCATCATGGCAATAATGCCACTTTTTGCATGTCATTATGCTAACTAAAGTACGATAATATTGGGTAAGTATTTGATTGAAAGTTATTGAATTTATAGGATTTAAGATATGGCAGTAAGACAAATTATTGAAATCCCTGATGAAAGATTGCGCATAAATTGTGCGCCAGTCACCGATTTTGCTGCAGTACAAACGTTAATTGATGATTTACTCGATACCCTGTACAGCACCGACAACGGGGTTGGTTTAGCGGCAACGCAAATCGCTGAAACCAAATCAATTATGGTGATCGATATTTCAGAAGAACGTAACCAGCCGATGGTGTTTGTTAATCCTGAAATCATTGAAAGTGAAGGGGAGACCAGCTATCAGGAAGGGTGTTTGTCTGTACCTGAAATTTATGCGGATGTAGACCGTTTCTTGCGTGTAAAAGTGAAAGCTTTTGACCGAGACGGCAAGGAATTTGTTGTTGATAACGATGAGTTTTTAGCCATTGTAATGCAACATGAAATAGACCACTTACATGGCAAAGTATTCCTCGACCATTTATCGCCACTTAAACGTAATATGTTGTTGAAAAAGCTAAAAAAGCAACAACGTTTAAAACAGCAATAATAACGCGTTATTGTTTGTTCCCTTTCGCAGTACGCTAGCTAAAGTCTAACAGCCATGAGTGTCAGGTTATTTTACCTGACACATTAATGCTTATTCCATGGGCTTAATAATCAGCGCAGTATCTGAGTCATCAAACTGACCGTAGCTATTATTCAGTACGCGCTGTTGATCTAATTGTTTTATTTCTTTACTGAGAAAATTTAAATGCTGTTGTAAGTATTCTTTAGTAATACGTTCGTTCTCAATAATTTTTTGTAATAATTGAATAAATTCTTCGGTAATGGGCTGCTGCTCCTCAAATATTTGCGTTAAAACCGTGAGGTTTTCCACAGCAAGCACATACTCGGTTTCGCGGGAGACCAGCGCCTCCCACTCCCCTGATTGCGCTAAGGCAACTAAATTTTCGCTTAAAACTAAAACATTTCGGTATATTTCGGGTAAATCGATAGGATTTTTATTGTCCACCGGGTTATCTTTCATCCACATTTGCACCGATTTGCTGCCATGCAGAAGCGATATCGGAGAGTAATTGGTAAACTTCCTGGACATAAGCCACGTTGTTTTCGAGATTGGCGCGAAGCAATTGCATCGTCATATAATCATATAAACTTGCTAAATTCTCAGCAAGTTCACCGCCAGCCTCATAATTAAGCGATTGTTTTAAGCCTGTGTCAATGATATCGATAGCTTTTGAGATTTCTTTACCTTTTTCAGCAACCTTGCCTTGTTCCATAAAAATCTCCCCCCGTTTAAGGGCACTTAATGCCCCTTTGAACAGAATTTGAATCAGTTGGTAAGGGGTTGCATTGGTAATTTCACTTTCTAAATTAACCTGTTGATAGGCTTGGTTTGCCTTGCTCTGATACATAGTGATTAGCCTAAAAGTCTGCCTAATGAATTACTGGTGCTATTGAGTGAGCTCATCATTTTGTCGAGGTTTTGGAATTGACGACGGTGTTGCTCCATGGTGTTTTCGATTTGCTTATTGGTTTGTTCAATACGCTTATCGAGACTTTTCTTTTTCTTTTGGATACCGTCAGTGGCGTTATGCAGTGTGCCTTCTTTATTGTCTAAGGTATCTTTTAAAAAATTAAAGTTTTGTGTACCAAGACCTGTCTCTTTGCCGTCACCGGCAAAAAATACTTTCACACTGGAAGGGTTTTCTTTTAACGCCTTATCCAGCTTTTTATCTTCAATCTCTAATGTACCGTCTAGCTTTTGCTTGATACCCATTTTATTCAGTAGGTTTAACTCACCACTGTCTTGGGTTGTCCGAACTTGGGTACGCAACTGGCTTTGAATTGACCGTAAGGTGGAATCACCAATTAACGGGCCATTACTTTTATCTGGCGCAGTACCTTTTTCTGTTGGGGTATATTTGGTTAACTCGGTGGCAAGGGTTTGAAACTCATTGTAAGCATCTACCCACGCTTTGATTTTTGCTTTAGCCGGTTCAATATCTTCTGAGACGATTAAATGGTCAGCTTTACCATCTTCACTCTCTTTTTTTAACGTCAGCGTTAAACCGGGAAATAAATCTTTGGCCTCATTGGTTTGTGATTCTAACTGAAAACCATCGATTTCAAGCAAGGCGGTTTGTGGTGGAACTTTTTGTTCCATACCCGTGGTGTTGGCTAAGGTAACATTACCTTTATCATCCATCACGGAGTCAACATTGAGGATATCCGCGAGCTTGTCGTCACCTTCGACATTGATGCTAATGCGGTTTTCTGTGCCTTCTTTTTTAGAGGTAACCACCAAGTGATACACATTGTCTTTATCTTTAATCACCGAAGCAGAAACACCTTTATCGGTTTTATTGATGGCATCAGCAATTTCAATTAAAGAGGTGTGTTCGTTATCTAACTTGATAACAATCTTATCTTTATTTTCTTTCTGTGAAGGCTGTGTAATGGTAATGGTACGTTCTGCGGCACCGTTACCCAGTAATTCTTTATTGTCTTTTTGCCCTTTGGTGGCAATGGTTTGCGCTTTTGCTAGGCGCTCAACGGTTACATCATGGACACCGGCAACCGCTTTACCATCGGTTTTGACATCAAAGGCTTTATATTCACCAGTGACTTTAGTGGTGCTGATATCGCCGTATTTTTTTAAATCTTCGGCGGCTTTTTTCAGCTTTTCAAGGGATGACTGCATTTTACCAAAGGCGCTAATCTGCGCGTCGTAACTGGCTTTTTGTGCAGTTAATGGGTCAAGGCGACGTCTTTCCATCGCTTCAAGTTGATCCATTTGGACGTTTAAATCTAAGTTAGCCCCGATACCGAGTGTGGATATACCTGCCATGTATTACTCCTGAATATAACCTTGAAAATAAATTCTATTGCGATCTTTATCGGCGGGTGGGCTGAAAATCTTAGACTATTCTTAAAAATATGATGAGAGGAGAAGCGGAGGTAAACAGAGGTAATTATCTTTATTGGGAATAAATAATAATAAAATGAATAAAAATTGAAGCATTTATAAAAAATTAATTCGCTAAAAAGCTGATTGCAGCGCCGTTTTATTCTTTGCTAATAAAAATATTCATCAAAAAGCCTAAAGGGGTTTTTATTGCAGCCGATAATCTAGTTGCTGACGAAATTCATCAAGTTAAGCATTTTGGCTTAACGCATTAATTTGAATAATAAGGATCACATCATGGCTCAAGTCATTAATACTAACATTCTGTCTCTGACTACTCAGAACAACTTAAACCGTTCACAAGGCGTACTAGGTACTGCCATTGAGCGTTTGTCTTCTGGTTCACGTATCAACAGCGCAAAAGATGACGCTGCGGGCCAAGCAATCGCTAACCGTTTCACTGCAAACGTTAAAGGTTTAACTCAAGCGGCACGTAACGCTAACGACGGTATCTCTATCGCGCAAACAGCAGAAGGCGCGGTTAACGAAATCAACGATAACTTACAACGTATTCGTGAACTGACTGTTCAAGCACAAAGCGGTTCTAACTCTGAATCAGATACTAAATCTATCCAAGCTGAAGTTAAACAACGTATGGATGAGATTAATCGTATCTCTGAAGAAACTCAGTTTAACGGTGTTAAAGTGCTGAGCAAAGATACTTCTTTAGCGGTTCAAGTTGGTGCTAATGATGGCGAGAAAATCAATATTGGCTTGAAAAAAATTGATCGCGAAACTTTAGGTTTGAATGAATTTAATTTAACAACGCATTCAACTATCGGCGCTAAAGTAACTAAAATTACAGTAGATACTCCAAAGGTAGATAAAGTAGAAGAGGTTAAGGACGCCGGTGGCAATGTTACTACTCCTGGTGTTGAGGGCAAAGATGCTTTTAAAGGTGATGTAGAAATTAAAGCCGTTTCAGGCCAAACGGTTTACCAGCAAATGAAAGCAGATGGTTCTGTTGATGATGGTAAGTTTGTTGTAAAAACAGTTGCTGCAGATGGGACTACAACTTATAAAAATGGTGCTACAATTAAAGAGGACGGTACAGTAGAGGGTGGTACCGATATGCCGGCAAAAATAACTGACTTGCCTTTAGATGCATTAGACAAAGCATTAGCACAAGTTGATAGTTTCCGTTCAGATTTAGGTGCGATTCAAAACCGTTTCCAATCTACTATCAATAACCTGAACAACTCTGTTAACAACCTGAGTGCAGCACGTAGCCGTATCGAAGATGCTGACTTTGCAACAGAAGTTTCTAACATGAGCCGTGGTCAGATCCTGCAACAAGCGGGTACTGCTGTGTTAGCGCAAGCTAACCAAATTCCTAATGGTGTTATGAGCCTGTTACGTTAATTCGTATTGGATGATGATAGAAAAGGCCAGCTTGCTGGCCTTTTCTTTGCCCGTCATATTTTGCACTACAGGGGTGTTGCCTTCAGTCGGTCACCCGAATCACGTACCCTTGTACGCTCATCGGGATAACCTCCTTCGTCGCCTACCTGTAGCACAAACTATCTAGGGCGCGGTTAAGCATTTTGAAAAAATTAAAAACTAAAAGCTAAAAAATACTAAAATTATCTTTTATTAAAATAACTCCCGCTACATGTACCATCAGTAAATCCCACCATAAATTCATTTAAAACAACCGTTAACCTTGCAATCATTCAAATTTAACCTATTTAGGATAGGGTAAATAAAGCCATATTTGTGGCCTTACTCTACGGATTGAAATCATATCTAGCACAGATAATAACTACCTTTCGTAAAAGTTAATGGGTGATTCAGGTTGTGAGTGATTTGTATACTGCCGAAGGTGTCATTAATAAAAATAGCCTATGGGAGCGTTATTACCCTCTAATACGCCATGAAGCCCTAAAACTGCAAGTCAGATTGCCCGCGAGTGTCGATATCGACGACCTAATCCAAGCGGGTGGCATTGGTTTACTGCATGCATTGGAACGTTTCGATGTTACCCAAGGGGCTTCGTTCGCCACTTATGCGGTACAACGTATTCGCGGTTCGATGCTCGATGAACTGCGCAGCCGTGACTGGGCGCCACGTAGTGTGCGTCGCCAAGCCCGAGAAATGACCAAAGCGATAGGGGTTTTGGAACAATCCCTTGGTCGCAGCGCCAGCGAGCCGGAAATTGCCAAAGCACTGGATATTGAGCTTTCAGAGTATCGCCAAGCCTTGCTCGACACCAATAATAGTCAACTGTTTTCCTATGATGAGTGGCACGAAATTCATGGGGAAAGCTGTGAACCGTCCATGGATGAAGACGATGGCGGCAATCCGCTAAATTTGTTGATGGACTCAAGTTTGCGGGCGCAAGTGATGGGGGCGATAGAGCAGCTGCCCGATCGCGAGAAAATGGTGCTGATGCTATATTATCAGGAAGAGCTGAATCTGAAGGAGATAGGCGCGGTGCTGGATGTGGGGGAGTCGAGGGTGAGTCAGTTGCATAGTCAGGCTATTAAGCGTCTGCGCGGCCGCCTTAAATAGATGCTCGTCATACTTCGCATTGTGGGGGTGTCGACTGCGCTCGGCTACTTGGGTCACATACTTATGTATGCTTCCCAAGATATCCTCTCTGGTCTTCTACCCACAATACGAATTATTTAGAGCATCACATTGACGTAAAGGGTACAAAAATAAATTTGATGTGCGCCACAATGCCAATTATTTAGGTTATCTCCGTGATGGATTTTAATTTAACAACATCAAAACCATCAAAACCATCAAAACCATCACATTGGCGCAAGCAAGACAAAAACAAAAAGTATTTCTCTCTCACTCTTTCTTCCAATTGCATTAGCTGCTTCATCCTATGAATATCAAACCCCATCTGCGGATTTTGATAAATAGTTTTGGGCAGTGGTGTGCCATGCTCGGGGGGATTGAGTGAAGCCCAGCTTTAAATATTCAGTTAGATTGCTATCGGAGGCGAAAAATAAAATTTGGCATTCAGAGGGGAGTTCTTCAGCGGCCATGCGCATAAGCTGGCGGTCGATACCATGTTGACGATAGTTTGCGGCTATCGCTAATTCGGCGATATAACAACAAGAACTAAAATCGGTGATCGCTCGTACAAAACCAACCACCTGTGTTTCATCCCATGCACTAATCAATAAATCCGCATTGTTCAGCATATTCTCTAATTGAACCACATTATCGGTTTGTACTGTCGCATTTAACGGTGATTGCCGAATAAGCGTGACAAAATCGTCAACCGAAATCGCGTGATTAACATGATAAGTAAGACTATTAGCTATCGCATCCATAGAGCAGCCTCGATAAAAAAAGATACTTCTATAGGTTTAGCTCGAAATGATGAAATTTGCCTGTTTTTTGTTTAAGGTTGTGATTAATTAAGCGAAATAGTAATAAATAGATTTTATCCACCAACAAAAAATCCCCATGCCAATCGGACATGAGGATCAAAAGACAACAACGCGATATTAATTAAATATTGGCGGCTTCGGCGACTAATTTGGCGAGCTCATCCCAATTTTCACTGTCGATCAGTGAGTTTGGTACCATCCATGAGCCCCCACACACTAATACTGAGGGTAATGCGGTGTACTGTGCAATATTGTTCAGGCCAATACCGCCGGTTGGCATAAATTTCACCGGATAAACGGCGCTTAATGCTTTAAGCATTGCGGTACCGCCAGAGGCTTCGGCGGGGAAGAATTTTAATGTGGTGAGATTAAATTCAAGGGCTTGCTCAACCAAACTTGGGCTATTGACACCCGGAATGATGATCACATTTTTTTGTTGGCAATAAGTCACAATTTTTGGGTTGAAGCCCGGGCTGACAATAAAATCAACGCCTGCATCAATCGCTTGATCCACTTGTTGGGTGGTTAATACCGTACCCGCGGCAATCAAAAGATCCGGGTAAGCGGCACGCATGTTCTTAATTGCTTGTACCGCAGCCGGTGTACGAAAAGTCACTTCGGCGCAAGGTAAACCATTTTCCATCAACACCTTGGCTAATGGTGCTCCATGTGCGGCATCATTAATGGTGATCACAGGAACAACTTTGAGACGTTTAATTTTTTCTAAGAGTGTATTCATTATTTAACCTTTTTAATTTATACCCGTCATCTTTCAAATTACGGCCACTTTAATCAATGACAGGCATCGCTTCAGTTGGAATAATCGCTCCCCGGTGTTGGATGACGGTTCCAGCTAATAAATGACCCATTTTTGCGGCTTCGATAGGCGAGCCACCTACAATACGGCTTGCAAGATAACCCGCGCTAAATGAATCCCCTGCGGCGGTGGTATCAACAACATGATTAATTTTATTGGCAGGGACTTCGATTTTTTGTTGGTCGATAACCACAAAACAGGCATCAGCCCCGCGTTTTATTACAATCTCTTTGACGCCACATTGCTGTGCTCGAGCGATTGACTGTGCTTCTTGGGTATCGCCATACAGCAGTTGCTCATCATCAAAGGTTAGAAAGGCAATATCGGTTAGGTTCAATATTTGTTGATAAGCCAGTTTAGTCGCGTCTTTTGATGGCCAAAGCGCAGGGCGATAATTATTATCAAAGATAATTTTTGCGCCGTGTTGCTTGGCTTGCTGCAAAATAGCAAACAGCAATTGACGAGCAACATCAGGCAGAATGGCTAAACTGATACCACTTAAATAAATGAATTGCTGAGAATTAAGCAGTTGCTGTGTTTGCGCTTTGCTGTCTTCAGTGAGCCAAAATTTTGCCGCAGCATTATCTCGCCAATAGAAAAAACGACGCTCACCATCCGCAGAAGTTTCAATTAAGTACATGCCGGGCAAATGCTTATCAGAAATAAACACATTTTCTGTGTTGATGCCTTCTTGTTGCCAGCTCGATAGCATTTGTTGGCTGAATGGGTCTTGTCCCAATCCGGTAAGATAACGGGTGGTAACGCCTTGCGTTTTGGTTAAACGTGATAGATACAGTGCGGTATTCAGGGTATCGCCACCGAAGGTTTGCTTATACAGCTCCCCTGATTTTTGCAATTCGACCATGCATTCGCCGATAACGGCTATTTGCTGATGTGTGTCCATTATCATTACCTACCTATCTGTGACGAATCTAATGAAAACTATTAAAGCGTACTTTTCAGAGAAGTTCAATTAAAATGAAACGCCGTTTTAAAAATATTGAATCGTCGTTCTTGTTTTTGTGGGGAGGGACAATTATGCTATGACAAATGGCATAAAATAGATGTCGAAACTGTATAATAAAAATTGTTATAAATATGAGATAAACCAATGACAATGGATAAGACGAATCAAACGGATGCCGTATCTGCGGTGGTCAAAGTATTTAGTATTCTCAGTGCGCTTGGTGAGCAAAAGGAAATTGGTGTATCTGAACTATCCCAACGTTTATTTATGTCAAAAGCCACCACATTCCGTTTCCTGCAAACCATGAAGCAACTTGGTTATGTAGAACAAGAGGGGGAAGCGGATAAATATTCTTTAACCTTAAAATTATTCGAGCTGGGGGCTAAATCGTTAGAATATGTTGATTTAATTGAGCTAGCAGACAAACAGATGCGCCATATTGGGCAAATAACGCAAGAAGCCGTGCACCTTGGCGCTTTAGATGAAAATGCAATCATTTATATTCATAAAATAGACTCAAGTTATAATTTGCGTATGTATTCACGAGTTGGTCGACGTAACCCCTTATATTGCACGGCGATTGGCAAAATATTGTTGGCATGGCAAAGTGAAGATGCGATTCGCCATGCGCTAAAAGATGAATCATTCGATAAAAAAACCGATACCACATTATTAAATATTGACCAATTACGGGCGGAATTAGCCACGGTACGTGAATTACATTATGCACAGGATAGGGAAGAGCAGGAGTTAGGGTTACGCTGTATCGCAGTACCTGTTTATGATCGTTTAGGTCATGTTATTGCAGGGTTATCTATTTCATTTCCAACAATCCGCTTTGATGAGTTAAAGATTGATTATTATGTGGAATTGTTAAAAAACGCCGGCCGAATCATCTCTGAAAAGATGGGATATCATCATTATGACCAATAAGTTCGCGCTAAATAACTGTGAATATAACGATTACTCATCGGTTTATTAGTGGCCTATTGATCCAGTTGAATGAAAAAAGTGATTTTGTATAAAATGGTCACTATGGTAATTATAGCAATTCAATCAATTGATTTTATAATTAATGCTTTCTAATCTATTGAATAACAAATAAATTTAAAATTTAAAATAGATATTATGTGCTGATGGAGTAGTGGATACATATAATGTAACATTATGTGTCTATCCGGGATATCCATATGTTTAAGCAGGTTATTTTTCTCTTTTTTCTTAGTTTCTCTTCTTTCGGCTTTGCCATCGACTTGTCATTTAAAGAAAAGTCACCCATTGATCGTTTATATGATGAAAACTACCAAGGCATTAAAAAATTACAAACGGAACAAAAGTTTAAATTTGATCCAAAAAAGAAAATTGCCGAAAAGGATCGTAGCTACCAAGATTTATTGGCACAGCGAGATGCCGACGAAAAGTCTATTTTCAATCAGATACGCCCCTGTGATATTAACCCAACAGGGGCAGGGTGCCCGAATTCAACCGCATGGATGAATGATCCTAAGAAGCTTCAATCCATGCTACAGCAAAAATACCAGAATGAATGAAGCTATATCGGATTAAACGATCTAAAAGGCGCTCAATTGAGCGCCTTTTTAGCGACTAATAGGTGGCTATTAACTAAACAGACTCAGGGAAGGTGAGTGTAGAACCCGGTGCTTCTCGGCTTAAATGAATGAAATTCATGTGCTTTTCATATTGGTCAAGAATATCACTGATTACCTGCTCTTTAGTGTAATCCATTAAGTCATTCCCTTGCGTTCCTTCCCATAAGAAAGTTTCTAAACGGAAGTAGTGGGATTTTCCAGAACGAGCACGGTAGGTAAAACCCGGAACAGAGTAACGTTGAGGCCAAATTTGATAGATAAAATTTTGTTCCTCAGCGAGATCAACTGTGAGTTCTAAGTGGTCTAATCGCTCATCAGCAATGGCAGGTAACCTATTGAACTCAACGTTTGCACCTCTGAGACTCAACTCATTAGCCACCTCTTTCATGGCAGGGATACACACTAAATCGAGCATTCGCTGCGTGTAAGTTGTGCCGGGAAAGTTCATTACGCGGCCTAATCGTTGCTTCCAATTTAATGTACCGTTGCCATACAGTGGCGCAGGTGCAGTGATATTGAGCGAGCTAACGCGTCTAAAATCCTCTACTTTCAGCGATTTATATAAGCCTGCCATAATAAAGAAAATCACAAAGCTAAAAGGTAACCCCATGATCACCGTGGTATTTTGCAGCGCAGCAACCCCATCGGTCATCAACATGCCTAAAGTGAGCAAACCAATGGCAACAGACCAAAAAATACGTAACCAATTTGGTGCATCGCTATTGATATCACTGAGTTGAGAGGTGAAATTTCCGAGGACGAGAGAACCGGAATCCGCGGAAGTGACATAAAACAGAAGCCCAGTAATAGTGGCTATCGAGGCGGTGAAACCAAAACCGGGATAGAGCGCAAGTAATGAATAAAAGCCTTTTTCAGGGGCTTCAAGCACGGTTTTCGCTAATTCACTATTACCATGAATGATCTCATATAACGCGCTATTACCAAAAATAGAGAGCCATAATAAAGTGAAAACAAAAGGAATAATTAAGGTACCGATAACGAATTGGCGAATGGTGCGGCCACGAGATATTCTAGCAAGGAATAGGCCGACGAATGGTGACCATGCGACCCACCAAGCCCAGAAAAATAGCGTCCAACTGTTCATCCAATCGGTAGGTCTATCGAAGGCAAAGCTATTAAGTGTCATGCCCATAAAGCGGTTAACGTAGTCGCCGACATTGAGTACCAAAGCGTTGAGTAAAAACTCGGTATCCCCGACAAATAAGATAAATAAAATTAAGCCAAATGCGAGTAATACATTGAGTTCAGATAAAATGCGGATCCCTTTATTAACCCCCGATGTGGCTGAAATTACAGCCATGACCACCGAAAGAAAAATTAATCCGCCTTGTACCGTTAGCCCTTGTGGCAAATCGAATAATACTTTTAAGCCGTAATTTAATTGAACAACACCAATCCCTAATGTCGTGGCAATACCAAAAATGGTGCCTAATACGGCAGCGATATCGACGGCATGACCGATAGGGCCATAAATACGTTGGCCGAAAATGGGATATAAAGCCGAGCGGATTGTTAATGGAAGATTATAGCGATAACTAAAATAACCCAGCGCAATCCCCATCAATGCATACATAGACCAGCCCGTCAGGCCATAGTGGAACAGTGTCCACACCATCGCCTGACGAGCTGCTTCTAGTGTTTCTCCTTCACCTGTTGGCGGTAACATATATTGTGTTACCGGTTCTGCAACAGAGAAAAACATCAGGTCGATACCAATTCCTGCGGCAAATAGCATCGCTGACCAGCTCAACATACTAAATTCGGGTTTGGATTGTTCGGGACCCAGTTTGATATTACCGAAGCGGGAAGTTGCTATGAAAATGACAAAAACGATGTACAAAGTTGCGGCTAATAAATAGTACCAGCCAAATGTTTTTGATACCCAACCAAGGGCGGCAACAATCCATTGATTTGCTGTTTCGGTCATTAAGATTGTAAAAAAAGAGAATGCCAGAATAAGGCCGGCAGAGGTGAAAAAAACCACAGAATTAAGTTTATCCTTCTGCTGATTTTTTGGACTGTTTTGATTTTTCATCGTCAGATCCGTAATTTTATATTTAGGGAGTTAAAAGTTGTATCCTTTACTAACTATTTGATATTTAGTAAAGATTCAAAATTTCACAATTATCTTCCTTGGTTATTTGTAAATTAATTGTAATAAAATATAGTTAATATTGATTGAATGTTCAATCAAAAAATCGTCTAATGATTAGGGTCAATGTATTTTTTAGGTCTTAGATAATGCCGAAAATAGGAATGCAGTCGATACGTAAACAGCAGTTAATTCAGGCCACTTTAGCGGTAATTAATGAAGTGGGAATGCAAGATGCGAGCTTCGTGCTTATCGCTCGAAAAGCAGGGGTTTCAACCGGAATAATTAGCCATTATTTCCGTGATAAAAATGGGTTATTGGAAGCAACCATGCGCCATATCCAATATCAATTAGGTTTTGCAGTGGCTATCCGTTTACGAATGTTAACGGGCGCTGAACCTAAATTGCGCATTCAAGCGATAGTTGAGGGGAACTTCGATTCATCGCAGATCAGTGAAGCGGCGATGAAAACATGGCTGGCTTTTTGGGCAAGTAGCATGCATCAACCAAATTTAAATCGTTTACAGCAGGTCAATGACCGACGGCTTTACTCTAATCTGAGTTATGAGTTTGGTCGCATACTGAATAAACAACAAGCGCGTCGCGCAGCCAAAGGGTTAGCGGCATTGATTGATGGGTTATGGTTACGTAGCGCATTGAGTAATGAAGCTTTTCCCGTTGTTGATGCGTTAAGTATCACTAACGAGTATATCGATATGCAACTTAATCGTGCAGGTAAAAAACAGACTTAAGCACACAAGAATTTGAGGGAGATACGATGCAAAGCTTACCTATTATACATAAGCTATACATTCATGGTGGTTATGTGGACAGTTCACAACCCGAGTGTGGGCAGTTCGAAGCAATAAATCCAGCCAATGGTAACGTGATAGCGAATTTACAGTCGGCAAGCTATGAAGATATTGATTGGGCAGTAGAAAGTGCGAAGCAAGGGCAAAAAATTTGGGCGGCGATGACTGCAATGGCGCGTTCGCGTATTTTGCGTCGTGCGGTTGATATCTTGCGCGAACGTAATGATGAACTGGCACATCTCGAAACCTTGGATACGGGAAAACCGCTTTCAGAAACGCGTTTTGTCGATATTGTGACGGGGGCGGATGTACTTGAATACTATGCAGGTTTAATCCCCGCCCTTGAAGGGCAACAAATTCCATTACGTGACAGTGCATTTGCCTATACACGACGCGAACCCCTTGGTGTGGTGGCGGGTATTGGTGCTTGGAACTATCCCATTCAAATCGCGTTGTGGAAATCTGCGCCTGCGCTTGCCGCAGGAAACGCAATGATCTTTAAGCCGAGTGAAGTCACTTCATTGACAGCGTTAAAACTAGCAGAAATTTATACTGAAGCCGGTTTACCCGCAGGTGTATTTAATGTTGTAACCGGTAGCGGTAGTGAGGTTGGTCAATGGCTAACAGAACATCCGGGTATTGCCAAGATTTCATTTACTGGAGGGATAACGACCGGTAAGAAAGTGATGGCAAATGCCTCATCCTCAAGCCTTAAAGAGGTCACCATGGAACTGGGCGGCAAATCTCCATTGATTATCTTTGATGATGCGGATTTAGATAAAGCCGCCGATATTGCCATGATGGCAAATTTTTATAGCTCAGGGCAAGTGTGTACCAATGGGACGCGTGTTTTTGTTCCAGAGGCGCTAAAAGCACAATTTGAAGCCAAAATTACAGAACGAGTAGCACGTATAAAAATCGGTTCACCACTGGATGAAGCGACCAATTTTGGTCCATTAGTTAGCTTTGCGCATATGGAAAATGTTTTGCGCTATATCAACCTTGGTAAACAGCAAGGTGCTCGGTTGTTATGTGGTGGGGAGCGTTTGGTTACAGGTGACTTTGCCAATGGGGCTTATGTTGCGCCCACTGTTTTCACTGACTGCACTGACAACATGCAAATTGCGCAAGAAGAAATTTTTGGTCCAGTGATGAGTATTTTATCTTATCACACCGAAGAAGAAGTGATTGAGCGTGCAAATAATAGCGTTTATGGCTTAGCCGCAGGCTTAGTCACTAATGATCTTACCCGTGCTCATCGTGTTATTCATCAGCTTCAAGCCGGTATTTGTTGGATTAATACTTGGGGGGAATCGCCTGCTGAAATGCCCGTTGGTGGATATAAACATTCAGGGGTTGGCCGTGAAAATGGCTTGGTGACTCTGCAAAATTATACACAAATCAAATCGATACAAGTAGAGTTGGGTGAGTTTGCATCCGTTTTTTGATGTTTATTTTTTAATTTGACTGAAACAGAGGAGATAACAATGGTCTATGACTACATTATTATCGGTGCTGGTTCAGCCGGTAACGTTCTTGCGACCCGCTTGACAGAAGATTCAGATGTTACTGTGCTGCTCCTAGAAGCAGGAGGGCCTGATTATAGGCTCGACTTTCGCACACAAATGCCAGCGGCATTAGCTTATCCACTACAAGGCCGTCGTTATAATTGGGCTTATGAAACAGACCCCGAGCCATACATGAACAATCGGCGTATGGAATGTGGCCGAGGTAAAGGGCTTGGTGGCTCTTCGTTGATTAATGGCATGTGTTACATTCGTGGAAATGCGATGGACTTTGATGGCTGGGCTAAGGCACCCGGCCTTGAAGATTGGCGCTATCAAGATTGTTTGCCTTATTTTCGTAAGGCGGAAACCCGCGATATTGGCGCTAATGACTATCATGGTGATAGTGGGCCTGTCAGTGTCACAACACCAAAGCAGGGAAATAATATCTTATTTCACGCGATGATTGCCGCTGGTGTGCAAGCCGGATATCCACAAACTGATGATCTTAATGGCTATCAACAGGAAGGCTTTGGCCCTATGGATAGAACCGTTACAGCGAAAGGCCGCCGTGCGAGTACCGCTAGGGGTTATCTTGACCAAGCAAAAATGCGGAAAAACTTGACGATTGTGACCCATGCAACTACTGATATTATACTGTTTAAAGGTAAAAAAGCGGTAGGTGTAAAATATTATCAGGGGGAAAGTACAACCCCGACTGAGGTTAATGCCCGTAAAGAGGTTCTATTGTGTGCAGGAGCCATTGCATCACCTCAAATTTTGCAGCGCTCAGGCGTCGGTCCCGAGGATGTTCTAAATGAATTTAATATTCCGCCAGTTCATGTTTTAGCGGGTGTAGGGCAAAACCTGCAAGATCACCTTGAAATGTATTTACAATATGAATGTAAGCAACCCGTTTCCTTATATCCGGCATTGAAATGGTATAACCAGCCAATGATTGGTGCTCAATGGTTATTTAATGGCACTGGCGTCGGGGCGAGTAACCAATTCGAAGCGGGTGGGTTTATTCGAACCAGTGATAAATTTGCTTGGCCGAATATTCAATTTCATTTTTTACCTGTTGCGATTAACTACAATGGCAGTAATGCCGTGAATATGCATGGATTCCAAGCACACGTAGGATCTATGCGCTCCCCAAGCCGTGGGCGTGTAAGGCTTACATCCCGAGACCCAAGACAACACCCAAGTATCTTGTTTAACTATATGTCGAGCGAGCAAGATTGGGAGGAGTTTCGTGCGGCTATTCGCATTACGCGAGAAATCATGGCACAGCCAGCTCTTGACCCTTATCGAGGTGAGGAAATCAGCCCCGGCAAACAAGTCAGCACAGATGAAGAGTTAGATGCATTTGTGCGTGATCGCGCTGAAACAGCATTTCATCCTTGCGGTACTTGTAAAATGGGCAGTGATGAAATGGCGGTGGTTGATGGTGCTGGACGCGTATACGGTCTTGAAAATCTAAGGGTGATTGATGCATCAATCATGCCATTGATTATTACCGGAAATTTGAATGCGACTACGATCATGATAGCGGAAAAGATCGCTGATAAAATTCGTCATCGCGCACCTTTGGCACCTAGCCAAGCCCCTTACTATATTGCTAATAACGAAATCGCTAAAGACGCTCTTACCTGAAAAAAGGTTAAAACAGGCAGTTAGTCAATATGGATAGAGGAAGCATTGGCTTCCTTTATCCATTTGATATTTTTACTTTTCTGAATATTCCTTGAAGGCGCTGATCGTTTCAGCCGCATACATCGCGGATGGTCCACCGCCCATAAATACGGCAACGCCGAGGGCTTCAGATAACTCTTGTTCTGTCACGCCTAAATCGACTAATGCTTTGGTATGAAAGCCAATGCAGCCATCACAGCGATTAGCAACGGCGATCCCAATTGCAATCAGTTCTTTGGTTTTTTTATCGAGTGCGCCATCTTTTGTTCCCGCGGCAACAAGTCCTGAAAACTGCCCCATTACATCAGGAATATTTTTACTTAAATGCGATAAATTTTCGGAAATATTACGAGTGACATCTTTAAACTTAGCCATGAATCATCCCTTACATTTTTATGTTATATGAAATCATTATACTTTTTAATATAATATATAAATGTTATTTATCAAGGTCTATAGTTAACAATATTAATAATTGGAGCTAATTTCTTTAAATTTACCTAAAGACTGCCTATTTGACTTTTCATTTAGGTCATTATCGAAAGTTATGACATTTAACACTTTTTATTTTTTTAGATAAAAAAAACCCTCCGAAATGATGAGGAGGGAAAATAAATATAAAGCGAGTCTACTTATATATCATTAAATTATAGTTAACCATAGCCGACCAGCGAGTGAAAATTGTAAACTCGTAAAGAGGGTAAGGTGGATGATTCATATTTATTTATATTTCATACAGATATGGTTTGTTGTTTACTTATCGAACAGAATTTAACAGCCATTGCAAATAATTATCTTCCACTTGGCTTGGATCAAGCCGAATCAGTTCTGGTGTTTCATAAGGGTGAATATCTTTAATTGCTTTAAATAGAGCCAATTGATTTTCTTGAGTTGTTTTGATCAGCAATAAGATTTCTTTATCTTGTGTAATATTTCCTTTCCAAAGATATAGCGATATTATTTCCGGTAATAATGAAACACAAGCGGCTAGTCTATTGTTAAGTAAATGTTGCGAAATTTTAATTGCACTTTCTTGGCTATTTGTCGTACATAAAATAATACAAGGCTGCTGAGAAATTGAACTGTATGTGTCATTGTGGGTCATTGTTATTTCCTCAATCATTTTAATTTTATTCAGAATAGGTTCATTATTAATTTTAGATTAAATAAAACTGAAATGTATAAAAGATAAAGTGGGGGGATTGATATAAGATTAATTATTACTTTTCGCTATTATCATGTTAAGTAACAAATATGATTACTATACCGCCGATATATAAAAAAAAGTTGTTTGCAGGCTAATTCTTGCTCAATGGTTGCTTGCTTTTCATTCTGTTAGGTTGATTTTTAGTCTGAATTGGGTTTTGGTGTTAATAATATATATTCAAGTCATTTAATTGATTTTTTTATATTGAATATTGTTAATTCGATTCAGCTTACAGTTTTGAGGATGAAGATATAACTGTATTGTTTTTTTTTGTATATTAGTGACATGTGACGAAATATTTTATGTTTTAACTGCTTATTCATTTTTTACCCAGTAAGTGGGTAAATGATTATTCTAATTGCTATATTTATTCTTATTCTCTGATTAGAATAAATTGGTACTTTTATAGACAATGCAAATTAAAAGCGTTGATGATAAGAGGTTAATTACATTTCGTTACAAAATGAGCCACTTTTTATCTAAAATAAAGTAACTCACTGATAACGATCAAGGTTTATAGATGATGATTTGTTAACATGAAGATAAATAACAGAATATATAACTGTGTTTTCTCTGTAATTCCATCTTAAAACTTGTATGGATACCCTTATGAATAAATTGACGCCGTTAAAACCTATTCCGACCCTAATCGCTGTAGCCATCGCTTTAATTATTTGGTTCATTATTCCTGTACCAGAGGGTGTAAATCCTAATGCTTGGCACCTTTTGGCTTTATTTGTTGGTACAATCGCCGCAATAATTGGTAAAGCATTACCTATTGGTGGTGTTTCTATCGTGGCAATCTCCCTTGTTGCTGTCACTGGAGTGACTAACCCTGAATCGACAAAGGGAGCAATAGCAGACGCGCTAAGTGGTTTTTCGAATGACTTAATTTGGCTAATTGGTATTTCAATCATGGTTTCCATGAGTTTGAATAAAACAGGGTTAGGGGCTCGAATTGGATATTACGTCATTTCATTATTTGGTAAAAAAACATTAGGGATTGCTTACTCTTTAGCAATTGCTGAGACAATACTAGCGCCAGTAACGCCGAGTAATACCGCCCGAGGTGGGGGAATTATTCACCCAATCATGCGTTCTATCTCAGACAGTTTTGGTTCCAAAGCAGAAGATGGAACGGCGGGAAAAATAGGGCGTTATCTTTCTTTAGTAAACTATAATATTAATCCTATTACATCGGCGATGTTTATTACGGCGACTGCGCCTAACCCATTAATCGTCAGTTTAATTATTAGTGAGACTAGCCAAAATAATGAACTAACATGGGGCATGTGGGCAATTGCTGCATTTGTTCCGGCGATCGTGTCATTAATTTGTATGCCACTGGTCATTTATTTGATGTATAAGCCTGAAATTACATCCACACCAGATGCGCCTAATTTTGCAAAAGAACGCTTACAGCAATTAGGTCCAGTTTCTTTACCTGAAAAAATCACGCTTGCTGTATTTGGTTTATTGTTAATTATGTGGGCAGGTATTCCAGCAATGTTATTTGGGCCTGCGTTTAGCATTAATGCAACCACCGCTGCATTTATCGGGCTGAGTGTTTTATTAGCAACAGGTGTTATTAATTGGGATGACGTGCTTAAAAATAAAGGTGCTTGGGATACCGTAGTTTGGTTCTCCGCTCTGGTGATGATGGCAAGCTTCCTTGGTAAATTAGGTCTAATTAAGTGGATGTCACTAACCGTAGGCAGCTCTATTGATAGTATGGGGATTAGTTGGGTGTGGGGCATGCTAATACTGGTGCTAATTTATGTCTATTCTCACTATTTCTTTGCGAGTACGACGGCTCACATTACCGCAATGTTTGCCGCATTCTTCGCTGCGGGGTTAGCACTTGGCGCACCACCGATGTTGTTAGGTTTAACCCTTGCTTTCTCATCTTCATTAATGATGTCTTTGACGCATTACGGAACAGGAACCGCACCGATTATTTTTGGTTCAGGTTACGCAACGTTGGGTGAGTGGTGGAAAACGGGTTTCGTAATGAGTGTGGTGAACTTAACCATTTGGTTCTTTATCGGTAGCGTTTGGTGGAAGTTCTTAGGTTATTGGTAACAGATAAACCATTAAATTAAAGCAATAAAAAAGCTGGCTCTTTAGTATCGTTCCAGCTTTTTTTATACTTAAAGGTAAGTTAATCAATAAGCAAATAAAGTTATTATGATGCAGATAGCAAGAGACATCAGCATTATTTTTGACCAGCTTATGGTTTCAGTTGATTTCATAGCGTATTGCCATAACAGGCTTATTTCATCAGCATGAGCATATTTTCGAGCTTTTATTGATTGCTTAACCTTTCTGATTATATCTATATCTGTATGTAATTTATTATCCATGATATTGATATTTCCCCATTGTTTGAAATGAAAAACAACCCCGATGACTGACTGTTTGACTGAAGTGTTTTTCTGTTATGTCATGATTATCTCAGAATCAAAAATAAGAAAAATTGATGGGTTTATAAGTCAATTTCCTCATTTTTTGCACAATGGAGGAGGTGATAAAAAAAAGGTCAATAAATAAGGAAGATAAAAGCTAAAAAATCGCCTTTAAGAGGAAGTTTTTTTGATTAATGGTCCTATTTATTAAGGATATTATTGATTGATGTTTTTATTTTAATTAACTTGCCGAAAAGCCAAAATATGATTGGCTTGTCAAAAAAAGGCAGTATGATAAAAACTATTAAGCAGTGAAAACGTTTAGAGGTAAAAATGCATTCACAACGAAAAGCAGAGTTATTCTTAGTGCTGACAACCATGATTGCAGCATGGGGATGGGTCTTTTCTCGCGAAGCAGTGCAAGGTATGCCGATATTCGGCTTTCTTGGTAGCCGTTTTTTATTAGCGGCAATTATTTTACTCCCTTTTTGTCGTGGTAAATCGAATAAAATAAAATTAAAGCAGTTGCCTAAAATTCTCATGACTGGCGGGTGGATGGCGCTAAACCTTGTTTTGTGGATCTATGCGGTGGCAACGACGGATTCATTAGGGGAAGGGGCCTTTATTATGAGCCTCGCGATGCTATTTGTGCCACTTGTTGCATGGGTGATCCTTAAAAACAGGCCAAGTCGCTATTTCTGGGAAGCTTTGCCCGTAGCAATATTAGGGCTGGCTTGCTTAACTCTTTTCAAAGCTCAATTAGAGTTTAAAGCCAGTCAATTATGGTTCCTCGGTGCCGCAATTGTTCAAGCAATCTATTTTTGTTATACCAGCTTATATGCCCGCAGTGTCCCTATTTTGCCCTTAACGACAATACAATTAGCCTGTACTGGCGTTGTCGGCTTGGTGCTGTCGTTATTTTTGGAGCAATGGCCTTCAAGTTTAGCGCTATCTACGGTTATTTGGTTTATTGCGAGTGTTGTGATTGCCACCAGTTTACGCTTTGTTTTACAACTACTCGGACAGAAAAATACAACGGCAGCCAATGCGGCAATTATAATGATATTAGAGCCTGTGATGACAGTCTTTGTAGCCGCTATTTGGTATCATGAAAGGATGCCTTTTATCCAAGTAGTGGGTTGTATTCTTATTTTGTTGGCGTTGTTTTATTATCGTTGGCGATCCTTTAACTCATCAAGATAAGTGTTAATCATAAAAATAAGTTAATGACGGCAGATTTTTTATATCAAAGGCGCTATTATTAAATACAAGATATTGGTGGTAGGGATATTAATCTTAATATGAAGTTCTTATTTCGTTTATTGGGATTAATCGTGTCTGTAAACAGAAAAATAATAGGTTTGAAATGAAAAAGATCGCATTAATTTTAGCTATGACGGGTGCTATGGCAGTATTATCGGCTTGTTCCGATGAAAAAGCTGAAATTGCAGAATACAAAGAAAATTTTGTGAACACCTGCGTAGTGGCTTCTGGAAATCCTGAAGGCGAAACAGCGAATGCTGTTAAAGCAATTTGTGGTTGTGCTTACGATAAAACGATTGAAAAATATGGTTTGAAAGAATTCAAACGTATGGATGCAGAATTAGAAAAATCAGGCGCAGCAGCAGAGCCTGAATTCGAAAAATCAATGATTGAATTTGTTCAGCAGTGCTCAACAAGTTCACGTTAATACTTATCAACTAAGATAGTTTAATGGCTGAATTGATCAAAAACCGCAGCTTTAATAAGGCTGCGGTTTTTATTTTTTACTTAAACATATTTTTAAACTGATGGGGGGCACTGCGTAAATATTGTGGGGCAACTTCAATTTGTTCATTCAATACTGTCGCTGCACGCCATGGCCAACGTGGTTCAAATAATATGCCTCGACCAATTGCCACAAAATCAGCTTGGTGCGTTGCAATAATCGCTTCTGCTTGAAGAGGGTCAGTAATTAAACCTACGGCAATAACGGGCATCATGGTGTTCTCATGAATAGCTTGAGCAAGGGGAACTTGATAATTAGGACTTAATGGTATTTGTTGTTTGTCTGAAAGCCCTCCAGACGAAATATGGATATAGTCACAACCGAGTTCTTCGAGTGATTCGGTAAGTTCGATAGATTCAGGAACATCCCAACCATTTTCTACCCAGTCAGTTGCTGAAATACGTACGCCAATCGCAATATTGGGATCTATCGCCTCTCTTATTTCATGAAAAACATCCAGCAGTAAGCGGCTACGGTTAACAAAACTACCGCCGTATTCATCTTGCCGTTTATTTGATATTGGTGATAAGAATTCATGCAGTAAATAACCATGGGCCGCATGAATTTCAATGACATCAAATCCTGCTTTTTCTGCTCGTTTCGCAGCATCAATAAAGTGTTGTTTTACTTCTAGTACCTCACTAATGCTAAGTTCACGAGGCGGGTGGTTATGCCCAAAAGCGAGAGATGATGAAGAGACCGTTTGCCAACCATTTTTTTCTGCCGCGCTTAGGCTTTTGCCACCATGCCAAGGTAGGTCAGTAGACGCTTTTCTGCCCGCATGCGCAATTTGAATACCTAGACGTGCATCTGAAAATTGTCTGATATCCGTCAGCATTTGTTTGATGGCTTCCATCTGTGCATCATTCCATATACCAAGGTCTTGATAGGTAATGCGGCCAATAGGGGTGATAGCACTGGCTTCAACAATCACAAGTGCTGCGCCGGATAGCGCAAGGTTCATATAGTGGGCATGATGCCAAGCGGTAGGCATACCATCGACTGCTGAATATTGGCACATAGGGGGAACAATAATTCTATTTTTTAGTGAAACTTGACCAATTGATGCGGGGGAAAAGAGGTGGCTCATTGGTGTATTCCTTATCTATGCTCATCGGTTATTTTCGCTTTGCGCCTACAAGCAACTCGAATTATTTTGGGTATATACCAACCACATTTAAAATTATAGCGTTGTTGATTACGCTCATTAGCTTAGCCGTAACTCAAATCATGATGGGTATAAGTTTGAATGATTCCTACATTATACAAATACCGATGAATTTTTTTTGTGAGAAGGTGTGGTATTGACAGTTTTAGCTGATTTTTTTGCTGGTGATGAGACAAAAAAGCAAGTCGTTATGTATAAATTTGAGAAAAACAGTAAAAAGTATAAATTTCTGTACTCTCACTTATTATGAACACGTATTTATATAAAAAATAATAGAAAAACTAAAATAGTTGTACAATTAATAATAATTAGAGACTGATAATCTGTATGTTAGCAATTAAAACATTAATTACCAAATTGAAATGGTGTTAATAAATATCAATGGTTTTAATGGTTCTAATAGAGTTTTAATCTATTTTTTTATTCTAAAGTATGATTTTTATAATTGTAAATGGCATGTTAAGGCAGCAAAAAAATAAATTTCATCTTGCATGTGGGTAGATAGATTTATATAAGCAATATGTAGATATTCAATGAGCTTAAATAAATATTGAAGTGATAATTAACGCTCAATGATATTCGTATGCAATTTTTGATAGAAATTCATTCACCTGAAAAAATATAATTCTAAGAAGGAAATAAATGTGTTAACGATTATTGGTATTTTAATCATACTTTCAATTGTGACTTTATTAATGATGGGTAAAGTTAGCCCTATTATTGCAATGTCCTGCATTCCATTTATTGGTGCTTTATTAGCCGGTTATTCTATACCTGAAATCTCCGTCTTTTTTGAAAGTGGCATAAATAAAGTTTCAAAAGTGGCAGCCATGTTCCTGTTTGCCATTCTATTCTTCAGCCTGATGAAAGATTTACATATCTTCGATCCGCTAATTCGTTTAATGGTTAAGATGACGCGAGGAAATGTCATTATTGTTTGTATTATGACCACATTAATTGCAGGCGTTGTGCATTTAGATGGCTCTGGTGCGGCAACATTCTTAATCATTATTCCTGCTCTGTTACCTTTGTATCGCCAACTGGGAATGAGTCCATATTTAATGCTATTACTCATGTGCACCAGCATGGGGATCATGAATATGGTGCCATGGGGCGGGCCACTAGGTAGAGCTTCTGCGGTAACAGGTATTGATGCTTCAGTGCTTTGGCAGGGGCTTATTCCAGTGCAGCTTATCGGTATGCTGGGTGCTGTCGCTTTTGCCACTATTATGGGGGTTAGGGAAAAACGCCGTATTGCAGCCGCTGCGCTGAAAGGCACAACACCATATCAAATGGATTCTTTATTGCCTTTCAGTGATGAAAACGCGGAAATAAATGATGTTATTCATAAACCGAAAAAACCATTAATTAATGGTGGATTAATAATTGCTTCCGTTATTTGCTTAGCATTTGGTCTACTCTCAGCACCGTATGTGTTTATGATTGCACTATCAATCGCATTGTTGGTTAATTATCCTAATCCAAAAGATCAAATGAAAGTGTTATCACTACATGCACCGCAAGCATTGGGAATGGTCGCGATAATATTAGCCGCGGGGGCATTTCTGGGTATTTTATCTGATGGTGGAATGCTGCAATCGATCGCCACAGATTTAACCGCGATATTGCCAACGGAGTGGGTATCCAAAATTCATATTTTCGTCGGTATACTCGGCGTACCAATGGATATCTTTACCAGTACCGATGCTTATTACTTTGCTCTACTGCCAATTATTCAGCAAATAGCGGCAACCGCAGGTGTTGATCCATCCGCAGTGGTGTATGCAATGGCAATAGGTAATAATGCGGGAACATTTGTCAGCCCGTTTTCTCCAGCTGCATGGTTAGCGATGGGGCTTGCAGGGATCGATATGGGTAAACATTTACGTTATTCGTTTGGATGGATTTGGGTGTTTAGTTTCTTTACGCTGGCAGTCGGCGGGGCTCTCGGCCTTTATTAATCTCCTCGTTTTTGCTCGTCGTCTTTCAAACCGCAGCGTTGTTGGCTGCGGTCATTCATTCTAGTCACATACTTATGTATGTTCCCAGAAATGAACTCCCTTGCCGCCTAGCTGCTGCTTGAAATCCTTAGAGCAAATTTTCGGGAATTAAAAAAATAAAAAATAAAAAATAAAAAATAAAAATAGAAACTGAAATCAAAACTACAATGGAAAGGGCGGCGGCTAAGATATAATGGAAGAAAAAACGAAGTAGTTGCTAAGTTGAACATTAAATATCAGACAGTTACTATTTTGATGATTGGATAAGTATGGGATTATTCATGGAATATATCCTCATAAGGACTTTCATGCGTCGGCCATTATCATCATATCATCCGTTACTGTATTGGTTGAGAGTAAGGCAAAAGCGTTTTGTTCGCTGGTTGTATTGGACATTTTCAACCAGACAATATGCAAAAAATATCAAAAGTGAACGGTTGACGCATCGCTATAATAAACATACCTCAAAGCTTATTCGTAAACTCGGTGATTCCGACCTTAGATTACAGCACAATAAAGTGATTAACCTACGTATTGCAACAGCAGCGATGAGCGGTATTGTTATTGCACCGGGAGAGTATTTTTCATTTTGTCTTTTGGTCGGAAAACCAAGCGAAAAACGTGGTTTTGTGGAAGGAATGGAATTATCGTTTGGTGAAGCCCGTTCAGGTATTGGTGGGGGAATTTGTCAGCTAAGTAACTTAATTCATTGGATGATTTTACACTCACCATTACAAGTCATTGAGCGTGCAAACCACAGTTTTGACCCATTCCCTGATGAAGGGCGAGTACTGCCATTCGGTTCTGGGGCGGCTATCTTTTATAATTATATTGATCTGGTCTTTTACAACCCAACGCAAACTATATTCCAATTGGTATTCAATATTGCCGAGCACCAGCTCGAAGGTGAATTATTGTGCTCTTCACCGCGTGAGGAAAAATATCATATTTACCAGCAAAACCATAAATTTACACGACAAAATGGTGCTATTTATCGTCATAATGAAATTTGGCAAAAAGTGACGACCAAAGGGCAGGAACCTATTACACTACAAGATAAGTGCTTGTATCGTAATAAAGTCATTGTAAAATACTTGGTAAATGAAAGCCAAATTAGCGCTGAGTAAAATGCTTGTTGATATCAAATTAGGAATAGATTGATAGCCTTTTACTTGACTATTCGACTAGAATTTTCATTAATTTAATGATTTCTTGCTATTTTTCTTAAGAAAGACATAACCATGAGGCCGTTACTCGGAATAGATATGTAATACCGCACTTGATTTCTCAATATTTATCCTCGTCATACTTCAAGTTACCGCGCTGTTGACTGTGCTTATTGACTTGTCGCCTACCTACAACTCGAATTATTTTGAGGATAAGAACGCAATTCTGGCAAAAGAATTGTTGTTATTTCTATTTTTTTAGAGAAAGCATGATGAATATGCAATCAAGAAAGTACGGTAGAACGTATCACTATCCGTTCTCACCCGGCACGACCAGCGATGATCGTATTAATAGCGACTGGTGGTCCCACATCCAAAATATTGAACAACTTGTTCATACTGAAAAACTCGATGGTGAAAATAATTGCTTGAACCGGCATGGTGTCTTTGCTCGCTCTCATGGCGCGCCGACACAATCCGCGTGGAGTCAGCAAATTCGCCAACGTTGGCAGTTAATTAAAGATGATCTCGGTGACATTGAGTTATTTGGTGAAAATTTGTACGCCATTCATTCAATTGAATATCAACATATTGAAGATTACTTCTATGTGTTTGCGGTGAGGCAAGGTGAACATTGGCTCAGTTGGGACGAAGTGAAATTTTATGCATCACTGTTTGATTTTCCAACGGTTCCACAATTGGATATTTCAATCGACAAACACTTAACAGAGCAAGAATATTCTCGATCATTAATTGCTGCGGCATCGTTAGATAGCCAATTTATTGCCAGAGATACCCATACGGGAAATCCTTGCAGCATGGAAGGTATTGTTACTCGCGATAGCCAAGGTTTTCATGTGGATGATTTTATGAAACATATTTTTAAATATGTACGTAAAAATCATGTAAAAACAGATATTCATTGGAAGCGTCATTGGCAGCGTGCAAAATTGGCCTTTGAATGCCAAGGCGGTAACCCATGATTTGGCAATTGACGGATAAGCGTGAATGGTCGCAGTTAGAAGCACAATTTACATTTGTGCGAGATATGCAAGCGGTTCCCCAAGATAGCCAACATCACGGGGAAGGTAATGTGGCTATTCACACGCAAATGGTATTGGCCGCTTTAGAAAGTTTATCTGAATATCAGCAACTTTCTTCATTACAGAAAAATATCGTTTGGACGGCTGCATTATTGCATGATGTAGAAAAGCGTAGCACGACAAAGGAAGAGGATGGGCGGATCCGCTCTCCAGGACATGCCAAAAAAGGGGAATTATCGGTCAGAAATATTCTCTTTCGCGAACGGGAGACGCCTTTTGTTATTCGTGAGCAAATTGCTGCATTAGTGCGCTTTCACGGGTTGCCATTATGGGTAATGGAAAAACCCGATCCCGAACGGGCGCTATTTGCCGCCTCTTTACGCGTTGATATGTCTTTATTGTGCATGTTAGCGAAAGCAGATGCGATTGGCCGAACTTGTGATGATAAAGCGGATTTACTGGCGCGTATCGAGTTATTTGAGCTTTTTTGCCGTGAACAAGGTTGTTGGCATCAACCGAAAAATTTTGCTTCATTAGCAGGGCGTTTTCATTATTTTCATTATCAACGGGGAACCCCTGATTATGCGCCTTTTGAAGAACAGGGGAGCGAAGTCATTATGTTGTGTGGCTTACCCGGAATGGGGAAAGATCACTTCATTCAACAGTTTTATTCCCAGACTGAAATTGTCTGCCTTGATGAGATCAGGCGCACGCATAAAATCAATCCGGCGGATAGAAATGCGCAGGGGTGGGTTGCTCAGCAAGCTAAAGAACACGCAAAAATTTTGCTGCGTTCGAAAAAAGATTTTATTTGGAATGCCACATCGTTAAGTGCTTCATTACGCGAAACGATGATTAGCCTGTTTGCGCGTTATCAAGCCAAAGTACATTTGATTTATTTAGAGGTACCGTTCAAGCAATGGGAACAGCAGAATCGTCAGCGTGAACATGCGGTGCCGGATAATGTAATGGCGCGAATGGCAACCAAACTTGAATTACCAACACCAGACGAGGCTCATCAGGTTTCCTATTTCATCAATGGCAACTTTGTCACTTTATGGGATGAGATTTGATTAACGTAGCCGCGTACCTGCGGCTTAAATGACGTTGGTTATATAATAATTAGCCTCTTTATTTCATTGTAAATAGAGAGGCTAATTTGTTTTTTTTGAAAAAATCAGGGCACAAAGACATCACCCACAAAGAGCTTTCTGGCAGTACGAATAATTGAAGCTTGTATTCCTTCAGGAAATTCACCCTGTAGATTAAGCGAAACTTCAAAATTACCACTTAGATGCTCTATGGATATATTCGACATATTAATATCACTACTAATATATTGCTTGGCAATGCTATCAGGTAAAATAGTACTTATTGCAATAGCTATCGCGCCAGTGACTGCTAATGCGCCATGACATTTATGGGGCATAAAATAACGAGCATTAATCGTACCGCCATTAATAGCAGGGGAGATTAATATCGGTTTTGGGATCACTTTTTTACTCACATCACCAAGTCCCATTGCCGCACCGGCTTTAATTCGAATACTTTCCAGTTGCTGCATAAATTCTTTATCGGCTTCAAGTTGCTCAGCCGTTTCATAGCCTGTTTTATTCATCTGTGGTGCATCAATTAAAACAATCGGGACAGCCATATCAATGCAACTCACATTAATCCCATCAATTGTATCGATGGGATGACCCGTTGGTAATAATTGACCAGTTTTAGCGCCACAAGCATTTAAAAAAGTTAGCGCAATCGGTGCAGCGCTACCGGGTACGCTGGCAATTTGTGTACCACCCTCGTAACAAACTTGCCCATTCGGCGTTTGTACTGTCGAATTAACAAAAGTATTGGTATTGATATTGCGAACACGTACAGTCGTTTGGCTGCCCGAGATAGGCACGAGACCTTGCTCAATAGCAAAAGGGCCGACGGCACACAGTATATTGCCACAATTTGGTGCGGTATCGACGATGCGTTCGGTGATAGCAACTTGAGCAAATAAATAGTCAACATCGGCATCTGGATGAAGGGATTTGCTAATAATCGCCACTTTACTGGTTTGCGGGCTACCACCACCAATACCATCAATCTGTAAAGGGTGGCCAGAACCCATAATGGCTAAAATGAGTTCATCACGTTGATTAATATCGGTAGGGAGTGAATCGGCTAATAAGAACACGCCTTTTGATGTGCCGCCACGCATTAGAGTGCAAGGGATGTTTTTCATGTTTACTCCTATACTCGTCATACTTCAAGTTGCCACGTATACTCTTCATACTTCAAGTTGTTGCGTTGTTGACTGGCGCTCACTCGCACTAGTCACATACTTATGTATGCTCCTAGCGACTCATTCCCTTGTCGCCTAGCTACAACTCGAATTATTTAGAGTATCTACTCGTTGTATTTCAAGTTGTTGCGTTGTTGACTGCGCTCACTCGCACTCGTCACATACTTATGTATGCTCCTAGCGACAACTCGAATTATTTAGAGTATCTATGTGCATGCTTATGAATTATTTAGTACAGATATTTAAGATTAGGGAAATTAATGGAGTGCAATATATTGCACTCCATTATTGCTATCTAGCTAATAGCTATGGTTTAAATTAATCCCATACTGATTAACAGTTCCCACCAACCTAAACCGATAGTCATGTGAACCAGTAAACTTAAAAAAGCCACTATCCCACCAATGATCCACCAAGAACGAATATCATTATAACCAGCACCGAAGACGATTGGAGCTGCTGCGCCTCCGTAATGGGTTAAGCTACCGCCATAGGCATTCGAGAAGAGTAGGCCTAGGGCTAATAGCATCGGTGGTGCACCGGCAACCATACCCACAGTGGCAAATACTGGAACCATCGCTGCAACATAAGCGCCACCCGAGGCAAATAGGTAACGTATCGCGACACTGATAAACATAATCACAAAGAAGGCGAGCATTGCTTGGTCACCGAAAGAGAGGTATTCGCTCATCACATCGGCTAACCATTTGAAAAAGCCTGCTTTGGTCAAGACGCCTGACATCCCAATGATACCACCGTACCAAATCAGGGTGTTCCAGCCACCTTTGTTTTTGAGCACGTCATCCCAAGTGACGACACCAAGAATAAGAGTCAGCGCCATGACGGCGATTGCAACACTGGATGCGCTTACCCCAATTTTATCGGCGAATATCCATCCTGCTAATGCAATAACAAAGATTATGCCGAGTAATTTTTCACGCATGGTCATTGGACCCAAATCACTCAGACCTTTTTCTGCAATCTCTTTATTATTAACTTTTTTTAGCTCAGGGGGATAAAGCTTATAAATAATTAAGGGTGTCAAGACGAGCATAATTAAACCAGGGACCGATGCCGCTAATGCCCATCCTCCCCAACTTAAATGAATGCCCATAATGTCACTCATCATTGCCAGCGCTAATGCGTTTGGTGCCATTGCGGTTAAGAACATATAGCTGGTGGTTTTAGTCACCATATAGACGTTAACTAATAAGTAATGACCCGCTTTACGAGGACTTTTTTCAGGATCAGACCCTAATGCAACGGCGACACTGTTGATGATAGGAAATACGATCCCGCCAGCACGAGCCGTGTTTGATGGTGTTGCTGGAGCGATAATTAAGTCAAGTATCGCCGTGACATAGCCAAGCCCGAGAGTTGTTCCACCTAATTTACCAATGAGAATATAGGAGAGGCGTTTACCAAGTCCGGTAATAACAAATGCAGCACTCAGTGTAAATGCAGCAAATACAAGCCAAGTTGTACCGGATGCATAACCACTTAATACCTCACCTGCTTTAACATCTTTGGTGCCAGTGATACCAATAATAACGGCACTAGCAGCAATGGTCGCGAGTAATATTACAGGTTCTGAATAAGGTTTTAATACCAGCCCGACAATTGCGGCAAGGTAAAGACCAAATAACAGCCAAGCAATATGAGGCAATCCTGCTGGTGTCGGTATTAAGGCAATAATGATTGGAATTGCAATGAGAATTAGCAATTTCCATATTTTGTCTTTTTGCATAGGCTAATTTCCTTGATTTATATACCGGTCATACTTCAAACAACTGATATACCCGTCATACTTCAAATTGCAGGGTTGTTGACTATAGCCACCAACCTGAAACTTGATTTATTTTGAGTCTATATTGGTGGCATAACACCAATATCCTGAAGTTCGAATATACTTAGGGCATAAATTTTAATTTTATAAATTCATTAAAAATATAAGTTCAAAACTTTGAATCCCCATATTTGCTTACAGCTGTATCTTGAATAGAGTTTATTTTTAAGGCATAACGCTATTTGCAAATATGTTGTGAATTTTTAAATCAATGACTGGTGAAGAAAATTAATATGTTGTTAATTTTATCCCTGTGTTAATTAATATTTAAATTCGCATTATTTTATTTAACCTTAAGTGTTCATATTTGAATAAGGTAATCGGGCAAAAAACCAGGTTAGGATTAATAAGTCAGCACTGCCGCCAGGACTTAAATTTCGCTCAATACATTGCTGGTCAAAAATTTGAACTTTTACTAAATCGGATGGATGGTTAATACCACTTTGTAGTAGCAGAGTGGCTTGTTGTTTGGTCCATACTAAACCTTGCATGCCCCCACGATTAGCAATATTGGTGTCGTCATTTATTTTCATCAATAAAATCAAGGTATCGATCAATGCAATATCTTGTATTTTACCTATAGCGAGCTGTTGTAAGTAATAAGGAAGTGAGTGATTGATAACTAAATGATAACCACTTTCAGCTTCGCCTCTCGCACCTGTTAATCCATATTGTTGATATAAACGTTGTCCGGCGGTTAGGTTATCCGTTGGCCGCTTTAATTCATCGTTAATCCCTTGGCACATTTCTGCGACTAATCGACTAATTGCCATAGGCGAAATTTTTTGTCGTAAAGCTAATTGACGGCCTATTACGGTTAATACTAATCCAAGTGAAAAAATAGAACCTTTATGGGTATTAACACCTTGAGTAGCACGAAACATCGCTTTTTCACATGCAATCCCAATACTTCTAATTTCCGGCAGAACCTGTTCGATGGCCAAATGTTTATACTGAGCGCCCGCGAGTATAAATTGTGGAAAATACTGGGCGATAGCATTGGCGCTTAAATGAAAATCCGTAAGCGCCATATCTTTATGTGCACCCGTATTATATTTATCAACTAAACCGGGTTTAGGTGTTAAATTCACTTCTGCGAGCATGGCTTGCCAAGCGAGCTGGCTATAATGTTGAATAAGGTTTTCGCCTAAATCATTAATCTGCTCAGTAAGCTGTGGGCGCATTGGCTAACTCCTCGATTCGATTAAAAATTTCATTAAGCGGATGTGTTCGATGACGAGCACACACTTTGGCTTCATTCTCACAAATTAAACAACGTCTTGGTGGTAAATTTAATTGGCTGCGTGAGAACTGCTGTCCTTGTGCATCGAAAACATCAAAATCCCATAATCGACCGACAGGAGATAATTCTTCCGCTTCAATTAAGGCTTTTTTCACTTCAACTGCGTTTGCATCTACCGCCACTAAGCATTCAGGTCCCGTTTTTAGTGGAAAAGATTGTTGTGATAAAAGTACCCACTGCCTGCATAAAGCAACTTGTTTAAGCGCATTTAGTCCCTGATTAAAAATATGTCTGACCAGATGGCTGTCTTTCACAGCGCCCGGAAAAACAACAGTAAATGAAATCAAGGTTACCTGATGGAGACCAATCCATTCTTGCTGGCGAGCTTGACGGGCATCGCGGCTCGCCAGTAAGTCAGGTAAGGAAATCTCAAGTTGCTCGTTAGTATCAGGCAGTGGGTAAAACATGGTTACTCCTTAATCTGATGAACAATGTCAATGACAGAGCCATCACGATAACGGACTACAGCAACAATTTTATCTGTAAATTCAATAGGATTAGGTTCACCCGTCAACAGCTGAGCGCGTTCTCGTAACCAGCTCATGGAGACTGTTTTTATCCCTTGATTTTCAAGTTGTTGTTTCAATTCAGGACGAGCAGGATTCACAGCAATACCGTGGTCAGTAACTAAAATATCAACACTGGATCCCGGTGTGACACAAGTGATCACTTCATCAACGAGTGTCGGAATGCGTCCGCGAACTAAAGGTGCCACAATGATGGACAATTTCGCTGCAACAGCAGTATCACTATGCCCCCCAGATGCACCACGAATAACACCATCGGAACCAGTTAATACATTAACGTTGAATTGGGTATCAATTTCTAATGCGCTGAGCACTACCACATCAAGCATATCAACGGAAGCGCCTTTGGAATCAAAGCAGGCATATTGATTGGCGCTAATCTCGATATGATTTGGATTTCGTGCCAGTGATTCTGCGGCAGCGCGGTCAAAGCTTTGTACGTCCAATAATTTACGGATCAAACCTTTTTCATGCAGGTCAACAATGGTTGATGTAATACCACCGAGGGCAAAGCCTGCTTGAATATTATGACGGCGCATTTTATCTTCAAGGAAACGTGTTACGGCAAGAGAAGCGCCGCCAGTTCCAGTTTGTAATGAAAACCCATCTTTAAAGTATCCTGACTTTTCAATCACATCAGCGGCGGTGCGTGCAATTAATAATTCACGTGGATTGGAAGTCATACGGGTTGCATCTGCGCCAATTTTATCGGCATCACCAACACGTTTTACTTTAACGATGTAATCCACTTCATCCTGTTTGATACTGGATGGATTATGAGGATAAGCCAATATTTCTTCTGTTAGCATTACCACTTTTTGGGCAGTTTCGGCATCAATTTTTGCATAGCCCAGAGAGCCGCAACTTGCATTACCGGTATAGCCATTGGCATTGCCATATTCATCACAAGATGGCACACCAATAAAGGCAACATCGATGTTTAGCTCACCGCTATGAACAAGATTGGCTCGTCCACCGTGTGAATGGATTTGCACCGGTTCTTCAAGCTCTCCCCGTGAAATAGCTTCTGCTAATGGGCCGCGAATACCAGAAGTATAGATTTTGCGAATAACACCGTGGCGAATATGCTCAACCAAAGGAGAGTGGCAAGCGCTTAGTGAGCTAGAGGCGAGGGTGAGGTTACGAAAACCCATTTCTGCAATAACTTGCATCACCATATTGACAGTCAGGTCACCACCACGAAAAGCATGGTGAAATGAAATGGTCATGCCATCTTTTAATCCAGAGCGGCGAATAGCCACTTGTAAGTCATCGCACAGTTTGCGGTTTCGTGGTTTTTGTACCTGTTGTTGCACTTTTCCAATATCTTTAAATGAGCGCAATGTTTCATCTGTTTTGGGTTCTAGGTAGGCTGATACGCGAGCCTGGCGCTGAGTTATTGTTGTCATTTTTTGCCTCACTCTTCCCGAATACCTGATAATGCCGCCCGAGATAACACTAGGCGAGCTCTGTCAATCACTGGGCCATCGACCATTTTCCCATTTAATGAAACTACCCCTTTACCTTCGAGAGCAGCTGCATCCGCCGCATCTACAACGCGTTGGGCATGGTCGACTTCTTTTTGAGTTGGCGCATAAAGATTATGAAGTAACTCAATTTGTCGTGGATTAATTAATGATTTGCCATCAAAGCCAAGCTGTTTAATCAAGGCGGCTTCTTTTAAGAAACCTTCCTCATTATTGGCATCAGAATAAACGGTATCAAAGGCTTGGATACCGGCTGAGCGAGCGGCTTGTAAAATGGCGCACCGAGCATAGAGGAGTTCAATGCCGTCTGGAGACCGCTCGGTGCGCAAATTGCGGACATAGTCCTCGGCACCTAAGGCGATGCCAATAAGTCGTGGTGATGAATGGGCGATATTCACAGCTTGAGTGATCCCCATCGGTGATTCAATCGCAGCAAGAAGCCCTGTGCTGCCAGCTTCGCGGCCACAGCTTTTCTCGATGCGTAATATTTCACTTTCAATATCAATCACATCTTGTGCATTATCTGTTTTTGGTAGACGGACAATATCAGCACCACCGCGCACAACCGCTTCAAGGTCAGCAACACCAAAAGCGGAATCAAGGGCGTTTACTCGCACAATAGTTTCAATGTCTTGATATAAAGGGTGTTGCAGCGCATGGTAAACCAAGCGGCGAGCCGTATCCTTTTCACGTAAAGTAACTGAATCTTCAAGGTCAAACATCAAAGCATCTGCTTTATAAATGAAAGAGTTACTCAGCATCGCGGCATTTGAGCCGGGCACAAATAGCATGCTTCTGCGTGTGCGTGATTTTTGTTCTGGCGTCATTATTTATCCTCCCAAGGCAGATATTCAACGTCGCAAGCACGAGCGAATAAGGCTTCTAACCGTGCTTTCAGTACACACTCTAAAGCACCTTTATCATCGATAATGATTTGTGCTCCTTGAATGTCATGCAATTTCACCAGTTCAAGTACGATGCGATGAATGGCATCACCGAATTGTTTTTCAACGCTACTGCTAATTTGTATTGAGACCTCTTGTGTATCCTCTAAAGGCTCTATTCGTACCATGACATCACTCGACTCGAGTGTGCCGGCAACCGCTGCGTGTCGTATTTTCATGATCCACCTGTGACTAATTCAGAACTTTGAATGCGGTTTGTTGCAGACTGTGCTTGGGTAGCCAACATACTTTGGAGATATTGGTAGGTTGGCTCAGGCACAATCGGCTTAATCGCCGCAAGATCTTTTTTAGCGAGAAGTCTTCGAACTTGCGAGGCGGAAACCGCCGTGCCATCAATGACTACTCGCGGTAATTCAACGAGTTCAATCGGAGGGAAATTCATCGCATCCGTTTCAAGCCAAAAGCGCATATCTTGGTTATATTGATTAGTGACTTGGCAAAAAGGCTCTGAACCGACAAAACGATGTGTTATTCCCAGGGCTGGGGCAATATATTGACGAAAAATCTTAATATCGATTTCGGTATAGCAATTGTTTGCAACCGTTTTATCTTTAATAAAGTAGCAAGGGAAAGTGGCTCGAGAAATAATATACTCAGAACCTTTATGAATAGTCAGGTTATCAATTCCTTTGGTACCCGCTTCGATTAAATTTAAGCGAACTTTATAAGGAAAGCGTGAAGTATCTTCTTTTACGACAAATAGATGTAACCAATCACAAGCTTTAGCGGCTTGCTCTATTAAATAACGATGTCCAAGCGTAAAAGGATTGGCATTCATCACAATCGCACCAATTCTTTTTCCTTCTTTACGTTGTTCTTTTAAACTTTGAATATAACGTTTGAGGTAACAGCAACTATTTTCCATTAAAACCATGACATTAGGCACGGCTGCAATAGTATGAAAGCCACATTGTTGAAATAGGCTTTCATTTTGAATTTTTGTATATATAAATAAATGAGTAGTATTATTTTCGTAAGCAAGATTAACCAGTTCAGTCGCCAGTTTTAATGCAAGACCTTCACCTCGCATATCATCACTGATAGCAACGCATTTAATCACATTTTTAGCTAAACCACCGCATGCAATTAATTTATCATTGCGAGTTATGGTAATAAAAACGTCGATGCTGGCATCAAGCTCTAAATCATTCTCTTTTAAAAACTGAGTGATTTCAGCAAGTTTCCTGTTCTCATGACGTTTTATCTGATTAAACGTTATGTTTTCGAACATAATAGTATCCTGCATCTCCTTTAGAGATGTATTTAAAATGTTGCTAATGTTAAAGTTAATTAAATAAATATTTTTCGCAGTTTTAATTAATTACTCAATAAGCGTTTATTTAATTACCCTTTTCAATATTAATATTAAAGGTACTGTATTTAATATACTTGACCTATTTCATGTTTCTAAAATGAGTTTGTATTTATTTAATGGTTTTAAAGTTTTTAATTATTTTATATGTGTTTTATTTCATGGTTTTAATGTGTTTAATTAATAATATGTGTATTATGTTTTTGCTTGTGGTTTGTTTTGAAGTTTATTTCATGATTTTTGATGTAACAAAAATTTTACTTTTCAGCGGGTAATGGGATTGTCGATGAAAAAAGAGTATCAACTCCCCACATTTAAGAAAGTAAACTCAATTTCATTCTCTATGCGAGTGTTCCTTCTTCTATTATTTGTTTCCGTGTTCCTGACATTGGGATTGGGGAAATACTTTACGGATACTGCCGAGAACCGGTTGATGTCAAATATTCGATCGCTAGCCATGAACCAAGCGAAGCTGATTGCATCGATGGATGGCGTAATTGAAGCGGTGAAAACTAAAAACATTCCGCAGCTCAAAATTATTGCAGATAAGCTGAACCAAGACTCAGATTACGATTATGTGGTGATTGGTGATGAAAATTCGATGCGCTTGTATCATCCTAATAGCGAAAAAGTCGGTTTCAAAATGCAATGGAATAAACCGGGTGCACTTGAGAATGGAGAAAGCTATTTTATTGGGGGGGAAGGCTCTATCGGAAATGCGATGCGAGCTAAAACACCCGTATATGATGAAAATGGTACGGTGATTGGTGTCGTGTCTATTGGTTATCTGACCAATAAAATTGACACTTCACGTAGCGAGTTATTTGTTCAAACAGGTGCAACGTTTGTCGGCGTTTTAGTTATCCTACTTTTTTTATCTTGGGTATTTACGCGGTTAATTCAGCGTCAAATGTTGGGGATGGAACCCGAAGAAATCACCCAATTAGTTCAAGTCCAAAAAGGGATATTTGAAGCCGTTTTTGAAGGGATTATTGCGGTCAATTATCACGGTAAGATTATTAATATCAACCATAATGCAAGAAAAATGCTTTCATTGAGTGAACCTGCCGGCCAATTAATTGGTAAGTCAATTTCTGAACATATTTCTCCAGCTGAATTTTTTACGACAGACATAGCAATATCTAAGCATGATGTTTTGTGTGAGTTTAATGGACTAAATGTGATAGCAAATCGCATCGCGATCCGTGACGGTGATCAACTGATTGGCGTTGTGATCAGTTTTCGTAGTCAAAACGATATTGAATCGCTTAATTCCCAATTGACACAAGTCCGTCAATACGTAGAAAATTTGCGTACTTTACGTCACGAACACTTAAATTGGATGTCGACGTTAAGTGGTCTTTTGCAAATGAAAGAATATGACCAAGCACTGGCTTTAATTAAAGGCGAGTCAGAGTCCCAGCAACAACTAATTGACTCATTACGCGAACAGTTCTCGGATAAACAAGTCGCTGGATTACTCTTTGGGAAATACCACCGGGCGAAAGAACTGGGGCTTCAATTAAAATTTACGCCAGGAAGCCAATTAAGGTCTTTGCCTAATTCATTGAATAGTGTTGAATTTTGTGCGATTTTAGGTAACTTACTAGATAATGCATTCGAAGCTAGCTTAAAAGTGAGTGATGGCAATAAACACGTTGAGCTCTACCTTTCCGATGAAGGAAAGGACATTGTTATTGAAGTTGCTGACCAAGGGTGTGGTTTTCCTCTAGCAATAAAAGACAAGTGGTTCGAGAGAGGGATCACCACAAAAACGGAAGCTGTAGATGGACACGGGATCGGGTTATATTTGGTCTCATCGTATGTGAGTCGGTGCAATGGAGCGGTTATTATTGAAGAAAATCAACCGCATGGTACAGTATTCTCTATATTTATTCCGAAAGTGAAGATACAAAATGATTAAGATAAAAATCCTCATTGTGGAAGATGAATTACTCCTCGCGGAAATGCATGCGGAGTATATCAAAGCTTACCCAGGCTGCGACAAAGTGTGGCTCGCCGGTAACATTACTGAAGCAAGACGAATGATTGAATACATGAAACCAGACTTGATTCTATTGGATAATTATTTACCTGATGGTAAAGGTATTGATCTGGTTCATGAGCTTATTCAAGAAAGAAACGGTGCTGATATTGTATTCACAACTGCGGCGAGTGATATGGATACCGTTTCAGAAGCTATTCGCTTGGGGGTTTTTGATTATTTAGTGAAGCCGATAGCTTACGAAAGGTTAGGTCAAACATTAGATAGATATATACAGCGAAAATCTGTACTACAAGCAACGAGCAAAACAAGTCAAAGCCAAATTGATGATATGTTTAATACCTACGCAAGGGGAGAAGTAAAAGAAGAATTGCCCACAGGTATTGACACATTAACTTTGGAAAAAGTTCTCTCGTTGTTTATTGAGCCAGGTGCTGAATATACAGCGGAAACTATCGCAGAGACCATAAAATTAAGCCGTACAACCGCAAGGCGTTATTTAGAGTACTGTTTGGCACAAAATAAGATTGAAGCGGAAATAGCGTATGGGAAGGTGGGGCGGCCGCAACGGATATACCGCAAATCCTCTATTTCCTCGTCATAATTCAAGCTGTAGGGGTGTTGGCTTCATACGCTAACCCGAGTCACATACTAATGTATGCTCCTCGGGCTTAGCTTTACTCGCCGCCTACCTACAACTTGAATTGTTTAGAGGATTAACTATAAGTCATAGTTCAAGCTGAAAATGTGTTGGCTTCATACGCTAACTCGGGTCACATACTTATGTATGCGCCTAGCACTTAGCTTTACTCACCGCCTACCTACAACATGAATTATTTAGAGGATTAATTGTAGGCCTTAATTCAAGCTGAAAATGTGTTGGCTTCAAATAAAAATAAAAGTAAATCAGTAACAAAAATGGCAACAAAATAATTTGCAGATTTTCTGATATTGACTGTTTATTTATTTTGATTTTCTAGAATTAAGACTTTTTTCTCTGCGCGTTCATTTCCTTGTGCGGCGGCTAATTTGTACCAACGCAATGCTTTCTTATCATCTTGAGTGACACCCATACCATATTGGTAACAAGCGCCACTGGCATATTGTGCATCAGGGCTATTTTGTTGAGCCGCTTTAATAAACCAATGGCAAGCCTTGGCTTGGTCAGGGCTTATTTCATCGCCTCGTGCATAGATAAGAGCTAAATTAAATTGCGCCGAAACTTCGCCCTTATCAGCAGCGAGAGTTAACCACTTAATGGCTGATTTAATCTCTTTTTTCGTACCTTGCCCAGATAAATACAACATACCTAAGCTATTTTGTGCGGGTGAAAAATCGAGCTCAGCAGAACGCGTAAAATATTGGAAGGCGAGAGGGTAATCAACTTTATCATACATTCCTGTGGCAGCTTGGTAGCCCAGTAAGTATAACGCCTGAGGATGATTTTTTTCTGCAAGGTTAAGATAAATTGCTTGTGCTTTTTTAGGGTCTTCAGTCACCGCAGTGCCTTTTTCATACCAATACGCAAGGGTGAGTAAAGCCGCAGGGAAATCTTGCTCTGCAGCCTTTTGTAGCCAATGTTCTGCTTGTTGTGGATTTTTTTCTAAAAGTTTATTGACGCCATGTAGCGTGTATTGCGCCATATTCATTTGGCCGAGAGGATCACCAGCCTCAGCAGCTTTCAGCATCCAATAAAGCATCTCTTTTTCATTTTTTGGGATACCCGAAGTACCTTCTTGGTACATCAAGGCGAGGTTAATTTGTGCTTTGGTGAAACCTTGTTCGGCGGCTTTATGATACCAAATAATTGCATTATCAAACTGGCCTTTAGATTGATAAAACATCGCTAAATTAAATTGAGCTTCAGCCTGCCCATTATCAGTAAGCGCAACTAAGCTTTGTTCATCAGTTTGGGTAAGCAAGGGATCTGCATAAGCAACGTGAGCAAAAAAACTACTGACAATGAAAAAGGATAAAAAAAATTTTTTCACATCGATTCCTTCAAGCTGAATCTTTCAAAATAGGGTAATGTTTAGGTTATCCTGTTGTTTTCATTCATGCAATTATTGGATGAAATCAACACACAATACGCTAAAAATGCTTACCTCTGACGGTAAAAAATAATTTTTAAAGAAAAAATAAAAAAAGATGAACCTTTTTGATAAGACCGATGTCTTATTAGTATCTATATTACTGTTTGCTTGCGTAAACATTCATATATTTACCCTCATCATTCATTTCTTTACATGAAGTAATGTAATAATGCAGCTACGTAGTGATAGTTTTTAAAGATCCTTGAGTAGTATGCATTAGCCCAGTTTATTCACTGGGCTTTTTTTTGTCTAAAAATTACGTGCCTCAAAATTTTCGACCCTTCAAACAGTAAAATCGACTGATGATTTGAATTGTTTTATATCAGTATGACAAAAGTAATTATTTAGTTAAATAATCCCTTAGCTAAATATTTAATAAGTGAAACTATAACTTAAATTAATTTAGCTTATTTATTATTCATCAAAATAAATCTATTAAGTAAAAATTAGCCATTATCTTTTAAATTTAGAATAATATACTTAACAAATGGTAAACATATGATTAATTAGTGGTCGATAATAATATTGGTATTTTGTAAAAAATTGAAGTTAATCACGATAAAAATCCATTCACCCAGTAATTAACACTAGCTAAATCTTTATTTTTGGTGCATAAATAACGTATATTGTTTAATTGATTATTGGGTCTGTAGCCGTTTATATCCTTATTAACGTTGAATAAATAATCAATTATGCTTTAACTCATTGAATTTTATGTTAGTGATTCATAAACAATATTTACACACAGTTTTATTTGTTTTGAGGTCAGGGAATGATTCTCCTCCTACCGAAAGTGAATATTTCAAACTTTAAATTCTTGGGATTATAACAATGCGAGAGTGCAGACAGCGCTCCGTGGTTTTTTTTGCATATGTACAGGTTGTACTAGAGGTAACTTGTGTCCACAACAAATAATAAAGAGGAAGTGAGTCTTAACGCGTTTAAGCAACCTCGATCGTTCTATCTCATCTTTTCTATCGAACTCTGGGAACGTTTTGGTTATTACGGCCTTCAAGGGATCCTACCTATTTACCTTAGCCAAGTGCTGGGAATGTCAGAAACAGAGTCAATTGCTTTGTTCGCTGCATTTTCTGCATTGGTATATGGCTTTGTTGCTATTGGAGGCTGGTTAGGGGATAAAGTTTTAGGCACTAAACGCGCAATAGTACTTGGGACGATGGTGCTAATTGCAGGGTATGCATTTGTTGCTTTTGCAGACCATGACGTATCAATGGTCTATTTAGGATTGGCGACAATCGCGGTGGGTAACGGCTTATTTAAAGCCAATCCATCCTCTTTATTATCAACCTGTTATGAGAAAGATGACCCTAGATTGGACGGTGCATTTACCATGTACTATATGTCCGTTAATATCGGTTCATTCTTCTCAATGATGGCCACTCCGTGGTTAGCTAAGCATTACGGTTGGGATGTTGCGTTTTCTTTAAGTTTTGTTGGTTTGATTATTACACTTATCAACTTCTTTATGTGTAAGAAATGGGTTTCTCAGCATGGCTCTAAACCAGACTTTGAACCTATTGTAATCCCAAAACTACTCGCAACGATTGTCGGCGTGGTTGCATTAATTGCACTTTCAAATTGGCTGCTCTATAACTTAGGCATTGCTCGTACCGCATTAGCCATCATTTCGTTAGGTATCCTCGTTATTTTTATCAAAGAAACCTTAGCGCTAAAAGGGATTGCTCGGCGTCGAATGATCGTCGCACTCATCCTGATGCTTGAAGCGATAGTCTTCTTTGTTTTATATAGTCAAATGCCAACGTCATTAAACTTCTTTGCGTTGCATAACGTTGAACATGAAGTGCTCGGTTTTTCAATCGAACCAGCTCAGTATCAAGCGCTAAACCCACTTTGGATCATGATTGGTAGCCCAATATTGGCCGCTATCTATAATAAAATGGGCGATCATTTACCGATGGCACATAAATTTGCGATTGGTATGGTGCTTTGCTCGGCGGCATTCCTTGTCTTGCCTCTAGGTGCGAAATTTGCGAATGAAGCGGGTATTGTTTCTGTTCAGTGGCTTATTATTTGTTATGGCTTCCAAAGTATTGGTGAGCTAATGATCTCTGGCTTAGGCTTAGCGATGGTGGCACAGCTTGTACCACAGCGCTTAATGGGCTTCATCATGGGTGCATGGTTCCTGACTAACTCTGCCGCCGCATTTATTGCGGGCTCTGTTGCTTCGATGGCGGCAGTACCTGAAGGCGAGATCACCAGTAAAGTTGAATCATTAGCGGTTTACAGTGATGTATTTATGAAAATTGGTATTGTGACGGGTATTATCGCTATCATTATGATATTGACCGCACCAGTATTAAATCGAATGACTATTGAGCATTAATTAAAGCTTAGTGGGTATTTGGAAATAAAATGAATTGCGGGTAATAAATAAAAAGGGTGATGATGAAGTTTCCAACTTAACGGAGATACTTCAGTAATCGCCCTTTTTATTTGACGCTAGTTGAGCGGAGCGATTTTACTTGTATACGTTATAAGTGACGAACATCTTATCAAGAGAATATTGGTTACATAAGCTGTTTTAACTTAGAAATTGTTGATAGCTAACTTTTAATAGGCAGCCTGATTGAGGCGATGTTACTTGCTCTGGAGCCGTTAACCCTAAGCATGCAGTGGTAATATAGAGATCGGTATCATTGTTAACCAAACAACAACTTGTTGGGCGTTTAACCGATAATGGGTAACGTTTTAGCGTTTTTCCATCAGGGGAGAGCCGAATGATTGCTGAGCCATCAAACATGACACTGAGTAAATAACCTTGGTTATCAATAATCAACCCATCCGGTTTGCCATCTAGTTCCCCAAACTCAGCAAAAATACGTTTATTGGCAATATTTCCTGTTGATAAATAAAAATCATAGGCATAAATAATACGTTTTATTGAATCAGTGACAAATAATGTTTGATTATCATGGCTCCAAGCAAGCCCATTAATAAGTGTGAAACCATCGTCTGCAATGATCCAATTTCTGGTTTGATCAAGACAATAGAGGTACCCACTATTTTCTTTCAATTGCTCGTTAATGAACCCGCACCAAAGTCTGCCTTGGGCATCCATTTTTGCATCATTAAAGCGATACTCTGCATCTAAAAGTGGTGCTGTAGCAATCAAATGCCAATGATACTGGGTGTCTAATTTTGCAATTTGGCTGCCAATACCGACAATCAGTTCCGATTTGTTGTTTTCTACCACAAAAGAGAGGGGCTTTGGTAAGTTATAAGTTGAATAGGTTGCGGTATTCGGATGAAAAACCGACAGTATTCCTTGGTAGGTATCAACCCATAACAACGATTGCCTTGAATAGCTCCAAATAGGGGATTCACCAAGGATATTTTGTGTTCGAACGGCGATATGAATATCGCTCATTTGCGTGGTTCAACATCAGTAATTGCTATTTTTGACCATTGTTCTACGACATCTTGTGCTGTTTTTGCAGAAACTCCCTGAATATTACGTGGATAATCAACATGTTCAGCTTCTAGTGCTTTTGTGGCATGAAATTGGCCATTTGCCGCACGTAGGATCCAACCACCAGATTGGCAAGCCGATGAGGCCAAAAAAGCAACACCGGGAGCGACATCAGCAGGATGTAATTCATTGGGTTCGTCTTCAATACCCCACATACGTGTTTTTGCAACAGGGGAGACTGCATTAACAATAATGCCATGTTTCTCACCTTCTAAGTTCAGGATATTCATGGCACCAACAATTGCCATTTTTGCCGCTGCGTAAGCGGCTAATCCAATTTGTGCATATTGTCCATACAATGCTCGGCATGATGTTGTGACGACAATACGACCATAACCCGCAGATTTCATGGTTGGCCATGCCGCTTGCGCTAACCATAGAGGCGCTTTTGTCGCAATAGACAACATGTGGTCGAATGATTCTTCGTTGAGCTGTTCGATCGGCTGATAAGCGACCCAGCCAGCATTGTGGATCACGGCATTCAATTGCCCAGATTGCTGAATAACGTGTTTTACAAGTTGGTGACACTCTTCACGAGAAGATAGTGAGCCAGTAATTGCACGCACATCGAACCCTTCAGCTTGTAACATTTGTGCCGATCGTTGTGCAATGGTTGGATCGCTGCCATTCCCTTGGCTATCGGCGCCAATGTCTTGAATGAACACGATTGCCCCTAATTTGGCAATACAGCGTACATAAGCAAGCCCTAAGCCACGTGCTCCGCCAGTAACTAATACAACTTGATGTTGAAAAGTGATCATTTTAACGCCTTAGATTATTACTTGAATAAAAAGAGTATCTCAGTGATGATGCAATATATAAAATATGTTTTATGGTTGGTTTTGATATATTTTTTGTATCAATAGTGGTTTGTTGAGGATATGCATGACGGAAAATAAGCGCATCACATTACGTGCAATGGAACAATTTATAGCCGTTGCAGAAGAATTGCATTTTCATCGAGCCGCAAAGCGGCTCAATATGTCTCAGCCACCATTGACGATCGCTATTCGTAAACTGGAAGAAGATATTGAAGTCTGTTTAATTAATCGTGATAGTCGAATCCTGGGATTAACTCCAGCAGGAAAGCGATTTTTGCACGAATCCAGAGAAATACTTCGACAAGCAAACTTGGCAGTGAGAGTTACGCACGATATTGGGATGGGAGACGCGGGAGTTCTACGGCTTGGTTATGTCGGTAGTGCATTATATGGACGATTACCTGACGTAATACACCAATTCCGGCAAGCTCATCCTAACATTCAACTGGAATTAAAAGAAACAACGACTATAGGGCAAGTGAATGATTTACATAATGATAGGTTAGATATTGGTATTATGATCCCTCCGTTAATGAATGCACCTGATATTGAGCTTCAACCATTTGATAGAGATAGGTTATGTATTGCCATAGCACATAACAATCCTTTGAATGAAAGCAATTCGGTTCAATTAGAACATCTTGTTGATGAACCTTTTGTACTTTGGCCGATGGCAGAAGGTAGAGGCTTTCATTTACGAATATTTAAACTGTGTGCTCAGGCCGGATTCGTTCCGAAAATAGTTCAAGAGGCTTATAGCATGCATGCTGTTTTATCTCTGGTAGCGGTAGGCGTTGGGGTATCAATCGTACCGCAAAGTATGCAAACCTTTCGTCAAGATAGAATTAGTTATCTCCCGATAACAACAGGACAAGACATTGAATTTGAATTGTCATTGGGGACGCCAATGACAACAAGCCGAGTTGTGCAAAAATTTATTGAAATTGCTAAATGTGATAATTGACAGACATAAAACGGCAAACAGAATAATTTAAGTTAAATAAAAATGCCAACCTATTAATGGGTTGGCACGAGGTGATAGGCTATTTTTAATGTAATAATTTATTTACTTGAAGTGGCGATTATTGATTATTTTTAATGAACGATTGTGTCCACTGACTAAGACTGTATTTGAAATTCGGCTATAGGCATCGTTAGAGATCCCCGCCATTAGCACGGTTGATGTAATTGCCGTAGCTGAAAAAATCACATCATTAGTACTTACCATGGTATCAAGGGACAAAATATCGCCGATTTCGATTCCCATTTGCTGGCAACGTAAAGTTTCTTCTTTAGCGATTCGAATATTTTCTTCACTTTCACCTTTGGCTTGAGAGCGAGAGACTAATCGTGCTTGCATATCACCACCTAAGGCACGGGCAATGGCTGCACTAATTATTCCTTCAGGTGCGCCGCCAGTACCATACATCATATCAATAGCGTGTTCGGGTAGGATTGTTAATAATGATGCGAGAACATCACCATCGGGGATGGTAATAACGTTAGCGCCAAAATTACGAATAGTTTTAATGATGTGTTGATGGCGGGGTTTATCAAGTACAGCAATAGATAAGCTAGAGATTGGCTTATTTAGTGCAGCCGAAAGTAACTCAATATTTTTTTCTAATGGATTAGCCAGATGTACTGCTCCCCTAGCTTTGGGGCCTACAACGATTTTTTCCATGTACATATCAGGTGCTTGTAATAATGTTCCTGTCGGAGCAGCAGCAAGAACTGCAATGGCATTTTGTTCGTTACAAGCGACCATTCGTGTGCCATCAATAGGGTCTACGGCGATATCTAATCCAAAATTACTTGATTGTTTCCCGACCTTTTCGCCAATATACAGCATTGGGGCATTATCAATTTCACCTTCACCAATCACAATTTTGCCATGGAAATCAATTTCATTTAGCCGATTTCTCATGGCTTCAACCGCCGCTTTATCTGCGGCATTTTTATCTTTTTTTCCTACCCAATCAAAGGCGGCAATTGCAGCAACTTCAGTGACAGAAGCGATAGCCGAGGCTAATTCATCGCTGATTTTCATTTTTAATTTATTTCCCAGATGAATAAAAAGAAGAGTTCCTAAACATATGATACGTTTTTTGTGATCTGTCTGGCAAATTATTGACGATTTAATCAGCAGGAATTAAGTCGATAAATAAGAGAGGCCATGGCAGATCGTGAGTAATCTGCCATGGTTAAAGGGAAGATTAGAGCATTTCGACGATGGAAATACCGCCAATGATCGAAATTAATGCGGCAAGCGTACTCAGTAATACTGTGCCTGCAGCGGTTTCCGTATAGGCCTTATTGCTAATTGCTAATGCCGGAACGGCGGTTGCAGTTGGCAGTACGCCAATAATAAATGCAGCTTTTAATAAATCATCCTGTAACCCCAGAGCAATCCCTGTACCGAGGATCAGTGCAGCTTGTACAAAATTTTTAATGAATACGTTAAAAATAATTTCAGCATTAATTTTTAGCTTGATACCTGAAAGGAGTAAACCAAGGAAAAATAAGGCAACACCGCCAGCAGTTTTACCTAATTCATTTACTGAGTTTTGCAAAATTTCAGGCAATTTAACGCCACAAATTGCTAATATTGCACCCAGTATCGGTAAGAAAACTAAGGGTTGAGCGACGGCTTTACCAATCGATTTTAAAATACTATTCCCTTGCTGCGTTCCACTTATCATCAGTAACGTGAATGGAATAATAATAACCGTATAGATAAGATTACCGAGCACCATGGCAATTAAACCCGATGACCCGACGGTTGCTAATAAAACCGGTGGCCCACAGTATGCCATATCTGGAAATGAAACCGATAAAGCCTGCATCGCAGCATCTTTTTTGTCATGACGGAAAAAAACTTTTCCGGCGATAAATCCAATGACATACGAGACAATTAAGCCTACCGCTAATGCAATCAAGTAATCAACATTGAGTAGCACGGATGGCGGTGCTTGTGCCGCCGCTAAAAATAAAGCAAAAGGCAGTGCAATTTTGACCACAAAATCAGCAAATGCCTGTGAGTATTCACGTTTAATAAAGCCATATTTCCCAGATAACCAGCCAACGGCTAAACCAAGAACAATAGGCCCCAATGCGGCTAGTATTATGTGTAGTAGCATAGTGTCTCTCTTACCCATCTTTACCCGTCATACTTCAAATTGTCGGGGTGTTGGCTACATTCTCTCACTCTAGTCACATACTTATGTATGCTCCTAGAGACTCGCTCATTTGCCGCCTACCGACAACTCGAATTATTTAGGGTAAATTAATCGGGTTGTCTAAATCCGTCATACTTCAAATTGTCGGGGTGTTGGCTACATTCTCTCACTCTAGTCACATACTTATGTATGCTCCTAGAGACTCGCTCATTTGCCGCCTACCGACAACTCGAATTATTTAGGGTAAATTAATCGGGTTGTCTAAATCCGTCATACTTCA
>NZ_LXEW01000013.1 GCF_001655055.1 Providencia heimbachae ATCC 35613 | reverse complement strand
TTAAATATCTCTGTATTTTAATCGAATATTTTAATAATTATCTAAAAGAGAAAGTCAAAAAATAGATATTTTTGTATTTATAGATAAATATATTATTTAGAACATCACTTAAAGATGATTAAGTATTTTCTGAGTTCGTAACACGATAGAAGAGTGTTATTGTAACACTCTAAAAAAATGATTTTTTAAGACGAGTTTTACCATTCGCTGAGTATTAAATAAATAAATTTGTAACATTTTGTTACATTGAGTTGGCAAGGGGATCAATGCTATCTACACTAGAGCAATTACTGCGGATAGCGAGTGTAGGCATATGCTTAGTTACAAACTTTATTATGAGGAAGCCTATTTGTGGATATATGGATACTAGCAGGGCTCGTCTTGATTATTTTGCTTGGATTGGCGCCTATACTTGCTATCATCGCAATCAATCGAACAGGCCGTTTGCAATATCAAGTTTCTCAATTAAATCAAAAAATTGAATCTCTTGAAACGCTAATTTCGCAAGATAAATCTACTCAAATTGCTCAGACAAATTATCAATCCCCATTACAAGAAATATCCATAACAGGGGATACACAACAAAGTGAATCTGAACAGGGCATAACACAACCACCAGTAACGGAAGATCCCCATCAGGAAATTACTCATTCATACAGCGCAGCGAATACAGCTGTTCAAAATACAGTTATCTCTACTAATGATGAGCTACCCACAAAAATCGAGCCTGTCGCCAAAGGAATAAATCCAAATCGGTTTGATAGTGGAAGGTCAATAGACCGTGTGGAATTAAGTAATACTACGTCAAATAATAATACAGGTAAAAATCAGTCTGTATTTAGCCATTTCTTTAGTTGGTTAGTCAAAGGAAATCCACTGGCTAAGATAGGGATATTACTCCTTTTCCTTGGGGTCGCCTATTTACTTAGTTATAGCGTCCAAAATGATATTCTTTCGGCAGAAACGCGCTTAATTTTCAGTGCAATCGGTTGTTTAATTTTACTCGGAATAGGTTGGTGGCTGCGAAATAAAAAAGCCTTATTTGGTTTAATTCTGCAAGGTGGGGGAATAGGTTGTCTTTATATTACCATCTTTGCAGCGTTTAAATTATACACTATGCTGCCATACAGTATGGCATTTGCTTTCATGCTGTTGATTTGCGCAGCAAGTATCATGCTAGCCTTACTACAACGAACGATTAGCCTTGCCATCCTTGCTTCGATAGGTGGTTATTTGGCGCCAGTCCTGTTATCAACCGGTGGTGGCAGTCATATCATCCTTTTCTCCTACTATTTAATGCTATCGAGTGGCATCTTAATCATTAGCTTATGGCAAGCATGGCGCCCGCTTAATTTAGTGGGCATGTTTATGACTTATTCTGTCGCTGTTTTATGGGGATGGGATAACTACCAACCTGATTATTTTTTATCATGCCAACTATTTATTATCGCTAACCTGGTCATCTTTAATATATTAACCCAGTTATTTGCAATGCGATCTGAGCATAACAAACAGTTAGTCGTCGATAATACGTTATTATTTTTTCCGCCATTCTTGAGTATTGCATTTCAATATTTTATTTCTGGCGAAATGGGGCTACTACCTGCCTTTATTGCTTTATTGCTTGGTTTACTTTATCTCATTGCAGGGCTACAAATTCATAAGCGTTATAAAGTGTCAGGCACAAATATGGCGTTAGGCAATATTATTATTGGTGCGGGGTTTATTACTCTTGCAATACCGCTAGCGCTAAGCTTCGAATGGACCTCAATTGTTTGGTCACTGGAAGGATTGCTTATTCTTTGGTTTGGCTTACAGCAAAACCAGAAAAAAATGTCACTGATGGGTTCATTACTCATCGTAGTGAGCGCAATGACACTCTTAATCGATTATCCTTATTTATACTGGAGTCGCAGCAGTACTTATATGGTTCCAGTTTTATTGGTCGCTTGCTTTTTCGCCGGTGGTTTATTCCATTTACGGCGTAAAGAAAATAATTATTCTGATGTTTTAAGTTACGGTTTCTTAATATTAGGTATGGTGGTTTGGTTCTGCTGGGTTCCTATGTTTACCGATATCCTTTCATGGAGCGGAGAATCTGAAAGCTTTATTATTATGGCATTAGTTGTTATTTCAGTCTGGTTCTGGCGTTTCTACGCAATTAAAATCAATTGGATCCCGTTACTGCTCTGTCAGTCATTTTTGTGGTTTGTTGGCTACTATTATCTGGCACTTGATTTTATATATGATGAAAACCCAATGGGAAGGGGAGAAGGCTCTTTAATATGGGCGGTCATGTTGGGAAGCTCAGTTTTGTTTGTTATTCATGCGTATAAATTACGAAATGTATGGATGAAACGAATTCTCCATGGCGCTAATTTCTGGTTAATATTGCTATTTATAGCAACTCAAGTTAATTGGTTTGTCGTTATTTTGCCGTGGGGTATGCAAGAGCTAGGCTATTTCATTTACGTCATTGCAATAACATTAACGACTTTAGCGTTATATTGGTTGCAGAAAAATAGAATGGCCCCAATGATCCGTAATGGCCTTATTTATTGGTATAGCTATTTACCCGTAATCGCGGTGCTAATTGTTTTATCCTATTGTGCAAACCTAGAAGATGGCAAGCTCACTTTTTGGAATTATATCCCAGTCATTAATCCACTGGATGAAGCTGGGTTATTTAGCATTGCAACGATTATTTTAATGCGTAGAGGCTTTGTTCAGAAGATCAAAAAAGCGACGGAATATGATTTGTGGATCAGCCGTGGGTTGATGGTTACTGCAATTGGTTTGTCCGTACTGTGGTTCAACGGTATTCTTATTCGAGCAACTGCTGATTTTGCGAATATTAGTTGGAATTTGGATGCACTTTATGATTCTCGGATTATTCAAACTGTACTTTCAATTAGTTGGGCACTAGCTGCACTCTTTTGTATGGTTATTGCCGCTATAAAGAAAAACCGTGTTTGGTGGCTCAGTGGTGCAGTGATATTTGGTTGTGTAATCGCAAAATTATTCTTAATTGATATTTATGGTCAAAATGGTATTGAACGAGCGATCTCATTTATCACTGTTGCGTTATTGATATTGGTAGTTGGTTATTTTTCTCCGTTGCCACCTAAAGATGAGCAAGGAAATGCAGAAAAGGAGATGCAGTAATGAATCTAATAAAAAAAAGAGGATTAGGAAGAATAGCTGCCATTTTTTCCTTCGCGTTATTATTTACCAGTAATCTTTATGGTGAAGAGGCTAAAGCACTAATGCCTTATGATTTTTATCAAGGTGTAGAATTAGATACACTTGATAAGACAAGCCCTTTTTATTGGCTTGAGCTTCCCGTAAATGCTTATATAAATTCGGCTCACCCTCAGACATTACAAGATGTACGTGTATTTAATGGAACAGGGGATGAAGTCCCTTCGGCACTTTTTTATGATGCGGAAAAAACGATTTCCACTTCAACGCTCTCTTTTACCCCTCAGCGTTTAGTCGTCCAATCTGATAAAGTTAATTCACGGGATGAAGATAGGAACGAAAGGCAATATTTACTCGTTGAGGCGACACCAGGAAAAGTAAGTCGTATAGCGTTATCCAACATACAAGGAAAGCAAAATACGCAATACCAAGCTTATTTACTGACGCAAGACAAGAATAAAGACAATCCAATGTTAGCTCAAAACTTAACATTGGATTGGTCAAATAGCGAAACAGAATGGCAGGCTAAAGTATTTGTTTATGCGAGCACAGATAAAGAAAATTGGATAAATATTTCGGCTAATCAACCTATTATGAGTTTGAAATTAGATTCAGGAATAATTTCGAGTAATTCTATTGAGTTGCTACGTGGTAATTCATCGGCATTGAGCGCACCTTATTTTATGGTCATCGCAGTGAGTGCGCCAGATATGGCAATCCCAGATCTACAAAAAGTACATGCGACATTGGATGTGCTAAATTCAACGCGCCGGCAAGAAGTGTTTCATTTCGAAATGACCAATGATGGTGTTTCACGGGAACATGTCATTTATCAATTACCTTCGACACAACCACTTTCTGAATTACAGGTTCAGTTACAACAATCAAATAGAGTTATTCCACTAAAGATTGAGTACTCATCCGATAAGGGGGATATTTGGAAGCCCCTTACAGATATTGTGGCTTATAACCAGTCCTCTGATGGTGAAAGTGTCAGCAACCCAAATATTGCTTTAAATGGCGAAATGATTAGATCATTAAGAATTACTGCACTTAAAGGTAGTTGGGAAGATTTACCTCCGCGCATTGATGGTAAACGTGATGCAATCAATATAATTTTTAATATGCAAGGCGCGGCGCCATACCTGTTAGTTTGGGGTAATTATCAAACTCAGATTGAAAAAATGACTTATCGTGATCTTATCGGACAGCCATATAGTGTTGATGAAGTAATGAATCGTTATCCTGAGCTTTACGCCACAGGAAAAACTATTGATCTAGGCGGTGAAGAAAAATTAACCAAAGTTGAGCAACTCGATAGTGGTTCAAATTGGATGACGATTGCTTTATGGATGCTTTTATTCATTGGGATAGTTGTCTTACTGTATTTCTGCTGGTATTTGCTAAAAGAGATCAACTCTTCAAATAAAAACCAATCAGATGACCTATAATTAAGGCCTGTAAGGCAGAATAGATAAGGGAGCGAAAGCTTCCTTTATCATTTGTGTACGTGTCTTTACTTGTCTACAAAAACAATTACCTAGTCTCGGTGTTATTTGACATGGAATTGCGCTAAAACATCGTATATACCCGTCATAATTCAAGTTACAGGGTTGTTGGTCCACTTACCTGCAACTCGAATTATTTTGGGTATAGAACAATGGACTTAAGCCTTGAAGGATAAATGAAGATGAAAGCAACTTTATTTACAAACCTGTTTATGGCGATAGCATTATTTACCAGTGCTTCGGTATTCGCACAATCTGCAACGAGTTCGATAATATACGAAACAGCGCCTTATAATACGGCTCAGTTAGAATATATTTCTCATCACGTTAAGCAGCATGAAGAAAGTGACATTGAATCAGAAAGAGAGAGAAAAGAAACTGAACAACTTCAGCTAAGTGAAATAACAAATGATAAAAGGCTGACCGGGCGACAATTTAGAGTTAATGATGAAAAAAATTAAATCAAATTTGAGTCAAGTTTATTGCCTACTTGTAATGATTGCGTCTTAAAATTGAATTACAATTAGCCTAGTTTGTGTGTAATCGGAAAGTTTTGAATTTTATGGTGTAGATGTTCAAATAGTAACATTGATTATATTTGGTGTTTAAATGAGCGATACCTGTGTACCTGTCGAGGGAGAATATATGAATAATATGAATGGAATGCGTCACGCAAGTAATATTGCATGGGTATTGCAGTGGGTTTTAAACATTGGTTTGATTGCTTTAGCCGCGGTGCTTGTTTTTTTTCTAGGTAAAGAAACGGTCACGATGGCAGCGTTGATGTTTAGTGAAACAAAGAGCGCAACGGCTTATGAATTATTGGAAGGTATTGTTATCTACTTTCTTTATTTTGAGTTTATTGCCTTGATAATAAAGTACTTTATGTCTGGGTATCATTTCCCATTAAGGTACTTTATTTATATTGGTATTACAGCCATCATTAGGCTCATTATTGTTGATCATAGTGACCCTATGACTACATTACTGCATGCTGGTGCAATCTTAGTTTTAGTTGTTGCGCTGTTTATTGCGAATACTGAGAAACTCAAACGCGAATAGCATTTTACAGCCATACTTCAAATTGTAGTGCTATTACCTGACTATAATTTGAAGTACTTTGACTATACATAAAATAAACTTATATATAATGTTGAAAGGAATTTATAATATTCTTTTTTTTTGCCAAAAATTCAATTAAAAAAGAACTTAAACAATATATTTAAAATCAGGGTTTATATTTTAAAAAAATATTATATTTGAAAACAAATGCCGATAGTTATTGTATAAATAAATTTAACGTAATTAATTTTAACTGGTTTATCCTGTTAAAACAAAGTCAGAAAGTGTTTTACTTTTCTAATAGGGTTAATTACTGTGATAAAGTTTTCAAATCCAAAGTAATTTAATTTGTATGTGGGTGCTCAAAAAAATATCTCACTAAGTATACATGCGTATACTTTGAAGGTCAGAGTGAAATCACCTATATATTTTTTGAATAATAATGGGCATATTTTAATAACATAAGTAGCTTGTAAATATGACAACAAATACACTTCCTAAGAAAAAAGGTTTTTTAAATCGTGTTGAACGCATTGGTAATGTTATGCCGGATGTTACGATGCTGTTTGTTTACGCTTTAATAATCTGTTGGTTCTTATCTTATCTGCTTTCATTTGTAGATTTTAGCTATTACCATCCTATCTCAAAAGAGAAAATCGCTGTTGTTAATATGTTTCAGTATGAAGAAATGATATTATTTATAACAACAGTAGTGAAAAACTTCATAAATTTCCCTCCGCTCGGAATAACAATTGTTGCGACGCTTGGTATTGGTATTGCAGAAAGTAGCGGATTTATTAATACCGCTTTGAAAAAAATGCTTTCATTTATTTCTCCAAGAATGCTGACGCCAACTGTGGTTTTTGTGGGGATCGTTTCACATGTCGCATCCGATTCAGCCTATGTTATTTTGATGCCGGTTGCTGCAATGATGTTTTATGCCAGTGGGCGACATCCATTAGCGGGTATAGCTGCGGCATTTGCGGGTCTAGCGGGGGGATTTACTGCAAGTTATACGCCGTCTATTATCGACCCAATTATGCAAAGTTTTACACAAGATGCCGCGCAAATGTTAGCACCTGGCTACAGTGTGAACGTATTATGTAATTATTTCTTTAGTTTAGGTGGTACCTTCGGCGTTATTTTTACTTGTTGGTTTATTACTGAAAAAATTGTTGAGCCATGGCTGAATAAGAACTGCCCGATTACGACCAAAGACGTTGATATAGATGCTGAGCAAGATTTAGGTAAAATAACACCAGTAGAGCATCGTGCATTCCGTGTTGCTAGCTTAGTCTTGATTGCGCTTGGTATCGGGTTATTTGCATCATTATGGCCAGAGGGCTCCCCTTTACGTGGCCCTGATGGTAGCTTAACTAGCCCCAAAGCACCGATAATGCAAATCGTTGTACCATTACTGTTTATTTTCTTCGCTTTGCCGGGGATAGTTTATGGTTATATGACGAAGTCCTTCACATCGACCAAGGATGTCGTGAAGGCGATGGAAAATATTACTAAATCGTTAATTCCATTTATTGTTTTTGCTTTTTTTGCAGCGCAGTTCCTATATTCATTTCAACATTCTAATTTAGGAACGTTATTAGCATTATCAGGTGCTGAATTATTACGTACACTTGATATGCCATCAGGTATGACAGTATTTGGTGTTATCCTTTTGACGGCAATACTGAATATTATGATCACCTCAGCGACGTCTAAATGGGCAATTATGGCTCCCGTGCTGGTTCCAATGTTGATGGCGGTTGGTATTTCACCTGAACTAACACAAGCGGCATTCCGCGTTAGTGATTCTGCAATGAACGTAAGTACACCGATGTTTCCATTCTATCCACTCATTTTAATGTATTGCCAAAAATACTATAAGAATGCAGGGATTGGCACACTTTGTTCTATGATGATCCCATTCACGATTGGGTTATTGATTACCTTAACAGCGACATTATATCTGTTCTGGGCATTTGATATTCCAATTGGCTTTGATAGTGGCTATACATGGCAACCAGCATAATAAGCAGTGTAAAAGGAACAATAAATGAACGAATTAGGTAAGCAACTTGAGCAACGATTTTATCGCTATTTGGCGATTGAAAGTCAGAGTGATGCAGCGAATAGCGTTGTGCCAAGTACAGAAGGGCAGCGTGAGTTGGCTAAGTTGTTAGCTGAAGAGCTAAAAAGTTATGGCTTAAAAGACATCTATATTGACGACCATGCCATTTTATATGCGGTTCGCCCGGGTAATAAACCTTCAGCTCCAAAGATTGGTTTCGTAACGCACTTGGATACGGTAGATGTGGGGTTATCTCCTGTTATCAAGCCCCAAACATTGAAGTATCAAGGTGAAGACTTGTGTCTAAATCGCCAAGAAGATGTATGGTTTAAGCCTTCTGAACATCCTGAAGCCGCTCCTTATGTCGGTGAAGAAATAATCTTTAGCGATGGTACTAGTGTGCTTGGTGCTGATAATAAAGCCGCGATCACCGTGGTGATGGAGTTAATGGAAAAGCTACAACACGCAGATTTTGATTGCGGTGATATCTATGTTGCTTTTGTACCTGATGAAGAAATTGGTCTTCGTGGGTCTAAAATTATGGATTTATCGCGTTTTAGTGTTGATTTTGCCTATACGATTGACTGCTGTGCATTAGGTGAAGTGGTATTTGAAACCTTTAACGCCGCTTCAATTGAAGTTTCGATTAAAGGGATCACGGCGCACCCCATGTCTGCTAAGAATGTATTGTTAAATCCCATTCGTGTTGCGCATGATTTTATAGGTTGCTTTGATCGTTTTGATACCCCTGAACATACAGAGCATCGTGAAGGCTATTTTTATTTCACTGATTTAATCGCCAATCCAGATAACGCTAAAGTTAAAATGGCAATTCGCGATTTTGATCGTAATAGCTTTGAGGCTCGTAAGCATTTTATTGGTGAAAGTGTTGCTTTGATTAGAGCTCGCCATCCACGAGCCAAGATTGAATTCAAGATTGATGATGTGTATAGCAATATTAGCGACTCTCTCGGGGATGATAGAACAGCCATTGACTTAATTTTTGATGCATTAAAAATTCAAAATGTTGAGCCAAATGTAATCCCAATGCGAGGAGGAACAGATGGCTCTGCATTATCAGCACGTGGTATTTTAACGCCGAACTATTTTACGGGTGCATTGAATTTCCATTCGCGTTTTGAATTTTTACCTATCAGTTCATTTGAAAAAAGCTACCTTGTTTCAGAAACTATTTGTCGTTTAGTTGGGCAAAAATAGCGTTCTTATTGGTAAACATTGTATTCTAGCCGCTTTTTAATCAGCGGCTTTTTATCGTTTATTACGTATTTTAAATTGTATTAATAAAATCATTATTAATTAAATAAGATATGAAAATCTCCTATTCAATAACCGAGTTAAAAAATAATATATTACTTTATGTGATTTTAATTTATTATCTTGTCATTGTTTAACTTGAAGTATAGGAGGGGTAATTGATTAATATTATAATCATTGACGATTAGACCACCCATGACAAGCTAAGTCATCTCATGTCAAAATTATAATGTAACTATATGATTTTATTTGGTTTGCTAAATTACCCTCCGACAGCCCTAGACACCCTAAGCCAACATCAGTCATAATGAATGTGTCCACCAGTGTGTCCATCAAAAACGGACGATTACAACAAAAGAGGGCATTATGGCTATATCTGACACTTTTCTAAGGGCTAGTCATGGAAAGAAAGGTGAATCTGTAATAGAGAAGTCAGACCGAGATGGTTTATGGATCCGTATATCTAAAAATGGGGTGGTTTCCTTTTTCTATCGCTACAGGTTTGCTGGCAAACAAGACAAAATGACAATTGGTCAATATCCTATCATGTCATTAAAGGAAGCTCGCTCAAAAGTACTTCAATGGGCGAGAGTTTTAAGTGAAGGCCAAAACCCTAAATTAGTTAAATCAATTGAAGCTGATCAATTAATATCGCTTGGTAAATTTGAGGATTTATTTAGACAGTGGCATTCAATTAATTTCGGGAATAAAAAAAGTGCTGACCTAGTAATTAGAAGTTTTGAAATTCATGTATTTCCAAAACTAGGAAAATATTTACCGGAACAATTAACGACAAAAATATGGGTTTCCTTTCTTGATGAGTTATCTAAGAAATATACAGAGGTTACTAAAAGAGTAATAAATTGTTCGTTTAATTGTTATGAATGGGCAAGAAAGCGGAATATGCTCGAAGATAACCCACTAACAAATATTAGCCCAAAAGACTTTGGCATAAAGAAAAAGCATGGAAGTAGAACACTATCAGATGAAGAGCTATATTATATTTTTAGGGCATGTGACGAATCTCGGATGACTGAAAAAAATGCGTTGTTCGTAAAACTTTGTACTTTTTTTGCATGTAGGGTAAGTGAGCTAAGATTAGCTAAAAAAGCTGATTTTGATTTTAAAAAGATGCACTGGGTTGTGCCGGCAGAAAATCACAAAACAGGGCATGAAACAGGACAACCTCTTATTAGGCCGATGATCCCTGATGTTCTACCTACAATAATTGAACTGTTTTCAATTGCTGAATACGATATCTTATTTAACACGGGTGAAGACTACGCAGCTTTTAATTTTCATCTAACATTTCCAAAAAATATTATTAGGTTTGTATCTAAGAACTATGGGGTAGATATTCCTCACTTTTCAATGCACGACCTACGCAGGACTGCGAGAACTAATTTCTCTGAGCTTACAGCGCCACATGTCGCCGAGACCATGCTCGGGCATAAATTACCCGGCGTATGGGGTGTTTATGATAAATATGGTTATATGAACGAAATGCGAGAAGCCTATCAAAAGTGGTGGGATAAATTAGAGCTTATAACAAAATTCGCCCCAAAGTAGGGGCGTTTGTTTTACTAGCGATTTGCTTTGCTTAGCTCTGAATCTTTCGCTTGCCATTCTAAGACCCTATATTTGAACCATCTATTTTCAGAGCCTTGATAACTGCAGTCAGGTTCAGGGAAAGGCAACATCTCTCGTTTTCTTCTTCTATCCAACGTTCTAGATGAAATGCGAAGATGTTCACACACATCCTTAGTTGTCATATAAGCGCTATCAAGAGTCATTTATCATCTCCTTTTTGATACCCGTTCCTCAATACTTCAGCTGCAATTTCTTCTGGTGTGCCAATCCAACTAGCTTCCTCGATTAACCCACTTAAATGATATTTTGCTATATCATTGATAGTTCTTGGCAGGGCATCATATTTCATGCCGAGGTAAATACATGAAGCCGTCTGGTCGGCTGTCATTTCAATAATCTGCTCGATACTAAAATCAGTTTTTCTGTAGCCGGCTAAAAAAATGGCATCAGTAATGTCAGACGGATCATTACCAGCATTTCTAATGATATTGATAAGGTTAGAATTAGGTGTTGTCATAATATTTTCCTTTTAACCTTGCCGCAGTAAACGCATTGCATGATATATTTTTTACCTCTCATATATATGTCACCGAACTCATCTGTTTGGGTATAATCACATACAGATACAAGGATCCACTGATGCATACCAAAGAGGCATTTCCAATTTCGAGTGTCTTTAATTTCGCTCATCATTCACCTTCTTAGCTCGCTTTTTCTTTTTGGTGTTTGGCATTAATTTTGGTGCGACTACTTGTGGCGCTGGTGGAGTGGGAGGGCAAATTCCCATTCGGATATAACAACGCTGTCTTATGCGGTGAATGATCCGTGCTGTGTAGTCACGCCCATCATCAACATAATGGGTGGAACGAATTGTGGTATCGTCATAATCAACCATTTCATTTTCGGCATTATCTTGTTCAATCATTTATTAGCCTCCAAGCTGATTATTTTGTAAGCCTGTGAAACGTGTTTGGGTGTGCCATAAATTGTGGTAACTCGGAAAAAGAAGCCTCTTGATGATTCCTGAACTGGCGTAAAAAGCAGAACTTTATCAATTAACTGTTTTAGTTTTTTGCGTTCGGCAATAGAGGACAGGATCACTACTTTTGCAAAGCTGCTGCCAGCCATATATTCAATTCTCATTTGTCATCGTCCTTAGTGAATGGTTGGCATTACTGGAACGCCACCTTCAGCTTCAAGAATGCGAATGTAATCATTATTTATAGCGCTCAATACACGTTGCCCCTTGGATGATAGGCTTGGGCCATGTTCAACCGAAATATTGAGAAGGTCGACATAGGCGCGGATAGCAAGGTCAGTCCCTTGTTCTTTTCCGAATGCTTGAATAAATGTAGCTTCATAATCAGCAACAAGTGCTAAGCGTAGTGTTAGGGGGTAAACAGTTAACGTGGCTTTTCCGTTGCTATAAATAATTGCAGTGCAACTTTTACCCGCATCATCAATAACAGTCCTGATTCCGTTTTTTTCTTGCAGCTTTAAGATAAAACTAGCTGCAACGACCCAGCGCCATACTGAAAGATGCTGCTCAGGCGTGAAATTCTTTAGGTTTTTAGATAATTCGCCGAATATAAATGCAGCTAAATACAAGCCCTTTACTAACTCATTATCGTATTGACCTAATTCAAGGGTCTTAATCGCATCATCATAAGAAATCAATGATCCGCTTTCGTTTAAAATGCCTTTATTTGTCGATGTAAAATAAGCCATTAGCGATTTCCTTTTTATGTAAATTTTCAGCAATAAGCCCTGTAATTAAACTGATAAAATCCTTACCATCATTTGATAAGCCTCCATGCTTGTTATAAAGGCTGTCATAGGTATTAATTATCTGTTTATCATTCATTCCTACTTGTTTACGGCAAACAATATTTTCATATAGGTTAATTAATGATTGCTTTAATACCTCAGTATCTAAATCGACCTGATAACTAATTCCATCAATGATTCTGATAAATGATGTGCTTTTCTTTTTTCTTTTTAAATACTCAAAGAAAGCATCCATGAAATGTTTTCTTCGTTTATCTAGTAGTGATAATTCTTTCATAGTAACTCCTAACTTTAGATACAGGAATTCCTCAGCATTGATGCTGATTTAAATTTAATTTGGTGATTTGCTTATTTTTTAGTGATTGCTTCTTGCAGCCTTCCGCATTTTATTGCTGCATCTTCTTTTGCTTCTTCAAGCTTATCGTTTGCTTTTTGCCATTCTTTCTCTAATCGTGAAATACATTTTTCATCTTTGAGTTTTTCTTTTAACTCTTGGTATATTTCAGCCTGCCTATCTATATACTCTGGCGTCATAGCTCCCCGTTTAAATGCAGGAGTACCGTCGGGTAGTCGTGTTTCAATATCAGGCTCGTTTGTTGATTTACCTAATTGATGGAATTCATCGCTAGCAAGGATGTGTGCATATTTATTAACAGCAGCATCCTCAGTAAAGTAACTTTTACCGCAAGGCTGGACCAAATAAACTTCACGAGTAATTACTTGAATGTCATGCCTTGTTGCGAGCTCTACTGGCTTTGATTTGTTATTCATATTTATTGCCCTATGTATTTTTGATATTTTTAGTTAAAACTTATTTTTTCATAAACTGTTTCTAAGTTTAATTTTGCAGTGAAAATCAAATTAATTATCGATACTTGATTTCCGTTTTTATTGCTTGGCTCATTTGATGCGCTTAAGTTAATCGCCATTTCTAAAACAGATAGAATAGAGCCGATAGCGCCTTCAAGATTTTCATTTTTAGTAATTAAAATATCACCAATGGATTTTTTATTTTCATCAGCACTTATATTACAAACGTTTTTTTTCGCTCTACTTATATTTTCTACTACAGACTCAATTGAGTTAAATAAACTACCATCTGCTTTAATGTCATTATCTACAATCATATTCAAAATAGATTCAGCATAGGTTAATTCATTTATCGTATTTTCAACCAGCGTTGTATTATTCATTTTCTAACAACTCCATTAATTAAAAATTAAGTAACTCATTGGCTCTATTTAAATCGGCGTTTAATAAGGAATCGATTTTTAAAATAATACCAATTGTCATATGACTATCAGTTGATATGTCACACCTCTTATTAATCTTGCTTTTCGCCACAGAAAGGGCAGTGAGACATTTTTACGACTGTATCTAGTCGAGTTAAGTTCTTTGCCATTTCACCGTTTTTCTTCTTGGCACGATAAGCAAATTTGTAATTAAGCATTACGTGAAACTTACCAACTGAAAAATCAAGCATTTGATTATCCCAACCTGTTTCAGTATCAGAAATGACCCCACCTTCAGTTACTTTCAGTGCTAATTTAGAATTTAACTCTTCAGCAACGCTATTCATGCAATTACACATTTATTCCCCCTAAAGGTATTCTTGACGCTAGTGATAAAACATATTCGCTAACCAGTTGTAACTTTGCTGATTTCAAATCGGCTGCATAAACTTCTTTGCGTTCGGCTTTAGCCTGCGGATCACTACGCTTTACAGCAAAGAAGCAGAACTTAAACAGACCTGTACGGATATCAGGTTTAAGTACGTTGGTATTTGACGCATAATGTATAGTCGGCATTTTTTAAGCCCCATTGTTTTGGGTTGGAAAATCATGACCATAAATGCCACCTTCACCATGCATCAGCCATATAAAGCTAACGTCCAATGCCTTGGCAATAGCTTCTGCTCTAGGGGTATCAACATCTTTAATCTTACCCGTTGCCATAGAGCTAATCGTACTTTGTGATATTCCAGTCCAGTCCGCCAGCATACCTTGTGTCACGCTTTGTTCTTTTAGGGCAAACTTTAGGCGATCTGCGAAAGAGTTTTGAGAAGCGATGGTATTTTTTGTAGTTTCAGGTTTGATCTGAGCGTGATTTAATTCTGATTTAATCACTTCATTTTTTTCAATTGCCATTTCTATCAAGGTTTGAACTTCCATAGAGGAACTTGATTCAAGTGCACAAAATAGCAAAGTAGATATCTGATTACTCAATAGCTGAATTTTTATACCATTGTGATTTAAGGCGCTCATTTAATACCTCCTAGATAACAGTTTACGAAACCTAGGTTACATAGCGGGTAATTAGTTGTCAATAAAAAGATGAAATAAAAGTTTCGGGCACAAAAAAACCGACACTCGTCGGCTTTAGTGATATTTTTTGAGTCATACTTTCATTCTAATCTCCATTACAACCCCTTCAATGACACAGTCTCGCGTGAATGGGATGAGTGGATATCTTGGATTTAATGGCTTTAAGAATGCCTGCCCTCCATCTTCAATATATTGCTTTAAAGTTGATTCATCGGAGCCATTGATTCTTGCAACAACAAACTTACCTGATCTAGCTTCTTCGATCGGAGAGACTAGCACCTGCATTCCCTCAAATATTGAAAAATCACCAGATGATGTCATTGAATCTCCTTTAACATCAAGCCAGTATCCATTTTCTCCAGCGTATATGTTCGTACTAATCCACTCATCAGGCGCGATAGTGGTCTCGCATCCATTCCAAGAGCCCGCACTAATCCAATTAAGCTTTGGATATGTATATTTTGCAGGGTCATTTGGTCTTGGGTTTGATACGTTAGCGCCGTCCGTAAGCTCCCCATCCACTTGCTCCGTGCCATCCAGAAGCCATCTTGGAGAGCACTTTAAAGCTGACGCTATTTTGAATAGGTTTGCAGATCTTGTGTCTTGAGAATCGCCTAACTCAATTTTGCTAATGGTTACACGCGAGACACCAGTTAATTTTGCCAAGTCATCTTGTGACATTCCTAACTCTGTTCGTCTGCTGAGAAGTCTTTTTCCGAATGTGCTCATAATCCACCATTTCTATTTAAATTCATTCCGAAACTAATATATCAAATTAACTTGAAACCTAGGTTACTTTTTACTATGATTTAGCGAAAGAAAACTTTCAAGAGGTTTTAAATGAATTTATACGAAATTCTAAAAGGTATTTATAAAACAAATGCCGCCATCGGAAAAGCTTATCCACTTAAGGGGAAGGTTCGTAGCAGTCAAGGTGTGGGGAAGTGGAAATGGCGTGGAGTTCCCGAGGATGTAGCAATTTTGTGTCACTACGATCCCTGCATCCCATATACCTATGAGCGACTAGTCAATGTATCAGATACACAACATACCGATGCCTAAGTATCACTGTCCTGAAGATGCAGCGTGGATTCAGGGAATGTTATTGCAACTGCCATCAAGCGCTAGAAATAGGGCGCTGGTGGCTTACTCAGAAGTTTATCAACGATTTTGGGATGAAGAGCCAGTGTCTTATCGAAAAGATAATTTTGCGCGTCATGAGGCAAACACTCGGCTTAGACGATTTGTTCGTCGTTTATCAAGATCTGTCCAAGGATACACATCAAAACCACTAACAGTGATTCAATAATTCACTTTGGAGGTTTGGGTGTCTAGATGTCTAAATTGATTTTGGGGAAGAGGGGGAAACTTTCTAGGGGGGTAAGGGGGGTGATCTTTGAAAGGGGTGTAGGGGAAGGCACAGCCAAGGAAGGGCACAGATCTTAAATACAGATCACTGTGCAGTTAAAAAAGACCACCAGCCGCTTAGACGTCCAGATGGTAATAAGTAAAACAGCCTCATTATTGGCAGGGCAAATTATCAAGAGAGGAACGTATGTTAAATATCACACCTAATTTTGCACAGGAACGCGGTTTAGCGATGCTGCGTGAGCGTTGGAAGCAAAACCGTACATTTATGATTTATAGCCCAACAGGGAGTGGTAAAACAGGACTGGCGGCATTTATCACCAACGGTTATCTCAAGCGGGACATGCGAGTGATGTTTTTAGCGCCATATACAAATCTGATTGCTCAAACGTCTGAGCGTTTTCAGGAATACGGTATTCCAATGGAAGAAATCGGTTTTGTTTGGGCTAACCACCCAAATTATGACCCGACAAAATTAATTCAAATTGCCTCTGCAGATACCGTCATTCGTCGTGAATTTCCCGACAATATTGATTTATTAATTATCGATGAGGCCCATCTTCGCCGTAAGAAAATTTTAGAAGTTATCCGTGATACTGAAATCAAGGTGATTGGCTTATCAGGCACACCCTTTTCCCCTTTTCTGGGTGAATATTACGAAACACTGATTAAACCAACGACGATGAAAGAACTCATTCAGCGAGGTGATCTTAGTCGATATGAATTTTATGCGCCGACTAAACCTGATTTGTCTCAGGTTCAATCTGTGCGTAGCCGGGAGTTTGGAACAGATTACAAAGAAGCTGAAATTGCCGAAATCATGTCGGGTGCAGACCTTGTTGGTGATCTGGTTGATAACTGGTTAATCAATGGTGAAAACCTACCTACGATTTGCTTTTGCGTCACCGTGAGTCATGCCAACTTTGTGACAGTGGCTTTCAACCGTGCTGGCGTCAATGCGGAAGTCATTACTGCTGATACACCGCATGATGAGCGCCGAGTTATTATTCATCGTTTCGAGCAGGGTGCAACCAAGATCATTGTTAATGTCGGCACACTTGTTGCGGGTTTTGATAGTGATGTTCGATGCATCATTTACGCCCGTCCGACAAAATCAGAAATCCGTTGGGTTCAGTGTATTGGTCGCGGGTTACGAAAAGCCCACGGTAAAGACAAATGCCTTATTTTCGATCACTCAGGCTCTGTACTGCGCTTGGGTTTTCCTGATGACATTGAATATGACGAACTCCCAAGCAAAAATGACGGTATGAAAGAAGTCAACAGCGTTCGTGAGCAAGAAAAGCGCGAGAAAACCCCTAAAGAATGTACCGCTTGCCATTACATGAAACCTGCCGGCGTTTATGTTTGCCCTAAGTGTGGATTCAAGCCTTTAGCCGGTGAAGATATTGAGGTCGATTCTAGCCGTAATATCAAAAAAATGAGTAAGAAACCCAAGGTACATACCCAGCAAGAAAAGCAAAGTTTTTATTCGCAACTCAAATATTACCAAAACATTCGTTCACTTGAGAAAAAGCCGCTAAGTGATGGCTGGGTTGCCAATACCTACAAAGACAAATTCGGTAGTTTTCCAAGAGGGCTACATGAAACACCTCAAGAATTAACGCCTGAAGTCAGTAATTACATCAAACATAAGCAAATTAAATACGTTAAAGCCAAACAAAAATCTAAAGAACAAATTGAACAAATTAGAAGCAATTTAAATATTCAGCCACAGCAAGGAGCTTTACTGTGAATACGATTGATGCTGCACAGGGGAACTGGGCAAAAATATTTGCATATTATAGTTTGCCACCGATTACTGGGAAAAAGCACTTTAAAGGTAAGTGCCCGATTTGCGAACAAAAAGGTAAGTTTAGAATTGATGATAAAGATGGTCGTGGGACTTATATTTGCAAATGTAGCGCCGGTACTGGTTTTCAATTATTAGAAAGAACCCAAGGTAAAGAATTTAAATTATTGGCGGATGAGGTTGATCAGCTTCTTGGAAACATCAGACAAAAGGAAGTACCGAAGCAGCCCACAGTAGATTCAAAAGCAGAATACCAGAAGAAGTTAATTTCCTGTTTTGCGGGTATGCCTGATTTAAAAAACACTTCAGCAGCCCAGTATTTGCATGAGCGTGGAATATTCTCACTTCCTGCTGAGCATGTCAGATTTTGTGAAAATCAACCCGTTAGATTAGCCGGTGGTACTCAGCATTTTCAAGCTATGTGGGCGCTTGCCACGGACAGCAAAGGGAAAGCCTGCTACTTGCATCGCACTTACCTAAACGGAGCGAAGAAAGCGCCTGTTCCTATAGTGAAAAAAATGAATTCACTGCAGGACGAAAAGTACCTTGATTATGCCGAGTCAGTGGCGATCCGCATGTTTCCAGTTGCATCAACGCTAGGCATCGCTGAAGGAATAGAAACAGCCCTTTCATGTAAACAAATTTATAACGTCAATACATGGTCAACGATGAATGCGAATCACATGACTAAATTTATTGCTCCTAAGGGTGTTAGGCACTTGATTGTGTTTGCTGATACTGATTGGAGTGCAACAGGTCATGCTGCGGCATTTGAATGTGCTAACCGAAATCTAATGGCTAATAACGATGTTGATCTAGTTAGCGTACGTTGGCCTGACAAGGGCGATTTTAATGATGCACTGCTGGGTACATGTGAAGTTAGAGAATTAGTTTTCGAACACAAAAGCAGGAAGGTGGCAGCATGAGTAGAACAATTTTTCTTACTTTACCATTCCCACCGAGTGTCAACGCATGCTGGCGGAATGTTAATGGGAAAACATTAATCAGCGCTGCTGGACGTAAATTTCGAGCCAATGCAATTGCTGCGGTTTATGAACAATTACGCAAGATCCCTACAGCAATAACTGAACCAGTTTCAGTCATAGTAAAAATGTATCCACCGACAAGACAACGTAGGGATATTGATAATTATCTAAAAGCTCCTTTTGATGCATTAACTCATGCAGGTGTTTGGAGAGATGATGACCAAGTTAAGCGGGTAGAAATGGAATGGTGTGAGGTCGTGAAGGGTGGACGTTTTGAGATCACTATCAGCAGACATGGGGGAATTGCATGAATTATAAATGGATACTAACACCAATTATCGTTCCTGAAATTGGTTCAGTGATATTTAGACCAGGCGCTCATTTAAATACATTCAGTGGGCGAATGCTGTTAATGACGTTACCCGATGAATTAAAGCATAAAGAGTCAGGACTTATTACACTTTCCCTACAACACCATAGCAAGACGCTGAATGAGATTGAGTCATTAACGCCGGTACTAAACTTATCTATTGATCCAGAGCCACCAGCAAGCTTCATGAAAAAGCCAAAGTTACAACGATGGGAAAACGTGAAGTATTTGCAGTGGGTTAAATCTCAACCATGTTGCGTGTGTGGTGCTACTGCGGATGATGCTCATCATATTATCGGATATGGACAAGGCGGTATGGGTACAAAAGCACATGATTTATTCACTATCCCTTTATGCAGGGTTCACCACAGCGAGTTGCATAAGGATCCAAAGGGGTGGGAAAGAGAGCATGGGAGCCAAATAGATTTTTTATTTCATTTTTTAGATCGCTCTATTGGCCTAGGTGTATTAAATGGTAAAGGGGAAGCCAAATGAAGTTAGAAAATGCATTAAAAAACTTTCATCCTAAGTCACCGACATTCGGTAATGTCGCGGGCTGCACATCCCCTGACAGGATTACAGGTACGGATATCATGGCGGCTATGGGAATGACTGAATCACAAGCTAAATTTGGCATGACGGCTTTTCTGGCAAAAAATGATGTTAGCGAAGAGGATAAGTTTTCTACAGTGGAAGCTTTAACCCAATATGCTAAAAAAATTACACCTAAGCTGGTTCGCAAAGCAGCTGGCAAGAAACTGGGTTATTGTTTAATTGTTCTGGCCAAGATGGCATTTGAAGATTATGCACGTTCAGCAGGTTCGGTTTGTCAGTGTTCAGTGTGTAGCGGAAAGGGGCTTATTTATAGCCGCAAAGATGTCACTAAACATCCTGGTATAACGAGACTCGATGGTACCGTAGTCATTGAGCCGTGGATTGAAAATGAAAAGGTCGAAGAGTTATGCGTTCCTTGCAATGGTAAAGGCCAATTAACACACCGCTGTCGTTGCAGGGGGAGAGGAAAGGTACTTGATGAAGAGCAAACGATTTTACAGGGGGTGGATATTTTTAAGTTCTGTCCACGATGTGCAGGTCGCGGATTCAAACGAGTACCATCGTCAGTAGCTTATAATGCCATCAAGCGCATGGTACCTGACTTAACTCAATCCTCTTGGTCTCGTAATTGGAAGCCATTTTATGAAAAATTAGCCAGCAAGTGTTATGTTGAGGAAAGTATAGCGGAACGAGCATTTAGTAAAGTGACAAAATAAACATAATAAGGTTTAGTGCTTTAGGTTTATTAAAAACAAATGTAACTATTAGTCATGTTTTGATGTAAAAACAACCTAGATCACCAATCTGTCAAGCATACTTTTAAACTATAGACATTTGATTTATATGAGGTTATATTCAATTTTTATTTTTATGAAAATGGATGTTATATGAAAAACTCTTATGAAAAAGATCTGGAAAGATTATGGAATACCTATAGCCCAATAGATATGTTTACTGATTTTGAGTCATTAGTTGCTGATATTCAAAAAAAAGAGGAACTAATAGAACCTTGTAGAAAATTAATAGCTAGTAGGAATAAGCTAAAAAACTACAATAAAAAAAACTCATATGATTTAAAGTCAGAGTTTGAACTAATACTTAACCTAGGCTGGCTTCCTCACTCTATCTTTATTTTTTCTGCATTTTTAGAGGGAATAAAAATTAAAGCGATAGGGAAAATTAATAGATCATGGGTATTCAAAACTAATATTGGGAAGTGACACTATAAAGGTAATTTGCATTTTGCATAGAATTGGCTTATTATCTTCTAATAATGGACATTTTATACCTAGTCGCATTAAACTAATTCAAGACCTCGCAATGCGGGGTTTTTTTATGCCTAAAACAAATATAAGACTTGCTGTTGCCGTTGGTCAGAGTTACATGTGTAGTTATGCACAATAACTGACCAGAGGTTAAAAATATCATGTTAAAACAGACTGATATGACAGAAGAGGCAAAAATAGTTTTAGAAGTGGTTCCACATTCTTGGTGGGCAACAATAGACGAAATTTCACGTTATACCGAGTTAGCAAAATCACGTTGTCAGTTGATATTAACGCAACTAGCGATGGCGGGATTTATCAAAGAAAACATCGAAGAAAATACATTTCAAAATATCTAGCACTGTGAAAATGGGCGGCTGGTGGGTGTTGGTAGCACCTTACCAGCCATTCGCCCGTTCTGAAACGGATCACGGACAAACTAAAGCCCACTGCTTATGTGCACAAAGCAAGTGAAGCTTATCAAAAAAGGTTTCCCTGATCTATGAAAAACACTGTAATTTTAAACAGTATCAATTTAGTCAATGATGACTCACTCAGCTACATAAAGACACTTCCAGATAATTGTATTGACCTAATTGCAACTGACCCGCCGTATTTTCAAGTTAAGTCCTGTAATTGGGATAATCAGTGGGAAAATGTCGCTTCTTATTTATCTTGGCTTGATGAAATGCTTGCGGAATTTTGGCGGGTATTAAAGCCAAACGGTAGCTTATATATGTTTTGTGGTTCTAAGCTGGCGGCTGATACGGAATTGTTAGTGCGTGAACGGTTCGATGTGCTTAACCATATTATCTGGGCTAAACCATCAGGACCATGGCGACGACAAAACAAAGAAAGCCTGAGAAGTTATTTCCCAGCGACTGAGCGGATCCTCTTTGCTGAACATTATCAAAGCCCTTACAAGGGTAAAAGCAGCGGTTATCTTCAGCGGTGCAGGGAATTGAAAGAAAACACGCTGCGACCGTTGATTGAATACTTTAAGCAGGCAAGAGACACATTAGGCATAACCGCTAAGGAAATACATCAGACCACTGGAAAGCAAATGGCTTCTCATTGGTTTGGCTATAGTCAATGGCAATTACCTAGCGAATCAGACTACTTAAAGCTACAGGTATTATTCAGCAAAGTAGCGGCAAGCCAGTTCAGCGACAATCCATTAAGCCGCCAGCACACGGAATTAGTTGGTGAGCAAACCTTACTCAATCGTGAATATCATGAATTATCTGAGCAATACCAGCTATTGAGGCGTCCATTCTCCGTAACGGTTGATGTTCCCTATACTGATGTGTGGGTATATCCACCAGTACAGTATTATCCCGGTAAACATCCATGTGAAAAGCCTTCAGCGATGATGGAACACATTATCAATAGTAGTAGCCGTGAGGGTGATGTAGTGGCTGATTTCTTTATGGGTTCTGGCGCAACAATAAAAGCGGCATTAAAACTTAATCGTCGTGTTATCGGTGTTGAATTAGAAACCGACCGTTTTGAGCAAACTAAAGAGGAAATAAACAATATGAAGTTATAAAGCGGATAGGCCGCAGCAGCCGAAAGGCGGTAATAGTTGGGCAATGACCAACTCCCGAGTCTCCGAGTAGAGAGCCAGCTTTGCATCTGGTTAGGGTTAATAAGTAAAGAAGCACCGGTGACGAAGCATGACCGCCAATCATGTACTGGTTAGATCCAACGGGGAGCAGAGACGAACCGGGGTTGCGAACTCAAGGGCATGAGCGAGGGCACTGCGAAAGTGTGTCTTTTCTATAATGATAAGGTAACTTCAAGTGGTAGGCCTGCCGCTCTTGAAATCCGCCCGCAAAGCTGGGGGTTACCTTATCATTGTGGAGAATGCCAAGGTTGATTGGCTAACTCGCATGGGTTATCTGTACTTATCAGGATAGAAGCACACACGCCATGGGGAACCTGAACGCATACACTCTCAGCGTATGCCTCCACAACACCATTTCGAACAACAAAATATTCCAAAAATTATTCCAAGGGCTACCTATATGACTATCGACGACATAAAAGCTGTTAACGATGCTTATATAGCCAATGAAAAAAGAAAGGCCGTAATAGAAAGAGCTAACAAAAAAGCAGATGGCTACCAAGCTATGAAGTGTATATTTAAGCTAATGGTGGATGATCGCTACGTCAAAAGGTATGAAACCTATATTGATATTACCGTAATGGGATATGACCACGCGTTTATATTTTATAATGCACTTCGCGATATTCCATTATTTATTAAATATGGTAAAGAAAACGGTGTGTGGCAGCATCGATTATTTAAGAAGCTATTTTTTTATGACCAAATAAACTGGTCGTATGGCAGAAACTATGTTCGATTAATACTGTAACTCTTCTTTCACTTCTTCTTTTATCCCCTCAAATGAGGGCGAAAAAACAGAAATTCCCACAATCACAATTAACGGAACACTCCGAAGGGGGTGCGTATGCGTATGGAAAAAATAACGACAACTACCTCCTATATAACATCGGCGGGAGGGACCTTGTATTGGCTAAAACAGCTATTAGATGGTTTTTCTTCTGAGCAATGGGCCGCAATTGGTGTGTTAGGGAGTTTGCTATTTGGGCTGCTGACATTTTTAACAAATCTATATTTCAAACGAAAAGAATTCAAATTAAGAGAGAGGGCTAATAGTGGCAAAGATACCCACTAATATAAAAAAGGCGGCTGCTGGTGGTGTAATGGCCTTAACCGTTGCAATGCTTTCTTTCTTTGAAGGTGTTGAATACAAGCCCTATAAAGATGTAGTCGGAGTAACCACGGTTTGTTTTGGGCACACGGGCGCTGACATTATTCCCACTAAAACCTATTCCGAATCAGAATGTTTAGCTTTGCTTGAAAAAGACCTAAATAAAGTCAGGAAAGGCGTAGACCCTCTAATTAAAGTTGATATCGACGATAACACCCGAGCCGCTATTTATTCCTTTGCTTACAACGTGGGCACGGGTGCTTTTGCGCGTTCTACGATGCTGAAGAAACTGAATGCTGGTGATATCGCTGGTGCTTGCAATGAATTAAAACGCTGGACTTACGCAGGAGGTAAAAAGTGGAAAGGCCTGATAACACGCAGAGAGATAGAAAATGCCGTATGCCTTGGCGAATTCGCATCTACTTATCCCTATTCCTCATCGGAACCATTGTCTTTATGGCAACTGGCGTATACGTACTCAGAGACGATACCTGTGGTGGCACTGACAAGATGAGTTTAGAAAAACGCTGTCAAAGTGCGGTTAATTACAATAAGGGGAAGCATGTCAATTTTTGAAAAAATAGCATCACTGATTATTGTGCTTCTCATTATTTGGTCTGGTTGGTTGATGCTTTCACTCGAGAGAATAAATAATGCGAATGAAAAACTAACGGCTTTAAATTCAACACAACACATTATCCTATCCACTGTTCTACAGATCTCGGTAACGTTTAATGAAATCTCACGAAATAACCTTAGGGAACGCGACACGGCAGCAGTGGCTTCTGAAACGGTTAAAACTATTATCAAAACCGTTATTGTGGGTGATAAGTGTGCTGCTATTGATGCTCCTAGTGATGCTACTATCGAGCTGCACAACCACGCGAATAGAATACGTTCAAACGCCATCAGTACCCATTCCAGTACACTTACTCAATGATTGCTTGCCTGAATACATCCCTGAGACATTTTCTTGGGGTGATTCGCTATTACTCAATGAGTCGTTATTAACAGTCATTGAACAGTGCAACTTGGACAAGAAAGCTATTCGAGAGGCTGACGCGGCTAGGAATAATTCAAAATTATACTAGAGCGGAGATCTTTAGGTAAATCAAAAGAATTCGGAAAGTTTACTTAATGATCTTATGGCTGAAATTGCAACATCCCTGTTGGGGTCTTTGCACAGCGCAAGAAGTCTAGAAATAGCAGCTTGCTGCTCAACGGTAGCTTTATAATCACCAAGTGCAGTAATAGCCGCTATTTTAACATCATCATTACTTCTATTTGTTAACTCAATAAGGGTGAGTATTATATTATTTTCCATATTACTTTTAATTCTTTATTTTATTTTTATTAAAAGTAAATTTTAGCGAAAAAGCAAAAGGATTATTGTTTGTTATTGTTTTTTAACTGGAACTAAACACTATCTTAACTCTAAAAACGGTTGCGAGCTAAATTAAGTCATTAGGCGCTTAGCTTAATAGGCAAAAAAATAGCCCACAGAGATTTGGGCTAAAAAGAACAGCATTAATACTTAATATGATATCCATGTAAAGCATAGTAAGTAATTTTAAATATGCAAGTAGAGTTAATGATAATGAGAGGTATGAAGGAATTATGATTTAAAGAGCAAAAAAAAGCCCATAACGGAATGGGCTAAAAGATTGCACATATTGTTTATGAATAACCCAAATGTCGTATGGGTGCGTAAATAATATCAGTAAAAACCAATCAATCTATTAATAAATTGTTACTAAATACGAAAAAGAATATACGAATCAGAGTATTGGTTGCGAGCGAGGCGCGGCGTTGTCGCTGTCTCATATGTTAGCTGTGACCTGCAACCTCAACGCAGTGAGCGCATATTGAGAGTCAAAAACAACGAATCCAAGTGTGGATATACTCATGCGGTAGAAACGTCAGCCACCGGAGAAGAAACGGCGTGACTTATGGAGAGACATAATTTTATTTAATTCTACAAATGCTATTCATTGAGTGGCATTGATAGAGTTTTATATATGTTTTGAATGCTGGTGGTCACTCGGCACCAGGCAGTTATATAAATTCATCTAGAAGAATATTCTAAATAGCCATCAGCTAATCACTGGTGGCTTTTTCATTTATGGAGACAGTCATGTCAGATAAAAAAGAAATAGCCACCCTATCTATAAAAATATCAGTCGATAGCACTGACTTAGATAAGCTGGAAGCGCAGCTAAAGCGTATTGAAGGGCTAATGGTTAGTGTAGGGCTGAAACAGCCAACAAGCGTTGGTTTTAGTGCTGATAAGTTCTTTGTTACAAGCGGTCAGGTGTTTATTGATGAGTCATGCATTGATAAAGCAACGATTGGTAAAATAGTAATCCAGTCGCCCACAACAACAATAAGAGCTGGCGAGAAGCAACAGTCAGCTCGCGCTCAGCTTGAAACGAGTGACGCTGGTAAAGTGCTAGAGCAATTAAATGAAGCATTCTCTAAATCAACTAAGGGAAGTGCTATGGCGCAAACCATCAGAATTAATACTGCTGTTGATAATGGTGGGCTCGAAGAATTTAAACGGCAGTTTGAGTATAAACTCTCTCAGCTTAGCGCGATGATAACCCGCACACAGCAAGCAATAGAAAATTCAGACAAGGCATTTGCAGCTTCTATCGAACGGGTTTGCGCTGATATTCAATCTGCTAAGTCTGGATGGTTGCAGTGAAAAAGCCCAATGTCTACGGTGGTCGATGGGCAAAGGTAAGGCTCAGCTTTCTTAATGAATATCCCTTGTGCGTTATGTGCAAAGAGCAAGGCCGCATTACTGCAGCTACAGTTGTAGACCACATCACACCACACAGGCTTAGGGATGCTCTGGCATCAGGTGACACCGTGCAAATAGCCAAAGCCCAGAGGCTGTTCTGGGATAAGAAGAACTTCCAAAGCCTATGTGATCCCCATCACAACTCAACTAAGCAACGTATGGAGAAGAGTGGTGTCGTCGTTGGTTGTAGTGTAGACGGCATACCGCTTGACCCTAATTCACATTGGAATAAATAGCATGACAGAAACAAAGCAAGTAAAGCTATCTAAGTTGTTCAAGCATGGTAAACAGATTGGCTACTGTCTCACCGTTGATGGTCAGATGTTGTCTGGTCAAAAGCAGTTAAGTATTAACACATATCCATTAGATACTTCTGTTCATGTTGAATTCGCGTGGCATGAACCAATGGTCACAGATGCACCCGATATTCATTTGAAGTCATAGCAATATGATAGGGGGGGGCGGGGTAAAAGTTTAAAACCTTTGCCTTAAATTACCGACCATAGTCATTAGTGTGCACAACCGCGAAATGAAAAGTTTTTTTCTGGGAGGTTTGCGATGGCAGGAAGACGCCCGAAACCGACCCACTTGAAAGTGGTCACCGGTAATCCGGGGAAACGAAAACTCAATAATAAAGAACCCAAACCACGGCGTGAAATTCCGAGTCCACCTGAGCACTTAACGGACTGGGGGAAAATGGCGTGGGCAAAATTAACATTGCTTCTTGATGGGATGGGTATTTTAACCGTTGCGGATTCATTAGCACTGGAAAGGCTTTGTGATATTTATGCCGACATATTGCATTTGCGCAATACGGTTGCAATCGAAGGTCATACCTATACAACTAAAACGCAATTGGGTGATTTTATGATTAAAGCGAATCCGGCCGTTGCAATGCTCGCTGATGCAGATCGGCGCTTTAAAAGTTATTTAGTCGAGTTCGGTCTCACTCCGGCAGCTCGCTCAAAGGTGAAAGTCGATGGTGGAGAAGAAGAGGAAGACCCGCTCAGCCAATACTTCGGCTGACCCAGCAACACAGTATGCACAAGATGTTAATGATGGGAAAATACTGGCAGGTCCTGACATACGATATTCGTGTGCAAGGCATTTAAAGGATTTAAAAGAAGCGGAGCGACGGGGTTTGGTTTGGGACGTTGAAGCCGTAAATCGCGTGATTGCTTTCTTTGCAAAAGTCTTAAAGCTCAACGGGGGCGAACATGAAGGCCAACCGTTTATTTTATTGCCGTGGCAGTGTTTTGTTGTTGGCTCCATTTTCGGCTGGAAGATGGAAGATGGTACTCGGCGTTTTCGCATGGTCTATGTGGAATCGGGTAAGGGGTCAGGTAAATCCCCACTCGCAGGGGGCGTAGGTCTTTATTGCTTAGTGGCTGATAACGAACCCCGAGCCGAAATTTATGCCGCTGCCACAAAGAAAGACCAGGCTATGATTTTATTTCGTGATGCGGTGGCGATGGTTGACCAATCACCAGCGCTGAGTCAGCGAATAACTAAATCAGGTGGTGCAGGTAAAGAGTGGAATTTAGCTTTCTTAAAGGCAGGTTCATTTTTCCGACCAATTAGCTCGGATGATGGTCAGTCAGGTCCTCGTCCTCATTGCGCGCTTATTGATGAAATCCATGAGCACAAACACAACACTGCTGTAGAAATGATGCGAGCCGGTACAAAGGGTCGCCGTCAGGCATTGATATTCATGATCACCAATAGTGGTCATGATAAAACCAGTGTGTGTTATGACTATCATGAGTATGGGCGAAAAGTCGCTGAAGGCTCGATTGAGGATGATAGTTTCTTTTCTTATATTTGTTCTCTCGATGAAGGCGACGATCCCTTTAAAGATGAATCGTGCTGGGGAAAAGCGAATCCCTCATTAGGTTATACCTTTACGGATCGCTATTTGCGCGAGCAGGTCACGCAAGCTCAAGGTATGCCCTCAAAAGAGAGCATTGTTCGCCGGCTTAATTTCTGTCAGTGGGTTGATGCTGATGATCCATGGATTAATGGTGATACATGGATGAACCGTGAACAACAATTCACCTTAGAGGATTTACAGGGCGAAGAATGTTACGGCGGACTTGATTTATCGGGAACGCGAGATTTAACGGCATTAGCGCTGTACTTTCCTCAACGCAAATATCTTTATGTTGAATTCTGGACACCGAAAGACACCTTACTTGAGCGAGCCAAAACCGACCGTGTTCCTTATGATGCATGGGTTAGACAAGGCTTTGTTCATACTACGCCGGGTAAAGCTGTCAAATATGAATTTGTTGCTGAGCGTATTGCTGAAATCACCATGCAGGTGAATTTATTGGCCATTGGTTTTGACCAATATCGAATTAAATACCTAGAGCCTGAACTTGATAATGCCTCTGTCACCGTTCCACTTCTGCCTCATGGGCAAGGCTACTACAAAGCGAAAGATTCAGGTCTTTGGATGCCTCACTCCATCGAGCTTTTTGAGGGGCTTATTGATGATGAAAAATTGGTTATTCATGCAAATCCCTGCTTGAGGTGGAATGCCGCTTCAGCGGTGCTTGAAGCCGACCAAAAAGAAAACCGTATCTTTGCTAAAAAGAAAAGTACAGGCCGTATTGATGGCGTTGTTGCGTCAGCGATGGCAATTGGTACTGCTGGCGGCGAGGTTGATGATGACGGCAACCTTGATGATTTTTTCTCTAACCCACTGAGTATGTGATGACAGATAAACAACATTCAATCGATTTGCGGACTAACAATGGTTGGTTTGCGCGTCTGGCTTCCTTCTTTGTTGGTGGGAGGCTTGTGACGCCTGAGCAAGGTTCACAGACCGGCCCTGTTTCTGCTCAAGGTTCACTGGGTGATTCGTCGATAACCGATGAACGTATATTGCAAATAGCCACGGTTTGGCGTTGTGTCAGCTTGATATCAACCTTAACGGCATGCTTACCGCTAGATATCTTCGAAACTGACAAAACAGGCAATCGTTCAAAAGTTGATTTAAGTAATCCTTTAGCCAGATTACTCCGATATTCCCCCAATCAATATATGACTGCGCAAGAATTCAGAGAAGCGATGACAATGCAACTTTGTTTTTACGGAAATGCCTATGCGTTAATTGAGCGTAATCGGTCAGGTGATGTGATTAGCTTACTCCCTCTTCTTTCCGCGAACATGGATGTGAGGATGGAAGGTAAAAACCTTATCTATAAGTATCAACGTGATAAAGAATTTGCCAAGTTTAAACACGCTGAGATATTTCATTTAAAAGGTTTTGGCTTCAACGGGTTAGTTGGATTATCCCCAATAGCGCATGCCTGTAAAACAGCCGGTACCGCCGTGGCTATGGAAGATCAGCAGCGTGAATTTTATGCCAATGGCGCTAAGTCCCCCAAAATACTCACTACGGGCGACAAAGTTCTCTCAAAAGAGCAGCGAGCACAAGTGGAGGAGAATTTTAAAGAAATCGCAGGTGGACCGGTTAAAAAACGATTATGGATATTAGAGGGTGGATTTAAAGCTGAAGATATTGGCGTTAGTCCTCAAGATGCGGAAACCATGGCTTCCCGTAAATTTCAAGTCAGTGAGCTGGCGCGTTTCTTCGGTGTGCCGCCACATTTAGTTGGGGATGTTGAGAAATCAACCAGTTGGGGAACCGGAATTGAGCAGCAAAATTTAGGTTTTCTTCAATACACCTTACAGCCTTTTATCTCTCGATGGGAGAACTGTGTAGCTCGCTGGCTTTTAAAGCCGGGTGATGTGGGTAAATATCATGCTGAGCACAACTTAGATGGCTTATTGCGAGGCGATTCAGCTTCTCGAGCGGCATTTATGAAAGCCATGGGGGAATCAGGGTTGCGTACCATTAATGAAATGCGGCGACTTGATAATTACCCACCACTTGAAGGAGGGGATGTTGCTTACCGGCAATCACAATATGTCCCCATCAACCAACTTAGCCAAGAGCCTCACGAAAGTGGGGCTTAATTATTTATGGGGGCTCAATGTCCGATATTAGAAAAACCCTCGCCTTTGATGAAGCGGAGATTAAATTCACCGGAGATGGCACTCAAGGCGTATTCGAAGGTTATGCATCGGTATTTAGTAACACCGATTCAGACGGCGATATTATTTTGCCGGGGGCATTTAAAGGTGTCTTAGAAAGCCAAAAACGCAAGGTGGCCATGTTTTATAACCATCGAGCATGGGAACTGCCCGTCGGTAAATGGGAGCACTTGGAAGAAGACACTAAGGGGTTACTTGTTAGAGGTCAGCTCACGCCGGGTCATAGTGGTGCCCAAGATTTAAAAGCCGCTATGAAGCACGGTACTGTTGAGGGGATGTCTATCGGGTTTGGTTGTGTCCGGGAAGATTTCGATGTGACCTCATCAGGGCGTATTTTTAAAAATATTTCAATGCTACGGGAAATTAGTATTTGTACCTTTCCTGCTAATGATCAGGCTCAAGTATCGTCGTTAAAAAGTGTCGATGGCCTGTTAACTGTTCGTGATGTTGAATATTGGCTGAGAGAGTCAGCCGGTCTATCAAAATCAGAAGCGATAGGGTTTATTTCACGCTTCAAATCCGCTGTTCGGAGTGAGTCCGATGGCACTCAAAAAACACAAGTTGATTCCATTATTAACCAAATTAATTCATTTAATCTGAAAGGATAAATTATGTCTGATTTAACCGTAATTCAAAAAGCCATCGAAGATTCACAAGTCAAAGTTAAAGAATTATTTAATGAGCAGAAAAAGCAAATTGAAGAGACAGGAACAATCTCTAAGGCGCTGCAAGCTGACTTAACAACCGTTCAAGAAGAACTGAAAAAAGCCGGTGAGCGGCTATTTGATTTAGAGCAAAAAGGGGCGACAGGCGCGGATGATCCTAACGCTAAAAAAGATTTTTCTGAGCGTGCCTCTGAAGAGCTTATTAAGTCGTGGAATGGTAGTGCCGGTGCATTTGAAGTTAAAACATTCAATAAGTCACTGGGCAGCGATGCAGGTTCGGCTGGTGCATTAATTCAACCAATGCAAGTACCGGGCATTGTTATGCCGGGTATGCGCCGTCTAGTTGTTCGCGATTTATTAGCGCAAGGTCGAATTTCCAGTAATTCACTGGAATATGTGCGCGAAAAGTTGTTTACCAATAGCGCTGCACCCGTGAAAGAAAAGGCTCAAAAGCCTGAATCTGACCTGACTTTCGAAAAACAAACCACTAACGTGATCACTATCGCGCACTGGATTCAGGCGTCACGCCAAGTGATGGACGATGCGGCGCAGCTACAGTCTTACTTGAATACCCGTTTGTTATACGGCTTAGCGTTAGTTGAGGAAAATCAACTCCTTAATGGTGATGGCTCAGCCGATAACCTGACAGGTGTTAACCAAGTCGCAACAGCGTACGATATCACGTTGAATGTCGCAGGGGACACGCAAGCTGACTTGATCGCCCATGCGATTTATCAGGTAACAGAGTCTGAATTTAGTGCATCGGGGATCATTTTAAACCCTCGTGACTGGCATACCATTGCATTAATGAAAGACAAGGAAGGCCGTTATATCTTCGGTGGCCCTCAAGCGTTTACTTCTAATGTGATGTGGGGGCTGCCTGTTGTGCCAACAAAAGCACAAGCACAAGGTGAGTTTACGGTTGGTGCGTTCGATTTAGCATCACAAGTATGGGATCGCATGGATGCCACAATTGAAGTTAGCCGTGAAGACCGCGATAACTTTGTTAAAAATATGCTGACCATCCTGTGTGAAGAGCGTTTAGCGTTAGCACACTACCGCCCTCAAGCATTAATCAAAGGCTCTTTTGCTACAGCGGAAGGTAAGTCAACCAAATAATAAGGTCGGGGTAGGTAACTGCCCCGTATTATTCCGATGGATATCTTAGATGTTATTCCGCTTTCATTGCTAAAGCAGCACATTGAATATGACGATGACGATCGGGATGAGCAGATTAAATTTTATGCTCAGAGTGCTTTGGATTATTGCTTAAAATGGTGTGATGAACCTGCATGGAAAGTACCTGAAGATATCCCTCATCCCGTTAAATCGGCAACGCTATTAGTCCTCGGCGATTTGTTTGAGCACCGTACCAGTCAAAGTGAAATTCAATTGTATGAAAATAAAGCTGCTGAGCGTTTATTGTTTCATCATCGAAATTGGCGGGGTGGCGAATGAATCCGGGGCGCTTACGTCACAAAGTGACCTTTCAACGTAGTGAACTGGTTAAGTTACCTTCTGGCGCTCGTGAAAATCAGTGGGTTGATATTGCAACAAATGTTAGGGCTGAGGTTAAAGGTATTTCCGGTCGCGAGCTTCTTGCGTCAGGTGCCGAAATGTCAGAAATCACCGTTCGCATTTGGATGCGTTTTCGACCGGATATCAACTCAACCTGTCGCATGGTTTTTAATGGACTTAATTATGATATTCAGTCTGCTATCCCTGATGTAAAGCGCACTCGATTGGAATTATTGTGTAAACAGGGAGTGAAATCGGATGGATGATTTTAATATTGATTTCAGTGGCTTCCTCGATATCGCCAAAGAGTTTGATGAACTGAGTAAAGCAGAGAGTACCAAAGTATTACGACAGGCTGCATATGCAGGTGCTGCAGTATTGCGTGATGAAGTCAGAGCCAAAGCACCACGGCGGACAGGAAAGCTGGCGAGAAATATTGTGGCCAGTAGCCAACGAAGCCGAAAAACAGGTGAAGTCTCTGCAGGTGTTTATGTGCGTGGTAGCAATAAAGACAGTACAAACAGTGATAATTCAATGAAAGCCAAAGACCCAAGAAATGCGTATTACTGGCGATTTTTGGAAGAGGGCACATCAAAAATGCCCCCGGTACCTTTTATTCGACCTGCATTTGACAGTAAAGCTGATGAAGCCGCGAGCGCTGCAATCTCGAAGTTAAATGAGGCCATTGATGGAGTGCTAAAAAAATGACGGAAGCGGATTTATTTATACTTTTGGATCCTGTTTTACCCGATAAAGTTTTCCCGTCTGTTGTTCCTCAAGATATGCCAGCTATAAGTCCACCTTGGATAATATTTTCATTTTATGAAATTGATGAAGATGTATTGTCTGGTCAAGCCGAAACCATGACTAATATTCAAATTGATGTTTATGCCAAAAGTCCAGATGAGGCGACTGAAATACGGAATAAAGCATTCATGGCCATCAAAATATTATTACCAACAAATGTCTCACGAAAACCCGATTATGAGCCCGATACCGCGCTGCATCGTCGAACCCTAGAATTCCAAGTCTGGAATTAAATTTTAACTCACACCATCAGCCACTTTCGAGTGGTTTTTTTATGTCTATAGGAAACTGATATGACGAGTAAACATGAAAAAACGCAAGGTACCAAAATCAGTATTTCGAAGCTACCTGCGACAGATGTCACTGCAGTCGAGACAGATTCATTGTCGATTGATTGCACAACGAAAGAAGTTAGTTTCACGGGGGGGCAAAAAGCGGATATTGATGTCACCACGTTCTGTTCAACAGAGCAGGAAAATATAAACGGGCTGGCTGCACCGGCAGAAGTCACGATTGGTGGTAACTTTGCCATTGATGAAGGTCAAGATGTATTGCGCCAAGCTTATGATAATGACACTGTCCATGCCTTTAAGGTGGTATTTCCTTCTGGTGCTGGCTTCGCTTTTCTTGCGGAGGTTCGTCAAAATAGCTGGTCAGCAGCTACAAACGGCGTGGTGAGCGCATCATTTACACTTCGCCTCAAAGGTAAGCCTACACCATTAGTAAAAGGTAAGGTCGCCCAGCAGCGCAACCAACCGGAGGCGGTAAATAATGGCTAAAAAGTCTAATTTACGCAACTTAGCCCTCAGCGCATCACAATCATATCGTTCTAAAAAAGTGATTGTGTCCGAATGGGGCGGTTTAGAAGTGACAGTGCGTGAGCCTTCCCTTCAAGCACGGATTCAATGCAGCGAGTTACACGAATTGAAAGGGGGAGAGGAGTTAACATCTACGCAAAAATCACTCCTCAATATCGAGGGGGATGTGACTTTATTTACTCACATTCTTCTTGAAGAAGATGGTAGCCCGGTCTTTACGGAAAAAGATATCCCTGAATTGTTAAAATCCTATGGCCCGGTTCACGCACGGTTATTATCTGAAGCGTTTGCGCTGACTATTTCAGTACTAGAAGCTGAAAAAAAGTAAAAGAACCGGAAACATTCTTTTTAATGACACTAGCGCTCAGACTGGGGAAAACCCTAGCAGAGTTAGTTTCTAGTCTGGACGCTAGCGAGCTCAGAATGTGGATGGCATACGACAAGATAACCCCCATTGGGGATCGTCGTGGGGATATTCAAACAGCAATGATAACGTCGGCGGTATTGAGTGCGGCGGGCGCAAAGGTTTCATTAAATGAAATGATACCAGTTTGGGATCAGGAGGCCGCAAACGAGCCCAATAGTAGCAATAACAACCAAGAGCCACTTGAAGCATGGTTGAGCAGCATGTCCGAATAGTTATATAGTAGGGCCATTATTTATTAATGGAATTACTTAAATGAAAAAGCTATTTATTGTTGCCATTGCTTCTACTGCTTTGTTATTCGGGTGTGGAGAGGAAGTACCAAAAACTACTGGCGATATAATGAGTCACCTAGAAAATCGTGATGACATGCGCTCATACAATTTAAAGTTTAAAAACTTAAATCTTTATGAAACAGAGCAGGGTGAGGATATGTTGTGTGGAGAGATTCAATTTTCCAGAAAATCCAACATGCTACCTATAAGTACTCCAGTAGTCCTTCGTTCGGATCTAAGTAAGGATGTAAATGAGGTTGTTGATGGAAAAAAATATTTTAAATTTTATTTTTTCAAAAAAACAAACTCTCAAAGTGCTGCAAACGAAGAACCGATAGTAATAGTAGACACAAATGATTCCAAGCTAATTGGGTTATGGAATCAAGCCTGCAATAATTAACAATGACTGCTTAGGCGGTCTTTTTTTGGAGACCGCAAATGGCAACATTACGCGAATTAATTTTAAAAATATCAGCTAACTCAACCAGCTTTCAAGCGGAGGTTAGTAAAGCTTCTCGTATTAGTAATGACTTTTACAAAAACTCCTCAAATGGCAGCCGTCAATTACGTCAAGAGCTAGCTCAGCAAAAGAAAGCCCTTTCAGAAATTAATGGCCAGTTATCAAGTGTGGCTATGACTGCAAAAGCTAGCGCTGGTGCTTTGATTGGTTTCTTTTCTGCCTCAGCGGCGATTTCCACTGTTGATGAGTGGGGGCAAATGTCGGCTCGTATCACGATGGCTCTAAAATCCGTAGAGGGTTCAGCCCAGCGTTACGATGATATACAAAAACGATTTTTAACTATTAGTAATCGAAATGGTAAGGCAGTAGAAACAACCCAAGAGTTATATATCAGTACAGCTTCAGCGATGAAAGAATTGGGATATGACACAACCCAAACTGTTGATTACATCGAATCCATGTCTTCGGCATTCACAGCCAATGCAACCAGTGCCCAAAAAACAGAATCAGCCCTTAACGCGATGAGCAAATCCACAATTGAAGGTAAGGTGGCGGGTGAGAACTGGAAAGCGATCATGAATGCAACACCATCAATTCTTATCGATATCGCCAAGGAGTTAGAGCGTACAAATGGTGGAATGAAGGTGACAGAAAGCCAAGTTAAAAAGTTAGCAGCGGAAGGAAAAATATCTTTTAAGTTATTTGCTGATGCGGTAAAAAATGCCAAAGATGCGAATAATGAACTCGCGGATTCAATGGATAATACGGTTGCTGATGGCTTTATGCGAGTGGCTAATTCAGCAAAAAGCTACTTTGGTGAGCTAAATAGAGGGGCTGGAGCAACCAAGTCAATATCTACTGTTCTTGCTACGGTAAGTGATAATTTTGATAAGGTTGCCCTTGCTGGCAGCTTGTTAGTTGGCGTTGGATTATCTCGCTATCTTGGAAGTTTAACGATAAATACAAAAAATTTAGCAAAAGAGACAGCTAACAGTTACCTATCGCAAATCAATCACACAAGGGAGCAAGTTCGCAGTCTTGGGGTAACTCAAATGCAGATTAAGGATGAAAAGCAGTTACTCCTTGATATGAGACAAAAATTAGTTACTAGACGAATGGTTGCTGCAACTGATAAAGAGCGATTAGTTCTAGATAATCAACTTGCAAAAAACACCAAAAAACTTATAGCAATTAATAATCAAGAAATAACGACAAACGCAAGATTATTAGCTTCACGAAAAGCATTAAATGGTTTTCGAATGGCTGGCAATGCGGTGGTTAGTGGAACCAAAGGATTACTGTCTTTGGTTGGCGGATTGCCGGGTGTGATAATGCTCGGCGCTGGCGCATGGTATGCCGTAAAACAGCAGCAAGATGCAGCTCATCAATCGGCATTAGAGTATGCAAATGCATTAGATGAGGTCATTAAACGCACCAAGAACATGACCCTAACAGAATCATCAGATGAAGCGGGAAAAGTTGAAAAAACATTAGATGCACAAAGAAAGGCATATGAGGATCAATTAAAGTTAGTACAGAAAATAAGAGCTGATATTAAGGCTGGAGAGAATGATGCGGCTCAAAACTTCCCAGATCTACCTTCAATTGCGAAAGAGGGAGCTTTAAAAAATTATTTATCTGCAGTGCAATTGCTTGCTGTTGAAGAAGATCGTCTGATACAAAAAGAAAAAGACCTACAGTCAACAACAAATGCTTTGAATCAACTTGAAAGCAGGAGAGATGAATTAATACGACAACAAAATGATAGCAAGCGCACTAAACTTAAATTTATGGCTCAGGAACTCGCTCAAGAATCAGAGTTTAATCGATTAATTTTACTCGGTAATAACTTAATATCAAATAGACAGCTACTTACTAAAGTACCTGTATCCTTACTTAATCCTGAGCAGATAGGATTTCTTGATGGAGCTTCTCGTGAGGCTCAAATTGCAGGTATGTCTCAACGTGATCAGCTTAAACAGCGTAGTCAGTGGGAAGCGGAAAGTATGTTTCCTAATGACGAGCGCTATGGTTCCTATAAAAAACAGTATGTTAATGATAAGCTAAAAGCCTTTGATGACCGCGAAAAAATGAATAGCTCGCTGAAATCGGGCATTTCATTAACGAAAGAAGCAGATAGGGTCACGGAACGCTATAAAGATAAAATGGCAGACCTCAGCGTTGCAATGGAAGTCCAAAAAATTAGGGCATTACAAGGTGAAAAAGCCGCTGCACTTTATGCTGCCGGAAATGAAACGGGCGCTAAGTGGACGGATGAGCAACGAAAAGCGATTCAATCATCTTCTGTTCAGCTGGCGGAATGGACACAAAAAGCCGATGAAGCTGTGCGCAAACAGCGCGAAATGACGGATGCACTTAAAGAGTTAAAAGATGCGACCCGTAAATATAATGATGATGCTGCTTTGGCTAAAAGCACGGTCGGTATGGGTGATCGTCGTCGCGGTCAGGAAGAAGAACGCCAGCAAGTTGAGCGGGTATTTAGCAAAACGGATGGCGGGTTGGAGGCGTTAAAAGCGAGGCAAGATGCGCTAGACGCACTCAACAATAAGTACAAGGAGGCCGCAATCGCTGAAACAGACTGGCGAGCAGGTGTGAGTGCGGGACTTGAAAACTGGGTCAATGATGCTTCCAATTATGCCGGTCAAGCTGCAAGTGCAACTCAATCAGCAATGACCGGAATGGTGGATAATGTCGCTAATGCCTTGAATGGAAACAAAGCGGATTGGAAAAGCTGGTCGGTTGATGTGCTGAAAAGTGTACAAAAGGTATTGCTTAATATGGCGTTAGTCCAATCGATGAAGGCTGCAGGTAGCTATTTTGGCGGTGGATTCGGTAGTTTTATGAGTTCTATTGTCCCCAATGCCAAAGGGGGCGTTTATGATTCTCCTGGTCTGAGCTCATACAGTGGGCAAATCGTTAACTCTCCCACCATGTTTGCCTTTGCGAAGGGGGCAGGATTGATGGGGGAAGCAGGTCCCGAAGCAATTATGCCACTTACACGAGGCTCGGACGGTTCATTGGGGGTACGTGTCCTTGGTTTGGAAAACGTCCAAAACGGATCCACTTCCATTACGTCTAATAACGCAATTAAAATTGATGTTGGTGATATCAATCTGATAAGTGATGGAGCTAAGGATCGGCAACAACCTGTCGGTGATGTAAGCGCCGCTAAACAGCAACTCAAAAACGAAATTGTTAATACTGTTAACGAGCAAGCATCAAGAGAGGGAACCCCCCTTTGGCGGTTAATTAATCAGAGGAGGTAATTTTGGTAGAAACATTTACATGGTGCCCTCGTGTCAACGCGCAAGCCGACACCGTATTTCGAATTAAAAAGGCACAGTTCGGCGATGGATATGTACAGGTTGCTGGGGATGGACTTAATAATCGCTCTGATAGTTGGCAACTGGAATTTGTAGGCAAAGAGGCAATGATCGAACAGATTGTTGCCTTTTTTGATCGCCATGCTGGACATAAAGCCTTTATCTGGAAGCCACCCCTAAGACCGAAAGGTTTGTTTCGCTGTGAACAATACAAGCCAGTTACGCTCGGTGGCGGTAATTATTCATTGACCACCAGTTTTATTGAGGCCTTTAGCACATGAAGATAATTTCGGATATTCAGCAGCTTGAGCCGGGTAATAAAATTCAGCTTATTGAAGTCGATGCCAGTGAGTTTGATGGGCCGGTACTTCGTTTTCATGCGTATAACTTGCGATATACCCCGACTGAAATTATGGCTGCCGGTGATAAGTTAAAACCTAAGTCTATTTGGTGGCAAGGGAATGAATACGGGGCATGGCCTTATCAAATTGAGGGCATGGCTAAAAATAGTGATGGTAGTCAAGCGCGGCCTAAGCTGAGAGTTTCTAATGTTGATAGCGTAATATCATCATTGTGTTTGCAATTTGATGATCTCGTTCAAGCTAAAGTAACTCTTTATGAAACTTTTTCCCACTATCTTGATGCGAAAAACTTTTCTGATGGCAATCCAACGGCTCAACCGGACGAATGTTTTAAGCAAGTGTATTACATCGACCAAAAAACCAATGAGGTAGCCGGTGAGGCTATCGAGTTTGACCTATCAAGCCCGTTCGATTTGCAGGGAATTATGATACCCGTTCGCCAGATACATAACTTGTGTTACTGGTGCATGAAAGGGGATTATCGTAGTGGTCGAGGGTGTAATTATACAGGGAATAAATACTTTAATGAACGGGGTGAGCCAGTCGATGATCCATCGTTAGATAGATGTGGCGGTCTTATCAGTGATTGTAAAAAACGCTTTGGTGAAAATGAACCTTTAGATTTTGGAGGGTTCCCAGCAGCAGGATTAATACGATGATCACAAAAAAAATAAGTGAAGTGATATTTCAGCATGTGAAAGCGGAATATCCTAAAGAGGCTTGCGGTGTCATTTGCCAAAAGAGCCGAGTTAAACAGTATTTCCCCTGTCGTAATCTCTCCAGCAACCCTATCGACCACTTTGAACTTTCCCCCGAAGATTATGCCCTCGCCGAAGATTGGGGAAAACCTATCGCGATTGTGCACAGTCATTGCGGTGATGGGGTCACAACGCAACCGAGTGAAATTGACAAGTTACAATGTGATGTCACCGAATTACCGTGGGTCATTGTGTCATGGCCAGAAGGCGATCTTCGCGTTATCTCTCCTCGAGGAGAGCGGAAACTTGAAGAGCGTCCTTTTGTGCTGGGTCATGCGGATTGTTGGTCGCTGATTATGGATTATTACTATCAACAGCACGGCATTACCTTGAATAACTACAGCATCGAGCGCCGTTGGTGGGAAGAGGGCGAAAGTCGCTATATGGACAATTGGCAAAAAGAAGGTTTTGTTGAGTTTTCTGGCGAGCCGAAAGACGGTGATATGGTCATTATGCAAGTGCAAGCGAATGTCCCTAATCATGCTGGGGTGCTGGTGAATAATGGCATGCTGCTTCATCACCTTTATGGCCAGCTCAGTCGCATTATTCCTTACAGCGATTATTGGCGTGATCGCACCATTAAAATCGTGCGGAGGAAAGAGCTGATATGAATACGTTAAAAACTATCCGGTTATATGGACAACTCGGTACTTTGTTTGGGCGAGAGCATAAATTAGCGATTGATTCCCCTCGTGAAGCGATTAAAGCGCTATCTGTACTTTGCAAAGGTTTTGAGCAATTTTTAGCAACAGCCCATCTAAAAGGCATGGAATTTGCGGTATTTAAAGGCAAGCGTAATATTGGCGAAGATGAATTGTATCTCGATACAAGCGAAGAAATTCGCATTGCGCCTATCATTAAAGGTAGTAAGCCGGGTGGATTTTTTCAAACCATTTTAGGTGTGGCCATGATAGGGGCTGCAATGATGTTAGGTCCTGCCGGTTGGGCGGCATTTGGTGCTGGTGGTTTTATGGGCGGCGGTCTTGCGCTGATGGGTGCTGCCACCGCATTAGGCGGTGTTATTCAAATGCTATCCCCACAACCTAATGGTTTATCTATGCGGCAAGACCCGGATAATAAGCCATCTTATGCTTTTGGTGGGGCTGTTAATACCACTGCGCAAGGGAACCCCGTTCCACTTCTTTATGGGCTAGACCGACGAGAAATCGGTGGAGCCATAATCTCTGCAGGGATTTATACCGAAGATCAGCAATAAATCGATTAAATTTAACTAGCCACCTACGGGTGGTTTTTTTATGGGTGAAATATGGCGAAAATACAAGGTGCTAAGGGCGGCGGTGGCGGCGGACATACGCCAACGGAATCACCGGATAGTTTATTATCTGAATCGACGGCAAAAATTCTATTAGCCTTATCTGAGGGTGAGATTGCTGGCGGCTTGGATGATACGCGTATTTTTCTCGACGACACGCCGATTGGTAATTCGGATGGCAGCAAAAACTTTGAGGGTGTTACGTGGGAATTTCGTTCCGGCAGTGAACACCAGGAGTACATTCAAGGTATCCCTTCCGTTGATAATGAAATCAATGTGGGGATGGAATTAAAAGACGATCAGCCTTATGTGAGAAATATCGGTAACACCCAACTTTCAGCAGAGCGCATTCGCTTTTCGCTTCCTCAATTTATGCAGCAACATGATAACGGGGATGCGACAGGGTATCGTGTTGATTATGCGATTGATTTATCTACTGATGGCTCAGGATATCAAGAGGTCACTAAATCTGCTTTTGATGGTAAAACAACCAGTGAATATCAACGTACACATCGTGTTGATTTACCTAAAGCGATCACTGGTTGGCAATTACGTGTTCGCCGTTTAACTAAAAATCAAAATTCAGCAAAGGTAGCCGATAAAATTACTATTTCTGCCGTTGCTGATGTTATCGATGCGAAATTACGGTACCCAAATACCGCGCTGTTATTTATTACTTTCAATGCGCGCCAGTTTAATAACCGTATTCCAAAAATCAGCGTACGCCCGAAAGGGGGTCTGTTGATTAAAATACCGACTAATTATGACCCAATTAATCACACCTATTCGGGCGCGTGGGATGGCACGTTTAAATTAGCGGCGGCCAATAACCCGGCATGGGTATTTTATGATTTAGTCTTAAATAATCGTTATGGTTGCGGTGATCGCATTAAAGCGGCGCAAATAGAAAAATGGGACTTATACCGAGTTGCACAATATTGTGATGAGTTAGTCCCTGACGGTTACGGTGGTAATGGGAAAGAGCCGCGCTTTTTATGTGATGTGTACATTCAATCACAAGAAACCGCCTATCAAGTGCTCAACGATATTGCGGCTATTTTCCGTGGCATGACGTTCTGGGCTGATAATAAAGTCAACGTATCCGCGGATATGCCAGACACTATTTACCGTACTTTTACCAATGCCAATATTGTTAATGGTAAACCAACTTACTCCGGCGGCAGTATTCAAAATCGCTATACACAGGCATTGGTTTCATTTACGGATACAGATAATCACAGTAATGATGAGATTGAGCCAGTTGCAGACTTAAAGCTCCAGCGTCGATATGGCGTAAGAAAAATGGATCTCTCCGCAATAGGTTGTACACGCCGAAGTGAAGCAAATCGACGAGGTCGCTGGGCTTTATTGACTAATGCTAATGACCGGATGATTTCTTTCGCGACAGGCCTTGAAGGTGCAATACCGTCTCCTGGTCATATTATTGCAGTTGCTGATTCGGCATTAGCGGGACGAGATACTGGCGGGCGTATTTCCTCGGTTGAGGGGCGAAAAATTACCCTCGATAGAACCACCTCAATTAAAGCCGGCGATCGCCTGATTGTGAATTTACCCGATGGTAAATCAGAGGGGCGAACCGTCACCGCCGTGAATAAAAAAGTGGTCACGGTTTCTGTTGAATATTCACAAGCTCCGCAAAAAGAAGCGGTGTGGGTGGTGGACTCCGACGATTTAGCAGTGCAATTGTATCGAGTTATCAATATCAGTGATAACGGTGATAACACTTACACGATTTCGGGTGCCATTCATAACCCTGATAACTATGATCACATCGATTCAGGGGCACGTATTGATGAGCGACCAATAACGGTTATACCTCCTAATGTGCAGCCAGCCCCAAAGAATGTGCGCATTTCGTCCTATTCACAGGTAGACCAAGGCATTGCATTTACTACCTTGCGAGTGGATTGGGAAGCGGCTGAAAGCGCTATCGCATATGAGGCTGAGTGGCGTCGGGATAATGGCAATTGGATAAACGCCTCTCGTACATCAACATTGGGCTTTGAAGTTAATGGTGTTTATACAGGGCGTTATCAAGTTCGCGTTCGTGCGATTAATGCGTCTGAAATATCCAGCATATGGTCCAGCGCGGAAGAAACTAAACTCAATGGTAAGGTAGGTAATCCACCAAAACCGCTCAACCTGCGCGCATCATCGGAAGTTTGGGGTATTACCTTGGATTGGGGTTTTGCGCCAAACACCAGTGATACGCTGAAAACTGAGCTTCAGTATTCAACTGAAAATACCCTTGATTCTATGCAGCTGCTTGCTGATGTGCCTTATCCGCTCAAATCTTATCGTATGTCGGGATTGAAAGCGGGTGTTCGCTTTTATTTTCGTGCGAGGCTGGTGGATAAAACCGGTAATCAATCCGAGTGGACAAGTCTTGTTTTCGGTGAGTCATCATCGGATGCGGAGGGAATTTTAGAAGCGGTTGGCGACAAATTCCTCAGCAGCGAAGCCGGTCAAATCATGCAAGAACAAATCAACTTCAACAAAGACCAAGTGTCTGACTTAAAAATAGATAGTGATGATTTCAAGCAAAAAGTTATCAGCATCGATCGCGAATTTGATGCGGTTAACGAAGCCATGATGACGATTACACAATTCTCAACCGAGAGCTATTATGAACTCAAGGAAGAGTCAGCCAAAGGCAAAGCATCTATCAAGCAGTTAGAGCAGGTTCAAGCTGACTTCACGGCATCTCAAGCGAAGTATCAGCAAGAAGTTGCCTCAAAATTTGAGCATACGGCAGCAGATGTTTTGACTGTTCAAGAATCATTAGCGAAATCGAATGAGGCTTTCGCTCAGCAAATCGGGCAAGTTCGTGCCGAGATTGAGAGTACTAATGAAGAAGTCGGTACCATTACAAGTCGAGTGACTACCGTTGAAAAAGCCACGGTTGATCTGAAATCAGCACATGCCAGCCTCGAGCAATCAACCGTCTCTGAATTTGGTGAAATGCGCGGTTATATCACTCATTTTGAACAGGCATTCTCTGACAGCGAAAAAGCCCTCGTCGAGTCAATAGGACAAACTCAAGCTCAAGTTAACTTATTACACAATGAAAATCGCATTTCACGAGCGCGTATCATTCGAACAGAGACCGCGTTAGCAACTGAAACAGAAGCGCGAGCAGAAGATAAGGTACAAATCGATGCGCGTTTTGATGATGCGGAAGGTGCTATTGTCACGATTAAAGAAGTTCAAGCCAAGCAAGATGAAGCACTGGCGAAAACGGAAGAGCAGTTACGTGCAGAAATCCAGATGGGTGATGAGGGTATCCAAGGGCAACTGGATGAGCAAGGCCAAAAGTTATCCAGTGTCAGCAGTATTGTTGATGAGCAAAAAACTGCAATTGCTAACCTGAACGAAACCACCACTAACATTACGCAAACTCAAGAGAGTCAGTTTGAAAAAACACAAGCCAGTATCGGCAAACTAACGGAAACCACTGCTAGTACAGATAAAGCGCTGACAGAAGCGAAGGAGCAATCTAAATCACGCTTTGAAGATAATGAATCATCTATCACTCACATTCAGCAAACAATGAGCAATGAAGAACTTGCACAAGTTGAAGCCATCGGACAATTGACAGCTCAACAAAATGTGCAGGGTACTGAAATACTCAGAGCGAAAGCATCAATCACTCGCATTGATAAAGTGGTTGCTGATAATGACCACGCCTACGCGCAATCATTTGAGAAAATATCGACTCAATTTGATGGAATTAGTGCAGATATTACCACCATC
>NZ_LXEW01000012.1 GCF_001655055.1 Providencia heimbachae ATCC 35613 | reverse complement strand
ATCTTGCTGAGGAAGAGGAAAGGGCAGAGCAGGAAGCTGCGGAACAGACAGAGCAACAATAAAAATCACGCGCCAGCTCGAGTAGTTGGCGCAGATTGATCACTTATCAAAATATTCCACTTCGGCTTCTTCGGTTTCAGGAAGCCAGTCACCCTCGTTAAATATTTCTTCTAGCGTTTCTTCAATATAAGTTTTTTTTTCATTCTTCCCAAGACCATCAATAGACACATTATCTTGAGTACTCCAGTTTATATCGATATTTAGATCGGGATATTTGGCGCTTAACCTTTTTGCTATCTCTTTTTTCAATGCGTCGAATGTACCAGTAGGCAATTGGCCTTTTTTATTGCTATTAAAGCGGATCTTGACGGTAACCATAAACACTCCTTCGTAGATTAAAGTAACTGGTTTTATATACAGTGAAATATAACTGTTATTATATACAGCATTCTATAGGGAAAGATCAAGGAGTATTGTTAATTACATTTGATGGCCTACCTCTGGTTAGTCGCAGTAAAAAGCGGTTCTCTATTAAACTTTATCCTAATTGCATGGAACACTATTGTGTCCATCAGTGTGTCCATGTGTTGTTTTCTGACTTTTAAATAACAATAAACGATTTATTAATCATATAGATATGCATATAAATATAATCGTCATTGACGATAATAATATTACGGTTCGTGGATTTGAATCGGTATTTAAGCAAAACTCACGTTGTAAGGTTGTCGCGTCATTTCCACTGATTGAGACGGCGATTGCTTGGAATAGGCAACAGCGAGCGAATATTATTTTAATTAGTGGTGAGTGTTGTCAATTTGACTCATTACGGCTAATACAAATATTGAGACGAACGCAACCTGAAGTTGGAATTATAATATATAATATACGAAGTAATTATTCATTTGTCCTTAAAGCGCTCGATATTGGAATTTTTGGTATATTAAGTATTAATATTAATGAAGAAGATTTAATCGAAGCAATCCAAATAGTCAATGCACGTCGTCGAATTATCTCACCGGATATCGCTCAAGATATTGCTTTACAAAGACAGGCTCACAATAGCCAGCATGATTTGTATGAATTGTTATCAGCAAGAGAACTTGAAATCATGCTTATGATCACTCAAGGTGTGCCAATTAAGCAAGTTGCTCAATCACTGACTCTTAGTCCAAAAACGGTAAATACCTATCGATATAGAATGTTTGGTAAACTTAATATCTGTAGTGATGTAGAATTAACGCATATAGCAATCAGCTATGGTTTAATCACAGCAAAACAGGGTTTATCAGGGTGGCAGAACAGTTCGAACCAAAAGCTTTCCTAAAAACAGTGACTAACCAGCCCGGCGTCTATCGAATGTATGACGCTGGCGGAATCGTTATTTATGTCGGAAAAGCAAAAGATCTTAAAAAACGGTTATCCAGCTATTTTCGTGAAAATGTGGGTAGCCGTAAGACGGAGCAGCTTGTTAAGCATATTGCCTCTATTGATGTCACTGTAACTCATACCGAAACAGAAGCATTATTGCTTGAGCACAATTACATAAAATTATATCAACCACGTTATAACGTGTTGTTACGTGATGATAAATCTTATCCTTATATCTTTTTAAGCAAAGAAACTCACCCTCGCCTATCGATGCATAGAGGGGCTAAACATGCGAAAGGTGAATATTTTGGACCTTTCCCAAGCTCTTATGCGGTGCGAGAAACATTGGCATTGATGCAAAAATTATTTCCTATTCGCCAATGTGAGGATAGTGTGTATCGCAACCGTTCCAGACCTTGCCTGCAATATCAAATTGGTCGCTGTTTAGGACCTTGTGTAAAAGGTTTAGTGACGGATGAAGAATATGAGCAGCAAGTTAATTATGTTCGCTTGTTTTTAACGGGTAAAGATAAGCAAGTTCTAACAGGCTTAATTGCACGAATGGAAAAAGCAAGTCAAGATCTCCGATTTGAAGAGGCGGCTCGTTTTCGTGATCAAATACAAGCGGTTAGAGCCGTTACAGAAGAACAATATGTATCAGGTGGTAGCGATGACCTTGATGTTATCGGTGTTGCATTCGAATCAGGCCTTGCTTGCGTACATGTATTATTTATTCGCCAAGGTAAAGTACTGGGCAGTCGCAGCTATTATCCCAAAATACCGGCAGGGACTTTGCTTGAAGAAGTTGTTCAAACGTTTCTAGGCCAATTTTACTTACAAGGTAGTGAGAGTCGAACTTTACCGGGTGAAATTCTGATTGATTTTGCCTTAACTGAAAAAGAGTTACTCGCGGGATCGCTTTCGGAGCTCGCTGGACGCAAAGTAAATATTCAAACTCAGCCTCGAGGCACCAGAGCTCGTTACTTAAAATTAGCACGAACAAATGCGTCTATTGCATTAACAACGAAAATTGCTCAGCAATCAACGATACATCAACGCATAGCCTCATTAGCGAAAATAGTTCATCTGGATTCCATATCACGTATGGAATGTTTTGATATATCGCACACAATGGGAGAGCAAACAGTCGCTTCTTGTGTTGTATTTGATAAAAATGGTCCCGTAAAATCTGAATATAGGCGCTATAATATAAGTGGGATCACTCCTGGTGATGACTATGCTGCAATGCACCAAGTTTTAACGCGTCGCTATGGTAAGCACATAGATGAAAGTAAAGTGCCTGATATTATTTTTATTGATGGCGGCAAGGGGCAGTTAGGGCAAGCAACAGATGTATTTAAGTCACTAGAAGTTGATTGGAATAAAGAACACCCGTTATTGATAGGGGTTGCTAAAGGTAGTGATCGTCGTGCAGGCCTTGAAACCTTATTTTTAAAGCCGGAAGGGGAAGGTTTTGCATTACCGCCGGATTCTCCTGCTTTACATATGATTCAGCATATTCGTGATGAGTCTCACAACCATGCAATTACAGGGCATCGTCAACGTCGTGCTAAAGTAAAAAATACCAGTGCGTTAGAATCAATTGAAGGGGTAGGCCCAAAACGTCGTCAGATGTTATTGAAATATATGGGCGGGTTACAACCTTTGCGGAATGCAAGTATAGAAGAAATCGCAAAAGTGCCCTCGATCTCATACGCGCTGGCAGAAAAGATTTATAATGCATTGAAACAGTAGGTGTCTTAGGGCAACATACTAATAATATCCAACCTAGTCAAAAAGTTAGTGAGCGAGATGAAATTAAATATACCGACGTGGCTGACATTATTTCGTGTCATCCTGATACCCTTTTTTGTACTGGCTTTTTACCTTCCTGTTAGTTGGGGGCCTTTCGCATGTGCATTACTCTTTGTTATTGCTGCGGTAACTGACTGGTTTGATGGGTTTTTAGCACGACTATGGAAGCAAACCACAAAGTTTGGTGCATTTTTAGATCCTGTTGCAGATAAGGTGATGGTGGCCACTGCATTGGTGTTAGTCACCGAAAGCTATGATGTTTGGTATATCACATTACCTGCTGCAACGATGATTGCCCGTGAAATTATCATTTCTTCTTTAAGAGAATGGATGGCAGAAATTGGTAAACGTAGCAGTGTGTCTGTTTCGTGGATAGGCAAATTTAAAACAACAGCGCAAATGATGTCGCTTGTTGGTTTATTATGGCGCCCAAATCCATTAATCGAGAATCTTTCAATTGCATTAATGTATGTTGCCGCTATCTTAACTTTCTGGTCAATGTTCCAATATTTGAAGGCTGCATGGGGTGATTTGAGCGAAGCTTGATCGAAATGATTGAAAAAACAGCGAACGATTCAATTATTTCAATAATTGTGTTGACTCGAAATGTGAAATCAGTAGAATGCAACGCATCGAACGGCAACTAAGGTTTGCGAAAATAAATAAGCAAATCAGCCAGTTTGAAACTGAAGTGAAAAGCGAAAGCTTTAAGCGGGAATAGCTCAGTTGGTAGAGCACGACCTTGCCAAGGTCGGGGTCGCGAGTTCGAGTCTCGTTTCCCGCTCCAATCTCGCAAGAGATTAAAGGAATAAGGCGCGTTAGCAAAGCGGTTATGCACCGGATTGCAAATCCGTGTAGCTCGGTTCGACTCCGGGACGCGCCTCCAAAAATTTAGCCCAGGTGGTGAAATCGGTAGACACAAGGGATTTAAAATCCCTCGGCCTTTAGGCTGTGCGGGTTCAAGTCCCGCCCTGGGCACCAAATAAAACTTGATTGAGTAATCAACAAGTTAGAGTAAAGAAAAAGCCACCTTCGGGTGGCTTTTTTGCATCTAAAATAACGTTTCACTATATTCTTTCACTATATTTTTATCATTTCGTTTATTTTTTTCTGTCCACCTACGGTCGGGACAATAGAAATTTTTCTATCATACCTTGCCGTCTGTGATGGTGTTTTATGGCCAGAGATATTTTGCTTTTCACTAAGCGTCCCATCGAGATCAGATATTCCTTTTGCTTTTAGATCGTGAAACGTAAAATTAAAATCTAAATACGGAAATTTCTTTACGGCTTCCTCTTTTGCTTTTTACACTGGCTGGCAACCGGCCTAACTTAATATCAAAGTCAGTTAATAGTTGTTCCCCGGGTACCCAAGGTTGTAATTGCATGGTGTTAATTCATTTGGTCGTTGAGAAAACACCATGCTAGTTAAAAGTGAAATATAAAACTGATTACGCTTAATCAATTATTGGCCCGGATAATCGCCTCAACAGGGTAGCATTCAGCGACTTGACCTTTATCTGTCAGTAATTCTTTATCGATCAAGCAATTCAACTCGTCAGGATAGATATAGCCGTAAGGCTCAAATTGACAGTTGGCCGCACTGCATATCATCAGAAATAGACTAAACACTACTGCTTACTCCTTTGTTGCTGTACGACTGTAGGTTGAATTTCAATTTTGATATATGCAGGAAAGTCATAAGAAACATTGCAGCGCCTATCCGTTGAAATAAAACCATACGATCCATCGGGTATGTCATGGAAACCTTCAGTTGCCGTCGTTTTATTGATGTTATTTGCGATATCAATGATTGTTTTCGGCGCTTTTCGCCTGACAGACAACACATGTGGCATTGATAAAGTCAGTTTAGAAAAACGCTGCCAGAAAGCCATCGATCACTATAAAGGTCGGCAAGTTAATTTTTAATCATCTATATGGTAACCGCCATGAATAAAGTCAGAGCCTTGTTATTTATCGCTGTGTGGGTCGCTATATGGGGAATGTGGAAGCAACACGAGAGAATAGGTGAATTAAATACCAAGAATGCCAAACTACTGACAGAGCAAGTCAAAATCAATGAAGATTACCAAGAGCGTGTTCAAACCCTTCGTCAACTCGATACTAAACATATTCAGGAACTAGCCAGTGCAAAGATTGAAATTGATAAGTTGCGTATTGCTGCTGAGCGCAATCCTGAGCAGGTGTACATCAGAGCCAGCTGTAAAAAGCTGAAAGCGTTACCACCTCAAGCTTGGATGATGGAGCAACCGCTAGACCTACTGACTCCGCTATCCGAAATTATTGGTTACTCAGAAACAGAATTGCAAAATTAACTCGAATGATATTAGAGTTAATTTTGCATTAGGACGGAGTGTTTACACTAATAACTGACTTGCTAGGAAACAAATAAGCTATTTAAGACATTCTTTGATTAATGCTATTACCACCATAAAAATGGGGGGCAGTGCTTGATAAAAAAACAACGTCCAGAAACTTGATGGTTTTTCTATTTTAATGTAACTCATTGCTATATATATAAAAGGAAAGGCAGAAAGTAATAGAACTACAGATAGTTCAGGCCATTTTATAGTTACGAAAGAGCTAAATATCAATACAACCCAAAAACATATAGTACCGATGATAATTATATGCTTTTTTGTATTAAAGATAATTGGATTATTATTTTTGTCTTCATTGACGTATTTATCTACAAATTTCATCATTAAAGTAAATCTCTTTAGTTAAGTTAAATGACCATCATTGGACTAATACTTTTTTATAACAAATTTTCGGAATAAAAAAGTATAGTTCTATATCACATCAATTAACTATCAGCGCCACCTTTCATGGCTTCGTTTTCCTTAGCAACTGCTTTTAGGTAGGCAGAGCTCGATTTTAGATTATCATAGTGGTTAATAACGTTTTGAGGTGCTTTGAACCCTAAATTCAATGCCCATTGAGTTGTTTGGAAAAGAAAAATATCAGCGATAGAAAATTTATTATTCGCGATGTATGTATTTCCGTCTAATGCAGAGGAAAGAACCTCAATTGATGAAAGGTAATCTTCTTTAGCTATAGGGATTATATCAACAACTTTCTTTGATTCAGGAAGAAACATTGAATGCTTTAAGATGGTCCATAGTGGTGATTCAAGTTCGCTAATGATAAAAGCAAGCCATTGATTCACTATTGCTTTTTCATCGATATCAATTGGAGATAAAAGGTTGCTGCCATACTTTTCTGATAAATAAGTGCAAATAGCTGAAGATTCAAAAAGCACTAAATTACCATCGACAAAAGCAGGAACTTTCATTGTAATGCTTGGATTGTTTTCATTTTTATTCATCACATCGAAAAAGATGCATTTGTATTCTAATCCAAGTAATTCAGCAGTCCATGTTACACGAATAGATCTAGATTTAGGGTAAGTATAAATTTTCATCACTAGCGTCCTCTTAGTTGACTTTTCACTCTAATACATATTTGACTTATCTCAAATTAGACCAGTAATATTCTTATGTTAACTGACGTAATCAATCATAAAGCCTACTTTCGAGTGAGCTTTTTAATAGGTTAAGGAGATAAATACGATGGCATTATGTCGAATGATGAAGAAAAATTCAGCTGCTTTATTATCGGTAGAATTTCCGTATGAAAGTATAGAAAAGATATCAGCCAATTTATAACAGCGCCCTGAAAGTGATCGCTGTTATAAATTGTGTTTATTGAAATTATCGATATGTGCTTTTTTTTGATAGTACATGTTTTTTTATTGCGGATAAAGGAGATAATCGTGATATTTCTTTTTTAATCTTCGTTAAAAAAGTTTTTTTAGTATTCATTGAATTTTTTTTGGGCATGATAAAACTAGGAAATGAGGTGGCTTTGCTATTGTTGAATATGAAATCTTGAATACATATTGCAGGTTCTATCATGAAACAATTGATATCATTATTTAAAGTTGGAGTGAATAGTTCTATATCAATAGCTAGTATGTTTTTTTTTGATGATAAACGATTTAATATTTTTTTTGCAGTCTCTATATTTATAATATAACCTGCAGTGCCTAGATTACATTTTTTTACTTCATATAATACTCGATTATCTAATGTTCTTGTTTTTTTACAATTATATCGAGAGAAATATTTACTATATTTTTCAAGTTTAACTATATCTATATCTGATGGGATCCATTTTGAATTAGATAAGAAAATAGATGAAGATGGACTCAAATAAATATCATCTTCAAATATAGCAATATATTCATTTTTATTTTCAATAGCCATTTTCCATATTTTTATATGGCTTAGTAAACAACCCTTTCCTCCAGGTGAAAGTTGTGAATCAGATAAATTGATACCGGTTTCACGCTCAGTATTTGTTATTTGTTCTGGTGTTATAGCGTCAAAAAATTCGAAATCCACATTACTTTTTTTGAATTCATTTATTACATGATTTCGTCTTGACTCATTGTCGTTTTTGATACTTATTACTATGTTTTTCATTACATTGCCTACTCGCTTTTAGCGTTTAAATTTATAAATTGCATCTATTATACCTAGATTTTTCGTAAAAATATCTAGTAAATTCATTTTTTTATCAATTGGTTATGTGATTTTTTTGTTCGCTAACTTTGGTTACTATTGTTAGATATCGAGGTAAATAATCTATGCAATAATTAGTTTGGCACTCGGAGATATATTGAAGAGTGGACTGATAATGTGAAAATAGAAGTTAAGCCATGTGATTTTTTAACGACTCTTTCTTTATTATGGATTACCCGCTAAGGGAATGATGGATATTTCCTTGTCATAACTTATCTTTGCTTAACTGAAAATTAAAATGCTTCCAAATAGTTTTTGGATACCATTAAAAAACTTAATAAAAAGTTCATTGAAAGGGTTAACATATTGTATAGATGGATATTAATAGTTATTCTTCAATTACATAAGGCTACACCTACAAGGTCTTAGCTTTCTCTTAACACTAAAAAATATCATGTTACAATTTACATGTTGATACTTTCCTCACTAGGCAAATTTTCTTAGGTGTATTTGGTTGTATAAAACTGATAACATTAACAACGAATGAGTATAATAAAGAATAAATTCTATACTATTAGTAGGTTAGGGGCATGAAAATAAATGAGTAATAAATATGTATTGCCAATTACGCCATTAATTTTTTTTATATCTTTTGAATCATTGGCATATCAAAAACAAGAATATAACCCGGTTGTATTCAACATGGGTCAGCTATACGATTTCAACCCAGTTAAAGGTAATATTAAAGAAATTAAATCAGTGGTTTATAATGAAGATAAGTCTATCAATTATGAGTCAGAACTAAAAGTTGGGCGTGATGGTTGCATCGATAGTTTTAAGCTAAATCAAAAAAAAGATGAGTATCTGAATGGTGTGCATAACTACCTCTTTATTGAAAGAATCAAAAATAAGTTAATTGGTGTGGATGCGAATGGGCCGGTTGAGATATCTATTGGTCACGACTGTCAAATCTTATCAAGAAAAGACTCTAATGGTGAGCTGATCTATCAATACAATAAAGAAGGGCTTATCACTGGCTCAATACTTGCCGATACGAAAGAAAAATTTGGTGAAAATAAATATAATGAATTTAAATTGCCCACCACAATAAAATATTACAAAGGGAATGATGTTATTTCTGAAACCAAAATTACCTATGGCAAAAATATGAACAAGGCATTTGATCACTTTATGGATATTAAAGCGCTAGGGCAGACTATACTGCAGGTGGATTCTAAATGTGATTATAATGATCAATATATACCATACAAATGTGATTTTATTTTAACACTGGGTTCGAAGGATGAAAAAATAAAATTGAGAAAAAGCAGTACCACGAAAGCACTATTTTATTGATTATAGGTAACGTTCAATTCTACATACTGTTTACATTATAAAGGCATATTCAATGTTTGTTATCAGTTGCTAAATAGCAAGTGGCAATATTTTTTGAATATGCTTTTATTATCTTTTTGCCCTAATAAATCTTATTACGACCTAGATCTAATCGACATTGTTATAGCTGAAATAGTATTATTTTTAATCGATAACTAGATTTAAATGGAAACCGAAAGTAAGGATCCAATTAAAATGGTATTGATGTTGATTCTTACCTTATTTTTTGTAAAAAATGGTAAGTCAGACTGTTCCATTAGCATTTTGTGTCAATATTCTCTTTTTAATAGGAGAATATCGGTATGTCTAATATGAAAACAGAAGTGATTGTGATCAGATTAACCAAACAAGAGCGTGCTTTGCTAGATTCAATCAAGACAAAGCCATTACTTGCTGATTGGATGAAGGAAATTGCGTTATCTGAAGTCAAAGAACAAGAAAATAAAACCTCCAGTTGATTTGTAAAAAAACGAGTACAGAATGGGCTTTTGACTGACATGTTGAGTAAGCTATAGCCTGTAATTTTGTGTGATTTATCTATGTTGGAAAGTAGGCAGCAATATTTTAGTATTAATTCTTATTACATAGATAAATGATTCACAGTATCAAAAAACGTCGGCATGCTATTATTTAATAGTCAGCATCATGTTTAGGAGATAAGAATGAAAGACTCACATCATATTGCCGAATGGGCAAAGGTCAGGGATACTTCGATAGAGATTGCTCAGGCTATTTTTGAATTAGCGAATAATGATGAAGTGCTAGCTGAAAAAGTTTGGGAAGAAGGCTCTGATGAAGTGCTTACTTTGGCATTTTCGAAAACTAAAGCAGATAGGTTGTTTTGGGGTGAAGAAACAATCGAAAGAAAGAATGTTTAAATAATATTTTAAGGCCTCGGACGTTTTATTCGAGGCTTTTTTCTATAAATCAATCAGTTATTTAATTGGCTATTTTTATAGAAGGGCCTTTAGCACAGACTGCCAAAAGTGGAACTTGCATTGGACCGATTGGTCTATTACAGTGACGACAATGAACAAAAATACGGAATATGATACCCGAGAATACTTGTTAGCGACTGGTGAACGCCTTTGTTTACACAGTGGTTTTATAGGTATGGGACTTAGCCAGCTACTCAAAACAGCCGAAGTACCGAAAGGTTCGTTCTACCATTATTTTCGATCAAAAGAAGCATTTGGTGTGGCGATGCTGGAGCGTTACTATGCTGCCTATCACCAGCAGTTATCTATTTACTTTGAAAGTGGTGAAGGTAATTATCGAGATCGAATTTTGAGCTACCATAGCAGAATGCTTAAGCAATCCCCTTTAAATGAGCTAGTTAGTGGGTGCTTGACGGTAAAATTATCGGCTGAGGTATGCGATCTTTCTGAAGATATGAATAAGGCCATGGATAAAGGTGTGAGGGCGATTATTAAATTACTTGCGGAAGCTTTAGAAAAAGGGCGTGAAGAAAAAACCCTGACTTTTTCTGGCGAGGCAGTGACCAATTCCCAAGTTCTCTATTCTTTGTGGTTAGGTGCTAATTTACAAGCGAAAATCTCGCGAAGTACTGCGCCTTTAGAAAATGCAATGGCGCATATCAAAACGATTATTTCAGTGCCTAATTATCTTTAGGCATTTTTATTTCATACGTTACTAGTTGACCGGTCTATTAAGGAGCCGATATGTCAGAACAAAAATTATTTACCCCTCTTAAAGTTGGTGCACTAACTGTACCGAATCGTATATTTATGGCTCCTCTTACCCGTATGCGCAGTATTGAGCCTGGTGATATTCCAACGCCTCTTATGGGTGAGTATTACCAGCAACGTGCAACGGCAGGGCTAATTATTGCTGAAGCAACGCAAATTACAGCTCAAGCGAAAGGGTATGCCGGCGCACCGGGTATTCATGATCCGGAGCAAATTGCGGCATGGAAGAAAATTACTGATGGGGTTCATGCAAAAAATGGGCGCATCGCTGTACAACTTTGGCATACAGGGCGAATTTCACATAATAGCTTACAACCGGATGGTTTAGCGCCAGTTGCACCATCAGCCCAAAACTCAGGAACCCGTACTTCATTACGAGATGAAAATGGTCATGCAATTCGTGTAGATACCTCAACACCAAGAGCGTTGATGCTGGAAGAAATTTCTGGAATCGTTGATGACTTTCGCCAAGCGGTTGCTAATTCACGTGAAGCTGGATTTGACATGGTCGAGCTTCACGGCGCTCATGGCTATTTATTGCATGAATTCCTATCTCCTTCATCCAATCATCGAACAGATATTTACGGAGGTAGTGTTGAAAATCGAGCACGTATAGTGCTAGAAGTTATTGATGCGGTGTGTAAAGAGTGGGCACCAGAACGAATTGGTATTCGTCTTTCACCGATAGGCTCATTCCAAAATATGGATAATGGCCCAAATGAAGAATCAGATGCTCTGTATTTAATTGAACAACTGGCTAAACGAAGTATAGGTTACTTACATCTTTCCGAACCAGACTGGGCAGGTGGTCAGCCATATAATGAAGATTTTCGTCACAAAGTGCGTGCACGTTTTTCTGGTGTGATTATAGGCGCAGGTGCTTATACCCCAGAAAAAGCAGAGGACTTAATTAATAAGGGGCTGATCGACGCGGTAGCTTTTGGCCGAGATTATATTGCGAATCCAGATCTTGTTGCACGTTTGAAGCAAAAAGCAGCACTTAACCCTCAGCGCCCAGAAAGTTTCTATGGTGGGGGGGCAGAGGGGTATACAGATTACCCTACACTATAATTATACTCGTCATACTTCAAGTCA
>NZ_LXEW01000011.1 GCF_001655055.1 Providencia heimbachae ATCC 35613 | reverse complement strand
ACCCCAAGTCACCTACTTATGTATGCTACTTGGGATAGCGTTCACTTGCCGCCTAGCTGTAACTTTAATTATTTAGAGTAGATATGCATAAATTGCTATAAGTGATTAACTAAGATAAATCTACTGGTATGACCCTTTATAGATGATGGATTATAACTAATTAATACAACTAGTTAATTTGTATGAATCTATCAGGAGGATCTTATGGGAAAGGCGCTATTGCTAGCGTTAGTGGTTATGTTAGTGCCATTATCATCACAAGCAGGTTCAAAATATCATAGCTGTGACAGAAAGATTGATAAACTAGAAGCACAGCTTTATCGAGCGATGGATCATGGTAATAAGCATAAGGTTTCCAAATTAAAGAAGAAAATACACGAGACAAGATATAACTGTTATGACAGTCGTTCAGGTGCAACAAAATTATATGATTATTATCCACAAAGAAAATCGAGTGAGCTTGAACGTGAATTAGCGTCTTTACAAAGTGTTATTGAAGCATTAAAGGACTTAAAATAAATAAAAATGAGAAATAGAGCAAATAACTGGTCTGTTCACCGTGTTTATTTCCACACTGTCTTAAGTAAATAGAGAATATCAGGTATATTAGAGCCTGATTTTTAGCTACCAAGAAAAAAATGACTATGATTATCAAACCTAAAATTCGTGGTTTTATCTGCACTACAGCTCACCCAGCAGGCTGTGAAGCCAATGTTCGTGAGCAAATCGCTTATGTGAAATCTCGTGGTGAATTGAAAAACGGCCCTAAAAAAGTGCTGGTTATTGGTGCATCCACCGGTTACGGGCTAGCTTCTCGTATCAATGCTGCATTTGGCAGCGGTGCGGCGACTATCGGCGTATTTTTTGAAAAGCCAGGTAGCGAAGGAAAAACCGGCTCAGCGGGTTGGTATAACTCTGCTGGTTTTGACAAGGCAGCTAAAGAAGAAGGCTTATACGCGAAAAGTATCAATGGTGATGCTTTTTCTAACGAATGCCGTCAAACCGTTATTGATTTAATTAAACAAGATCTAGGCCAAATAGATTTAGTGATTTATTCACTGGCCTCTCCTGTACGTAAAATGCCAGAAACCGGTGAAGTAGTACGTTCAGCACTCAAACCTATTGGTGAACCGTATAAATCGGTTGCGTTGGATACCAATAAAGACGTATTGGTTGAAGCGGTTGTTGAGCCCGCAAATGAGCAAGAAATTGCGGATACCATTAAAGTTATGGGTGGCCAAGATTGGGAACTGTGGATGAATGCGTTAGATGAAGCAGGTGTTCTTGCAGATAACGCGCAATCAGTGGCTTATTCATATATCGGCACAGATTTGACTTGGCCAATTTATTGGCACGGGACATTAGGTAAAGCGAAAGAAGACCTTGACCGCGCAGCTAATGCCATCAATGACAAATTGAAGGCAAAAGGTGGCTCAGCTTACGTTGCTGTACTGAAATCCGTGGTTACTCAGGCCTCTTCCGCAATTCCAGTGATGCCTTTGTATATCTCTATTGTGTTTAAAATCATGAAAGAGCAGGGGATCCACGAAGGCTGTATTCAACAGATCCAACGTTTATTCGAAACTAAATTATTCAGTGGTGAAGTTCCTAGCACGGATGATCAGCATCGTTTGCGTCTTGATGATTGGGAATTACGTGATGATGTACAAAATACGTGTCGTGAAATTTGGAAGCAAATCAACGATAAAAACATCAATGAACTGACTGATTATCAAGGCTATAAAGCAGAATTCTTACGTTTATTCGGCTTCGGCTTACAAGGCGTTGATTATGATGCAGATTTAAGTGGTGAGGCTAAATTCGAAGTTATCGAATTAGTTTAAGCTGATTAATTATAGTAAATGATATCTGTTTACGATGAAAAAACCCGCTTTTAGAGCGGGTTTTTTATTTGAAAAATGAATAAATTAAATTATTGCTCCACGTAGATTTCACCATCGCGAATATGCGCTTTCGTGATCACTTTTCCACTTTCATCAAATTCAGTTAATGTACCTTCAAGGTCACCATTTTTAAATGTTCCTGTGATATGGACATTATTGCGAGGTGTATCGTAGTAAGTCTTAAATGGACCTGATAATTTGCCTTCTATCGCGTTCATTTCGATATCGAGTCGACCATTTTCATTATAATTACGCACAAATCCATTCACTTTACAGTTTTTAAGTTGTACATCTGATTCCATATTACCGTTTTCATAATATGTTTTCATATAACGGTCTAGGCATCCATTATGGATCCAAGTTTTTAGTTCAGGCTTGCCATTATCATAGTTTGTTTCAAAGAGACCTTCAGGTGCCTCTTTAGGTGCATGTGTGGAGGGAAATTCAACACCTTTTAATTGCTTTAAAGATTCAAAATCGGAGTCAGTATTCGATGCTGTGAGCATCTGACACCCCGAAGTAACCAAGACCAGTGATAAAAGTAATGTTGATTTTAAGAAATTCATTTTTAACATAACGATCCTATTGATTGCTGTAAATTTAGGTTTTGGATAGTGAAAATAATAAATTATTCAAATACCTATCAATGACTATAGCGTTTATGAAAAGGGATGTTGTGAGAACATTCTTAATTTATATTCAGAAAAGGAGTAAGGTCGCTAATAGATTTGTGTCTTAATCCTTTATAGCCATATTAGAGTTTGATATTTCATTTAAAATGAAATAAATATTTCTTAATTATCATTAGGATAGTTTCATATCATTTCAGGTGCCGCTCAATTTTCCACTGATTATCCAAGATAACTCAAGGCAGAGTGTGATCTTCATTGCGCTAATACTTCTTGGTTGATTAAATTTCGTTAACCATGCAACAAAAACAAAATTTTCATATAAAAAAATATGGAATATATATTTCATTAATGTATATGTATGTTATCGACATGTTAATCATGTTGACGGAGTTAACACACAACATGCATTCATAATCAGTGGGAAGGGGCGAAATGAAAAAGATAGTGAGATTGACCGCGCTGGTTGCTGTACTGGGTTTTTCTAATCCGATGATGGCAAACGAAGAGCAAATCGTATTTAGTTTACCAACGCTATCTACACCATTTGAAGTTCATATGCAGAAATCTGCGGTGAAAACAGCAAAAGAGCAGAACGTTCAAATACAAGTACTAGATGGGCAAGGAAGTTCTCCAAAGCAAGTCGCGGATATTGAAAATGCGATTACACGCGGTGCACAAGGTTTTATTGTTTCACCAAATGACGTGAATGCGGTGGCGGATGCGGTGGCTGAAATACAAAATGCAGGGCTACCCGTAGTTACCCTCGATAGAACCATAAATGCACAAAAAACAGTTCCACATTTTGGCGCTAATAACTACAAAGGTGGATATGCAATTGCGGAATATGTAAAACAACAATTCCCAGAAGGAGCTGACTTGATTTTGATTACCGGGCAGCCGGGCTCCTCTTCAAATATTGAACGTACAAAAGGTATCCGAGATAGCCTGAAAGAAGGTGGTAGTAAATACCGTTTGGTTGCAGACCAAAATGGTAACTGGATGCGTGCTGAAGGGATGCGAATTGTTGAAAGTTTGCTGCCATCTTTGCCGAAAAAACCCGATGTTATCTTATCTGCAAATGATGATATGGCATTAGGCGCAATCGAAGCTTTGAAAGCTCAAGGTTTGAAGCCGGGTGAAATTTTGGTCACTGGTTTCGACGCGAGTCCTGAAGCATTAAGTCGCATTCAAGATGGTTGGTTAGCGGTGACTGCCGACCAACGTGCGGGCTATGCTGTGAAAACGGCAATGGGACAATTAGTCGATAATATTCGTAATAAAAAAGAAATTACGGGAGCAGATTACCCGCCAGCAGTGATTAGCAAAGCGAATCTTGACCAAGCAGAACGTATTGGTGAGTTGAAATAGTTTAATCATTATATTCAGGGCTCTTTTGAGCCCTGCTTTCCTGAAAAGGAGTTTATATGTCTGAACCGCTGCTTAAAATTACAAATTTAACTAAAAGCTTTTCAGGTATTTGGGCGTTAAGCCATGCACAAATGACCGTCATGCCTGGTGAAGTTCATGCGCTGCTAGGGGAAAATGGCGCAGGTAAGTCAACATTTTTAAAAGCGCTAGCAGGTGCTCAACCTCAAACAGGTGGCGATATCTGGTTTCATGGTGAAATGTTAAAGGCTGATGATTCCCCGATTACTCGACAAAAAAAAGGGATTATTACTATTTATCAAGAATTTAATTTACTTCCGAATATGACAGTGGCTGAAAATATGTTTCTTGGTCGCGAAGCGCTCAAAATGAATTGGATGGTAAATGAGCGAGTGATGAATCAAGAAGCAAAAGCCGTTTTAGACTATTTACAATTATCTATTTCACCCACAACGCAAGTTGCGAGATTAAGTGTTGCTCAGCAACAAATGATTGAAATTGCACGAGCTTTGACTCTTAATGCAAAATTAATTGTGATGGATGAGCCTTCAGCTGCGTTAAGTGATATTGAAGTGTTAAGTTTGCATCGAGTTGTCAGAGAGCTAAGAAATCGAGGTGTCAGCATTATTTATGTGACACACCGATTACATGAAGTTTTCCAAATCTGCGATAAATTTACGGTGTTTCAAGATGGACGTTATACCGGGTCAGGGGATGTAGCGGAAACATCAGTTCAAGAAATTATTCGAATGATGGTTGGCCGCAATGTGATTTTTGAGCGGCGTCCTTATAGCGAAACCTATCATCGTGATAAACCTATTCGTTTATCAGTCAAAGCATTGAATAAAAAGAAGCCACCTCTTGATCCCCATGGTATTGCACTTCATGACATTCATTTTGATGTTCATGAGGGCGAAATTTTGGGAATAGCAGGTTTAATGGGAGCCGGTAGAACTGAAATAGCGCGCTGTTTATTTGGTGCTGACAAATTTACCTCGGGTGTATTTACCTTAGAAGGTGAGCCTTATTTCCCCACAACGCCTATAGATGCGCTCGATAAAGGGATTGCCTTAGTGCCCGAAGATCGTAAAAAAGAAGGGGCAGCATTGGGACTTTCGATACGTTACAACCTTTCATTATCAGGTTTAGGTAATCTGGTTAAGATGGGATGGATGGTGGACACCAAAAAAGAAAATACGCTGATTGAAAGTTACCGGCAGGCATTACAAATTAAAATGGTAAATAGTGAACAAGAAGTTCGCAAGCTTTCTGGTGGAAATCAACAAAAAGTCATTTTAGCTCGTTGTATGGCGATGAATCCAAAGGTATTAATTGTTGATGAGCCGACAAGGGGGATTGATGTCGGTACTAAATCAGAGGTACATCAAGTCATTTTTGAAATGGCAAAAAAAGGGGTTGCAGTGATCGTTATTTCTTCTGATTTACCTGAGGTGATGGCGATTTCAGACCGTATTATCACGATAAGTGAAGGCCGTTTAACGGGTGAAATTCGAGGTGATGATGCAACTGAAGAAAAATTAATGACCATGATGGCTATTTGTCATAATAGCTTGCAAGAGACAGCGGCGGAATAGGAGACATTTTATGTTACAGCAACAATCTTCAACGGCCGCTGGCCGTAAAAAAATTGACTTTATTGCCTTTTTTGAGCGTTTTGGTGTGTTGATTTTTATGGTGTTATTAATTTTATTTTTTCAAACTCAGAACAGTAATTTTCTTTCAGAACGCAATGTTACGAATATCCTTACTGAAGTTTCGATTTACGGCATTATGGCAGTGGGTATGACCTTGGTTATTTTAACCGCAGGGATTGATTTATCGGTAGGTTCGATACTTGCTGTTTGTGCGATGACCGCCGCATTTGTGATTAAAGGTGATAATCTTGTTGGTATTGACCCTGAAGCATGGGGTGGAATGAGCTGGTTAGTGGGGCTAGTCATCTGTTTGGCTGTTGGCACATTTATTGGTTTCTTACATGGGCTTGGCGTAACGCGCTTAAATATTCCTCCATTTATTGTCACGCTTGGTGGAATGACGATTTGGCGTGGTGTGACATTGGTCATTAATGATGGTGCACCAATTTCGGGTTTTGATGCCGGTTATCGCTGGTGGGGGAGAGGGGAATTGCTCGGTATTTCTATCCCTATTTGGATTTTTGCTATTGTTGCTGTGATTGGTTTTTTAGCATTACATAAAAGCCGTTGGGGACGCTTTGTTTATGCGGTAGGTAGCAACCGAGAAGCGGCACGTCTTGCAGGGGTAAATGTTAACCGTGTTTTGGTGAGTGTTTATGTGGCAATAGGCTGTTTAGCCGGATTAGCCGGTTTTATATTAAGTGCTCGCTTAGGCAGCGCGGAAGCCGTTGCGGGATTTACATTTGAGCTACGAGTGATTGCCTCAGTGGTTATTGGTGGAACCTCTTTAATGGGGGGGTATGGACGGATTGGCGGGACTATTATTGGTTCTATTATTATGGGGATTTTAATTAATGGCCTCGTTTTGATGAATGTATCCGCTTATTATCAACAAATTATTACTGGCGCAATTATTATCTTAGCTGTCGCCTTTGATACTTATGCTAAAAATCGTCGCGGTGCGAGTTAGTTTTTTCATTATAAAACGCTTTTCTATATAGGTAGACGAGCGCTTTATTTATAAATTAATCAAACGATGGATATGCTGATTGTTAATTATTCTGTATTTATATTTTATGATTCGAGCGCTGTCTAGTTAATTGATTTTATTTGAGTTTATCATTTTAAATAAAAAATGGAATAGATTTGAATGATATTCAATCTAAACATATTATCAATGAATTATATTTCAATATATAAGATTATAGAATATATGGAATAGTATTCTCTTCTTTTAAGGAGATGAACATTCTAATGAAACCCACATTAATTATTACTGTACTTGTATTTTTATCCGGTTGCTCTAACCCGACTAAACGAGATACTCTTTATATTACATCAACAAATAAACAATATTCACCGCCAAATCAAGCTAAAAAAAATGTAAAAACAAATTTTGAAATAGAAATGAAAGAAAATGGTCAATTGAATTTAACAACTGAAGAAATAGAAAATAAACACACTCAAGTCGATTGGTATCCAGAGTATAGTAGCACTGGTGTGACGTTTAAACATACGGATGATAACGGATGGGTGCGTGATTATACTCCAGAGCAAAGAAAAGGTTTTAAAAATAGTGATTATGATAAAAAATCAGGCAATCTTTTTGGTTTTTAATAAAAATTACTGTGGTTAATTCAAAGATATCAAAAGGGGCAAACATAGCCCCTTTGATTTGGCATAGAGATTAATTACCTTGAATTTGAGTCAAAGAACCGTATAAATTAAATAAAGTGTCATATTCTTCATGCTGATAAAATTTAATTTTATTCCAACAAAATTGTTTCGCAACTTCTACGGTAAAACGGGTTGCATCAACCAGTTCGCTCTCATAACTTGCACCTGTTTCGCAGCCGGGAACAATCGCATGAGCAGTAATTGCTAATCCTACTACAGGGGATTTAGTGGCTACGTGAGGTTGCATAATCGAATTAAAATGATAAACGCCATTGTCATAAGGTGAAATATCTTGAGTTGTAATTGGGAATGTTTTTGCCATATTACCTGTTGCATATTCTAATAAACGAACCAAATCAGGGGCGACACGTAAAATATAACCTTGTTTGGCGGTGGGGGAGATAGCAATTCCGCGATGTTTAATAATGCTGTTACCTTTAGAGGTATCAATCGATAAAATAGCATCCATCTGTTCATCAACTTCATACTCATTCATGGTGGTGGATGACACCGGCATTCCCATAAAATCAACTGGATCATGCGGTGTGATAGAAACATGAGTAGCAATATGCGTTGTGATAATTACATCACCTTTGAGCCGGTGGCCACTTGATGCCATGTTAAGTAGCTTCATCGCACTGGCAAAGGCAACAATGGAACCATCTGCGTCAGAGACTAACCCTATACGGTTTGGCTGAGCTTGCTGAGCGCCTAAACGACCGATAATGCCGAATGTAGGATAGCGACCTCCTTGTAACTTACCTTCAGTGCCAGGAATAATAATTTTAATAAAATCACATAATTGGCTTGTATCTTCAGGTTTTTCATAATTTACTGAAGTTAAGATGATTTGGGCATTGGATGGGCTCACTGAACGCAGTAGCTCAGCCATTTTTTGTCCGTTAACATCAGGGGTGTCTAATAGTTCATAAACTTGGTTGACATAATTGAGTGACATTATTGAACCCCTTTAATCATATTGAGTGCAAAAGATTTGTTAGCTTGGATTTCATCTATTTGGTTCGGTGTTCTGAACCAAAGTGCATGTTTGTCACCCAAAATGGTTCCTTGATCATCTTCAATCAATAATGCACTCCCTTCATATAATGCAAGTAGTTCTTCATTAGGATTTATTGTTAAAAATTCATTTAGACGTTCTTCACGGCTCTCACCATTATGACCAACAGGTTTTCCCGAAATAAAGTGTGGATTTATTTGAAACGGTACAAGATTAAGTGCACTGAATGATTTTGGCTGTACGATAGGCATATCATTTGTCGTCCTTATGCTAGGCGTTGCAATATTACTGCCTGCGCTCCATCCCATGTAAGGCAATTCATTTTGCTTAACACGGCGAGAGATTAAATCGACCAATTGGGCATCATAAAGGCGTTTTAATAAAGCAAAGGTATTGCCTCCGCCAACTGCGATTGCTTGTGCTTGTTTTACTGCGGCAATAGGATCGCTAAAATGATGGATAGATTTAAGACCATAGCCCAGTAACTCAAATACGGGTTGAACAATTTTTTCAAAGTCATCAAAGCTGAATGAAACCGCGGCATAAGGGATAAATAAAACTTCTTGTTTTTTGTGCTGTAATAGACGATGAATTTGTTCGTGGGCATGTTCTAAATAATTAAGGCTTCCCATGCGTGAGCTGCTCATTAATAATGCTTGTGTCATTTCTGATACTCCTTAATAATATTTTTCATACCATGAATTAACCGATCAATTTCGGATTCTTGATTAAAATAATGCAATGAAAGGCGAGCCATTTTTTCAATTTGATAAAATTGTAAAATAGCGGTCGCCATAAAATGTCCCGATTCAATAATGATATTTCGAGTCTCTAATTCCTGCATGATGATATCGGAGGGAACCCCATCAATATTGAAAGGAATAATGCCTAATCGCTGGTGACTATTACTGGGTCCATAAATAGTAATATCAGGGATAGATAACAGTTGGTTCATTGCATATTCAGTCAGTTGACGGTTACGTAATTCTATTTGAGAAATGCCAATGTTATTGGCGTAATCAATAGCGGCATCAAGACTGATAATGGCTGGAATATTAGGGCAGCCGGCTTCAAAACGTTTGGCGGTATTCGGTAAAATAACGTTTCCGAATGTCGAGTCAATATTGCTATTCCACCAACCGACTAACATAGGCGTGAGTGAGGTTACTAACAGCTCACGAATAAATAAAATTCCTGTACCTTCAATGGCTCTTAGCCCTTTTCTGCCGCAAGAAGATAAAAAATCGCATTGCCATTTTTTAACGTTAACTTCATACATACCAATGGCTTGTGATGCACTTACGTGTGAGAGAACGCCATGACGTTTAGCGACTTCGCAAATAGCCTGAACAGGTTGTACGACACCTGTAATATTAGAGAGTGCAACAAAGCTGATTAATTTTGTTTTGAGCGTTATTGCTTGTTCTATTATTTCAGGCGATATAACCCCTTGGTTGTCGGATTTTACTGTAATGATATTTAAATTTTTTTCGGTGGCGAGTAATCGCCAAATAGAAATATTACTGAGCATTTCGGTATCAGGTAGAATAATTTCATCGCCTGATTGCCATGATATTCCTCTTGCGATTAAGCATATAGCTTCGGTACCATTTTTAGTGAATGCAATTTCAGTTTCCTTTGCTCCGATAAATTGCGCCATTTTTTTGCGGCATAATTCGACGCGCTGGTAAGTTTCCTTTCGGAAACTAGGTAAATAAATTCCTTGCTCAGCAGTTTGATATAAATAGGAATTAACAGCCTCGATAACCGGCTTCGGCGGCGGAGCGGCAGCACCGGTATCAAAATAGGCATAATGTTGGGAAACTAAAGTATCTTGGTAAATTTGCTGCCATAGATTAGTCATTAGGAATTCCTGTATAAATTAACGAGCCAAAAGTGACATCAATTTTGCTTTTATCGTTGGAAGAAAAGCTTTTGCCGTAGAGTAAAGTGCATCTCCTGCAATCAACCCACCAGCAAAGGTAGATATTTTGTCAGAGCTGACATTGAAGAAACGCGCAATAATAATGCGAATAGCTAAAGCGACCAGAACAGTCCAGCCTGCAATAGGGTAGTTAATCATTAGCCCAGTGGAGAACAACACGCCAATTTGATGCTTAGCACCACCAATAAGCTGAATAATTGCACCAGGGACAGCCCAAAGCAGAAGCATCATAGCGACTTCAGAAGAACTACCTGCTTGGATGGTTGCAGCGTATAAACGAGAGGCGGGAACAATTTTATCTTGTTGAAAATAAAAATCGTAAGTAAGGGCAACAACAATAAGTGCACAGAAAAAACCAATAATAGCGGCAAAATATTGTTGTTTACGCCCATAAATCTCTGCGCTTGGGTTTTTGCCATAGCCTCGGATCATAAAACCTGTTTTAAGGTCGAATCCCATATCTGCAAATGCGGGTCCGGTTGCCACACAAAAGCCCACTAAGACGGCTAAGGCTTCAGGTGGAAATCCTAGTAAAACACCTATCATCAAAGAGATAAGCGCTGCTGCAGTGGCAGGAAACCAGCCCGAATGCATTGCAGCCATACCGACAATCATTTCTTGAACTAGTGCTGTGAGTGTGGCAAAGATTAAAAAACCAATTAGCTGTGGCAATGTCATTGTCACAAATACTTGGCTAATGAATGTAAGGGTGAGGGCGGTGAGAAAATAAAAAATAGCCCCTTTAATTAATGTTTTTTTAATTCGACTACTGCTTTGAGCTAATTCATCGCTTTCTTCAATTTGTTGTTCATCATCCTTTTTCTTGCGAAAAACAATAAAAGCAATTTGAATGAGTGCGACGATACCCGCACCAATCATGACACCGTGAGGAACATAGTGTTCATAAAGGTTATAGCTAATTAAACCGGATTCAGAAAAGCCACGAATTAATAACCCAATAGCAAACATAAATAATGCAAAGATACTGCCAATCAACGCAATACCCGCAGATGCCATTGGAATACCAAAACCTGCTCCCGCTGCGCCAACAGCGAAACCTGCGAGTAAAGATCCAAGCCGTTTTCCACCTTTATTACCTGCCCATAATGTTTCAGCAGTAGCTACACCGGCTGGCCATGAAGCACTGGCAGGATAGGCTTTAGTATTAAAAAGACCATACAAAATAGTTCCATCGATAATAATGGCCATAAAGGCACCAGCCATCATTGGGTAAATTAACTCAGGCATGCCTAAGACCCAAGGTACGCCAATGGCTATCATCAATCCATTGGCTGCCGCAAATGTTGCTGCTGAAATACTGGTTTGAATTAAATTTTGGGCATCAATAAATTTAAAGGAAGAAAAAATAGAGATAGGAATACGAGATAATAAAATTGCTAATACTGCACCAATAATTGAAGTGTTGGCAGATATTCCAAGGGTAACAATGATTTGAATTCCAATAATTGCACCAACAAAAGATAATATAACGATTGCAATAAAAAGTGCAGGTGAAAAAATAGATACACGTACCTCTGTATCATTTTTATCTGGAGATACATTCATAGAGTTTACCTATTGTCTTTATATTTTAATAATTAACCATTTTATATTTCCAATGGTTTATTTTTTCCATAAACAATAATTAGAATATGGCGGATAACTGGCTGGCTGTAGACTTTAATAATGGGTAATATTCAATCAAATCTTTACTTTGACTTGATGCAGCAATACACAATGAACCTAAAACTCCTTTTTCAAATGAAAATATAGGCACGGAAAGACCTTGAGTCCCAGCAAGATAGGCTTCTTTTGAATATGCGTATCCTTCATCGGCATAGTGCTGTAGTTGGTTCTTTAAAATTTGATCTTCCTGTAAATGATGCTTTTCAAGATAATTATTAATATATTGAGTATCCATCGAACCAAGAATAACTTGCGTAAAAGGCGCCTCATGGAGTGCAAGTGCTTCCCCTTCTGTTGAGGTAAAACGAATAAAATGATCACTCTCTAATATATAATTACAAATTGCGATATCGTCGTAACGGCGGTATATAAATAGAGTTTCATGCGTTTTATCTACTAGCGGTCTCAGATAATCTGTCGCTAATTGTGAAAATTGACGGGTATTATTGGCGAGGTGTCCAACCTCAATACAGCGCAATCCTAATAAATATTCTTTATTTTTATTTTTTTGCAAAAAGCCCTGCTCTTCTAAAATATTGAAGCCTCGCTGTACAACGGATGGGCCTTTATCAATATGACGGGCTAATTCGCGTACTCCCCATACAGGCTTTTTTAATGAAAAGTGATTAAGTAAAGATAAAACAAATCCTGCTGATTGTAGTCGATTATTCATAATGCCCCCGAGCATAAAAAACTAAATGAAATGGTGGTCTTGTTATATTTATCGTTCCTTTGTCGGGAACAGTGTTCCATTTCTTATAATGACTATATTTAGATGAATTGGTATGTAAAGTAAATGACTTATTACAATAGTGTTAAATTGGTCACTTAAATGATTTTGTGATTGTTGAGTACTCAGTAAGATTTTTTGTATTTAATTGAATTTTAATAGAATATTTTTTAATTTGGCTGTTCCTTTCTGGGAAACGGGGGAGATCGGTGAATAACAGTAAATTTCTTATTTTTGAGCAAGAAGAGCACTGATAGAAGGAAGCAAAATAACTTCTGACTGAACAAAATAGTGATCAATAAGAGAAATTGTTGAATTGTTTGCATCAGCAATAGTTCTAAATACTGATGTTAGTTGAATTAGTAATAAGGTAGTTTATGAAGAGTATATTTATAGAGTAGCGGTGATTTTAATCAAGGGAGCCAAGAGATGTTAGTTGTTGAGATGCTAAGTACAGGTGATGAAGTGCTGCATGGACAGATTGTAGACACAAATGCAGCATGGTTAGCGGATTGTTTTTTTCAGCATGGGCTTCCTTTGAGTTGTCGAACCACGGTTGGTGATGATTTAACCAATTTAGTCGATATCTTTCTTGAACGTAGTCGTCATGCAGATGTGTTAATTGTTAACGGTGGTTTAGGACCAACAAGTGACGACCTCAGTGCGTTAGCAGCGGCGATGGCGTCGGGTGTTTCATTAGTGGAACATACTGAGTGGATTGAGGTGATGGAACGTTATTTTACTGCTCGCGGTAGAATTATGCCTGAAACCAACCGTAAACAAGCTTTGCTCCCTGAAAATGCAGAGCTGATCGATAACCCTGTTGGTACTGCCTGTGGTTTTTCTGTAGTGATTAATGATTGCACCTTATTTTTTACACCAGGTGTACCTTCTGAATTTAAAGTAATGATTAATCAACAGATTATACCTAGGATACAACAGCGCTATACATTACCGGAACCGCCAGTTTGTTTACGATTAACCAGTTTTGGTCGCAGTGAAAGTAGCTTAGCAAAACAATTTGATAACCTAATTCACCCTCAAGGATGTGTGCTGGGCTATCGTTCTTCAATGCCGATTATTGAATTAAAATTGACTGGACCCGCTTCATTACGCGAAAAAATGGAACAACATTGGCAAATTATTAAGCAGGGTGTGGGCGATAATCTGGTTTTTGAAGGTACAGATGGGCTAGCCAATGCGGTTAGTCAACATCTTAAAGAAAGGCAGTTGAATGTTGTGGTAAGTGAGCAATTTAGCGCAGGCCTTTTGAGTTGGACTTTGGATGCAGCTGATGTACCGATGTGTTTCAGCGAAGTTGTTGTAAAAAATCCTCAACAAAACCTGCAAAGCTTAATGAAATATGCACAAACTATTGCGCTACAACAAAACGCACAAATTGGTTTGGTTATTGGTAGCTTAGATGATGGTCAGTTAGCTTTGGCACTTTCTACACCTGATAATAGTTATGCTCAGCGGGTTCAATATTTACCAAATAATCATAGCAAAAAAGAAAAACAAGAAGTGAGTGTGATGCTAATGCTGGATATGTTATCCCGTTGGTTAAGCGAGCGTAATATCATTGGTCATTACGAGTGGTTGGTACAAACCGAAACCTTAACTGAATAATAAATTTTACTGTGATACCTAAATATTTTTAATATCTTAGATATCGAGCTATTTAATTAGCTCGATATTTGAATAATAAAAAATATCGTAAAGGAATTTATTCTTTATTGGGTCCGATCGTTTCAATAATATAATTTAAACTCGATATTCCTTTTTCGCAGGCGGTATCTCTAACGATTGAAGGCGTTTTTTCAATAGTATTTTTTAATGAAGTTAATTGGTCAGCATAGATTTCAGCGCCAGTAATATCAGGATTGTCTTTTAAATATTCAATGGCGGTATCTACCTTTTGGTAGAAATATTCACATTGATTATTACCATCTTCTATTGGCTGTAAGTTTTTTAATGATTCAGGAATTAAATTTTCGGTATTTTGTTTAACTAATTCAACATATTCCCCGGATTTGACCTGATCAACAAGAGACGTTACTTTTTCTTTCATGTTGGAAAATAGCATGACAACAGCGATAAGAACCGCAGCTAACACGCCAATGACGGCAATACCAATACCGATTACATATTTTTTCATTAGATCCCTTGAATGGAAAATAGAGAATAGCTTAATGATAGAAATTAGCAGCAATAAGGGTATTTGTAACTAAAAATAGTGCGTTTTTACAGTAATTTACGAGTTAAAACAATAACAAAGAAAAATCTTTTTTATGCTTCTTATTAAGAATAAAGGGAATTCATTGCGATGAATTCCCTTTATTTAATAGCTTACTGAGGGCAACGCACGGTTAGGACTGAAATTTTGGAGTTTTGGATAATCATTGATGCAGTTGATCCTAAGAAATAGGTCGCCATACCTGGACGTCTTGAGCCAATTACAATTAAGTCTGCAGAGATTTCATCGGATACCCGTAAGATTTCATCCCGCGGCGTTCCCATGACTACTTGAGCGCTATATTTACCCTCAGGGATTTTAAATTCCTCAATAATTTCTGTTAGCTTTTTCGTCACATTCTCTTGTTCGCTATCGGCTTTTTCCGCGAAGCCAAATCCCATCGTCGTATAAAAAGGTACTGTAGGAATAACAGCAAGAAAATGAATGTGTGATTTTTCATATTCAGCAAGGTACTGAATATGGGATAACACTAAATTCGCTAAGCTTTTCTCTGTAATATCAATGGGGACTAAAATCTTTTTATACATGTATTTCTCCAGCTCTTATTTATTGAGTTTATGCTGTAATGGAATTTTCTATGCAGATAAATTTATAGGGTATATCTCGTAAATCGATAGCCATTAGGCTGACTATCTCCTTAAGATAACGCATTAAAATAAAAAATACTTTGACGGCGTATTCAACTTAAGAAAGTTAATTTTGGCTTAAAAGGAAGGTTAATATTGATTTGTGCTATCCAGGCGCATTTGGCTACCCATCATTATACCAATGTTATATGATCTATATATGGATTATATGCATTTTGTATGTTGGGGGATGTTTTGGGAATAGTAAAGATTTCAGATGAACTGCATGATTATTTGCGCTACGCAAGCCAAGTTATGTCACGTTCGATCAATTCGCAAGCTGAATTTTGGATAAAAATAGGGATGCAAGCGGAGTTAAACCCGGATAAGACATTTACTATGTTAATCAATCAAATGCTTGAGAAAGAACGTATTGAACAAAAAGTGAGAACTCATGAGTAATATAACAATCAAAACCGCTGACGAAATTGAACTGATGCGGGAGTCAGGTCGATTATTAGCCCGTGTTTTTAAAATGTTAGATTCAATAATACTTCCTGGTATTTCAACTATGGAAATTAACGATAAAGTTGAAAGTTATATTGTTAATGAACTCGAAGCACGTCCTGCAAGTAAAGGGCAATATGGCTATCAATATGTATTAAATACTTCACTTAATGAAGTTGTTTGCCATGGTGTGCCAAAAGCCGATGAATTTTTAAAAGCAAAAGACATTATCAATGTAGATATTACATTGGAAAAAAATGGTTTTATTGCTGATTCAAGCAAAATGTATGTGATGCCAGAGGCTTCTCCTTTAGCGAAGAAATTGGTGAAAGACACTTATATCGCAATGTGGGAAGGGATAAAACAAGTTAAGCCGGGAGCGACGCTTGGCGATATTGGTTCTGCTATTCAACATTACGCGGAGTCTAATGGGTACAGCGTGGTTCGTGAATATTGTGGTCATGGCATTGGCCGTGAGATGCATGAAGACCCTCAAGTATTACATTATGGTGTCCGAGGGAAAGGTGTCGAATTAAAAGAAGGGATGACATTTACGATCGAGCCTATGATCAACCAAGGCGGCATGAAGATTAAAACTAAAAAAGATGGCTGGACAGTGGTCACTCGTGACAAAAAACTGTCAGCGCAATCTGAGCACACAATTTTAGTCACTAAAGCGGGTTATGAAGTTTTAACGCTACGTGATGAAGAAAAATAATTAAATTGAAAATAAGCATTAAATAACGCCTTCTGTTTCATATACCAGAAGGCGTTTTGAGTTTAGTTTGCCGATCTAAATCGATTAATCATCATGAGAATAAGGAAATAGCTTCCACCAAGGATAGCGACTAATGTTCCCGCCGCAATTTGGGAAGGGTAGATAACCATTTGTCCCAACCCATCAGCCCAAACCATCAACGTTGCGCCTAATAAGCCACCAAAAATAAGTTGCGACTTTACTTTCTGGGCGCCAAGAAGCGCGGCCATATGCGGTGCGACTAGGCCAATAAAGGCTAAAGGCCCTACCGTTGCTGTGACGAGAGCACATAATAATGCGACCAATCCGAGTAATAACATCGTGGCACGGCCAGCGTGTAGGCCGCGAGCTTGAGAAAAAGCGCGTCCAATACTGAGTAGCGTCAGCCAACGGTGAAGTGACAAGGTTAGGATAACCAATATTATAATCGCGGTAGCGAATAACCGAGATTGCTGGCTATTGACTCGATAGGTGGAACCTGAAAGCCACAGTAAAATACGATAATTACTCAGTGTTCCTTGTGCCAGAAAAAATTGAACAAATGCTTCAAGGCATGCGGTGAGTGAAATACCAATCAGAATTAAACTCGCTGGGGCAAATTGGTGTCGTCGTCCTAATAGTAATAAGAGGGCTAAAACAAATAAGCTACCAAGCAGAGCAACTCCCCATAATGATGTTTGGATAGTCGTACCTAATAGCATGCTCACCATGATTAAACTGACCGTTGCCCCTGATGACACACCCAGAATATCCGGGCTAGCCAATGGGTTATAAATTAACCGTTGTAAAAGAGTACCTGCAATGGCAAGTGCAATCCCCGCCATTAAAGCAGTTAATAGCCGAGGCCAACGAAGCGCCCATTGAAAGGATTCAGGTAATTGCCAAATAAATGAGGTTTCAGTGCGTTGTAGGAATGTCATTAACGTCATACCAACCAATAAAATAATAATGGTGATAGCTGCTGCGCGGTATAGCCATTTAGGTTGAATGATGGGTTTTAATACTAAGGTGAGTTGATCTTGCGCTTTAAAGCTGCGGCGGCTGAAGGCAATTAATGCTGGTGCACCGATAGCCGCTGCCATGACACCCGTTGGAATAACGGAATGTAACCATTGGCTAAGAGCAATGGCTAAGGTATCGGCAAAGAGCAAAAGTAGTGCACCAAGTAAGGCACTAGCGAGTAATTCACCCAACGCTGTTCTTGCGCCGAAAACTCTGACGATATTGGGAGCTAATAAGCCAATAAAGCCAATGATACCAATACTACTTATTACTGCGGCAACTAACCAAGTCGCTAATACCATAAAGAGAATAAAAACGGGGAGGACGGATAAGCCTCTTGCTTGTGCGCCTTCATGACCTAAGCGTAATACAGTTAAAATGCGCGGAGCAGCAGCAATAATAAATAACGCAGGTAGTAATTGCGGTAATAGCTGGATGACGACTGACCAGCCATCTTGTGTTAAATCGCCAGCGCCCCACATAAAGATATTTTGAGCAAACTGGCTATTTAAGGTGATCAATGCGGTTGCAATCGCCCCAAGTAGAATATTGACAACCATTCCTGAAACGATCAGCGGTAAGCCCGTCATATTACGTAGCCCAGTGATCAAAATAACAAAGATAAAAGCCAATAATCCGCCAGCCATCGCGACGAGTGGTGCAAAATCTGCACTTAAATCGGAAAAGCTAATAGAAAGGATCACTAAACCAAGCCAAGCACCCGAAGACGTACCTAAAGTGAGAGGCGACGTTAAATTATTTTGAGTCAGTTGTTGCATTAAACTTCCGACCAAGCCTAATGTTGCACCGACTAAAATTGCGATGACTAAGCGAGGAAGTTGACCATACAAATAAAATACAGCGGGAAAACTCTGAGCGGTTTCTGGTGTGAAAATTAACTGAATTTGCTGATTAAGAGAAAGTCCTTGCTCAAGTTGAAGGTTGCAAATTGCGAGTAACATCAGCAATAAGATAATAAGAAAGAGTGTTTTTATTTTCATGGCGCTGGTGCAATCTCCAGTAGGCTATCCGTGATCGCTTGTGCCATACGCTGTAATGAATATACCCCGCCATAGTTCCATGCAGGTGCAACCCCATTTACATGATGATTTTGCACAAATGGCATGGCTTGCCATAAGCGAGCACTCACTAAATTTTTTTCATCAGGAAAGGGACGCAAAAATAAAACATAACCATCGTTAATAGAGTGTAGTTCATTAATTCGTCGTTGAGTGATCCCCCAAGGACGAGGCGCTAATCTTATCGCGGGTTTCAAGCCTAAACGCTGCAATACATAATTTAAGCTCGCATTTTCAGTCGGAAGGAACACCGAGGTTAATGTTGAAAATCGAATTACTGTAACTTCAGTATTTTCGGGATAATATTGCGCTAATTTGGTTTTTAACTGGGCAAATTGTTTATCAAGTTGCATCAATTTAGTTTCTGCCAACGACTCTTTACCGAACAGTATTGATAAGGTTTTAAAATGGCGAATGGCGACGAGGGCAGCATCATCTTGTGCTGAAAAATTGGTTAAATAAACCACTGGTGCTATTTGCTCTAATAAAGGAATGAGATCTTGTTGCGAACTGCTGGCAAGGATTACATCGGGCTTTAACGAGGCGATTTTTTCAAGGTTAGGCTCTGCACGAGTCCCCACTTCCTGTATTGTTTTAGGCGCTATTGGCGCTACTACCCATTGGTTGTAACTGTCTACCTCAGTTGCGCCAATGGGGATGATATCAAGGGATAAAACCTGTTCCAATAAGTCCCAATCAAGTGTGATGACACGTTTCGGCACTGTGGTAAATGTTTGAGCGCCGTTATCATCATTAATCCTGATCTCAGCAAAGCTAAACGAAGTAAATAGCAATGAAATTACAATAATTAAAGTGTTAAACGAGGCGTGAATTAGTCGCATATGACCGCCACTTTTCGGTGATTTAAGGGCTCTGGGTGGTCTATAAGTTTAACGCGTGTTTCATATAGGTCAGAAAGACGTTGTTCATCACTGAGTATGCTTGCTTCACCTTCAAACGCTATTTCACCTTTTTTCAAGGCGATAATATGGGAGGCATACTGTAAGGCAAGGTTGAGGTCATGCAAGATCACGATGATCCCAACGTGCTGTGTTTTATTTAATTCACTTAATAAATTCATCAATTGATATTGGTGGTGAATGTCGAGTGCCGAGGTCGGCTCATCTAAAATCAATACAGGGGATTGCTGCGCGAGTAACATGGCAACCCAAGCACGCTGGCGCTCACCGCCGGATAAATTATCCGCAAGGGTGTCAGCAAAAGCAGTAACACCCGCTTTGCCCATGGATTGGTTGACAATCGAATTGTCATCATGATGCCAGCGGCCAAAAGTGCCTCGCCAAGGAAAACGGCCTAAACGAACTAACTCACGAACAGACAAACCCGCAGATGCAGGTAGTTTTTGAGGTAAAAAAGCGAGTTGCCTAGCAAGCATTTTTTGGTTATAACGGGCAAGGTTTTTTCCATCAAGCGTGACTCGTCCTTGGTCTGGCGTTGATTGACCTGCAAGTAAATTAACTAAAGTCGATTTACCGGAGCCATTATGTCCTAGTACAACAGTCAACTCTGTTGTGGGTAATGTCAGCGATGGAATAGACAAAATAGCGCGTCCATCACGAACAATATGAATATCACTAAGTTCAAACATAAAAATCTATCTCAATAAATGAAAGTGCCGCGCATACTTGATGATTGCGCGGCAAAATGTCTTACCAATTATATTTAGTTTGGATAACCACTGAACGGGATTGACCGTAGTAGCAATAATAATCGCACGCGGAAATATACTCTTTATTCAGTAAATTATTTACGTTTAATTGTAATTGCCATTGTTTGTTTAATTTATAGGTTGCCGCTGCATCCCAAAGTGTCGCACTAGCAACTGAGCGGTTGCTGCTGGCGGGGTTATCTTTTGATTGACCTAAATATCGAACGCCCGAACCTAGTGTGATTTCTTGTGTATTAGTCAGTGGGATCGTGTAATTTGCCCAAGCAGAAGCCATATGCATTGGAATTAATCCCGCTTGTTTTTTACCTTGTCCTCCAGTGTTATCCGTTTTCGCTTTGGTATAGGTATAGGCGCTTTGTATATTAAAGTTATCAGTGAGTTGAGCAACGGCCTCAATTTCAATACCGGTGGAAGTGACTTTTCCTGTCTGAGTTGCTACAGATGTCTTTGGATTGGTCACTAACGCATTTTTTTGCTCAATATCGAACCATGCGACATTAATATACCCATCAAAATAGTCAGGTGTATATTTTACGCCAAGCTCAAATTGCTCACCTTTTAGTGGGTCATATAATTCACCCGTTGCCGAATCGAGAGTGCTCATAACTTCAAAAGATTGTGAATAACTGGCGTAAGGTGATAGCCCATTATCGGCTAGATACATAACACCAGTATTCAGGCTAAACTCACCATCGTTACGTGATTTATTGATATGATTAGTTTTATTTTTATTTTCTGTTTTGACCCAATCATAACGAAGCCCCGCCACACCAATCCACTGACTATCAAATTTCACTTGGTATTGGGAATAGAGACTAGATTGTGTTTTATCGATGGTACGGTTGATGTTATTTGCAGGATCGATAGGGTTGTATTTGCCGTAAATAGGATTCCATGGATTAATGGGGGTAAATGCAAAACTGTCTTGTTCAGCCCCTTTTGTTTGGTGATATTGTAATTCAACACCGGCTAATAAGGTGTGTTCGAAGCGTTCTGAATCCCATTCACCGACGACATTATTATCAAAGGTGATACTTTGGTTTTTTCCATCACGAAAAACCACACCACGGCTTAATTCAGTTGCAGAGGTATCTGCATTTGGAAAAGCATAAACACTGCGTAAGGTGAGTTTGTTATAGCCATAATTTAAACGTTGGGAAAAGCGCCAAGTATCATTAAAACTGTGCTCAAGCAGGTAGCCTGCGGATAGCTGATTGCGTTTATATTTATCGTAGTCAGGTTCGCCTAAATTAGTCGAGGGTTTAATTTTACCAAAAGGTGATTTAATGGAAGTCCCTGCTGCAGGGAAGAATGGGTTTGTTGGTGTTCCATCATCATGTAAATAGGTACCCATTAGGGTTAGCATTGTATCGTCAGAGAGATCGATAGCTAAACTAGGCGCAAGGTAAATACGTTCATTATCCGTATGTTTTAATTCACCATCCCCTTTTTTCATGGTCCCGACTAGGCGGTAACGAACATTGCCTTCATCGTTAGCATTACCCGTAACATCAAAACCAAACCCACGCTGATCATTATTTCCAGCCTCAAGAAAGACTTCGCCTTTAGGGGTAAATAGTGGCTTTTTAGTCACAACATTAACGGCTCCACCCGGCGTTGATTCACCGAATAATACCGCAGAGGCACCTTTTACAACCTCGATACGTTCAAAACCATAAGGTTCCAATAGCCAAGTATAGTAACCATCACGAAATAGGCGGCTGTTATCTAAGTAAGTTGCGGCATCGAAGCCACGAATTTTAAACCAATCAGTGTCATTATCTGCGCCAAAAGGTTGTGCAACCACACCAGAGGTATAGCGTAGGGCTTCATCTAATTTTTGAGGCGCGCGAGTTTCGAGCTCTTGCTGTGAAATAATTGAAACAGATTTTGGTGTTTCTTGAAGTGAAGTATTCACTTTAAGTGCTTGAGCACTAACAACTAAAGTATCGGGAACTTCATTATTTTCTGTTTTTGCAAATGCGCTAGAAATGGGTAATGTTGCTGTAATTGTACTGAGTAACGCTATGGTGAGTGGATGGTGTTTGAAATACATAATGATATTCACAGTATATAGTTATAATGACGAATGATAATGGGAATCGCTATTATTACTAATAATCTTATTAAGGGAAATAATTATTATGTAAAGATTCAAAGGTCATAAGGGATACAGGAGGATATAGGAATAAAAAATGAAAGAGGAGTATTCGCTTTATTAAAATTCAATTACTTGATTAATAAGAAAAAGGCCAATAAATTGGCCTTGGCATACTGTTTGATATAAAAGCATAGCATCTAACGCTGAAGTAATATTCTACTGCCTTAAAGCAATAGCAATGCGATTAAATGCACTCATTAAGCCAATGGCAATAGTTAAATCGGAAATTTGCTCATCATTGAAATGGTGTTTTAAATCATTAAATAATGGATCAGGTGCTAGGCTATTTGCAATATTAACAACGGACTCTGTCCATGCTAATGCAGAACGCTCCGAATCAGAGAAATGGTGACTAACCTGCCAACCCGCTAAAGTATCAATTTTTTTATTGCTAACGCCCGAAGCGCGCAATGAGCTTGCATGTAAATCAAGGCAGAAAGCACAACCATTTATCTGTGAAACTCTTAAGTTAATTAATTCTATTAACTCTTTAGTTAACCCACTTTTATCGAGCGCTTTTTTGCAGTCAATTAAACCCTTGTAGGCATCAGGTGACAATGTGCTATAGGCTAATCTTAGTTCATTCATGGGTATTCCTTCTCTAACTTTGGTGGATAAAAAATAATATATATTTATAGCGCTTCAAGTCGTTTGTACGTACTTTAAGTTTATCTTGACCTATAATAAAGGTGCAAAAATTGAGAGTTAAACTAGGACAAGATGATGGATGACTTTTTGAATATTGATGAAGCGGCAAATATTCCGCTCTATATCCAAATTTATCAACGTTTTCATGAAGGAATAAATAGTGGGCAATTAAAACCCTTAACCCGAGTTCCTTCTATCAGAGTGTTGGCGAGTGAATTGAATGTTGCTCGCGGTACAGTAGAGCTAGCATATCAGCTTCTGATCAGTGAGGGGCTATTGGTGGCTAAAGGTGCAAAAGGAACATTTATTACTGAAATAGTTGAAAATCTTTCCAATAGTGCAAATTCGCTGAATAAAAAAGTCATGGCTGTTGCTGAACAGAGCGCTATACCTAAACATAATGCGAAATCAATTCGTCCATTTCAATTAGGGATCCCTGCCTTAGACGCCTTTCCGATTAAGCTCTGGTCTCGGTTATCTGCCACAACGTTAAGAGAGACTAACTCATCACTATTAGGTTACCCTGATCCGCAAGGCCTATTTGGTTTACGTGAGGAATTGGCAAGGTATCTAGTTATGTCTCGCGGTATTAATTGTACCGCTGAGCAAATATTCATCAGCTCGGGCTACCGTTCTAGTTTAATGTTGATCGTGCAAAGCTTACTCAATTCAGGAGATATAGGGTGGTTTGAAGAGCCGGGTTATCATATAGCACGTTCCTTCTTGCAGCATATGGGCATAAAGCTTGTACCCATAAGTGTTGATGATAAAGGCATTAATGTGGAGCAAGGGAAGCGATTGGCACCAGATGCAAATTTTGCTTTAGTCACACCAACGCATCAAAGCCCGACAAATATTTCATTGAGCTTAGAGCGGCGAATTGAATTACTTGATTGGGCTAATAAGAACAAAAGTTGGATTATTGAAGATGATTATGATGGAGAGTTTCGCTATCAAGGTCGGCCATTAGCTGCATTAAAAAAATTAGACAAATTCGAACGAGTTATTTATTGTGGCACAATGAGTAAGGCACTATTTCCTGCATTACGACTATCTTATGTTGTCGTACCAACTCATTGTATTTCGCAATTTTATTCCATAGCTGAAATTATTGGCAATCAATGTTCAGTTTGGCAACAGGAAGTCACGTATAAATTTTTTAAAGAGGGACATTTTTCTCGACATTTACGTAAAATGCGTAATTTATACCGCCAGAGAAGACAAATTCTTATTAATGCCATTAATGATGAACTTTCAAGTATATTTAAAATTGAAGCTCAAGCGGGGGGGATGCATATTGTTGTAGAGTTAATTAATGGACAGACTGCAAAACAATTTTCGGTAGTTGCAAATAAAAATGGGTTAAGTGTGGAATCATTAGATGATTGGTGTATCAAAGAAACGAATAAACAAATTTTATTGTTAGGATTTACAAATATATGTGATGAGATTACAGCTTATAAATATTGTCAGCAACTATTAAAAATTAGTACATATGAACAAGGAATTTAATTTAAGCTGTTTTTTGAAATAAAGTTAAATAGTGTTTTTTATATTGGTATCAATTATTTATTAAAAATAAAAAACACAGTAAATAAATGATTTGATTTTAAAAAGTGATTTTATTCAATGTATTACGTTGAATTTTTTTCTATGCGTTTTTTGCATACGATTTCGCCCATTTGCATTTCTCTTTAAGTTAAAAAAATGTAACTATCGAATTCAGGCTCAAGAGTCGCCTCCAATAAAAGAGTTTGGGAAAATCCCAACTTTACATAAATACAATAGGGGTCCGAATGAACAGACACAAACTCATGAAACAAATTATTATCGCCATTGTGCTTGGGGTTATATTAGGTTGGGCATGTCATAATTATGCTACATCAGTTGACGAAGCAAAAAATATAGCATCATATTTAAATATTATTACCGATGTGTTTTTACGTTTAATTAAAATGATTATTGCACCATTAGTATTTGCCACCATAGTATCCGGTATTGTTTCTATGGGAGGATCTTCTTCTGTCGGTAGTATTACCGTTAAAGCAATGGTTTGGTTTATTTCTGCAGCTATTATTTCGTTAGTCATTGGAATGGTATTCGTGAATGTATTCCAATTAGGTGTAGGACTTAATTTAACTGTGCCTGCAGTTGCTGTCGACAGTGGATTAAATACATCAGGTTTTACATTAAAAGCATTTATTACACATATATTCCCGAAAAGCTTTGCGGAAGCGATGGCGAATAATGAAATATTGCAAATTTTAGTTTTCTCAATCTTCTTTGGCTCAGGCCTTGCGTATATCTGCAAAGATAAAAAAAGTCCGATTGTAACTTTTATTGAAGATCTCTCGCGGATCATGTTCCGTATTACGGATTATGTGATGAGCTTTGCGCCTATCGCAGTATTTGCTGCAATTGCTTCAGCGGTTACCGTGGAAGGGATGGGTTTACTTTATGACTATGGCAAATTAATCGGCCTATTCTATGTTGCGCTGGCTTTATTATGGGGTGTCTTATTTTTTGTAGGTTATATTTTCTTAGGTAAATCAGTGTTTCATTTAGGTAAATTGATTCGGGAACCTGTTGCGTTGGCTTTTGCGACAGCAAGTAGTGAATCGGCTTATCCAAAAACAATGGAAGCACTAAACCAATATGGCGTTCCTAAAAAAGTGACGAGTTTTGTGCTTCCATTAGGTTATTCGTTTAACCTTGATGGTTCAATGATGTACCAATCATTTGCTGTATTATTTATTGCTAATGCGTATGGGATTGACCTAAGCATTACTGAGCAAATTTTAATTCTGCTTACCTTAATGGTAACAAGCAAAGGAATGGCAGGTGTTGCTAGGGCATCTATCGTTGTTGTTGCAGCGACGTTACCAATGTTTAGTTTACCTGAAGCCGGTATTTTACTTTTACTGGCAATCGACCAATTCCTTGATATGGGAAGAACTGCAACAAATGTCGTGGGTAACAGTATTTCAACAGCGGTAATATCTCGTTTAGAAGAGCGAAAGGGTAACTTGCACGAAGCGCCAGAAGTTACTATAGATGAAAAAGTAACGACAACAACATCATAGTAAATAATTAAAATTAAGATATAGAAATCCCTTCTTATTAATTAAGATGGGATTTTCTATTGTCATGAATAATTACTATTTCAAGTTTCTCATAAATTGCCAAAAGCGTTCTGATGAGACATTGAGCCTTGCTTCGGTTCGATAAATATAGACACCCATAGTAATCGAAAGGCTTTCATCCAAAATGGCTAATTCATTTCGTTCAATTTCATTTTTAATTGAATAATCAGGCAACCAACCTACACCGCTTCCATTCAAAATCATACGCTTTAGTACATCACTCATTGATGAAACAAACAGTAACTCTAAAGGTAAATGCTTATATTTATTCATCAGTTGATTTACTTGACGTCCCATATAGCTTTCATCTGTGTATTTTATGAGTGGTAAATTCGAGTTATCAAGCTGAAAAATAGGCTTTTTATTTTCATCACATAAAGAAACTAAATGTAAACGACTTTCCAATATTTTCGAGTGCAAGAAGGGGGAAGACATCAACTCTTCATTATAAAAAGAAAGGATAAAATCACTTTGACCTTCTTTTAATTTATGAACAGCTTCGTCAACATTTATTGATTCGACAAAGAAAATTTTGTCAGTATCTTGTGAAAATTGAGAGATAAAATCAGGAAGTAGAAAAACAGATAAGGAGTGCGCTGCAGAAATATTTATTCTTTGCTTTCCATTATCAATCCCTTTAATTCGGTTTATTTGAAAGTAAATATCATCAAGTAGATTTCTAGCATAGACAATAAAGTTCTTTCCCTGAGCGGTTAGTTGGAGTGGGTTTGTATTACGATCAAATATTTCAAATCCAACGGATGACTCTATCGTTTGAATTCTTCGACTAAAAGAAGATTGTGAAATATTTCGTTTTTCTGCTGCTAAAGTGAAACTTCGACATTCTTCTAGTACAACAATATCGTGCAACCATTTTAATTCTAGATTACTGATCATTGTGTCCCCAAATAATTTGTAGTTATTAATTTGCTATGCAAATTTAGCATACATTATAGAAACTCTGCAATTACCTAAGACTAACATTATGTCATTATAATATTTATTTACGAGGTGGAATATATGAAAAAAATATTAGGCATGTTGGGTGGGATGGGGCCGGGAGCAACAGTAGATGCTTTTTCAAAATTAGTTACTAATACTCAAGCGTCAAAAGATCAGGAGCATATTCCTGTTATTATTGTTTCTATTCCTGATATTCCAGATAGAACTGAAAATATTATTCATCATGGTCCTTCTCCGTTACCTGCGATGATAGATTCCCTGCGTATATTGGAGCGTGCAGGAGTTTCTTGCATTATTATGCCTTGTAATACAGCACATTACTGGTATGAAGACTTAAAAAGTTCAGTTAATATACATTTTATAAGTATTATTGATACCGCATGTAATAAAATAATAGAAATGGGTATTAAGCGTATTGCTTTATTAGCAACCACAGCGACTATTTATACTCAATTATATCAAGATAAATTAAAAAAACACAAAATTGAATGCATTATCCCTGATGAGATTAATCAATATAAAATAATGCAAAGCATTATATCTTATAAGGCAGGGGATTTAATCAAAGCAAAAGAGTTAATTTATCCCTATATTGATCAACTTAAATCATTAGGTATAAATAAGTTTGTTATGGGCTGTACAGAAATTCCACTGATACTTAATGAGCCGGCTAAAATTTATCCAAATGATTTTATTGATGCGACAGAAGAGCTGATTAAAGAAACGATAAGTTGGTATAATTTAAATGGGTACACAATTGATGATGAACTGAATAAAGTGGTAGAACACTATTGAAAAAGCTGATTAAGATAATACTTAATTTGTGATAACCCCTAAATACGTTAAAATATCTAATCAAATAAATCTAAATTATTTTAGGATTTTTACGCTTGCAGTTATTTCTCTAATAAGGACAATACGCTCCTCAAATATAATAAGATAATTGTTAGATAGGGATTTAATCATGCAGTTAAAGTCAATAATTACACTAGTTATAGGTGCCGCCATACTTTTAGTTGCGGGTCTTGTTGGTGTTAATTCGTATACGATTGTACAAGATGGTTCTGTTAAAGTAGGCACATTTTTAGGGAAAGTTGATCCGGTAGCATATGATGCTGGTCTTCATTTTCCTATAAATCCATTTACTAATTTTGATACTTATTCAACTAAGGATATCCGTGTTTCTTTAAAAGAATTACGGGTACCTTCCCAAGATAAATTAAAGTCAATTGTTGATATCACGGTTATGTTGCAATTTGATGGAGCAAAGGCACCAATGCTACGTATTAATGGCGGAACTGAAAGTGAAGCTCTTGATAAATATGTTCGTCAAAAACTAATCTCAACGATTTTAGAATTTGGTAAAGATGTTGCCAATGCGCAAGATTTATATACGGCAGATACTCAACGAAAATTACAAGAATCAATTCGTGATGCTATCCAAAGTTATGCATCACCTTATGGTTATACAATTAAAGAGATTATGATCCAAGATATTACGCTACCAGAGGTAGTACAAGAACAAGTTGTTAATACCAAAATGCGTCAAGAACAAATTAATCAAGCAAAAGCAGAAGCTGAAAAAGAGCGTGAATTAGCGCAAAAGAAAGTCGTTATAGCTGAGGCCGAAAGGGAATCTTCAGAGCAACAAGCGATTGCAAGAGAACGTAATGCACAAGCTAGCTCTTTTGCTACACGTCAGGAGGCTGATGCAAAATTATACGCGGCTCAGAAAGAAGCGGAGGCCAATGCAATTTTGCAACGAACGATTACCCAAGAAATGATCCGATGGAAACAGTTAGAAATTGAGCAAGTTAAAGCACATAAATATAAAGGTGAAGTACCCAATATTGTTGTCGGTGCTGATTATGATGGAAAAATGATTATGGATATGCGCAGTAATTGATTTGTTATTGAGCCGATTAATTCGGCTCAATTGATAAATAACGTAATATATCTCCTCAACTTTTCAAATTATATGCTGTTAAATATCATCAATAAGCGTATTGCTTGAAGAGTGGCGGGGATATGCTGAATAAGTGACTCAAGGAGCTATTCCTGCCTGAGCAATATCATTAAATGATTTATTACTGGATGTAATACCTAAAATAGGAAACTAAGTACTTAATAACTAGATAATTATACAATGAGTGTGATATATCATCAGAAAATAAACTCTATGGGTGTATTCCATGTTTAACCTTTCTGAATTCATTAATGACTCACCAATTGACTCTATACTTCTTTTTGTGATTACTTTTGTTTTATTAGTTATCGCCGCTTATGTGGGTAAATTTATTTTTAAACGTAAAAATGCACATGAAGAAGCGGCTGATGATGAAGCTAAAATTATTTTAGGCGCTATTTTATCATTGCTGGGTTTACTTATTGGTTTTGTGCTTTCTATTTCGATAAACGGGTATAATAATCGGCAGCAAACGGAAGAAAATGAAGCCATCGCTATCGGCAACGCTTATCAGCGAGCTCAATTGCTCGGAGATACGGATAGAATGGAAGCATCTAAACTACTACAGCAATACTTAGAAGCGCGCATCGAATTTTTTAAATCTGGCGTCAGTGATGAAAATAATCAATGGCGTATGCTTTCTCTGCAAAAACAAAATCAGTTATGGGAAATCGGTGTTAAAGAAGCCCATCAATCACCTAATCCTGTTGTTGCATCTGTATTATCTGCATTTAGTGACCTTTATCTTTCTCAACAAAAAACAATGGCCAGTTGGCGGCACCAAATTCCCAATGCAACCTGGTTTTTACTGATTTTTTTTGCTATTTGTTCGAATGTTTTAATTGGCTATAACATTCGCGGTACAAAGGGAAAAAACTGGTTAATACTTATCTTGCCTTCATTAACCACTTTAGCGTTATTTATGATCGCAGAAATAGATATCCCGGGAGAAGGGGTCATTCACGTGACACCGGATGATTTAGTTTTATTGCAGGATTTTTTATTTAAAGATGGTGCTTGGCTTGGCAAAGTAGAATAGTTTATGACTTACTAATATTCTTGGACTTTCTTGATATATTCCCCGCAAACTTATGCTTGCGGGGAATATTATAATTAACGAACGATAATACCTAATAAAATTCCGATAGCACCGAAGTCTGCATCACTAAAGGTCGTATTGGCAATACCAATGTCACCAAGAACAGGCAGTAAGAATACAGGTAAGAAGGTGATTAATAGGCCTTGAGCAAAAGCACCTAAAATAGCACCACGACGTCCACCGGTAGCATTACCGAAAACACCCGCAGCAGCACCTACAAAAAAGTGTGGAACTACCCCTGGAATAATTACTGTCATATTCAATGCATATAAAATAAACATCCCGATGACACCGGCGGCAAAGCTACTTAAAAATCCGACTAAAACCGCGTTTGGTGCATAAGGAAAAACAACTGGGCAGTCTAATGCAGGCTTTGCATTTGGGACTAATTTATCTGAGATACCTTTAAATGCAGGTACGATCTCCGCAATCACCATACGTACACCCTGTAGGATGATGTAAACACCTGCCGCAAAGGTAATAGATTGCATTAAGGAGAACATAAACCAGTTTTTACCGCCACTCACTTCACGTACATAATCACCACCCGCAAATAAACAAGTAATGATGAAAATAATGAACATGGTAAATGAGATAGCAACCGGGGTATCACGCAGGAATAATAGGCTTTTTGGGACATTCATGTCTTCAGTTGAATGTGCTTTATTACCAAATTTACTGCCGATATAACCGGCTAAAACGTAAGAAATTGTTGAAAAGTGACCAATGGCAACGTCATCAGAGCCAGTAACTTTTTTCATATAAGGGTGAGCGATGGCAGGGAAGAATACCATACAAACCCCAACAATCACGGAACCGACAGCGACTAACATGGTTCCTTCCATCCCAGCGGTTGCCAGAATAACAGCAATCATCATAGACATGAATAATGTATGGTGACCCGTTAGGAAGATGAATTTCCATGGTGTTAAACGCGCAATTAAAATGTTAATCAGCATTGCAAAGAACATGATCATCGCCATTTCGCGACCAAAGCTCTTTTGTGCAATAGAAACAATTGCTTCGTTATTTGGAACAACACCATTTATGCCAAATGCATGTTGGAAAATTGCTGAGAAATCACCTAAAGAACTCACAACTAAGCCAGCACCGGCACCTAAAATAACAAAACCCATAATGGTTTTGATGGTACCTTTAATGCATTCAGTAACGGGTTTCTTTTGAGCAATTAAACCAATTAATGCGATAAGACCCACTAGAATAGCAGGTTCTGATAATACATCTTGCATCAGAAAACGAAAAAATGACATATTGCCTCCGCTTACATCGCGCCGAGTTTATGTAAAGCGACACTGAGGCGTTCTTTCATTGCCACTTTGTCTATCATATTTTCGAGTGCAACAATTTCACCACCAACTTGTTGGGCAACGAGTTGCTCTGCAATATCTTTTGTACCGACAAAAATATCGCTGACAGTTCCCTTGGCTGAACCAAGATCAACGTGGTCAACATCCGCATTAACTTGCAAATCTTTTAAGATAGTCTTGATGCTCATTTCCATCATTAAACTTGTACCTAAACCATTTCCACAAACAACAGTGATTTTCATAGTATTTACCTTATGACTAAATTATTCGTATTTAGAGATGACATTAAGAATGTCATTTACGTTTTCTGATTGCATGATGCTATCAATATCATCTTGATTATCAAATAGCTCTGCAAGTTTAGCGATGGCGCCAATGTGGCTATTGCTATCGGTAGCAGCAAGTACGATAAGTAATTTGATTGGGTCATTACCGTCAGAGCCAAACTCAACACCTTGCTTAATCACAGTGAGTCCAAGCGAGAGCTGATTGACACCATCTTCAGGACGAGCATGGGGCATTGCAATCCCAGGGCCTAAAACATAGTAAGGGCCTATTTTTTCATGGGACTGAATGATGGCATCAATATATCTTGGTTCGATGAACTTATTATTAATTAATGGATTACAGGCTACTTTAATCGCATCACGCCAATCATCCACGCTTTCTACGACTTGAATGACGTTAGGTGTTAGTAATGTTGTTAACATTAAATTGACTCCTGGTATCGTTACACATTTTTTAGCTTTTATATTAAGTGAGTGAATAGTAGTGATCTATGGTAGCGCTATCTAGCTGTATTGTTCATTTTCGTGATAGCGCTATCATTTTGAGCAAATATAACCAATAAAAGCGAAACAAGGCGGTTTGTGGCTTAATTAACAAATTCAACCTGTGGTAAGTTAGTCACGATAAATATGAGGTTAAGCGAACTAAAAATATTTCATGCAAAAAATACGAAAGCGAAAAAATACAGGGCGAGTTACATTACAGGATGTTGCTAAACATGCTGGTGTAGGGTCAATGACGGTATCTCGGGCTTTACGCACACCAGAGCTTGTTTCTGATAAGCTGAGAGAAAAAATTAATAGTGCGGTCGAAGAACTTGGTTATATTCCTAACTCAGCGGCCGGGATTTTGGCATCAGGTCAAAGCCGGACAGTTGCGGTATTAGTCCCTTCATTGAGAGATAATGCTAGCTCAGTATTTCTGCAATCATTACAAGAAGTACTGAACAAAAATAGTTATCAAGTGGTTATTGGTAGCCATGACTATCAGCAAAAGAAAGAATCAGAGGTCTTGTTTACATTGCTGCAAAGCAATCCTGCAGCTCTCGTTATTTTCGGCGCAATTAATTCTGAAAATGTATTTACTTACCTAAAAAATATCGATATTCCCGTAATTAATGTCGCGGGGGAGTCAATACATCCTTTTACGTTGAGTATAAAAAGTAATATTGGTGAGGCGGTTAATTTTTTAACACGCTACTTATTGGAAAAAGGCCATAAAAAAATTGGTTACATTGGTGCGCAAATGGACAGCAAAATCCAAAGTCAGCAATTAAGTGGTTGGAATAAAGCGATGCTCAGTCATAATCAAAGTGCAGACCAAAGTATTACAACGCCTTATGTTGCAACCATGGATTTTGGGCGTCAGGCAATTAGTGAAATGCTCACTCGCCAACCCGATTTAGAAGCCGTTATTTGTAGCCATGAAATGATAGCTTTAGGTGTCATGTTTGAGTGCCAAAGAAGGTTGATTCAAGTGCCTAGAATGTTATCTGTTGCTTGTGTCGAAGGTTCTTCTAATTGTGATCATATTCATCCATCACTAACCTCTGTACGTATTGATTACAGTAAAATTGCGCGTGAAACAGCAAAAAAAATACAAAAGTGGTTAGCAGATGCTGACTATGATTATGAAGCTGTGCATGAAGAAATTATTTTTCCATATAAGTTTGAAGCAAGACAAAGTGCATAAAATATAATAATTGTTTTTTTTCATGTCGAAATAAGATTGCTAGCCAAGTCACTGTATCATTTTTATTTCATGGTAGCGTATAGGGGATGGTGGCTCATTACCATCCTGTATGGCGTGTACTATCTGATTTTATTCGTCGTATATTGAAAATACCTTCACATATAGATCCATTTTTCATGTAGATGATTTCAGGGGAAGTTATGAAAATAAAATTATTAAAAACAATAGTTTCAGCAGCAATTTTAGTTTCTTGTGGTGCGACTGCGGCCACAACAGGTTCTGAAGTTCTTATGGTTCAAAATGGTGGAACACCAAACAAAGTTTACACTCAAAATAAGCCTACAATAAAAATTGCTACTTATAATATAGGTAAAAATGAGCTTTCTCAGGATGTGAGCAATCTGAATAATCTGAGTAATGCCATCGCTAAAATAGATGCTGATGTTATTGTTTTAACTGAGATTGATAATAAAACGGCTCGTAGTAAAAACGTACATCAGCTAGAAGAAATAGCAAAAGCAAACAAAATGGATTTTGCTTTCGGTAAAGCACTTGATTTTGATGGTGGGGAATACGGAGTAGGTATTTTATCAAAGTATAAAATTGAAAAGTCCCAAGTAATTAACCTTCCATCGGGAGAAGCAGAGCAACGAGTTGTTTTATTGTCGCAGATTAGTAAACCGGGTTTCGATGCACCAATCATTATTATGGGTACTCATTTAGATTGGCAAAAAGATCCTACAGTTCGTATTGGCCAAGTTCGTCATATTTTAGATGCAAGTATTGGTGACACAGAAACGGGTTTCGACAATATAGCCGCTTCGATTAAAATTCTGGCTGGTGATTTTAATTCGACCGCCAATGAACAGCCGACACAAGAAATTCGTTATTTATGGAACCCTGTAGCGAAAAAGGGCGTTGATTATCGGACATGGCCTGCGGTTAATCCTGCTATTGATATCGATCATATTTTCACATTCAAAGGGCAGGTTTGGGATGTTAAAAATATGAAAATCCCTACAGATAGCCCAGAATTTCAATGGTCAAGTGTGAGTGATCACCTTCCTGTTATCGCAGAGCTAGAGTTACAGGAACAATAAACGGTCACAATAGAAATAGGTAGATAATAGCGAAGGCCTCTTAATTGCAGGCCTTCATCATTTATATCACCTTACTTTTTTTGTAACGCTTGTTGGCGTTGAATAAAGCGAGTTTCAGCAGTGGCTATATAACTTTCAATTTCTGCATAGATGCGTTGACGTTGTTGATTCAAGCTTGGATCACTCTCTAAAGCGGAGGTTGTTTGTTTAATAAATACATCTAAAAAATCACTAATACAGGAATATTTGTTAGCAATATTTGAGTGATAATATTGATATACATAGGATTCTTGGGCGTGACTTAATGTTGTATTATTTTTTATGTTATTGGTTGCAAGTAGTAATAATTGAATGTGTGTCATGGTTTGGCTTACCCTATTTTTAAGTGAATAGATGCTACATGACTCCAAGAAAATTTTTTATCACGAATAGTCGGATAATTTTATATTTACGTTATAGATTAATGGGGATAAGAATATTCTGTAAAATTATAAGTTGTTTTATACTAAATGTAATGGATGTGTCTATAATAGTGTCTGTTTTGTGTGGTTTTATAATTAAATATTCTTATGAGTTATTAATTGTTTATATTTTGTTAAAAATTATTTTTACCATAAAACAAAATGACCTTTGAATTGAAAAATACTCAATTCCTTTGTTTTCATGTGGATAAAGGTGCTTCTTATATAGTGTATTTATATATTTTTAATAAAATTATATTGCTATACTCATTTTTAATCATTTACACTCTTTTTTGTTGTTTTCTTTAATCCTCTATTAGGTATTCAATTTACCGTCATAATTACATTTACTCATTGAAAAATAACAATAAATTAAATTCAGTCTATATTTGTGTATTTTTGAAATAAAAGTTTTAAATATTATTTGCAATATAAGATTTTACAATTAACGCAATAATTGAGTAAATCAACGCAATTAATGCGTTAATTTACAATTTGAAATGGTTATTCTTAAATTGAATTATTTATTTATATCTTTAATATTAATAAAACTAAAGAATAATGAACAGTTAAGCTGAATTAGTGTTTTTATTATGTAAGTATGAAATATTTACATGCTAAAAAATACAAATTGCAACAGTTAATCTTTCGTTTACTATTTATGTTCTTTGAATAATGCTGATATACTTACTCACCTTAAAGGTAAAAGCATATAAATACGCTTAATGCGTGTTTTATAATTGTTTTTTATCGTTTTTACTAATGATGAGGTTTCTAGGTAATTATTACCTAAATTAGCACTATTTAATAAGATAAATTTAAGTGGTTTTTGACTTAAATATTACATGAACACTCTTTATTTACCTTTTGATATAATTTATTGGCATGTGGCCAATTTGTGGTAATACATAGTTTTATGAGAGCTTAAAATATGAATTTGATAAAATTGCTCACCATTTTGTTGCTAACGGGCTGCTCTTTTTTATTAGGGATCACAATGAATTATTCACCTACGCCTGATTTAATCAGCTTAGCTAAAAGTAGTGTTGAGGATTATTTGTCTTATCCTGAAACAGCATCATTTAAAAATGTAAAATATAATTTTATTCGTCAAACTGCAGATAAGGGCGATCTTGGCTATGTTTGCGGTGAAGTGTTTAGAGTCAAAAATGCAAAGCTTGAAGGATATAAAAAATTCGTTGTCAAAGTTTACAGTGGTCATGATGGAAAGATATCGTTATCCATACCTTTAGTTGAAGGGGATTATGATTTGTTGCCAATGGAGATGGCGGAGTCATTATGGCAAAAATATTGTTATTAACCCTTAATGTCTATTTTTGAGCATTAATTGAAAATAGAGAAAGTTGGTTAAAACTTTCTCTATAATAAGCCTATCCTTTCAGGTTTCTTGCACATTGCTGTAAATGTAAAAATGATACATAGCGAATGTTATGATGTTCTTGATAATATTCGTTAGCTTGGTAGGTCAGGTCAATACTTGAAAATTGGTCCATTGCTTCAGCAACATTCTCACAAACACCGCCAGCGACTGCACCTAGGATCGCGGAACCCAGTAAAACCGGTTCACTTGCTTGAGTTGAGATAACCGGAACGCCACAAGTATCTGCAAGCAATTGACGGATCAGCGGGTGCTGTCCTGCGCCTCCACTCACGACAATATTTTTAATGCTTGCACCGGACTGAGCTTGAGCTTCAATAATTTGCTTCAAGCCATAGCCGATACCGCATATGCCAGCAATATAGAAAGCCAATAAATTTTCTAGGCTATTATCCATTGAAAGCCCTGCGATTACAGCTCGTGCGTGTGGATCTGCAAAAGGTGCTCGATTTCCTAAAAATTCAGGAATGATATGGATACCTTTTGCTAATTCAACCGATTGGGAAGGTGTTGATGATTTTTCGAGTACCATGTCAGCCAACATTACGGGTAAAGACTTGCCTAGTCCTTTCGCCATAATTTTTGCATCAATGGTGGCTGGATGAAGAGAAAGTAATTGGTCGATGGCTGCACCAGCTGCACTTTGCCCCCCCTCATTTAACCACATACCTGGAACCATGGCGCAGTAGTATGGCCCCCAAACTCCGGGAATAAATACGGGTTCTTGAGTTGTTGTCATCGTACAAGATGAAGTACCAAATACATAGGCCATATTTGCAGTGGCATCACCATTGACACCAACAGTACCAATACCGCCTGCATGGGCATCAATCATTCCAGCAGCAACGGGAGTACCGACTAAAAGCCCCATATGTTGTGCCGCTTGTTCCGTTAAACCTTGGCCACAAGGCGTTCCGGGCTCAACAATTTCTTGCCCAATTCGGCTGAAATTTTCATCAGCAAGTTCAGATAAACCAATTTGCTGAAAATAACTCACATCCCAGCGTTTTTCATGAGCTAAATAAGTCCATTTACAGGTTACAGTACAAGTAGAACGCATTAATGAACCGGTAGATTTCCATGTTAAGAAATCAGCTAAATCAAAAAACTGCCATGCATTATCATAAGTTTGGCGGCGATTTTCTTTTAGCCACAAAATTTTAGGTGTTTCCATTTCAGGCGAAATTTTGCCACCAACATAATTCAAGACAGGGTGCTTTAATTTATTGATGCGCTCCGCTTGCTCGGTTGCACGATGATCCATCCAAACGATAATATTGCGATTTGCATCATCGCTAAGGCTAACAGAAATAGGCTGTTGATCATGGCCAAGCACCACTAAAGAACAGGTTGCATCAAAGCCAATACCGGCAACTTGTTGTGCAATTGCCCCTGATTCAACCATTGCCTGCTTTACGCTAAAGCAAACGGCTTCCCATATCTCGTTACTTGATTGTTCAGCAAAGTGAGCGTTATCACGGAAAAGGGTAATATCTTGTTTAGCGGATGCCAACATCTTACCGTTCATATCAAACACACCAGCGCGAGCGCTGCCTGTGCCAACATCAATACCGATAACGACTTTGTCATTATAGGGTGCTATTTTTGTTGAATTACTCATTTTTCCTCCTAATAGTGGGTATGCAATAAAAGGTGCAATTAGAGGTCAACACTATTGGGTAAAATAACTAAATCGCGAATTGTAATATTTCTTGGACGCGTCAGCATGAATAGAACAGCCTCAGCAACTTCAATGGGTTGCATTAAACTACCGTTAGCTAAAGCTTCTTCAAGTTTTTCTTTTGGCCAATCATCTAATAACGCAGTAACAACAGGACCAGGTAATACAGCACCAACACGGACACCGTGTTCAGAAACCTGACGGCGAGTAGAATGAACGAATGCTTGAACCGCAAATTTTGATGCCGTGTAAATAGGCTCCCAAATTACGGGAACCATACCAGCGATAGAGCTGGTGAATAGAATATCGCCTGACTTTTGTGCGATAAAGTGTGGTAGAACTGCGCGAACACAGCGGAATGCGGCATTAACATTTAAATTTAGGACTTTATCCCAAACATCGGGATCGCCTTCGGCTACGGGCCCACCAATGTAAGCTCCAGCATTAGCATGAAAGATATCTAATCTGCCTGCCTTTTCGATAATACGCGCTAACATGCCATCGACTTGTTCTGGTTTCATTAAATCGATAACTAATGGAATTGCATTTTCACCTAATTCTGCGACCAATTGATTTAGTCTATCTTCTGCTCGGTCAATTAGGACAACTTTAGCGCCTGCTTTGATCAGTGTGCGTGCACATTCGAGACCGATACCTGAAGCGGCACCTGTAATTGCAGCTACGTTGTTTTCGAGAGATATAGCCATAATAATTACTCCAATAATTATTTAAGTAAAAAATGAAAAAGCTTATAAATCAATGAAATAATAATTAGTCACAGATGAGGATTGGTCGCTATCTGGGGGGAGGTAGATATATTGTTTATCATATTAATAGACAGATAAAGGGTTATATATCATCTCTAATTTCATCAATTTCAATATTGCTCAATCGATGTAGCAGTATTGCGACTTTTCATCTTTGGTGTCAAGCTAGGAAAAAATGGAGATATAAATTTGTGACCAAGATCAGGCAAAATAAGAAAACAACGATCTACGACCTTGCAGAAATAGCGGGTGTGTCTGCGAGTGCAGTGAGTGCGGTATTAAATGGGAATTGGCAAAAAAGACGTATTAGTGCGCAATTAGCTGAAAAAATTATGCGTATCGCAGAGGAACAAAATTACTCGGTAAATAAACAAGCGAGCCTTTTACGCAGCAATAAATCGAAAATTATCGGTATGTTAGTGCCTAAATATGATAATCGTTACTTTGGTTCTATTGTCGAACATTTTGAAGAAATGGCTCGTGAACGCGGCTTATTTCCGATTATTACATGCTCAAGGCGAGATCCTGAGCTTGAGCTTGAAGCCGCGCGTGCCATGTTATCTTATCAAGTTGATTGGTTAATCTCTACGGGGGCAACCAATCCCGATAAAATTACGGAAATATGTAACACGTCGGGTGTACCGACTTTGAACCTAGATTTGCCGGGGACGTTAGCGCCTTCGGTCATTTCTGATAATTACAGTGGAGCAAAGGTATTAACGCAACGTATTTTATTGAAAAATCAAACCGTCACAGAAAAGGCAAAACCGCTTATTTTTATTGGTGGACGGCAGCATGATCATAATACTCAAGAACGTATTCGGGGGTTCATTGATGCCCATAAAGAGTTAAAAATTAAGGTCCCGAAACGTAATATTTTAGCTTGTGGATATGCGCCAGAAAAAGCAGAAAAAGCATTGCAGGATTATTTTTATCAGTATAAAAACCAAGCTGACTGGCAAATTGTACAAGGTGGAATATTTGTCAATTCAACAATATCCTTAGAAGGGGTGATGCGTTGGCTGAATCAAATGCAATTTATGGGGGAGTTTCAACCGAATATCGGTTGTTTTGACTGGGATCCCTTCGTTGCTTTATTAGGAAAGGATATCGAAATGGTCAAACAAGATGTGCCCGCAATGCTTGAGCAAGTTTTTAAATTGATTGATGAAGAAAATAACAAGATACAGCTTATTGAGGTACCGCCGATCTCGATAAGCAAGTTTCAATGAAATATTATAAAGTTACCGATTGCCATAGATACAAACTAATCGGTAACTAAAAAGTTATTTATTTAATTTTTCGATAAGTAATTGGTGTTGTTGATTGTAAAATTTAATATAAGTCATATACCCGGCTAAAATTGTGGAAAGGCTCGCCGTAGCCAGTAGCATAAAGGTCACCATTATTTGGTATTTTACGGCTTCTAAAGGGTCTACCCCTGCAAAAATTAATCCAGACATCATACCTGGTAGGCTAACAATCCCCACCGTTTTGGCAGAATCAACGGTTGGAATTAAAGCGGCTCTAATACTGTCGCGAATAATAGAGGATGAAGCAATTTTTGGTGTCGCACCTAGGCTTAGCATCTCTTGTATTTGCTGCTGTTGGCTACCAAAGCGTTGACCTAAATTATTGAAACATAAGCCGACGGCAATCATTGCGTTACCCGCTATCATTCCGGTAATTGGAATGACTTGCATAGGTGTAAATGCGATGGCGTCAGTTAAAATTAACACAAATAAAGTGAGGAACGTGCCTGCTGTAATGGCAATAAGCGCAGTGACGAATATTTTATCGATATACTTGCTTCTTTTTTTTGCATTCCACGCAGCGTTAAAACAAATAAACATGACGAGGGCAATAGTTAAAATTTTATGATCGACATTGAAGATATATTTTAGGATATAGCCAGCGATCAATAATTGAACAATGGCTCGACAAGTACTCCAAATAATATCTTTTTCTAATGATAGCTTTTCTTTGTGACTGATAAAAATGGCCACTAAGACTAACATGATAGAAAAACCAAGCGATTCATTTGAGATAGCAGGTTGATGCATGGTTATTTCCTATGATTATGAATGGTGGATTGGAAGCTTGATAATGTCGTCAGCATGAGCTATTTCATCTTGGTCATGGGTAACCCACAGTACCGCAATGCTATTTTTTACGGTAAGTTGATGAATAAGCTCATTAACATTGACTTTATTTTCTTCATCTAATGCACTAGTAATTTCGTCTAAGAGTAAAATTTGAGGAAGAAATTGGAGGTTACGAATGAGTGATATACGTTGTTTTTCACCACCAGAAAGCTCGTTGATGTTTTTTTCGATAATAGTATCCGGCAATGAGAAATAGTGAAGATCTTCTAAAATTTTATCTTTATTAAAGGATAACTGGCGAATTTGATAAGGAAAATATAAATTGTCATACACCGTAGAGCCAAATAAGGCGGGCGTTTGTGTACAGTAGGATACCTGCTGGCGGTATTTTTCAGGGGAGATATGGCTAATTTCTTGTCCTTCAAACAAAATTTGCCCACAGCTCGGTGAGATTAGAGATGCTATTATTTTTAGCAGGGTGCTTTTACCGCAACCTGATGGCCCTGTGATTAATTTGAATTCACCTGGGAATAGGTCAAACTGTACATTATCAAGAATTACCTTCTCATCAATGGTATAGCCAATATTGTTCAGTTGTAGCAGTTGTTTTTTTTTGTCCATGTTAATGTGACTCGCTCCACTTCAAAATACGTATTACACAATTTTACTTAAACTGATAGCGGTTGTGTTGCTCAATATCAATTTAGATATAACTAATATTATGCGCTAGCTAATGATAAATTTACACTATAATTTTATTTTAAATATCTGATTTGGTTTTTGATTTTCGGCTGATTAAATTCATTATTAATGAGTCTAATACAATTAAAATTTCAAGGTGAATTAACTACAAAGATGACGTTAATGTTATTTGATTCTATAAATAACTTGGATATACAAATAATCATTAAATTTATAAAACTGAACATATGCGCTTTTTTATTGAAATTAAAATTAATATGAGAGATGAATCATTATTTCAACGAGTAAATGTAGAAGTTAATTTATTATTTGGATATATTGATTAAATAGAAATTAAAAAATTTCATCTAATTATATTGATACGCAGTTATCATTAACGATTACTTCCATTCGTACCATAAATTCCGCCTCATGATATTAAGGACTATAAATGAAACAATTTAGTGGATATAACATCAATTTCTCGCTTGAAGGTAAAGTCGCCCTTATAACCGGAGGTGCCGCTGGTATTGGTTTTGCTATTGCAGAATTGTTTATTCAAAAAGGCGCTAAAGTTGCAATTGTTGATAAATCAGAAAAAGTATCTGATATTGCAGGTAATTTAAATCACGCTATTGGTATCCAATGTGATATCACTAACTCACATTCAGTATCAAAAATGGTTGATAAAGTCATCGAACACTACGGGTCATTGGATATTGTCGTGAATAGTGCGGGTATTGTTGCGTTAGCACCGGCAGAGTCCTTGAGTGAATCTGACTGGGACTTAACTATGAATGTTAACTTAAAAGGCACTTTTCTTGTTTGTCAAAAAGCAGGTAATGCAATGATTAAACAAGGAAAAGGTAAAATAATAAACATGGCCTCCCAAGCGGGTGTCATTGCTTTAGACCAACATGCCGCTTATTGTGCAAGTAAAGCAGCAATTATCGGTTTAACTCAAGTGTTAGCGCTAGAATGGAGTAAAAAAGGCATACAAACCAATGCAATATCGCCAACAATAGTGATGACCGAACTGGGTAAAAAAGCGTGGGATGGGGAAAAAGGTGATGCAATGAAACAACAGATCCCAGCAAAGCGTTTTGCAGAACCCTCAGAAATAGCGGCATGCGCACTGTTTTTAGCCAGCGATGCATCGGATATGATTACGGGGCATAATTTGGTTATAGATGGAGGGTTTAGTATCCAATAACGACATCCTCGTCATATTTCGAGCTATAGCGGCGTTGGCTACTTTCCGTTACTCGGGTCACATACTTGTGTATGCTCCCCGAGATACCGTCACTTGCCGCCTTGCTATAACTCGAACTCTTTAGAGGATGTATCCTTGTTATATTTCGGGCTATAGCGGTGTTGGCTGCTTTCCGTTACTCGGGTCACATACTTGTGTATGCTCCCCGAGATACCGTCACTTGCCGCCTTGCTATAACTCGAACTCTTTAGAGTATGTATCCTTGTCATATTTCGAGCTATAGCGGCGTTGGCTGCTTTCCGTTACTCGGGTCACATACTTGTGTATGCTCCCCGAGATTTATGTGACTAGGGTTAGTCTCTGTAATTTAAACTCTTTAGAGAGTGAATTTAATTTTTTATTAAATATTAATAAAGCCGAATAACGAATAATTATTCGGCTTTATTATATTATTGCTAAGCGGAGAGTTATTTATTATTAAGGTTTTAATAAAGAAATAGACATATTTATTAAATTATCAACAGTAAATCCGAAGTGACTAAATAATTTATCAGCGGGAGCAGATTCACCAAAACTATTCATGCCCATAATTAACCCATCAAGACCAACATATTTTCGCCAATAATCCGCTTTAGAGGCTTCAATTGCAATGCGGTGCCGAACATGATTAGGTAAAACCGCCTCTTTATATTCATCAGACTGTTGATCAAAATAATCAGTAGAGGGCATCGATATTACGTTGACTTGATATCCTTGAGTGGTTAAGTGTTGCCAAGCTTCTATTGCAAGTGAGATCTCTGAGCCCGTTGCAATGAGTAATAGTTGGGGCATTACACTATTACTGCGTAGGATATATCCACCGCGTTCAATATTAGCAAGCTGTGCTTCTGTTCGTGAATATTGAGTAAGATCTTGGCGGGAAAGTACTAAAGCTGTGGGCTTATCTTGACTTAAAATAGCCTGTTGCCATGCGACTACGGTTTCTACTTGGCAGCATGGACGCCATACAGATAAATTTGGCGTTGCGCGTAAAGAAGTCAGTTGCTCAACGGGCTGGTGGGTTGGACCATCTTCACCTAATCCAATCGAATCATGGGTATATACCAATATTTGCGGTATTTTCATCAATGCAGCCATGCGAACCGCATTTTGTGCATATTCAGAAAACATCAAAAAAGTTGCGGTATATGGGCGAAAGCCTCCGTGCAGCGCGATGCCATTTGCGATAGCAGTCATACCGAATTCTCTCACACCATAATGAATATAATTTCCGGTAGGATCTTTATTAATTGGCCTAGAGCCTGCCCAATAAGTTAAGTTACAGGGTGCTAGATCAGCAGAACCGCCAATTAATTCAGGGAGTAAAGGCCCAATAATATTTAATGTGTTTTGTGAAGCTTTGCGTGTAGCAACGGCGGTTGGATTTTCATTCAATTGTTGAATGTATTGAGTTATTGAGGGCGCAAATAAATCAGGTAATTGCCCAGAGATCCGTTGTTGCAGCTGGGTTGAAAGCTCTGGATACTGTTTTGTATATTCTCGCAGAGCTTGTTCCCAACGTAATTGCTCTTCAGCACCCTGTTCTAGTGCGCTCCATGCTTGATAAATATCATCCGGAATATTGAATGGCTTATGCTTCCAATTCAATTGATTACGGGTTAATGCGATTTCTTCAGTGCCTAATGGCGCACCATGGGAATTTGCAGAGCCCGCCTTATTGGGTGAGCCATAACCAATCTGAGTTCGACAAATAATTAGTGTTGGCTTTGATGATTGCTGATGGGCTTGTTCAAGGGCATCTTTGATAGCCTGACGTGAGTGGCCATCAATACGCTTAATCACGTTCCATCCATAGGATTCAAAACGTTTTGCTGTGTTATCGGTAAACCAACCTTTTGTTTCGCCATCAATCGAAATTTGGTTGTCATCATAGAAGGCTATCAGTTTATTAAGCTTAAGCGTGCCTGCTAGGGAGCAAGCCTCATGAGAGATCCCTTCCATTAAGCAACCATCACCGAGAAAAACATAAGTATGATGGTCAACAACAGGAAATCCGGGACGGTTAAAAGTTGCCGCTAGGGTTTTTTCTGCAATAGCCATTCCTACAGCATTAGCTATCCCCTGGCCAAGTGGTCCCGTGGTCGTTTCAACGCCTGGGGTATAGCCTAATTCAGGGTGCCCCGGTGTTTTAGAATGTAATTGCCTAAATTGCTTTAAATCATCAATTGATAAGTCATAGCCACTCAGATGCAGCAAGCTATACAGCAACATAGAAGCATGACCATTAGATAAAACAAAACGGTCACGGTTTGGCCAGTTTGGATTGACTGGATTATGTTTTAGATAGTCACGCCAAAGGACTTCTGCAATATCTGCCATGCCCATAGGTGCACCAGGATGGCCTGAATTAGCCAGTTGAACTGCATCGATAGCAAGAAAACGAATTGCATTTGCAAGTTCATTTTGTGTCTGTATTGTCATCACTCACTCCTGAAAATATCCAGTAGGTTGAATTAGCGCTCTCCATTTTCATATTCATTGATCCGCGCCACTTTAGGGGCTGAGCGGCCTCCGTCATAGTGAGAAGTAAGCCATGTATCCACAATGACTTTGGCTAATTCGGGACCAATAACACGAGCGCCAAAAGTAATAATTTGAGCATCATTACTTTTTTGGGCTCGTTCAGCGGAGTAGGTGTCATGACAAAGCGCGGCGCGAATACCGGTAACTTTATTTGCGACGATAGACATTCCAATACCTGTACCACAAATCAAAATACCGCGTTGATGCTTCCCTTGCTTTATTGAAGTGGCAACAGCATGGGCAACATCCGGGTACATTTCATCTTCAATACCGGTATTTAAACAGTAGTCGGTGACGTCATAGTTAAGTGCTTCCAAATGGGCTTTGATCAAATCTTTCATTTCAAAAGCTGCATCATCAGCGCCAATAGCAATAGATAGCATGATTGAGATCCTTTTTGAACATTTGTTCAGTGATTATTCATATGTACTGACTAGAAAATAAGATCTAATGAACAAATAATCAATAGCTGACCATATGTTTTTATCTTTTCAGTGATCTAATTTGTGATGTATGGCATTAAAAACAGTTTTTTTATGTAAAATTGCAATTAATGCACATTTAATGGTGCATTTGTAAGAATGTTTGCACTCAATCACACTTTGACAATCTACTTATGGGCAAGCATTGATAAAAGAGGGTATGGTTTATTTGTATTGATAGTGAACTTATGTTCATTTCGCAAAACCACTGAGGATAAAACAATGTGTAAACACTGTGATTCAAAAGCAACTATGAGCGAAGGCATCCCAGAAAAAATGAAAGCCGTTGTTGCTTACGCGCCAAAAGATTATCGATTAGAAACGGTTGATGTTCCAACTATCAGCGAAGAAGAAATATTAATTCGCGTTGAAGCTTGCGGTATATGTGCCGGTGATGTGAAGGCCTTTGAAGGTGCGCCAAGTTTTTGGGGGGATGAAGAGCAACCTGCCTATATTAAAGCACCGATGATCCCAGGCCATGAGTTTATTGGTCATGTTGTTGGTTTTGGTTCAAAAGTAGAAGGATTTGCACTGGGCGATCGTGTTATTTCAGAGCAAATCGTGCCTTGCTGGGAATGTCGCTTCTGTAAACGTGGTGAATATTGGATGTGTGAGAAGCATGATTTATATGGTTTTCAAAATAATGTGAATGGCGGTATGGCGCAATATATGAAGTTCACAAAAGAAGCCATTAACTACCATGTGCCTGTTGATATGCCAATTGAAGATGCCATTTTAATCGAACCTTATGCTTGTTCGTTACATGCGGTACAGCGGGCTAACGTCAAATTGGGTGATGTCGTCGTACTGTCAGGTGCTGGCACATTAGGTCTTGGCATGATAGGCGCAATCAAAAAATCAGGTGCAGGAAAAATAGTTGTATTGGATTTATTTGATAAACGCCTTGAATTAGCCAAAGAATTTGGTGCGGATATTGTTTTGAATCCAAAACGTGATGACGTCGATAAAATCGTCAAAGGCATGACGGAAGGTTATGGTTGCGATATTTACATCGAAGCAACCGGTGCACCGAAATCGGTAGAACAGGGACTTAAAATGATCCGTAAACTCGGAACATTTGTTGAGTTTTCGGTATTTAAAGATCCTGTAACAGTGGATTGGAGCATCATCAGTGACCGTAAAGAACTGGATTTGTTAGGCTCTCACCTTGGGCCGTATTGTTACCCATTAGTCATTGAAGGCATTGGAAATGGTGATTTCCCCACCAAAGGCGTGGTAACTGATATTTTGCCATTAGATCAATTTGCCGAAGGTTTTTCGATGATGGCGAAAGGTGATCCGCATATTAAAGTGGTTCTCGACCCGAACCTGTAATGCTTTATTGGATATAAAAAATATTGGATTAAAAAATATAAAAATTGGACCTGAATAATTTTACCCAGCGAAGGCATCCTACTCAGGTCCAAACCCAGCGAACAAGCACTGAGGTTAACGGTATGATAATCAATAAATTGTCTAAAGTAACGGGTTTTTCACCAAAGTTGCTGCTTGGCTACTTTGGTGTACTGATCTTTATGATGGGGGAAGGGCTAGAGCAAGGCTGGTTATCTCCTTTTATTATTAGTCGGGGTATGACCATTGAAGAGTCATCCTTACTATTTAGTGTCTATGGTTTTTGTGCCGCAGTTGCCGCTTGGCTTTCAGGGGTACTTGCTGAAATTTATACCGCACGAAGAGTGATGATTTTCGGCTTTGTCATGTTTGTCATTGGCTCAGTAATCTTCTTATCTGTTGGATTACCAAGTAATAGTCTATCCATCATGATCCCAACCTATGCGCTTCGTGGCTTTGGTTATCCAATGTTTGCTTATGGCTTCCTTGTTTGGGTTGCGTATGAAGCCCCGGTTAAAAAACTGGGTTCTGCCGTAGGTATGTTTTGGTTTGTTTACAGTGGCGGGTTAGGCGTACTCGGCGTGATGTATTCCAGTTATGCATTACCTGTTATGGGGGAAATGGCAACGCTGTGGAGTGGGTTAATTTTTGTCACTATCGGGGCATTTATTGCCATCGCATTGAATCGAAATTCTGTGGGTGATGTCGATATAAAACCAAAAGAAAAAGTTTCACTCAGCTACTTATTTAAAGGTATCACCATTGCATTTGAGAACCCTAAAATCGGTTTAGGGGGGATAGTGAGAACAATCAATACGTCAGCCGCTTATGGCTTTGTGATCTTTATGCCAATGTTTCTTGCTGATTTTGGATATTCACGAACTGAATGGTTGCATATTTATGCTGCCCTTTGGACAGTCAACATCGCCTTTAACTTGATTTTCGGTGTGGTGAGTGACCGTATTGGTTGGCGTAATATTGTGATTTGGTTCGGATGTGTGGGCTGTATGGTTTGTACACTGATGTTTTATTACGTACCGTATTACTTTGGTCACAATTATCTTTTAATGATGATTGCTGCGGGATTATTTGGAGCCTGCCTTGCCGGATACGTGCCACTGTCTGCCATTATGCCAACATTAGCACCTGAAAATAAAGGTGCAGCAATGTCAGTGCTTAATCTGGGTGCAGGTTTAAGTACTTTTGTCGGCCCTGCACTCGTTGGACTGTTTATTGGTAGTTTAGGGGCGCTTGGTGTGATTTGGATATTCACTGGTCTTTATTTTATCAGTGCAATATTGATGAGCTTTATCACTGTGCCTAAAGAACTCCTTGAACAGCCAGAAAATGTACAGCTAACACCAGAAAATAAATAAAATGAGGGAATTATGAACAGAATCATTAATGAACCTGATCTTGTTGTTGAAGATGCAATTCAAGGCTATTTGAAAGCACATCCTGAATATTTTGCTGAAACAGATAATGCACGAGTTTTAAAATATCCAAAGGTGCCAATTCAAGGGAAAGTGGGGATTGTGACGGGTGGGGGTTCAGGGCATGAGCCAGCCTTTCTTGGTTATGTTGGTGAAAATATGCTCGATGCCGTGGCGATTGGTGAAATTTTCTCATCGCCAACCGCAGGCGCATTTTTAGATGCGTTTAAAGCGGCTGATAGTGGTGCTGGCGTAGCTTGTCTGTATGGCAACTATGCAGGCGACAATATGAACGTGAAAATGGCGATGAAAAAAGCCGAAAAAGCGGGCATGAAGATTAAAACTGTTGTTGCCACCGATGATGTTGCTTCTGCACCAGCAAATGAGAAAGAAAAGCGCCGTGGTGTTGCTGGTGAGATCCTAATGTGGAAAGTAGGCGCAGCAGCAGCCAGTAAGGGCTATGATCTTGATGGCGTGATTAACGCGGCACAAAAAGCGATTAATAATTGCCATTCTATTGGTGTTGGGCTGACATCTTGTACCATTCCCGCGGTTGGACACCCTAATTTCCATATTGAGGACGGTATGATGGAGTTAGGCATTGGTCACCATGGTGAACCTGGTATCGAGATCATGCCAATTCAATCGGCGGCACAAATGGCTCAAACCATGTTAAAACCTATTCTCGAGGATATGCAGGCTAAACAGGGTGATGAAGTCGTCGTATTGGTTTCAGGACTCGGGGCGACGCCTGTGATGGAGCTGTATATTTATTTTGCGGAAGTTGAAAAGCAACTTAGCGAGAAAGGCGTGCGCATTGTACGTAATTATGTCGGCAATTATTTCACTTCTTTAGAAATGATGGGCGTGACGTTAACATTGATGAAAGTTGATGATGAGCTCAAAACACTGATGGATGTACCCGCTTATTCATTAGGTTTAACACAAGTTAAGTAAAGGAGCTATTTATGCAGGTTATATCAACGGATTGTGGCAAGGAAATTATTCTCGATTTGGTGAATATCGTGGTAACAAATCGTGAATATCTTAGTGATATTGATGGTGCAATAGGTGACGGCGACCATGGTATTAATATGGCAAAAGGATTTAACCTATGTGCAAAAGCGATTGAAGGGCGTGATATTTCACTCGGTGAAGGCTTTGAAGAAATCTCAGATGCGTTGATGGAAGGGATCGGCGGGTCGATGGGGCCATTATACGGCAGTTTTTTCATGGGGATGTCTGATAGCATTTCTGGAAAAGAGACACTCACACAGCAAGATTTCCTGCTGATGCTCCAAAATGGCTTATCAGAGCTGCAAGATATTAGCAGTGCAAATGTGGGGGATAAATGTTTAATGGATACATTAATTCCGGCCATTAACGCATTTGATGCCGCAAATATTGCGGGTAAAAATTTCAAGCAAGCACTTGATGCTATGCAAGCGGCAGCAATAGCAGGTCGTGATTCAACACTTGATTTAATTGCAAAAATTGGCCGCGCCAGTCGTTTGGGAGAGCGTTCTCGTGGAGTACTTGATGCAGGCGCAACATCATGTTGTTTATTATTGTGTCAATTGGCGAAAAGTGTTGAAAAACATGGCGCTTTAGCAAATGCCTAATATCCTTAAATAATGATAACGGTGGATATGTACTCAAAATAAATCGGGGGTATATATCCACGCTATTGTATATGTTGCTTATTAATTGGCACTAAAAACGCTATACTCATCGTACTTCAAGTTACAGGGTCGTTGACTACGCTCAGCGACGCGAATCACCGAGTTACCCATGCTCATCGGCTATCTTCACTTGTCGCCTACATGTAACTTGAATTATTTAGAGTGTATCATTAACACGCATTTATCCTTGTTGCGATTAACATCAATTGAGAGGAATTCATTACTTTATGGATAGATCACAGGCATCTTCTGATATCGAGCTACTCACTGAAATTGCGATAGCTTATTATCGTGATGAAATCACTCAGGAAGAGATCGCCAATAAATTTGGGATATCACGCATCAAGGTAGGGCGCTTACTTAAACGTGCTAAAGAAGAAGGCATTGTGGAAATCAATGTCCGCTACCATCCAATATTTAGTACTCAATTAGAGCAACAACTGCTTTCTCGTTTCCCAATATCCCGAGCATTAATTGCCTTAGATCATCCCGATGAAGAAGAACAGCGCTATCAAGTTGGTACGCTAGTGGCTAATTATTTGTCGACAACCTTAAGAGACAATATGATTGTCACTGTTGGCCAAGGGCGTAATGTGGCTGCTGTTTCTGACAGTGGTGGAGCTGTTCCTGAAAAAGATTGTCGTTTTATTTGTGGTATTGGTGGTACGCATCGACCGGGTGATTCGATTAATGCTGATCATATTAGCCGTCGTTTAGCGAAAAAATTTGGCGGCACGAGTGAAACTCTTTATGCCCCAGCTTATGTTGAAAATAATGAATTAAAACAGTCGTTCATGAAGAATGGCACCATCAAAGAAACCCTTGACCGAGCCCGAAAAGCGGATATTGCACTCATTGGTATTGGTGATATGAATGAAGATAGCTATATGGTTAAACTGGGCTGGTTTACCCCCCGTGAGATTGTTGATGCAAGTTTAAATCAAGGCGTCATTGGGGATATCGCAGGTTATGATTTTTTCAATGCTCAAGGTCAGCACGTTGATACGGTAATGAATGATAGAGTCATTGGTTTAAGTATTGATGAACTAAAAAAAATTCCATGTGTGATTGCCATTGCCTCTGAAACATCGAAATCAATGGCAATAATGGGGGCTTTACGTACTGGCGCTATTGATATTATTGCCACCAGTGCAAGTAATGTGCGTACAATTTTGAAAATGTCCCAATAAACGCGATTTGTGTGTTTTTAAGCATGACATGAAACGCATGTATAAAATTTAATGACATTCCTTATTATTTTATAGTAAATTTATTTGAGGAGATGGCATTCCTCCTATTACAAACCGCCCATTTAGGGCTGATGATGCCTACGTTGACCTTTTCAATCAGTAACATTGATAGGGTGCGTAGGTATTATGCATCCTAAATTTAGGGTATGAATGTAATGGTAAAATATTCCTTTCATTTATTCCCTTCCGACACTTTAAGGGAAGCTTCTATGTATCCAGCACTTATCGCTATCGCCATCGGCTCAGTTTTAGGCGGATGGTTAAGATGGTTTGTTGGTTTAAAACTTAATCATCTCTACCCAAATATTCCACTGGGAACGGTTTTTGTTAATTTGGTTGGTGGCTTTGTGATTGGATTCGCAATTTCTTATTTTGCCAACGCAAATATTAGCCCAGCCTATAAGTTATTTATTGTGACGGGTTTTTGTGGCGCATTTACCACTTTTTCCACCTTTTCGTTGGAAGTCCTTGTGCTTATCCAAGAAGGAAAACTGGGTTTTGCCTTCAGCACAATCGCTATCCATGTGATTGGGGCACTGCTATTCACTTTGCTCGGCATGCTATGTCATAACTGGTTGGCTCAAGGGTGAATTGTATATTTGTCGACTTCGTCTTATATGTAAATTGAGTATCTTGTTCGAGATTAAGCAACTGCTATACTGAAACGATGAGCTAATGAGGAGAAAAGGGATGTTAGGCACACAATTGGAGTTTGAAGGGTTAGTCGGGGTTGGTAAAGTTCAGCTTGAATTACAACCTAATCAACGCGTTTATACACTAATCGGTGTCAATGGGGTAGGGAAAACCAAAACGTTGGAAGCATTGTTTCAGGTGATGTTTTTTAGTAATCAGATGGTTGATAATTCACTTTCTAATATGTTGAAAATCTATTTTAGATTTAGGCAGGTGCGAGAAAATCAACCGAATGGCTTCAATGTACTGATACCTAAAGAAAATACCGAAGCCACATATTGGAATTTTTCAAATGAAGGTGTCAAAAAAAATTTTTCATCATTTGCTCATCAATCACCGATTGTTTACCTTGGTGCTCAAGCTCGTGGGGCGATAAACGAAAAAAACAACATTAGCACAGGCTCGTTAGGTGATTTAAACCATAGACGTGAAGAATACTTTACTAACCTAGTAAAACAAATGGAGTCTGAATTTGGTTCGATGAATATGGCAACCAACATTCAAGAATGGTTTATTCAAATCGCCCGTTCGTCGAATCCATACCAAAGCTCAGAAGATAACCGCCAAATCGAAATTAAAACCGTATTGCGTTTATTGCATGATATTGATAAACGCATCGATCCTGATTATTTAGAAATAGGTGGAGATGACCGAGTTAGCTTAAAAATAGATGGACGAAAATTGCAGTTAAGTCAGTTGAGTTCTGGTTTTACCTCGATTTTAAAACTTATTCAATCCATTGTTTCGGGTTATGGTTATTTTACTAATGAAACTAACCTAAATAATATAAAAGGTATTGTTTTCATCGATGAAATAGAAAGCCATCTTCATTTGTCATGGCAAGCTAATATTATTCCTTTGCTTAAGAAATTGTTCCCGAAAACCACGTTTTATGTCACAACTCACTCTTCAGTTGTTCTTTCTCAGTTGCAAGAAGGGGAAGCGTATGAACTTCAACGTGATAAAGATGATGGCATAGTTAAAAGCCGTTTAATTCCATCCCCGAATAAAGCGGCTTTTGCCGACATACTTCGAGATGTTTTCCATGTAGATATTAATAAAATTAAATTGGAAAATAGTACGGTGGATGAGCAAAAAAATGCTAAAGACAATCTACTTGCACTATTGAAAAAGCAAGAGGGCTAGTTATGACAAGGAATGTTTTACTCGATACTAACTTATTAGTTGCTGCATTTGACCGTCATGGAACGGCATCTGAAGACATTAAGAATGCCGCAATGACTAAGTTAACAACGCTGTTATCCGACCCTGAAACCAAATTATTTATTACTCCGTTGATACGCTATGAAGTGCTTCGTGGCATAAAATGGCCTGATTCAGATTCCTATAGTTCAATGTGTCGTGTCTTGAATGATTTTCCTGAATTAGAGATCACTCGTAATGTTGCTGAATTATCTGCAAACTTATTCCGTTTCGATACTCATGAAATGGCATTACAGGGAACGGTCACAAAAAATATTGAAAAAAGAAAATTTGATGTATTTCACTATTGTTGCGCCAGTTGCAATGACCTTTATTTAGAATCAAATGATACTGATATTGCAAAAATTGAACAGTTATATCAAAGTTACTTAGGGGCTATTTAACTAAATCAGTCTAAGCGGCAATACAAGCAGCCGCTTAAATTTTCGTTACGCTTTTATCTTGTCATTAGCGAGTAATTTTCGCGCGCAGCTTTCGTCAGTCACCAGCCCTGATACCCATTTACCATTAAGTATCGCTTGGATGGCACTGTGCTTTATTTCTCCACCGGCGAATGCGATGACTGGCTTTTGGGTATGCGCCATGAGCGGGACGCTAGTGTGAGTTTCATCCATTATGGTTGAAAGACGGTCACCATTAGCTTGAATAAAATGCCCCAGCATCTCAGCGGCAACACCATTTTCGAGCAACATATCCACTTGTTCATCGGTGATAAAACCTTCTGAATTTAATGGGCAGCCAATACCAACTTCGCCAATTCCAAGAAAGGTAATATCCGCATTAAGTGCCTTTTCAGTGACTTCTTTATAAACGCGATGTTGGCACCACATGGCTTTATCTTCTGCGCTATCCGCGTATAGCGGAGCAGGTAAGATATAGTGGCGACATTGCAATTTCTCCGCAAAATTTAAAGGAACATCATAGCGAGTGGCTGAACTGTCTCGTGCAATTGCCCCGATCAATGAAACACATTGATGCTGCGGTGTATTGAGGTTAGGTAGTGCATCAATAATACGGCGCAATGTTCTTCCTGAGCCTATACCAATAACTTGTGGTTTTTCTTTATCGATGAGCTGTTCCATTAACTCTGAACCTGCAACAGCAATCATATCTAATATTGACTCAGTATCTAACTCCCCTGAAGGAACAACGTAACAATGCTTAAGCTGGTATTTTTGTTGTATTTCATGAGCTAAGCGTAAGCATTCGGTAATAGGATGTGTTATTTGAACATGTACCATTCCTTGCTCTTTGGCGAGAGAAATCAGACGTTGTGCTACCTGCCTCGACAGCCCTAATTCGTGGGCAATTTCTTGTTGTGTTTTACCCGCTACAAAATATAACCAAGCCGCTCGTGCAGCTTGTTCCATTTTTTTTACTTCTCTTTGCACTTGTGTTCCCTCTTTTTGTTCTTGTCGTAATGGGTCATCGGCTCGCTGAAATAAGCAATTATGGAATATCTAATCTAAACGATATTGTTGTTTTGGGCAAATGCTTATCAAAAGAGCAAATGTCAATATTGTGAGCCTTATCGCAGTAACCTTAAAGGCTTTGAAACTAAAATATAACAAATGGGCATATGCCCGACAAATAAACAATTATCTATATTTTATTGGGGAGTCGCAATGCTAAAACAAAAATCGGTGTGGATGCATATTGGCGCAGGTTCATTTCATCGTGCACACCAAGCTTGGTATTTACATCGTTTGATCCAGCAAGGTGATGATAGTTGGTCAATCGCCTTGGGAAATATTCGTAATGATGCTAATGCATTGCTGGATAATTTAGCCAAGCAAAAAGGCGAGTACACATTAGAAACGGTATCGCCAGAGGGCGAGCGTCATTATGAAAAGATCACTTCAGTCCGTAAAATCTTGCATTGGGATGAACAATTAACCGAGCTAGTAGAGCAAGGCAGTGACAAAGAAACTCGCGTAATTGCCTTTACGGTCACGGAAGGTGGTTATTATTTGACGCCTCAGCATGAACTCGATGTTGAGCAAGGCGATATTAAAGCTGATCTTAATGGTGAAATGCGAACGATTTATGGTGCACTCGCACATATTTTACGCGCCCGTTTAGCACGACATGGTGAGCCGGTGACACTGCTAAATTGTGATAATTTACGCCATAATGGTGAGCGTTTCAGACACGGGTTTTTATCCTTTTTACAGCTAAAAGGGGAATCTGAATTGTATGAATGGGTTAAAAATCAAACTCGTTCACCTAATACCATGGTAGACAGGATCACGCCACGCCCAACACCGGATGTCGCCGAGCGAGTTAAGCAACAAATGGGTTGGGATGATAAAGCACCTGTAATGGGGGAATCTTTTATCCAGTGGGTGATTGAAGATGATTTTATCAACGGGCGTCCAGCACTTGAGAACGTTGATGTTGAAATGGTTGACTCAGTTCTGCCATGGGAAGAAGCAAAAATTCGTATTTTAAATGCGAGTCATAGCTGCATTGCTTGGGCTGGTACATTGATTGGCTTAAATTATATTGATGACAGTACTCGTGAATTACCAATCAAACAAATGGCATGGAACTATGTTACACAAGATGTCATTCCTTCCTTATCACCAAGTCCGTTAGATTTAGCACAATATCGTGATGTGGTATTAGCGCGTTTTGGTAACCCATATATAAAAGATACTAATCAACGTGTTGCAGCTGATGGGTTATCAAAAATCCCCGGATTTATCACGCCAACCTTGCAGGAATGTTACGGCAGAAACCAAATTCCAGCCGCAACGGCAGTATTACCGGCATTATTTTTTGTTTTCCTAACCCGTTGGGCGCAAGGTCAATTACCTTATGAATACCAAGATGGTGTGCTTGATGTGGCCTATTATCAAAAACTAATGAATTCAGATAATGCCCTCGATAAATTTGTTGCAGATGAAACGTTGTTTGGTGCATTAGCAAATTCCGCTGAATTTCATGGGTTAATGAAAAGTACAGTGATACACATCGAAAATTGGCTGAAATCGCCAGAACAACTGTTGTAGGAGGGAAAGCTATGTATCTTGGAATTGATCTAGGTACTTCTGAGCTTAAAGCGGTGCTGATTGATGGACAAGGAAATATTGTTGCATCGAGTCATATGGCCCTGACTGTACAGCGCCCCCATCCGCAATGGGCAGAGCAATCCCCCGATAGCTGGTGGGAAGCCACGAATGCAGTTGCTGCGACATTACGTCAAAAAGCCCCTGAGGCGTGGGCGGCGGTGAAGGCTATTGGCTTATCAGGCCAGATGCACGGTGCGGTATTGCTTGATCAGCAAAGTGAAGTGTTACGTGATTGTATTCTTTGGAATGACACTCGCAGTGCCGATGAATGTAATTGGTTAATGGAACATCATCCTGAATTTTTAACTATTGGCGCCAATATGGTAATGCCTGGTTTTACTGCGCCAAAATTATTATGGGTTGCCCGCCATGAACCTGACATTTTCAACAAAATAGGTAAGGTTTTACTGCCTAAAGACTATTTACGTTGGAAAATGACAGATGAATTCGTCAGTGAAATGTCAGATGCATCAGGGACGATGTGGCTTGATGTGGCCAAGCGTGATTGGTCGGATGAATTACTTACAGCCACTAATTTGACTCGGGAACAGATGCCATCGCTGGTGGAGGGTTCTGAAAAAAGCAGTGTATTGAGAGCTGATCTCGCATCTCAATGGGGATTAAGTGCTGAGGTGATTATTGCGGGTGGAGGGGGGGATAATGCCGCCTCTGCAGTGGGTGTCGGTGCAATCAATGAAGGGGATGCATTGATTTCATTAGGTACATCCGGTGTGATTTTTGTTGTCAATAATCAACTACAAGCTGCACCCCATAATGGGGTGCATGCATTTGCCCATGCTTTACCGAATCGTTGGCATCAAATGAGCGTTATGCTCAGTGCTGCCAATTGTTTGCGCTGGGTATGTCAATTGTTATCTACCACTGAAAATCAATTAATGGATGAGATTGGGCAACTTAGTGAAATGCAAAAGAAACAAGCACCGGTTTTTTTGCCATATCTTTCTGGGGAGAGAACGCCACATAATGACCCTTATGCTACCGGATCATTTTTTGCGCTCAAAAATGAAACGACGCGAGCTCAATTAGGCTATGCAGTTATTGAAGGCGTCACATTCGGTCTTGCTGATGGTATGCAAGTCCTAAAAGAAACCGGTACGCAGGTGAGTCAGTGCAGCTTGACTGGCGGTGGCGCACGCAGCCCCATTTGGGCACAACTGATCGCCGATGTGATGGATATTCCGATAGTGACACATCCTGCGAGCTCTTCTGGTGCTCTGGGTGCTGCACGCTTAGGCTGGTTAGCCGATGGTGGTAATCAAGATGCCGTATGTCGTAAGCCGGATGTACTCAGTAGATTTATACCATGTGCGGAGAATCAAGGTTGGCTGAGCCAACGATTAGAGGTATTTAGACTGCTATATAAGCAGCAAAAGCAGGCGAGAGCATTGATGCCTTAATTGGCCAGTAACGGCAGCTGATTTACCCTACGATGCTGCCGTTACATTATTCGTCCGAGTAAAACAACAATTTAAAATATGAGGAAACTGCAATGGAGCAAAAGCAGTATTGGCTTGGATTACCTAAGCATTTGTTCTGGGGATTTATCGCTATCGCTATCTTTATGAGTGGTGATGGTTTTGAAATGGCCTTTTTATCGAAACATATTACGGATCTTGGCTTTACACCGACACAATCAGCCATGGTGTTTACTGTCTATGGGTTGATGGCCGCCGTAGCTGCTTGGGCATCTGGTGTTGTGGCTGAAATTATCACGCCCCTCAAAGCGATGATGATTGGTTTTATTTTGTGGATAGTCATGCATATCTTTTTTATGGCATTTGGCCTTGGCATGAAAAGCTACTCGATGATGTTGCTGTTTTATGGCATTCGTGGTTTGGCTTATCCGCTGTTTATCTATTCATTTATGATGATGTTAGTTCAGGTTATTCCTCGTGCACACCTTGCGGCGGCAACAGGTTGGTTCTGGGCAATGTATTCTGTTGGTATCGGTGTTATTGGTAGCTATTTGCCGAGTTTCTCGATCCCTTATATGGGGGAAACAGGCACACTATGGATGGCAATCGGTTGGGTGGCGATAGGGGGCGTTATTGCCTACTTTAGTTTGCGTAACATACCGGTAGACCGCTCAAAGGTGAATTTACCAATGAAGGATAAGATGGCAGAATTATCACGCGCTGCGACCATCTTGTTTACCAATAAAAATATTCTTATGGCGAGCATTATTCGTATTGTTAATACCATTTCATTGTTTGGTTTTGCCATTATTATGCCTTTGCTGTTTGTTGATCGCTTGGGCTTCACAATTTCAGAATGGCTACAAATTTGGGCGGTATTCTTCTTTGTGACAATTTTTACCAATATTTTTTGGGGAATTATTGGCGAGCATATTGGTTGGATCCGTCAGGTAAGATGGTTTGGTTGCTTAGGCATGGCAGTATCGAGTTTAATGTTCTACTACTTACCTGTCTATTTTGGTCATAACTTCGCAATCGCGCTGATCCCTGCAATTATGTTAGGTATTTTTGTCGCTGCATTTGTCCCAATGACGGCAGTATTCCCAAGTATTGAGCCTCATCATAAAGGCGCGGCGGTATCGATTTATAACCTATCTGCGGGGTTGAGTAATTTTGCGGCTCCTGCAATTGCTAGCTTAGTATTACCATTCTTCGATATTGTTGGTGTGGTATGGGCTTATACAGGGTTGTATATATTTGCAGGTATTCTTACTTTCTTTATCAAGGTTCCTCAACCAGGGTTTGAGAATAACCGAAAAATAAAGACAGCAACAATTTCAGCGGAGCAGCAAACAATTAACCACTAGTTAATCGTACGGGCTATTTTTAAAACCTTATAGATTGAATATATCTATAAGGTTTTTTTGTATGCAATATCCTTGGGCTCTAACATATAAAAACATTCAAATTTAAGCCTTATTAGGCTAAAGGGCTTTACGCCCTTTATGCTGAGATTTAAAGCGAAAATCGTTATCTTTAAAATAAAGTGGAATATCTTTAGTTAAAGTAAAAATTAATCATATTTATAGTGAGATTGTCGTAGTGATGAAGTGAATTATTGAAAATACCCGGCTAGGCAAAAGAATATAATTTTATGGGTTAAATAATAATCTAAAGAATTTATCGTTATAAACAGATTAAAAAGTGGAATTTAATATTCATAAGGACGTTGATTATTAGAGGATACAAACAGAATAATGCAACAGGCTGTTATATCTGACTAATCAATTTATGAGTGCCACTATTCCCCTAGGTGTTCCTTATCTTTTGTGACCTATACATCTGGATTTTCAGTGATATTATGATTTTTGTTGCGACTTTGTATCAATGCAGCAAATTACACTTAATATTGGTGAGTTATCATCCAGAAAATGACTTTTTATCCTAACTAAAGTTGGATAAAAAGTATGTAAAACTAAAAAAATAAAACATTAAAAAATATATACGGGGAAAGTTTATGTCACAGATGTTAGCGCTATTTCTTATCGTGGGGATATTATATATCGGGGATGCGATAGCCGTAAGAACCAAAGCATGGGTTCCTTCTGTTTTCGTCTGTGCTGTTTTATTTCTTGTGGGTTATTGGACTATTTTTCCTAAAGATATTGTCAGTATTGCGGGTATTCCACAGGTCGTTGCTATTTCTCTCATGTATTTATTAATTACGAATATGGGAACACTGTTATCCCTTAAAGAGCTCTTGAGGCAATGGAAAACAATTGTTATTTCCCTCTCTGGTATCTTAGGGATTATCGTCTTTATTTATGTGATAGGCATGTCACTATTTGATTTAAATACGGTATTAGTTTCTATACCTCCTTTAGTCGGCGGCATTGTTTCATCATTAATTATGTCGAAAGGTGCGGCGGAAGCTGGGCTGGTAGATCTTTCTGTCTTCGCTATTCTAATTTATGTTATGCAAGGCTTTGCTGGATATCCATTAACTGCCGTTATGTTAAAAAGAGAAGGGCGTCGAGTTCTAGCACAGTATCGCAGTGGGAACTGGAAAGAATCATTATCGGTTGATGGAGCGGATGACGTTGAAGTAAAAACGTTGGTTTCAGAAGATGAAATGCCTCGAATGTTCAAAAAAATTCCGTCTCATTATAACACGAGCTATTTCAAATTCTTGCGCTTAGCCGCAGTAGGGTATCTTGCTTACTTGGTCTCTTTATGGGCAGCGCCATATGTCAGTATCAGCCCATTTGTTCTGTGCTTATTATTTGGTGTTATTGCCTCATCTATGGGTTTTTTAGAAAGACAACCATTACAAAAAGCTAATGGGTTTGGTTTCGCCATAATGGCATTGATGCTGTTTATCTTTGATACGTTAAACCATGCTACGCCAGATATGTTACTGCGCTTAGTGTATCCAATGGTGGTGCTAATCGTTGCCGCCGTTGTGGGAATGTACTTAGCATCGTGGATCGTCGGTCGGATCTTGGGGGTCTCTAAAGAAATGGCGTTTGCTGTTTCATTAACCGCATTATATGGCTTCCCAGCAGATTATATTATTACTAACGAAGCGATTAATGCGCTAACCAAAGATGAAAAAGAACGCCAAATATTGACTAGCCACATGTTAGGGCCAATGTTAGTCGGGGGCTTTATCTCAGTAACGATGGTTTCCGTGGTTTTAGCCGGCGTTATGGTTGCTTATATTGTTCCAGTTGCAGGGTAAATAAATTATGGAAACAAGTGCATCAAGAATTCAGCGTTACTTAGAACAGTTGGCGGAATATACGTCGACTCCGGGGCAAGGCACAACCCGAATGAGTTATAGCGAGCAAGATAAACAAGCACGTAACTATTTGAAGCAAGAAATGATATTGCTAGGTTTGCAAGTTCGTGAAGATGCGATTGGCAACATTTATGGACGATTAGAAGGGCAAGAAGCGGGTCTTCCTGCGGTGATTATTGGCTCCCATTTTGATTCAGTCCCCAATGGTGGCGCTTTTGATGGTCCCGCGGGAATTGTTACTGGGTTGGATGTGGTGGCGCGCTTACGTGAAGAAAATCTTAAACCTCGCTATCCCCTTGAAGTGATTGCCTTAGTAGAAGAAGAAGGAACTAGTTTTGGTCGAGGGTTAATGGCGTCGAGTGTCATAACTGGGTTGATTGGCAGTAAAGAGCTTCATCAACTAAAAGATCGAGAAGGTATTACAGCAGCGCAGCGCATGGCTGCAGCCGGTTTTAATGCAGATAAAGCCCATGAAGCAGTACTGAAACCTGAATCAGTAAAAGCATTTTTAGAATTACATATTGAGCAAGGCCCTGTTTTAGAGCAAGCCAATGAAGATATCGGAATTGTCGACACCATCGTGGGGATTAGTCAGCTAGAAATTAAACTGGTGGGTAAGGCGGGGCATGCCGGAACCACACCAATGAATATGCGGGCAGATGCCCTAGTATGTGCTAGCCATATTATTAGTGAGATCCCTGAATTGGCGAAAGCCGCAGGGGATAATTCAGTCGCGACAGTGGGGCGCTTAAATGTCCTGCCGAATGGGGCAAATGTTATTCCTAGTGAGGTTATTTTCAGCGTCGATATTCGGTCTAAAAATGATGCTGCATTACGTAAGTTGATCGAGCAAATTATTGACTTTACGGAGAAACAAAGTGAAAAACTTGGCATTTCTAGCGAAATCATTCAACCACTTTATGTACAACCAACTGCGCTAAATTTACAGATTGGTGAGTTGATGAAGCAACATGCAACAGATCAAAATCTACGTTTTAGAACCATGGTGAGTGGTGCTGGGCATGATACGATGATTTTTGCGGGTATCACGCAAACTGGATTGATATTTGTACCTAGTCGCAATGGGTTAAGCCATCATCCTGATGAATGGACTGATTATGCACAGATTGCTCGTGGGGCAGATGTGATGTTTGCCACGGTAAAATCACTGACAGAATGTTGATTTTAATAATATATCAGTAAATAGCAAATGCAGGTGTTTATCTGCAAAAGGGTAAAAGGTAGAAATATGGTTAATACAACAATTGCAGCGGCAATCAAAAAACACACACAAGAGATGATTGCTTTTCGTCGCGACCTTCACTCGCACCCGGAGTTGCCATTTGAAGAGGTTCGTACTACAAAACGTATCGCAGAAGAACTGGCAAAAATTGGCATTGAATATCGACTCACTGAGCCAACCGGTATTATCGCCGAAATTAAAGGTGGAAAGCCCGGTAAAACGGTGGCTTTACGCGCAGATATCGATGCGTTGCCTGTGTTAGAGCTGAATAACACATTAGAGTACAAATCAAAAAATGAAGGAAAAATGCATGCCTGTGGCCATGATGCTCACACCGCTATGCTACTAACCGCCGCCAAAGCTTTATACGAAATTCGCGCTGAACTAAAAGGAAATATTCGTTTGATATTTCAACCTGCGGAAGAAATTGCCCAAGGTGCTCGCGAAATGATCAAACAAGGGGCGATTGAAAACGTTGATAACGTATTTGGTATGCATATTTGGTCTACAACGCCATCAGGAAAGGTGTCTTGTAATGTTGGTGGGTCATTCGCTTCTGCTGACTTGTTGGTTGTGAAATTTAAAGGGCGTGGCGGGCATGGGTCTATGCCGGAGGCAACGGTAGATGCCTCAGTTGTAGCTTCTTCTTTTGTGATGAATTTACAAGCGATTATTTCACGTGAAACCTCATCCCTCGACTCTGCGGTTGTCACCATTGGTAAGATGGATGTGGGTACCCGTTTTAATGTCATCGCAGAAAATGCAGTATTAGATGGGACGGTTCGTTGCTTTGATATTGCAACACGGACTCGCCTTGAGTCTGCCATCCGCCGCTATGCGCAGCATACTGCTGAAATGTACGGTGCAACGGCTGAAGTCGATTATATCTATGGTACGTTGCCCGTTATTAATGAAGAACGCAGTGCATTATTAGCACAAGCTGTTATTACTCAGGCCTTTGGAGAGAAAACGCTAATGGCGGAAAAACCAACACCGGGCGGGGAAGATTTCAGTTTTTATATGGAAAATATACCGGGTTGTTTCGCATTATTGGGGTCAGGCAATGCAGAGAAAGATACCCAATGGGCGCATCATCATGGCTGTTTTAATATTGATGAAGATGTGATGGCGACAGGTGCTGAGCTGTATGCACAATATGCATGGTCATATTTGCAACAAGCGGAATTCTAGTTGATCTCGCTGATGGTTTTTGGGCTAGTTTTGCTGCCCATACCGGGTCTACCGTTAATGTTGCTCCTATAATGTACTATATTAATAAAGGGTTAGGGCTTAATGCTCCTAACCTTTATTTTATGCGTTATGGTGTACAAAGATAGCTTCTCTAAGACGCTGCTGTTGCTCAAAGCGCTGTTCTTGCGTTAATTCATCATCATGAGAAAGCTGAGTTAGCAACTCATTCATATTGTGAACGGAATTTTCATCGAGTCGTAAATCGACTTGTTGAATGATGTCGTCATAGTGCGCCATATTGCGTATCTCCATTTAAAAATAATGTATTGCTAGTTTTGTTTATCAATCACCATAACTGCCATGGTATCGGGCTCAAGTGCTCGCATGATATGGGGTTCATCTCCTGGATAATGAATATAATCGCCCGGATGAAGTTCTATCGGGTTATCTAATGGTCCCACTAATGCTCTGCCTGACATTAAAATAATATGTTCACTGACACCCGACATATGGGGTTCTGAAATACGGTCTCTTCCCGGTTGGGCAACCACGGTATAAATATCACGGCGCGAATCTGTCGGTGCAGATGAAAGTAGGAATGCGAGATAGTTAGCATGTTCTGCACTCACTTGAATACCATCGCCATGGCGTATAACGGTAACGGTTTCTTGTTTATCTTCAATAAGGCGAGCAAAGGGAATATCCAATGCAACACAAATTGCCCATAAAGTCTCTATGCTGGGGTTACCATTACCTGCTTCCAATTGAGAAAGTGTCGATTTGGCTATCTTAGCTTTACGTGAAAGTTCGGATAAAGATAAGCCTCTTTTTTGTCTCTCTCGAGCTAAGGCTTTTGAAATTAGCTCGATAGGGGGCGAAGGTAAGTTCAATTTTAATATCCTATTTTGATTGCACTTGGTAAAAAACACCGACATAATGAACGAACGTATTATATATCGAACGATTAAATTATGCTAACTTCTATACTTAATAATAGTACAGTGAAAAATATTACATTGGTATGTATCGCTGACTTGATTGTGGGAATATCTTATGGCGCGTTAGCCCACTCTCAAGGGTTTGATCTGTGGGTTCCACTGACATTATCTGTTTTGGTTTTGGCGGGAGCGTCAGAATTTTTGTTTATAGGCGTTATATTTACGGGGGGAAGCCCGATTTCTGCGGCGCTTGCTGGCTTACTGGTTAATTCTCGACATATTCCATTTAGTTTTGCGGTTAGTGAACTTACAGGGAAAGGGCCTAAAGCGTTACTGGGTTACCACATTATGAATGATGAAAGTGTGGTGTTCGGGCTTGCTCAAGAAAGTGATGCAGAAAAAAGAGCCGCATTCTGGCTGTGTGGAATAGGTATTTTAATTTGCTGGCCTATGGGGGTAATTATTGGTGAAGTTCTTGGCAGTTTTATCAGTGACACTCAGGTATGGGGGATGGATGCGATGTTTCCAGCGATTATTTTGGCGCTATCTTTGCCAGCATTGAAAGATAAACGATTAAGAATAACGGCCATTGCGGGAGCAATTATTGCTGTTGCGACTACACCATTTTTACCAGCAGGGATCCCTGTATTGTTTGCGCTATTAAGCCTAGGGGCTGTTAATCGTTGATGGTCACTTTTTATTCGAATTAAAGACCTTTTAGGCAAGGCGAGAGGTTCGCCGCTTAGTGAACTAAGCAAGAGCCTCTCAACGTAGAATAAAATGAGTGAAACGTTCTTTAATCGAACTCGAAGGGCCGTTTTTGATGTCCTTTTTTAGTTGAAATATTGATTGTTGTTAATAATCACTATAAACCTTAATTGGGTTGATTGTTTATTGCCCTTTTTGTGCTGTAAAAATAAGCAGCAAAGATCAACAGCTCCTAGTTATTTATATAAGGAAATAATGATGATGGATAACCCATGGCTTATTCTAAGCGGTATTTTATTACTTGCTGTTGGCACTTATATAATGCGTGCCTCAGGTGCAATTTTAAAAGATAAAGTCGTTTTAACTGACAACAGTAAAGCGTTATTTTCAGCTGCTGCTATTGTAATTTTATTTTCTGTTGCAATAACGTCGACCCTTTTCGAGGGCGATAATGTCTCTGATATACCTAAAATCGTTGGGGTATTGTTTGCAGGTATTCTGACTTGGTATAAAAAACCTTTTATTTTAATCGTGTTATCCGCAGCCATTGTCACTGCGTTATTGCGTTTTATTTTTTGATTTTAACAAGAAAGCCCCCTACGAGTAACTGTAGGAGGCAATAATTTAAACGGTTAGATCTTTGATTGTTTCGGTTGTCCCATTTTTCTGGACAGAGGCAATACCTTTTAGTGCTGATTGCTTTGATGCATACATTTCACTGGTGGCAATAATTTCATGATTTCCAGCTTTCAGTACAAAGTAATATGGCTGAGCCACATCTTTCGTGGATTTTTTTAGTTCAAAGTACCCCATGGTAAGCTCCGAATTTATAATGAAAAGATTAGAAGATAAAATGGTCATGAATAAAGCAGAAAACGGTGGCCTGCTTAGAAGTAAGGTTAGTGGTAATTAGGTGTTTTTACCAGTGGATGGCAAAAAATTGAGATAAAGTATAAAAAAAAGCCTCTGTAAACAGAGGCAATCGTAGGATATATATTTAATTCATTATTGTCTGAATAAGATATCGGTTTTTCACAATCGATACTATGTGATTATATTTATCGTTGTGAAAGGTATTACCTATATCTGCGGGAATTTAAGGGACAGATTAATTGTGCATCATCAGTAACCTAATTCCCGCAGAACGTTGCGGTTCTAAGGTTAGCTTGCTTATGCCTGTTACACTTAAAAGTAGTGGGTCAATATATTTAGTAATACTTCTCATATCAACTATTAGAGATACTGATTATTGATCCGCAGGCGCTTTCACCGGTAATGGCATTGGCTTATTTTTACCATTTGAATATTCAGGAACTTCGACGACACTGACTTTGACTACGTAACGCTTACCATCTTCAATTTTAGGTGCGGCGTTTGCGAGCTTTTTAGCCGTTTCATTTGGTGTTGTGGTTTGTTCAGTAACGCTATACACCATGTTGTGGTGATTTCCCATGTGTTGGCGTGGCGTTTGGTTATTGACGCCATTGGCTGACGCTGCGAATCCAACAGACATTAACGCTAAAGCCAGTAAACCTGTGTTAAATTTTTTCATTTGAATTTCCTCTGTGTTTGCGATGAGTTGATAATCAACGAATTGATTTTGTCGCGCAATCGGTTTTACGCCCCTTGACTGAAGCTTCATATTTACTGCACTTTTTGCTCACGTTGGGCTCATATTGTTTAATAATAAGTAAAAATAAGGTTGAAATATGAATTTTTAGACCAGTTGTGCTGATGGAATTTCAATTGCTGGTGGCACAAGCACTAATCTACTAGGATAGTTATACAGACCGGTTATTGAATACCAACAAAGCGAGTGTTTATGTCAGATACAAAAATTCCTTTTTCGCTACTTGATCTTGCGCCTATCACACAGGGTTCAAGTGCAAAAGCCGCTTTTTCTCATTCACTTGATCTCGCCAAGATGGCAGAAAAACAAGGTTATCACCGTTATTGGCTGGCTGAGCATCACAACATGACTGGGATTGCGAGTGCCGCAACCTCTGTTCTAATCGGCTTTTTGGCGGCGAATACTACTACGCTTCGTCTTGGATCAGGCGGAATAATGTTGCCGAATCATTCCCCCCTTGTGATTGCTGAGCAATTTGGGACACTAAATACACTTTATCCGGAGCGTATTGATCTGGGAATAGGGCGAGCGCCGGGCAGTAATCAGCAGACAATGCAAGCTTTACGCCGTCATATGAGTATAGATGTCGATAATTTCCCACAAGATGTTGCCCAAATAGTTAATTGGTTTGATGCGATTAATCCTGACCCAGCAGTACGGCCAGTACCAGGATTCGGTGAGAAAATTCCGGTTTGGCTGCTGGGCTCAAGCTTATATAGTGCAAGGCTTGCGGCTGAAATGGGGTTGCCATTTGCTTTCGCTTCACATTTTGCGCCGGATTTACTTTTGCAAGCGTTGGATCTGTATCGTGCTAATTTTAAGCCCTCTGCGAGGCTAACAAAACCTTATGCGATGGTTTGTATTAATATCATTGCAGCAGATAGCAACCGTGATGCAGAGTTTTTATTTAGTTCAATGCAACAAGCTTTTGTGATGCTGCGTCGTGGGCAATCTTCACAACTTCCAGCCCCAGTTCAAAGTATGGAAGGGATATGGTCACCAGCAGAACAATTTGGTGTTCAACAAGCATTGGGTATGTCTCTCGTGGGTGATAAAGCTAAAATCCGTAATGGATTAGAAACGATTTTACGCCAAACACAAGCCGATGAGATTATGGTTAATGGCCAAATATTTGATCATCAAGCTCGGTTATATTCATTTGAATTAGCAATGCAAGTGATGAAAGAAATCGCTTAAATTTATAGACCAAGGAGTTGTTTTAGCAAGGAGGCTTGAATTATCTAAAAAAGATAACCCAGAAAAGCTCTGGGTCATAGACGGTTAGCAGGCTATTTGCGGTAAGTTTGGCTCGAGAGGCGGTAATCCATGAGCAGCGCGAGCTCTATCACAAGCTTCATTGTATATACCATTATGCCAAGATTGTTCAAATTCACGGCAAGGTGTTGGGCGCTGAGTATAGATAGAGCAAGAGACACATTCCCCAATATTGCCATCTAAGGCAGCACAGCGCGTGTTTTTGCTTTTGGTTGGTTCCTTGCATGCAGCTCATAAATGGTGTGATTTGTTCTGTTAAATATTGAGGAACAATCCCGCCACTGCTTTCGGCTTCAGCCCAATAAAATGATACACGGAAATAAGCGCAACAAGCCCCACAAGTTGTACAAGGGTTATCAGAAGGATTTGTTTTTAGTTTGTGAATATTTGTCATATCAAAAACCATATAAATGATGTTGATAATGTTCCCGTAGAATACGGGGTGACGCAACACAGGCAGGAAGCCTAAGAAAACGTTGCTCAAATATTATTATCTTACGTAAGTTTAACGGGTGGCAATTATTTTTGGTATAAAAAGCGGTTTTTTTGTTCTTGATAAGATAAATAAAATTTATCAGCAATTTATAGAGATAAAAAAACCTGCCGGAATACAGCAGGTTTAAAGAACAGAGGTCACATTGGTGGCTAAACGTGCTTCAGCTCACCGTCATCATCTTGGTTAAATACAGATTTATCGGTTTCACCCATCAATTGGCTGGTGACTGTACCGGCTGTCATTGAGCCACTGACGTTGAGTGCAGTACGGCCCATATCAATCAATGGTTCAACTGAAATTAGCAGTGCAACAAGTGTAACAGGTAGTCCCATCGCAGGTAGAACAATCAGAGCGGCGAAGGTTGCACCGCCACCAACACCGGCAACACCCGCCGAGCTGACTGTCACGATACCGACTAAAGTTGCAATCCAGAGAGGGTCGAATGGGTTAATTCCCATCGTTGGTGCGACCATCACAGCCAACATCGCTGGGTAGATACCTGCGCAACCATTTTGACCAATTGTTGCGCCAAATGAAGAGGAAAAGCTAGCAATCGATTCAGGAATACCAAAACGGCGTGTTTGGGTTTCGATATTGAGTGGAATACTTGCTGCGCTTGAGCGGCTAGTAAAGGCAAATGTCAGTACAGGGCCTGCTTTTTTAAAGAATTTAATTGGATTCAATCCGGTCGATGCAACCAGTATTCCGTGGATCACAAACATAATTCCAATTGCGACATAAGAGGCGATAACAAATGTACCTAGGTTAATAATGTCGGCTAAATTTGAGCTTGCAACCACTTTGATCATCAGCGCCATCACACCATAAGGGGTTAACCGCATGACTAGACGGACTAATTTCATGACCCATGCTTGTAATACATCGATTGCGGCTAAGGCTTTCTCACCGCGCTCTTTATCATCTTTAAACAGTTGTAATGCAGCAACACCGAGGAAAGCGGCAAATATAACAACACTGATGATTGAAGTTGGATTTGCACCTGTTAAATCTGCAAATGGATTTTTAGGAACAAATGATAAAATGAGCTGTGGAACGGTTAAGTCAGAGACTTTACCAATATAGTTCGTTTCGATTGCACTTAATCGCGCTGTTTCTGACTGACCTTGAATCAGGCCTTCAGCGGTTAGACCAAACACATTAGCGATCAGAATCCCCACCAAGGCAGCAATGGCTGTTGTGAAGAGTAATGTACCAATTGTTAGGAAGCTAATTTTACCTAATGAAGATGCTTTATGTAGTCTTGCCACCGCGCTGAGGATAGAAGCAAAAACTAAAGGCATAATCACCATTTGTAATAGCTGAACATAACCATTACCAACAATATTAAACCAAAGTATGGAATCTTTTACTGTTTGATGTCCAGTGCCATATACGAGATGTAGCACAACACCATAAGCCACACCGAAGACTAAACCGACTAATACTTTCTTAGAAAGGCTCCAGCCTCTCGCACCCAGTTTTGCCAACAGAATCAGTAGTGCTACAAAGACGAGCACATTAATAATTAGAGGAATATTCATTCCGAACTCCAAATCGCAGTTTTTTAAGTTATATTGCTTGCTCTTTAACCCTTTGTGGTTATAAGGATTTAACTTCTTTGAACAATTGGTTATATATTATCAGTAGAGAAAACACATTACTTATACTAAAAAGTAATAAGGTAGTATTATTCGTACTTACATTATATTACAAATGTAGAGTTTATGTAGGTAAGTGTATACTTAATTGATTTTGAATATATTTTATCGCCATTTCTATTTGGAAGTACAAATCTAATTGGTATCCACTCGGTAATAAGCAGGCACAAACTGTCAAAAGAACTGAGACAAAACGCTCACCACGCTTGTTTGTTTTGCTGCGAAGCAAGGGTAAGCAGAAACGCTGAGGTAGAGGCCATAAGAGTGGAACACCGGATGGTGTCAACATATCAGCAATAAGATGGCTCAGATAACCTAATAAAAAAGCTTGAACCAAATCAACGGGAATACCCCAACTAGCAGGTAGCCATTGGTAGCAAGAGATAAGTAATATCATCCAAGCAATTAGGCTGTGTGTGAAACCTCGATGTCCACATAGTTTCGATATAGGAAGGGAAAAAATACGAAATAACCGGCCAGGTATAGAGGATGGATGGTCGATGTCAGGCAGCAGCGCACCTAATAATGCGCCCGGAACCATATGCAACCAATCACCTTGAGCAAGCTCAGGCGTTAATTGTAATTTATGAGCCATTATTAATGAGGCGACGGAAAAAAGCAGATGCCCTTCAGCTGTCATGGTGGATAAAATACCATCTGTTTATCTATACAGTTGATCGGCAGTATAAAACGTTTAAAAAGAATATGATAGAGGTAAGAAGTTAAAAAAACTCTTATTTATTAGCAGATAACAAAAGGATTTTATTCTTTTGTGCTAATTCCCCCACCAAGAAAGGATAGGGGAGAATACTTATTCATCAATTTTCAAGACTTAACGTAAATGTTCTGCTTTTAACTCATTTAATGATGATAATTTTATATCAGCAAGCCCAAAGCGAGGATCATTAAAATGTGCTTGGTCGGGGATAACGATAGAGCGCATTCTTGCCGCTTTCGCTGCAATCATACCATTGAATGAATCTTCTAATGAGACACAATGGATAGGCTTGGTTCCCAGTGCAGCAGCTGCTTTAAGATAAACTTCAGGATGTGGCTTGCTCAATGGGAGGTCGGCTGCTGAAATAACCGCAGAGAAATAATGGCGTATATCGAGTAAATCGAGCACCTTTTCTAACATATACAGTGGGGAAGCCGAAGCGAGTGCAATTTTTAAATCCATTGAGCGACATAATTCCATTGCATGCTGAACACCCGGTAATACAGGGCGTGTTTCTTCGACTAAACCGATTACCCGGTCAATAATTCGCTGTGTCGCTTCTTTTTGGCTACAACCTTGCCAAGGCGATGCGTTGTACCAAAGTTCGACAACATGATCAATGCGCAGGCCTAGTGTATCAGGCAATGTCTTCTCAATAGCAAGATCTACACCTAACTGAGCAAAAATCTCACGTTCTCCCTGTGCCCAAAAAGGCTCTGAATCAATGAGTAAGCCATCCATATCAAAAATAACGGATTCGATAGGTAAGTTATGAGACATGTAATACTCCATTCATGTATGTGGTTGGCAACTTGAAAGTGGTAGCCTTATTGAGATGACCTATTGTAGCAAGCTAGTCATTGATTATATAGATACAAATCCATCCAATAATGACGTTCTTGATTATTCTTAAAGTCAGAATATGGCTATCATTTATAAATGCAAAATTTGGAGTGAATAGATAATTTCAGCTATGATTAGCAGGAAAAATTCGGCAATAATAAAAAATCGCTAAGGAATCGTAGTAATGAATTACCACAATGCAAGTTATGTCGCAATCGGCAAGCGTATTCTGGGCTGGGTTGTTTTTTTGGTGGCATTGATTTCTACATTAGCCTCTCTGATTAAACTCGCAGGAATGAAAGGACTAACGGGTGAGGGGATCAATGCGGTAGCGAATGATTTTATTAAATTGATGGCGGAAATGACGCGTCAAAGTACACCATTTTTAAATTTCTTCTGGAATAACTCGCCAGTACCTGAGGTAGCAAAAGGATTCTCCGGCAGTAATATTGGTTTTTTTATTATTTTTATCTTTATATTTGTAGGATTAGCTCTGAGTGCTTCCGGGTTACGTATGTACAGGCAAATCAAATTTATTCGTGAAAGTATTGAAGACCATGTAATTTTAGAGAAAGCAAAAGGTGCCGAGATTTCGAAAGAGGAATTAGAAGCGAAAGTCACGATCCCTCGACACACTATTTTTACGCAATTTTTTATTCTTTACTTCTGGCCAATTGTGATTGGGATAGGGATATATTGGGGATTATCTTTACTTAATTGGTAATCTGATTTATTTCTCGTCACAGTTAAATATTTGCTCTAACTGTGACGAGAATTTGTTTAGCCATAAGATTATTTGTTGTCAATTAATCTATCGATAATAGCCCTAGCGTGTATATACCCTTGCTCATTACCAAATATATTCGATTGGTTGAGTAAATAATAAAGTTGGTAAATAGGTTGCCTCTCTAAAAACCCGTTAGGGAGAGGCCATACACTCTGATAGCCATCAATAATCTGAATAGGCAGTTCACGATATAATGGTAACATCGCAATATCACACTCCCTATCCCCCCAATAGCAAGCTGGGTCATACAGAACACCATCAATTTGATTGGTGATCGCGCAATTTGCAGGCCATAAATCGCCATGTAATAACGAAGGCTGAGGTTGATGTCCTGCAAGTTTATTTTTTATGATATCAACAATGGTTTGAATATCCCCAAATACCATGCCTTTTTCAGATGCAATTTGTAATTGGAGCCCAATACGTTTTTCTGCAAAAAATGAATTCCAGCGTTTTTCCCAGCCATTGGGTTGAGTAACGGTGCTGAGCATGGTATCAAAATCAAATCCGTAGCTGGGTTGCTCTTCCCATTGATGTAAACGGGCTAATTGTTGACCAAAATGCCAAGCGTTAGAGGCATCAAAAGCTTTTAGAGGGAAGTATTCAAGGAGAAGAAAACTGTGGTGCTTATTACTACCAACACCGTACACTTTTGGCACAGTGACTGTTTGACTTTTAGCTAGAATTTCTAACTGTTCAGCTTCTTGCTTAAATAATGGCAAAAATTCACGTCGGTTTTGTTTAATGAAAACAGTATGCTCACCATAATCGATACGTAAAGTATGGTGAATATCACCTCCAGAGAGAATGACTTTATTATGCAGTTCTGCTTCACCCAAGTGTTCACTTAATAAACGACACATTACTTGCCACATGATCCACCTCGCTCTGCTTTGGTCTTCATTAACACAATACTATAGCGACAGTTTAGGAATTGACAGGGATAATTGTATAAAAAGAAGAGCCTATCACGAAAAATAGGCACTATATTTTGTGGCTAATGCATAATTGCTATAGCAGTGTAGGAAGTGTGAATTGATTAAGATTGAGAATAGTTAAGTTTTTATAAGCTGATATTAAAGTAAAGGATTGAGTTGAGAGTAATACCCAACTCAATCCTTTTAGCGCTAAATTTTTATTTCATTATTTTAGGCGGTATGCAGTGCATTGGTTGGTGTTTTTAGCTTTTTACGCGCCAAAACGATCTTACTGTATATTAAGGCAACAATAAAATACAAGGCTTGAACAACCACGATGGTTGGCCCTGTGGTTGCGTTTATGTGAAAGCTTAATATTGTCCCGATAACACTCGAGGTGACTGAAGCAATCACTGCAACTACGAGCATCCAGCCAAAACTGCGACACAACACAAATGCAATAATACCGGGGGATATCAGCATCGCAATGACTAAGATTATCCCAACGGCTTGTAATGAGGCGACGATAGTTAGTGCAAGAAGAGACAGTAATCCGTAGTGAATCAATTTCACCGGAAGCCCAATCACTCGAGCTTGGTTTGGATCGAAGCAGTACAGCATAAAATCTTTACGCTTTAATAAAATGACGGCAATGGTGAAACCTGCAAATAGCAAAATTTGCTTAAACTCATCATTGGTAATACCTAAAATGTCACCAAATAAAATATGCGTAAGATGCTGTGACGTATCGATTTTGGCAAACATCACCAGGCCGACGGCAAACATACCCGAGAAGACAATTCCCATGACAGTATCTTCTTTTATACGGCTATTTTCTTTTAAGTAGCCAGTCGCAACTGCGCAAAATAATCCAGAAGCAAATGCACCAATAGCGATAGGAATGCCAATTAAAGAAGCCAAAATAATACCGGGGAGTACGGCGTGGGAAATGGCATCTCCCATTAATGACCAGCCTTTCAATACCAAAAAACATGATAGTAAAGCACAGACTGTTCCTGCGACAATTGCCGTTAATAAGGCTTTTTGCATGAATGGAAAAGCGAAGGGAGCCATTAGTAAGTCAATAAAATCACTCATGGGAGATTCCTTGTTGCTTTTCGAGATGTAAATGAGCAACTTCTTTTCTTGCTTTACGGCGTGATGCAAATAAACCATGTTTTGGTGCAAAAAAGAAAGCAAGTAAGAAGATTACGGTTTGAAAAGTGACGATCAATCCACCCGTTGCACCATTAAGGAAATAACTTACATATGCACCAACGGCACTGGTTACTGTGCCAATGATGACAGAAATAATCAGTAAACGTTTGAATTGGTCGGTGAGCAAATAAGCCGTTGCACCGGGCGTGACGACCATGGCGATAACTAAGATCGCACCGACAGTTTGCAGCGCAGCAACAGTACAAGCACTCAATAGAGTAAAGAAAATTATCTTTAAGCGCAGCGGATTTAATCCGATGGATCGTGCATGGCTTTCATCAAAAAATACCGCTAATAAATCTTTCCATAAACATAATAATACAACGAAAGATACCGCGATAATAATTTCAACTTGCAAAACATCCGCATCTGCAATACCTAAAATATTACCAAAAATAATACTTTGCACATTTACTGAAGTTGGGTTGAGCGAGACGATAAGCAAACCCGCGGCGAAGAATGTGGAAAAGATAAAGCCAATGACGGCGTCTTCCCGTAATCGAGTGAGATGTTTGACTAATGTCATCGCAAGGGCGGCGAGAATACCGGTAAAGAATGCTCCCGCAGCATAAGGCAAACCAAGAGCATAAGCACCCGCAACGCCGGGTACAACGGAGTGGGAGAGGGCATCACCCATTAATGACCAGCCTTTTAGCATCAAGTAAGCAGAAAGAAAGGCACAAACCGCACCAACAATCGCACTTACCCAAATGGCTTTAACCATAAAGTCATACTCGAAAGGCTGTAATAACAACTCAATCATTCTGACTCCTTAGGTTGGTTTTTCCGGACTGGGGCATCATGGTCGTGACCATAGAAAACTGCTGCCCTTTCATCATCGGTAATAACAGTGATTGAACGAGGGTCATCATCGTCATGCAGTTCTTGACCAGATAGATTAATGTGGCGTAATACCCCTCCAAAGGCTTGTTGCAAGTTTCTTTGGGTAAAGGTTGTTTCCGTTGGGCCACTCGCTAGAACTGTGCGATTAATCAAGATAACTTGATCACAAAATTCAGGAACACTGCCTAAGTTATGTGTTGAAACCAAGATTAAGTGGCCTTCATCCCGTAAGCTACGCAGTAGGTCGATGATAGCGTTTTCTGTTTTCACATCCACACCGGTAAAGGGCTCATCAAGTAATAAAACTTTACCTTGTTGAGCAAGTGCTCGTGCTAGAAATACCCGCTTTTTCTGCCCACCAGAGAGTTCTCCGATTTGCCTGTTTTCAAGCCCAGCCAGATCAACTCGCTCTAGCGCAATTCTGACTGCTTCTTTATCTTCTTTTTTAGGTATCCGGAAAAAGCCCATTTTCCCATAACGACCCATCATCACAACATCAGAAACGAGAACCGGAAAATTCCAGTCTACTTCTTCTGTTTGTGGAACATAGGCAATAACGTTTTCTTTTAACGCCGCCTTGATTGGACGATTATTTAGGGTAACGCTACCTGATGATGGGGTAACTAACCCCATTACCGTTTTAAATAGTGTTGATTTTCCGCTTCCGTTGACCCCAACAAGTGCACAGATAGACCCCCCGGTGATATTGAAACTCGCATCATATATTGCGGTGTGGCCGTTGTTATAAGTTACTGTGGCATTATCCACGACAAGGTTTGGGCGCTCAAATTGATTTGAATTACTCATATTACTGGGAAAATCCTTTTGCTATCGTGTCTACGGTGGTATTTAACAGGTCAATATAAGTGGGTACTGGACCTTCTGCGGTAGAAAGTGAGTCAACATAAAGAACGCCGCCGTATTTTGCACCAGTTTCTTTGCTAACTTGACGAGCAGGTTTGTCTGAAATTGTGCTTTCACTAAAAACAACGGGAATTTTATGTTCACGTACAGTATCAATGACCTTTTTGACCTGCAGCGGTGAGCCTTGTTCTTCAGCATTGATTGGCCATAGATAAACCTCTTTAAAGCCATAGTCTTTTGTTAAATAACTAAACGCACCTTCACTTGAAACTAACCAGCGCTCATCTTCAGGGATACGGTTCAAACGTTCACGTAATGGTGCATCTAGGTCGGCGATTTGTTGTGCATATTTTTTTGCGTTTGCATTATAAGTTTCGGCGTTTTCAGGGTCATATTTAACTAAAGCTTGACGAATGTTTTCGATATAAATTTTTGCGTTAGCAGGGGACATCCATGCATGTGGGTTTGGGTTATCTTTGTATTCCCCTTCACGAATTGGCATCGGGTGAATACCCTCTGTCACAATTACGGCAGGAACATCTTTAAGATTTTCAAAAAAACGTTGAAACCAAACTTCAAGATTCATGCCATTCCAAAGGATTAAATCGGCGTCATAAGCTTTCATTATATCTTTTGGTGTTGGTTGGTAACCGTGAATTTCAGCACCAGGTTTAGTAATTGACTCAACAATTGCAGCATCTCCCGCTACATTTTGTGCCATATCCTGAATAATAGTAAATGTGGTGACCACTTTGAATTTTTTTGCAAAAGCAGGCTGGCTGACAAAGAGAATGGCAGCTAAAGCGATAATCGTGGTGAGTAAAGGTGCAGATAATCGTGATAATGTGTTCTTCATAAAAATTGACCCTGACATTATTGGCTTAGTGTTATTTTAACTGTATTGTTACTGGGGTTATGTAACTAACATAATTTATAACTCAACTGATAATGATTATCAATATCAGTTGAGTAAATTAAGATAAATAGTGTGAATTTGTTATTTTATCTGGCTATTTTTATTATTGTATCTATGTTTGTAATTGCTATTTCCTATGACTAAAACACGTCCTGAAGTAAAAGTTAAGTAAAAAATATATTATTTTTCCTAGGATTAGTTATTCTCCTTTCGGTCTAATTAGCAGAGGGTATTATCGTGTATAAAATTGTCGGCGGTGCTTTTATGCTTCTGCTATTAGCGGGATGTTCGAGTAATACCGAACAACCTGTAGCAAAACAAAAAATGCTGGATAAGCGTAGCAATTTACCAACAACAAAGCCAAATCAATCATTCCCTCGCACACCATTTGATGAGTTTATTCGCGAATCAGCATCACGTTATAGTGTTGATGAAACCTTGATCCGTGCGATTATTGAAGTTGAATCTAATTTTAGACCTGAAGTCGTGAGTAAATCGAATGCGATTGGATTGATGCAAATAAAAGCATCGACTGCCGGGCGTGATGCGTATCGATATCACGGAAAATCAGGTGAGCCTAGTTCGCGTGATTTGAAAGATCCTAAAAAGAATATCGATATTGGTACAACGTATATTCGTATTTTAAAAGAGCAGCATTTAGCCGGTATTAACCATCCTGAAACCTTATATTACGCAACGGTCGTCGCATATGTAAATGGGGCAGGGGCACTATTAAGAACCTTTGATAATGATAAGGGTAGAGCCATTGCTATGATAAATAGTTTGTCACCAGAAGAATTTTACCAACATGTACAAACTAAACATCCAGCACCACAGGCTCCTCGTTATTTATGGAAGGTCAAGAATGCCTATAATGCATTAGGAACTACCGATTTTTAAAGGTGATTTTTTGGTGATAAAAATAGCCAGTAAAGATTAATCGCCCAATAAAAAATTTATTGATACTCGGTCATTAAATGTGGGAGCTGCGCGACAATTTCAACAATTCCGTTGATTACAAACTGCACTCCCATACAAATTAATAAAAACCCCATCACTCGAGCAATTGCATCAATTCCGCTATTTCCTAGCCATCTCATAATTGAGGTAGCGCCTCTTAATCCAATCCAAACAATTAAGCTCGCTAATAAAAATGTAATCACTGGAGCGACTTTTAGTACCCAAGGAGCGAAGCCGACGTCACCTTGTAACGAAGCGGCTGAACTGATGATCATCGCGATAGTTCCGGGACCCGCAGTACTTGGCATGGCAAGGGGAACGAATGCAATGCTAGGTGATTCTTGACGCTTTTTAGACACATTCGGATCATCTAAAGCGGTATTTGTATTTTCATCATTATTATCGGTGCTTGGAAATAGCATGCCAAAACCAATGAAGGCGACAATAAGCCCACCAGCAATACGAAGCCCAGGTATTGATATTCCGAATGTATTCATGACCAATTGGCCAGCATAGAAGGCGATTGTCATGATAATAAAGACATAAATAGAAGCTAAGAATGCTTGATGATCCCGTTGCTCTTTGGTCATGTTCGCTGACAAGCTGAGCATAACAGCAATAGCGGTTAGCGGGTTAGCGAGCGGTAGTAGTAATACCAGTCCTATACCAACAGCTTGAAAAAGCTCTAGGAAATTTGTCATAGTGAATCAATCCAGCTCTTAATTAATGTGATGTAAAGATGCTCCAAATTGGACTATACCCTAAATAATATGAATTGCATGTAAGTCATCATCGGGTGACCTAAATGAACATTTATCTAGTGGCATAACAAAATTGTTATGAATTTGTATATTAGCATAAATAAACAGACTATTTTTTATTGAAGCGGATTGAGGCAAAAACGAATTAGGAATTTGTGCGGGTTATTTTTAATCAATTTATGATGAAAGTTGTTCACATTAACTGTGGATAACAACCCTGTTCGTTTGTGAATAACTTATTTAAGTCTTTATATTACAGTGTGATGTGTGTATGCGTTAAAAGTATTCAATGTGAACGGCAAAAAAAAACCTTTTTATGGGGGGCATAAAAAGGTCAAGGGCATCTATTAGTAGGGTGTCTTATGTAGATATGCAATTGACTATACACGTTGTAATGTTGTTTACTGATATTTTATGTAAATTCGTTAAAATAATTTTTGGATCGTGAGTTTTGAAAAACTAATGCCGTCTAAACTTTTTAGGTGACAATTATTCTAAATACGAATTGTTGATGTGAATTTCGGTATATCGATGATTAATTTTATGTAGGATCGGGTATTTCTAGGATTTTCTTTACAAAGAATTTTTAATTTTAAAAATTGCTTTACGCATTGTTGTATATCCTAAATTCAATTAAGTACTTTTAATGTCTTTAATTGAATTTTAGGATAATCAATGAAAAATTTACTCGCAACATTAGCTGGCGTGTTAATGCTATCGGTATTAGCGATTGCGATGTTGTTTATTATTTTTCCACAGCAATGGAAACAAAATATTTATCCTAGCATCTCTCAAATGCTTCCAGAGCCTATGAGCCGAATTATCGCTGTGGGTACGACCGAGAGTAATATCTGCGCAAGTCTAGAGGGAAATCTACAAAGCTTTGCTAATTATTTAAAAATGAACCAAGAAGTTGTCGATGTGAAAGGAATGAATAGCTTAGATGAACAATTATCACGGATACAGGCTCGTATTGATACTATGCCTAGTGATGTGCGTAATTTAGTTTGTCAGCAAGAATATGTGAAATTAGAGGGTTTAAAAAGTGTCTTTTCGTTAGAACACTCAAATTTAAACACGTTATAGTACAACCCTATATATGGTTCAAATAGTAAATCGCCTCGCTAAAATTTAATTTATTTATATGTTATGCTTATAGCGTCATTTTGCTTACAAGGTAACATAATGGGCATCTTTAAACTTCCACTTTTAAACTGGTTTTTTGTCAATGCTTTTGCTGCATATTATCTGTATTCACAAGATGCTTTTTACTGGCATTTTTCAGGTTGGATGGGAATTTTAGGGATACTTATAATATTAGAAAGTTTTGTCTGGATTGGTATGAGTCTGTATTATTTTTTCCAATATAAAACATCACCAAATCCAACAACCCAAGCTTCCCATCTAATCACTCACGGGCCATATCGCTTTTCTCGTAATCCCATGTATCTTGCCTTTACCTCGATGAGTTTAAGCTTTGCTTTGTTTGCTCACTCCCCCTATTTTTTAGTATCGGGTCTTGTTTTTTGGTTAATTACTGACCTTTATACTATTCCTCAAGAAGAAAGTTTTTTAGCAGCGCATTTTAAAGATGAGTGGGATGCTTATAGCAAAAATACGAGGCGCTGGTTATAAGCAGAGGTCGGATTAAGTGCAGATTAAGTCGATTACATAGTAGCGAAACTACTGTGAACTCAAGAACAGGACATAATAATAATTAATGCTGATATACCGTTATGTGCTTATTATTGGTACTAGGATTAAATATGAAGTCTCTTATTTTAATCGCTTCTCTCATCGGGAGCTGTTTATTTAGCCTATTTAATCTAATTGCGGTTTTGTATATTTAAGGTACGTTTTTAACCTGATAGAAACACGACAATATTTATTGTTCTTTAAGCCACAAACCTCGTTACGATCATTTTGTAAGATTATGCTTATAATCACCTAAGTTATGGAGAATGGGGGACTAATAACCTATTCTCGCTATCGCCTTAAAACATGACTGTGTTATTATTACTAACGAGTTATCTCCGATGTACATAGTAGTTTAGCTTTTTGTGTATATACCGGTGTACATAACTTGCAAGGTGATGCAAGTAATCGGTTATAACGTATTGATTTATAAACTTTGGATTAATCAAGCAAGTGATCTGGCGTGTGGGTCACCACTGCTGATAAGGATTTTTTAATGCCTGTTATTACTCTTCCTGATGGAAGTCAACGTCAATTTGACCATGCCGTTTCAGTTATGGATGTTGCTCGCGATATTGGTGCGGGTTTGGCGAAAGCGTGTATCGCTGGTCGTGTTAATGGTGAGCGAGTTGATGCTTGCGAAATGATTGAACATGATGCGAATTTGGCCATTATAACCAGTAAAGATGATGATGGACTCGAAATTATCCGTCACTCTTGCGCTCACTTGCTAGGTCATGCTATTAAACAGCTATGGCCAAACACCAAAATGGCAATTGGTCCGACTATCGATAATGGTTTTTATTATGATATTGACCTTGACTATGCATTAACGCAGGAAGACTTGGATAAGCTTGAAAAGCGGATGCTTGAGCTTGCCAAAACAGATTATGAGGTGATCAAAAAACGTGTTTCATGGGCTGAAGCTCGAGAAACATTTGTAGCGCGTGGTGAAGACTATAAAGTTGAAATCTTGGATCAAAATATTAGCCAAGATGACCACCCAGCACTGTATCATCACGAAGAATATATTGATATGTGTCGCGGTCCACACGTACCTAATATGCGTTTTTGTCACAACTTTAAACTACAGAAAGTGGCAGGGGCATACTGGCGTGGTGATAGCGATAATAAAATGCTGCAACGTATTTACGGAACGGCATGGGCAGATAAAAAACAGTTAGCTGCTTATTTATTGCGTTTGGAAGAAGCTGCAAAACGTGATCACCGTAAAATCGGTAAGCAATTAGATTTATATCATATGCAAGAAGAAGCGCCAGGTATGGCATTCTGGCATAATGATGGCTGGACTATTTTCCGTGAACTGGAAACATTCGTACGTACAAAACTGAAAGAGTATCAATATCAGGAAGTTAAAGGGCCATTTATGATGGACCGTGTACTGTGGGAAAAAACAGGTCACTGGGAAAACTACAAAGATGCAATGTTCACAACCTCATCGGAAAATCGTGAATATTGTGTTAAACCAATGAACTGCCCAGGTCACGTTCAGATCTTTAATCAAGGTTTGAAATCATACCGTGATCTACCATTACGTATGGCGGAGTTTGGTAGCTGTCACCGCAACGAACCATCAGGTGCTTTGCATGGTTTAATGCGTGTGCGTGGCTTTACACAGGATGATGCGCATATCTTCTGTACTGAAGAGCAGATCCTAAGTGAAGTAAACAGCTGTATCCAGATGATTTATGATGTTTATGCAACGTTTGGTTTTGAGAAAATCGTTGTGAAATTATCGACTCGTCCTGAAAAACGTATCGGTACTGATGATATGTGGGACAGAGCAGAAGCTGATTTAGCGAATGCATTGAAAGGCAAAGGTATTGAATTTGAATATCAGCCTGGTGAAGGTGCATTCTATGGTCCAAAAATAGAATTTACATTGTATGACTGCCTTGACCGTGCATGGCAATGCGGTACTGTACAGTTAGACTTCTTCTTGCCGGGGCGTTTAACCGCTTCATATGTTGGTGAAAATAACGAGCGTATTACCCCTGTTATGATCCACCGTGCAGTGCTTGGTTCTCTTGAGCGCTTTATTGGGATCCTAACCGAAGAATATGCAGGCTTTTTCCCAACATGGTTAGCACCACAGCAAGTTGTTGTAATGAACATCACTGACAATCAAGCAGATTATGTTCAAGAATTAGTTAGCAAGCTACAAAGTGTTGGCATTCGTGCAAAAGCGGACTTACGTAACGAGAAAATCGGCTTTAAGATCCGTGAGCACACACTGCGTCGTGTTCCTTACATGTTGGTTTGTGGTGATAAAGAAGTTGAATCAGGTAAAGTGTCTGTCCGTACCCGTCGTGGTAAAGATTTAGGCAGTCTTGATGTTAACGAATTCACAACTAAACTGTTGGAAGAAATTCGCGGTCGTCAACTCAATCAGATGGAGGAATAAGGTTATTAAAGGCGGAAAAAAACTCCCAACGGCGCGTCCTAATCGTATTAACGATGAGATCCGTGCCACTGAAATCCGTGTCACTGGTTTAGACGGTGAAGCGCTTGGTATTATGAGTGTACGTGAAGCACTGACAAAGGCTGAAGAAGCTGGTGTTGATCTCGTTGAGATCAGCCCTAATGCTGAACCACCTGTTTGTCGTATCATGGATTACGGTAAGCATCTTTATGAGAAAAGTAAATCTCAAAAAGAGCAGAAAAAGAAACAAAAAGTTGTTCAAGTGAAGGAAATTAAATTCCGTCCAGGAACAGATGAAGGCGACTACCAGGTTAAGCTGCGTAGTTTAATTCGCTTTTTGGAAGATGGTGATAAAGCGAAAGTTACACTGCGTTTTCGTGGTCGTGAAATGGCTCACCAACAGATTGGTATGGAAGTGCTTAACCGAATCAAAGTTGATCTGGAAGAGCTAGTTACTGTTGAATCATTTCCTTCAAGAATTGAAGGGCGCCAAATGGTCATGGTACTGGCACCAAAGAAAAATAAATAAGTTCTAGTCAGTAATAGATAATGTTAGCGCTCAATTCAGGTTGAGCGCTACTTTTCCTATGAGAGCAAAGCATAATTTACCCAATATATTTGGTTTAGTGATGACAGCCAATAACCGAATAGTGTCGATATCAAGCGGTTCTCTACGAAAAAAATTTAATATCTGCTTGAGTAATCTGGCAATAAGCATTAAAATCCGCGGTCGAATCGCTATGTTAAGATTTAAATCGAGACCAATAGCAAACAAAATGAATATTGCGTTTTGACGAGTAGCCGTTTTTACATATTAAACTAAGTTACTGTCAGTTCGTTGTTTTTAGAGAATGTAGCAAATCTCTTTATCCAGTTGGAGGAATGAAGTATTAAAGGCGGAAAAAGAATCCCAACAACACGTCCGAATCGTATTAATGATGAAATTCGTGTTACTGAAGTCCGTTTAACCGGTTTAGACGGCGAACAGCTAGGCATTATGAGCATTCGCGAAGCGATTGAAAAAGCTGAAGAAGCAGGTGTAGATCTGGTAGAAATCAGTCCAAATGCCGAACCGCCAGTTTGTCGTATCATGGATTACGGCAAATTCCTTTATGAGAAGAGCAAGTCTCAGAAAGAACAGAAAAAGAAACAAAAAGTTGTTCAGGTGAAGGAAATTAAATTCCGCCCTGGTACAGATGAAGGTGATTATCAGGTCAAACTACGCAACCTGATACGCTTCATAGAAGATGGTGATAAAGTGAAAGTAACACTGCGTTTTCGTGGTCGTGAAATGGCTCACCAACAGATCGGTATGGAAGTGCTTAACCGCATCAAAGCTGATCTGGAAGAGTTAGTTACCGTTGAATCATTTCCTTCAAGAATTGAAGGGCGTCAAATGGTCATGGTACTAGCACCGAAGAAGAAATAATTAGGCCACCAAGTAGTAACTTTTGTAGTAATGCGGAAGGTATTCGCCTAGTTAGTTCGTAGTTAATCACAATGCGAAGTTGGAAATTAAAGAAATGCCAAAGATTAAAACGGTACGTGGCGCAGCAAAGCGCTTTAAAAAAACTGCAGGCGGTGGCTTTAAGCGCAAGCATGCAAACCTTCGTCATATTTTGACCAAGAAATCAACTAAGCGTAAACGCCATTTACGTCCGAAAGGAATGGTATCTAAGGGCGATCTGGGTCTGGTAATTGCTTGCCTGCCATACGCATAAGTAAACATTGGTTAATTAATATAAAAGACGATAGGAGATAGCTATGGCTCGCGTAAAACGTGGTGTAGTGGCACGTGCACGTCACAAAAAAATTCTGAAACAGGCGAAAGGTTACTATGGTGCACGTTCTCGTGTTTACCGCGTAGCGTTTCAGGCGGTAATCAAAGCAGGTCAATATGCTTACCGTGACCGCCGTCAACGTAAACGTCAGTTCCGTCAACTGTGGATCGCGCGTATCAACGCTGCGGCTCGTCAGAATGGCCTGTCTTACAGCCGTTTCATTAATGGCTTGAAAAAAGCTTCAATTGAAATCGACCGTAAGATTTTAGCAGACATCGCAGTTTTCGATAAAGTCGCATTCGCTGCTTTAGTTGAAAAAGCGAAGGGCGCTTTAGCTTAATAGTTTGCATGACAAGAGGAGGGCAACTTCCTCTTTTCATTTATATTTTTTTGTGTTAATACTTTAATAAAATGATTTATAGAGAATTTATCGTATGTATAACGTTGTTTTTCGTTTCTTCTTTTACTTTAGCACCTGAATCTCGGGGGCTCTTGTGCGTAAGAAAAGAAACGAAAAGTTACGCTAAAGCCTCCATCTGGAGGCTTTTTTGTTTTTGGTTTTAAAGAAAATGCAGTAAAATCAGTTAAGTGCTTATCTATCGGATGGATGGTGAGTAAAACTTAATATATTGAATGAATAACTAGCAAAAAGACCGAGTGGTCATAAAGGGGAAACAATGCCACATCTCGCTGAATTGGTTGCACAGGCAAAAGCAGCCATTGAACAGGCCCAAGATGTTGCTACGTTGGAGTCAGTGCGTGTTGAATTTTTAGGCAAGAGTGGCCACTTCACACTACAGATGAAAACGTTGCGTGATCTGCCTGCTGATGAACGACCAGCAGCAGGGGCTGTCATAAATGATGCCAAAGTACAGGTTCAAGATGCATTGAACGCCCGTAAAGACATAATGCAAGCTGAAATACTGAATGCGCGTTTAGCTTCAGAAAAAGTGGATGTCTCGTTACCAGGGCGTCGCATGGAAAATGGTGGTTTACACCCAGTCACCCGTACAATTCAGCGAATTGAAGAGTTTTTTGGCGAGTTAGGTTTTTCTGTTGAAGTAGGGCCTGAAATTGAAGATGACTATCATAACTTTGATGCGTTGAATATTCCTGCTCATCACCCAGCCCGTGCTGATCACGATACTTTCTGGTTTGATGCAAAGCGTTTATTGCGTACTCAAACATCAGGCGTACAAATTCGTACGATGAATGGCCAGCAACCACCTATTCGCATTATTGCACCCGGTCGAGTTTATCGTAATGATTATGACCAAACACATACTCCGATGTTCCATCAAACGGAAGGCTTGATCGTTGATAAAGATATCAGCTTTACCAATTTGAAAGGTACATTGCATGATTTCTTGAACAACTTCTTTGAAGAAGAAGTACAGGTACGCTTCCGTCCATCTTATTTTCCATTCACAGAACCTTCTGCAGAAGTTGATGTAATGGGCAAAAATGGTAAATGGTTAGAAGTATTAGGTTGTGGAATGGTACACCCAAATGTATTACGTAATGTAGGTATTGATCCTGAGGTTTATTCAGGATTCGCATTTGGTATGGGAATGGAGCGTTTAACAATGCTGCGCTATGGTGTTTCAGACCTACGTTCATTCTTCGAAAATGATCTTCGTTTCCTCAAACAGTTTAAATAAGGCGGGTCTATCTCATGAAATTCAGTGAACTATGGTTACGCGAATGGGTGAACCCGGCGATAAGTAGTGAAGCGCTATCTGATCAAATCACGATGGCAGGATTAGAAGTTGATGGTATTGAAGGTGTAGCGGGTCAATTTAATGGCGTAGTTGTTGGTGAAGTTGTTGAATGTGAACAACATCCTAATGCAGACAAGCTGAGAGTCACAAAAGTTAACGTAGGTGGTGATCGCTTACTTGATATTGTTTGTGGAGCACCTAATTGTCGTCAAGGTTTGAAAGTTGCAGTCGCAACTGTAGGTGCGGTATTGCCCGGCGATTTTAAAATTAAAGCAGCTAAACTGCGTGGAGAACCATCAGAAGGTATGCTGTGCTCTTATTCTGAGCTCGGAGTTTCTGATGATCACAGTGGTATTATTGAATTACCGCTCGATGCCACAATAGGTACAGATATTCGTGAATATCTCAAGCTTGATGATAATGCGATTGAAATCAGCATTACACCAAACCGTGCAGATTGCTTGAGTATTTTGGGTGTGGCCCGAGATGTGGCGGTGATTAATAAGCTTGATCTTAATGAGCCAGTTATTAACCCAACTCCTGCAACAACGAAAGAGACGTTCCCTATTCGGGTTGAAGCACCAAAAGCATGCCCACGTTTTTTAGGCCGCGTGATTAAAAATATTGACGTTTCAGCACCAACACCAATGTGGATGAAAGAAAAACTTCGTCGTGGTGGTGTTCGTTCGATTGATGCGGTTGTGGATATCACAAACTATGTTCTACTCGAACTGGGGCAGCCGCAACATGCCTATGATTTAGACCGTTTGAACGGTGCAATCGTGGTGCGTATGGCTAAAGATCAAGAAAAATTAGTGCTGTTAGACGGTACGGAAGCAACTCTGAAATCTGATACGCTTGTCATTGCTGATGAAAAACAAACATTGGGCATCGCGGGTATTTTCGGTGGTGACCATTCAGGCGTTAACGAGGAAACAAAGAATATTCTTTTAGAATGTGCTTATTTCGACCCGTTATCGATTACCGGTCGTGCACGTAATTATGGTTTGCATACCGATGCATCACACCGTTTTGAGCGTGGTGTGGATCCCCAATTGCAGTTTAAAGCGATTGAGCGTGCAACAGCACTGATTGTTGAGATCTGTGGTGGTGATGTTGGTGAAATTATTGATGCAACAAGTGTTGAGTATTTACCTAAACCTGCAAATATTAAGCTGACGCGCCATAAATTAGATCGTTTAATTGGTCATTTTATTGCTGATGATTTGGTGACAGATATACTGACCCGCTTAGGCTGTGAAGTAAAAACAACAGCAGGTTGCTGGGATGTTGTGGCACCAAGCTGGCGTTTTGATATGCAAATCGAAGAAGATTTGATTGAAGAAGTTGCGCGTATATATGGATACAACAGCATTCCTGATGTACCACTGCGTGCTGATCTCATTATGACGAAGCATAAAGAAGCTAATTTACCGTTAAAACGTATCAAGGCAACATTAGTTGATAGAGGGTATCAAGAAGCAATTACCTATAGCTTTGTTGACCCTAAAGTACAATCTTTATTGCATCCAGGTGAGGAAGCTTTGCTGCTACCTAATCCTATTTCTGCCGATATGTCAGCCATGCGTTTGTCTTTATTAACAGGCTTGTTAAGCTCGGTTGTCTATAATCAAAATCGTCAGCAAAATAGAATTCGTTTGTTTGAGACAGGTCTGCGCTTTATTCCTGATAATCAAGCAGAATATGGAATTCGTCAAGAACCTATGTTAGCAGGTGTGATAACAGGTAATAGATTTGAAGAACATTGGTCATTAGATAAACAAGTTGTTGACTTCTTTGATTTAAAAGGTGATCTTGAAGCTGTTTTCGAATTGACTGGGAAACTAAATCAAATTACATTTAAATCTGAGGCACACCCATCTCTCCATCCTGGGCAAAGTGCTGGGATTTATCTGGAAAATGAACACATTGGTTTTATTGGTGTTGTTCACCCAGAATTAGAACGTAAACTCGATTTAAATGGTCGTGCGGTGGTGTTTGAGGTTCGTAGTGATGCGATAATACAACGTGTAATCCCTGAAGCTAAGGCGATTTCACGCTATCCATCGAACCGCCGTGACATTGCTGTTGTTGTGCCAGAAAATGTTGCTGCTGCAGAAGTTTTAGCAGAGTGTAAAAAAGTTGGCATAAATCATATAGTTGGCATAAACTTGTTTGATGTGTATTGTGGTGAGGGAATAGCAGACGGTTATAAGAGCCTTGCTATCAGTCTGGTCTTCCAAGATACCCAGCGTACGATGGAAGAAGAAGAGATTACCGCGACCGTTGATCTGTGTGTTGCTGCGTTAAAACAGCGATTCCAAGCCTCCTTGAGGGACTAAACCTATGGCGCTTACTAAAGCTGAAATGTCAGAAAATTTGTTTGAAAAATTGGGTGTTAGCAAACGTGATGCTAAAGACCTTGTAGAGACTTTCTTTGAAGAGGTTCGCCTTTCCTTAGAAAACGGTGAGCAAGTAAAATTATCTGGATTCGGTAACTTTGATTTACGTGATAAAAATCAACGTCCCGGACGTAACCCAAAAACTGGGGAAGATATTCCAATTACTGCTCGCCGTGTTGTTACTTTCCGCCCAGGCCAAAAATTAAAAAGCCGTGTCGAAAAAGCAACACCGAAAGAGTAATCGTATCTATTGATCTTGATAGGTATCGAAAAAGACCGCTTAGGCGGTCTTTTGTTGTTATATTAATAGGTTGCATAAGCGGGATTGTTTAGCTGGCTTCTTTCTTGATAAATTAACGCTAAAATATAACTTTCAGCTAGTTGATTTATTTCTTTTGCTTTTTGGGCTTCTTGAAATGCGACTTTCAAGTCATGATTGGCCTGAATATCAAGTTTGTTTTGACTCTTCATATTGACTATCTGCGGTGCAAACATAGTCGCTAGATTTTTGACAGACATTCGGTGAGAATCTTCATCAATCGCAATTACGGCACAGAGGCGAGTAATTAGTTTTAATGCTAATGGTGGAGCCGCTAATTGAATTAGCGCATTGGTTATTCTATTATCGCAATTTTTTAAAATAGCAGGTTCTTTGCCTTTTAATTGCTCATAGCTTTGAATTTGCTGAATAATATTTTCTTTGTTTTTTACTGCATTATCGCATGCTTGCAAATCATCAGATACATCGGGTGATTGGAAATCTATATTGCTTGTTTTTTTTAGCAACTCACTCGCTAGCCTTTTATATACATTACTTATTCTTGATACCGGGAATTTATGGGTCTGTTGAAAAATTTGAGTGGCAGTGCCAGGGGTATTAAGCATTTCGATTATCTTGTTTAGTTCACTTTTTGAACCTTCGACACGAAATATACCACCGCTGCTTAAATAAGCGTCGTGCCTTAAAATAGAAACGCCTAACTTACTAATTTGATGATATTTATCTTTATCAGCATCAGAGAGGGATTTATCATTATTGATAAGTAACATGTTACCTTTCTCAAGTTTTATCGTTGCGATTTTTCTCGTGATTTCTCTGGCAATTTTGTCGTTGACAATTTTTTTATCGATTTTTTCTTTAGCGATTTCGGCAATTTTTTTCTTTGCTTTAGTTTCTTTGCGGGTTTGTATTTTTTGTTTTAATAACAGATGCTTATTATTTAAAACTGATAATTTATCTAAATTGTTATTGGGGTCTGAGTCAATGAGAGCAATTGGGGTGGGGGATAAATTATTATTGAAAGCGGATTCGATACAAGGTGCTGGTTCATTAACTGGTTGATTATTATGAATGGTGTTATGATTTTCGCGATGAGTAATCTCTGGTCTATTTTTTGAAGAGGTACTTTGCTGTTTAAAAAGAAAAGCAAAAAAATTTGCTAGTGTATGTGTGATTTTTTTTATTGATGCCATAAAATCACTATTAGCCTTATTTTCAGTTAATTTCGTGTCATTGATTTTATGTGTTGTGGCGTGGCGCTTTTGCTGAGTGTTAATTAGAGTATTTTCCATTTATTAACCTTTAATGACGAGCGTTAAAATTGAGAAAATAGTTTAAGTTTATCATTATAATTTTACTTGTATAAAAAGCGTTGACTTATTAACCAACTATTAAATATGACAAATACATCATGGCTCTCTCTCTACAAAAGCTACGAAATCAACAAAAAAAATTAGATATTCGTTTGATTACCCTATTAGCGATTAGCGTATTTATTGTGGCTATATTGTCACTTAGCGCAGGGGAAACTTGGTATTGGCCTAATCAATGGATGGAGGACACGGCTGAACTCTTTGTTTGGCAAATCCGGCTTCCTAGAGTCTTGGCTGTTATAACGATTGGCGCAGCCCTCGCAGTCACGGGAGCCATTATGCAGGCTTTATTTGAAAATCCATTGGCAGAACCTGGTTTATTGGGCGTAAGTAATGGCGCAGGTGTTGCTGTGGTTTTCACTGTATTGCTGTCATCAGGTGTCATGCATTATTGGGTCTTAAGCTTAAGTGCGATTATCGGTGCGTTAATTTTCACCTCAGTTTTACTCTATTTTGCTCATCAAAAACATCTCAATAATTCGAGTTTGCTATTAGTGGGTGTTGCATTAGGTGTTATTAGCGGTGCCTGCATGACATGGATGGTTTATATGAGCAGTAACTTAGATTTACGCCAGTTATTGTATTGGATGATGGGCAGTTTTAGTGGTATAGATTGGCGTCAAATGGGGTTAATTGTAGTTAGTTTGCCTTTTTTAATATGGGCTATTAGCCAAGGACGAACATTAAATTATCTTTCACTGGGTACTTTGCAAGCGTATCAACTTGGTTTTTCAACACAAAAATGGCGTGTAATATTAATCGTTATTTGTGGGGTGCTGATAGGTTTGAGTGTTGCTATTGCAGGTGCAATTAGTTTTATTGGTCTGGTGATCCCCCATATTTTACGTTTAAGCGGTTTGACGGATAATCGCCGATTATTGATTGGTTGCGCATTTGCAGGCGCACTAGGGTTATTAATTGCAGATCTACTCTCGCGGTTATTAATTGTAAATGCAGAAGTACCGATAGGCGTTATAACGGCTACTTTAGGTGCACCTATATTTATTGTATTACTCATTCGTAATCAGCAGTGGCGTTAACATTTATGAATATAAAAAAAATCATTGATATAAAAAATTTGTTCGTCGATGATCGGCTTATTAACATAACTGAACAGGTATTTGCAGGTGAGCAAATACACTTATTAGGCGCTAATGGAGCAGGAAAAAGTACACTTTTAGCCGCACTGAGTGGTTTTTTAAATATTAAAGGGCTAATACAGGTTAATGGCTATAATATTAAAGATTATACTTCTCATGATCTTGGCCAACAGCGCGCATATTTGACCCAAAAAATAGATAGCACGCCGATTTTAAAAGTGTTCCAGTATTTAGAATTATTTATGCTATCAAAAAGTCATCTTACTGACTTATTTAATTCATTATGTGCAGATTTTCAACTCGAGCAATTACTTCATAAGTCGGTTAATCAACTTTCTGGTGGGGAATGGCAGCGAGTACGGATCGTTGCGATATTTTTACAAGTCTGGAATAGCCCTTTATTATGCGGAAAATTTATCCTATTTGATGAGCCAACAAATAATTTAGATATTATTCAGCAAGCCACGTTAGATAAATGGATTAAATATTTTTGTCATTGCTCAGGAACAGTTATAATGAGTGGGCATAATCTTAGTCATTCTTATAAAAACGCCAGTCGTATATGGATGATTAAAAAAGGCCAATTAATTGCATCAGGAAAACCTGAAGAAGTAATGACCGAAAATAATCTATCTGAAATGTTTATGTCAGAAGTCAGATTAAGTCAGAATGCGACGAATAAGATGTGGCAGGTTATTAATTTTGACGATTAACTCAAAAATTGTTTTAATCACACGCTTTTAGACGATTTTTCATCGCAAATCATGGCGGGTGTTGAAGTTCGGTTAAAGTATCATTAACTAGAATATCCTATTCCCAATGAAAACTAGGCTATAGACAATATGAGCAATTTTCTTCCGTTTTCAAAACCGGCAATCGGTGATGAAGAGGTAAAGGCAGTAGAAAACGTTCTACGTTCAGGCTGGATAACAACCGGTCCGCAGAATCATCAATTAGAAGAGGATTTTTGCCAGCGTTACGGTTGTAAACACGCGATAGCATTAGCCTCAGCGACTGCGGGTATGCATGTTGTTTTAATGGCTTTGGGCGTAGGCCCGGGCGACGAAGTCATTACACCATCACAAACGTGGGTATCGACACTCAATATGATTGAGTTACTTGGTGCAACTCCGGTGATGATTGACGTTGACCGTGACACTTTGATGATCCAACCTGATGCGGTTAAGCAAGCATTGACAGCAAACACCAAGGCAATTATTCCTGTTCATTATGCAGGAGCCCCTTGTGATTTAGACGCGTTACGTGCTATTGCTCAAGATGCCGGAGTGGCTTTAATTGAAGATGCAGCTCATGCGGTAGGGACTCGTTATAAAGATGAGTGGATTGGCGAGAAAGGCACTTCAATATTTTCATTTCATGCAATCAAGAATGTCACTTGCGCAGAAGGTGGCTTAGTCGCAACAGATAACGATGAGCTTGCCCTGCGTGTTCGCGCATTGAAATTCCATGGCTTAAGTGTTGATGCATTTGATAGACAAGTGCAAGGGCGTAAACCGCAAGCTGAAGTTGTTGAGCCTGGTTTCAAATATAATTTATCCGATATTCATGCGGCTATTGCCGTTGTTCAACTATCCCGTGTAGAGCAATTAAATCAACGCAGAGCAGAGTTAACCGCACGTTATCGTGAATTACTGAAAGATTCACCATTGCAAATGCTTTCAATCCCTGATTACCCTCATTTACATGCGAACCACTTGTTTATGGTTCGTGTTGATAAATCAGTGTGTGGTATTGACCGTGATACATTCATGGAAAAATTGAAAGCGCATAATATTGGTACTGGTTTACACTTTCGTGCAGCACATACACAAAAATATTATCGTGAAAAATACCCAGAACTTTCATTGCCAGAATCAACATGGAATAGTGCAACTTTATGCTCGTTGCCTTTATTCCCTGATATGACTGACGCTGATGTTGAACGGGTCGTTAATGCGATTACTGAAGTTCTTTTGGAGTCAAAATAGTGTCACAAGCAGACGAATTTGAAGAGATTAAAAAAGTCTCAGTTGTCATCCCTGTTTATAATGAAGAGCAAAGTTTGCCTCAATTATTAGAGCGCACAATTAAATCATGTAAACAGCTTACTCAACAATATGAATTAATTTTAGTTGATGATGGAAGTAGTGACCGTTCAGCCAAAATGTTGACGGAAGCGGCTGAAAACCCAGATAATCATGTGATTGCGATCATTCTTAATCGTAATTATGGGCAGCACTCAGCGATTATGGCAGGTTTTAATCAAGCCGACGGAGATCTCGTGATCACCCTTGATGCGGATCTACAAAACCCACCAGAAGAAATCCCTCGTTTAGTGCAAACTGCATCGCAAGGTTATGATGTAGTCGGTACTCGCCGCGCTAATCGCCAAGATTCATGGTTCCGTAAAACGGCATCTAAAATGATCAATGCGATGATAACGAAAGCAACAGGGCGTTCTATGGGGGATTATGGCTGTATGCTACGCGCCTATCGCCGCCATATTATTCAAGCCATGTTGCAGTGCCATGAAAGAAGTACGTTTATTCCAATTTTAGCGAACACATTTGCTCGTAGAACGATTGAAATTGATGTAGCTCATGCAGAGCGTGAGTTTGGCGATTCTAAGTACAGCTTTATGAAGCTGATTAATTTAATGTATGACTTACTAACTTGTTTAACGACAGCACCATTACGTTTGTTAAGTGTTGTGGGAAGTATCATTGCAATTGGTGGCTTCCTACTTGCCGTATTATTGATTATTTTACGTCTACTGCTCGGTGCTGAATGGGCTGCGGACGGCGTATTTACACTGTTTGCGGTACTCTTTATGTTTATCGGCGCGCAGTTCGTTGCCATGGGTTTATTAGGCGAATACATCGGTAGGATCTACAATGATGTGCGCGCGAGACCTCGTTATTTTATTCAAAAAGTCGTCGGCGCAGACCTTAAGTCCGACAAAAATCAGGAAGAAAACTAATGAAAGCTATTGTCTTTGCCTATCATGATATTGGCTGTGTAGGGTTAAAAGCGCTTAAAAAAGCCGGTTTTGATATTCAAGCGGTATTTACACATACCGATTCCCCTAACGAAAACCACTTTTACTCTTCAGTAGCACGTGTAAGCGCAGATATGGAACTTCCTGTTTATGCGCCAGAAGACGTTAACCACCCATTGTGGGTTGAACGTATTCGTGAGTTGAAACCTGATGTGATTTTCTCATTCTATTATCGTGACATGTTAAGTGAAGAGTTGTTGGCTATCGCGCCAAAAGGTGCATTTAACTTGCACGGCTCTTTACTGCCAAAATACCGCGGCCGTGCACCTATCAACTGGGCACTATTAAACGGTGAAAGTGAAACGGGTGTCACACTGCATAAAATGGTTGCAAAAGCAGACGCGGGTGACATTGTCGCACAAGAAAAAGTGGCGATTACCGAGACAGATACTGCATTAACGTTGCACGCTAAAGTACGTGAAGCGGCCGAAGAATTGCTAAATAAAACGCTGCCATTAATTGAAGCTGGTAGCTATAAGTCTGTCGCACAAGACGAAAGCCAAGCGAGCTATTTTGGTCGTCGTAATGCTGAAGATGGTCTGATTGACTGGAACCGTAGTGCAAAAGATGTTGATTGCTTGATCCGTGCTGTTACAGACCCATACCCAGGTGCATTCACTTATTTGGGTGCACGTAAAATGATTATTTGGCGAGCGCGTGTTTTAGACGACAATCAAGGTAAGCCTGCGGGAACTGTTTTGTCGAATGACCCACTACGAATTGCATGTAAAAATGGTGCGATTGAAGTTGTTAGCGGTCAAAGCGAAGCAGGCTTGTATATGCAAGGTAACCGCCTAGCTAACGAAATGGGCATTGTGACAGATGTTCGTGTTGGAGCAAAACCAACGGCACAAATCAATCGTCGTAAACGTGTTTTAATCCTAGGTGTTAATGGCTTTATTGGTAACCATTTGACTGAGCGCCTACTCAAAGATGGTAACTATGATATCTATGGTATGGATATTGGCTCATCTGCGATTGAACGCTTTATTGGCAACCCTCGTTTTCATTTCATCGAAGGTGACGTTAGCATTCATACTGAGTGGATTGAATATCACATTAAAAAATGTGACGTTATCCTGCCATTAGTGGCTATCGCGACACCAATCGAATACACCCGTAATCCACTACGTGTTTTCGAACTCGACTTTGAAGAAAACCTGAAAGTTGTTCGCTATTGTGTGAAATACAACAAACGTATCATCTTCCCATCGACATCTGAAGTTTATGGTATGTGTGATGATAAAGAATTTGATGAAGATGAATCACGCTTAATTGTTGGTCCAATCAATAAACAGCGTTGGATTTATTCTGTTTCTAAACAGTTACTTGACCGAGTTATTTGGGCGTATGGTGCTAAAGAAGGTCTGAAATTTACCTTATTCCGTCCATTTAACTGGATGGGACCACGTTTAGACAGCCTGAATTCTGCACGTATCGGTAGTTCACGTGCCATCACTCAGCTAATTTTGAACTTAGTCGAAGGTTCGCCAATTAAATTGGTTGATGGTGGCGCACAAAAACGCTGCTTTACCGATATTAAAGATGGTATTGAAGCCTTATTCCGTATCATTGAGAACAAAGACGGTAAGTGTGATGGTCAAATCATCAATATTGGTAATCCAACTAACGAAGCCAGTATTCGTGAATTAGCAGAAATGCTACTGGAAAGCTTTGAAAATCATCCAGAGAGATCGAAGTTTCCTCCGTTTGCCGGTTTCCGTGAAATTGAAAGCAGCAGTTACTATGGTCAAGGTTATCAAGATGTTGAACACCGTAAACCAAGTATTGAGAATGCACGCCGCCTTCTTGACTGGGTGCCAACTATCGATATGAAAGATACCATTGAAGAAACATTAGACTTCTTCTTACAGGGTGCTGTTGAAGAACTGAGCGATAAAGACTAATGAAAAAAGTTGGCTTGAGAATTGATGTGGATACCTATCAAGGTACGTTAAAAGGTGTACCACAGCTACTCAAAGTGCTCAAAGAGCATGATATTCAAGCCAGCTTTTTCTTCAGTGTAGGACCCGATAATATGGGGCGCCATTTATGGCGCCTTTTGCGTCCTAAATTTCTGTGGAAAATGCTGAGGTCGAATGCCGCTTCACTTTATGGGTTAGATATTCTATTAGCAGGCACGGCATGGCCGGGCAAAAAAATAGCTAAAGACTTGGGATATTTGATGAAGCAAACTCTAGATGCAGGCCATGAAGTCGGGCTGCATGCATGGGATCATCAAGGCTGGCAAGCTAAAGTCGCGAAATGGAATAAAGATCAACTGACCGAACAAGTTCAATTGGGCGTCGATGCTTTAGAGCAAGTTATTGGTCAGAGAGTGAGGTGTTCGGCGGTTGCAGGTTGGCGTGGCGATGAACGTGTTCTTGAAGTTAAGCAACAGTTTAATTTTGACTACAACAGTGATTGTCGCGGAAAATATCCATTTAGGCCCATCATGGCAGATGGCTCCATTGGTACGGTGCAAATTCCGGTCACATTACCCACTTATGATGAAGTGGTTGGTACAGTTATTAATGATGACGCATTTAATGATTTTATCCTTCAAGCAATTAAAGATGATAAAGGCGTTCCAGTTTATACTATCCACACCGAAGTGGAGGGAATGTCTAAGTCAGAACAATTTTCACAATTATTGGAACGAATTACACAAGAAGAAATCCAATTCTGTACATTAAGTGATTTGTTGCCAGAAGACATCAATACACTTCCAAAAGGCAAAGTGGTGAGAGCGCCATTCCCTGGACGAGAAGGCTGGCTGGGCTGTCAAGAAGAGGAATAACAGACGTATGTTGAATAACCGAGCGAGCAAAGTAGGGGCCTCTCTGCTGGCTCTTTTTTTTATCCTGACTTATTTCTTGCCGTTGAACAGTCGTTTACTTTGGCAGCCAGATGAAACTCGCTATGCGGAAATCAGCCGGGAAATGCTTCAACGTGGTGACTGGATTGTCCCATACATGTTAGATGTCCGTTATTTTGAAAAACCGGTCGCAGGTTATTGGATTAATAATATAAGCCAAATGTTATTTGGTGAAACTAACTTTGCGGTTCGTTTTGGTTCTGTATTTTGTATTTTTCTCAGTGCGTTACTGGTCTATCGCATGGCAAAAATGATGTGGCGCAACAGCCATGTCGCTTATGTTGCAAGCTTTATTTATATCTCAATGTTTTTAGTCTTTGCCGTCGGAACCTACAGTGTTCTTGACCCGATGCTATCGCTTTGGATAGCGGCAAGTATGTTTTGTTGCTTATGGGCAATGAAAGCGAGAGAGGTTAAAACGAAGTTAGCTGCATGGCTCTGTTTAGGTTTAGCTTGTGGTATGGCCTTTATGACAAAAGGCTTTTTGGCTTTAGCCATCCCCGTTATTGTGATGATACCTGTCACGCTATATCAAAAACGATTTTTAGAAATGGTGAAATATGGTCCCTTAGCCATTATTTCGGCAGTGCTAATTAGTTTGCCTTGGGCACTTGCGATTGCTAAACAAGAACCTGATTATTGGAATTATTTTTTCTGGGTAGAGCATATTAAGCGTTTTACTGCTGATGATGCGCAGCATATTGCCCCATTTTGGTATTACATTCCCATTATCTTACTTGGCGCAATTCCTTGGGCTGGACTACTTCCCGGCGCGTTGGTAAAGGGTTGGAAAGAACGAAAATCGAGCCCTGATATGTTCTTCCTACTCTGTTGGTTCGTTGTTCCTGTAGTCTTCTTTAGTATTTCCCGGGGAAAATTACCAACCTATATGTTGCCATTTATGGCACCACTTGCGTTATTGATGGCTAAGTATGGCGTTGATTGCGTTCGTAACAACAAAATGAATGCCTTGAAAGCGAATGGGATCATCAATGTGGTGATTGGTATTGCTGCGGTTATTGCCGTGATAGTGGTCAGTACGGTGATAAAGAAACCTTTATATGAGCCAGATGAGTGGTCGAAAATGGTTCTCGGGGTTGTCGCATTCTCTATTTGGGCGATTATTGGTTATCTATGTACCGTATTAAATGCAAAATATTGGTTATGGGCCGCATCTTGTTCACTGGCGGTGAGTTTGTGTATTGGTAGCGCATTACCAAATAACACGATAGATTCAAAGCTTCCACAAAACTTTATCCATCAAAATCATGATTTGTTAATGAATAGTGATTACTTAATGGCGAGTAATGTCGGGGTTGCTGCGGGGCTAGCGTGGGAAACACAAAACTCAAATATATATCTTTATAATAGCCGTGGTGAATTGAGTTATGGGCTTGAATACCCAGATAGTCAACACCGGTTGGTCAAACCGGAGAACTTTGCGGCTTGGTTAGATAAAGTTCGCAAAGAAGGGCAAGTTACGGTTGTGTTCTTACTTGGACGGAATGAGGATTTGCCTGATATACCAAAACCGGACGAAGTGATTAAAAATTCACGTATGGCAATCGTGGTGTATCATAAACAATGACCGGGCAATTATTACTTTTGTTACTTGTCAGCGTGTTAACGTGTACTGGGCAAATTGCGCAAAAGCAAGCTGTCGTCAGCTGGCAAGGTGACCGAGTTAATAAAACAGCATTAGCCATTCGTTGGCTAGTGCTGGCTGTGTTTATGCTAGGCCTTGGCATGTTGTTCTGGCTAAAGTTATTAGAAAGTATGCCGTTAAGTATTGCTTACCCTATGCTAAGTATTAATTTTGTATTAGTGACATTAATTGGCCAGTTTGTTTATCATGAACAAACTGGGCTTAGCCATTGGCTAGGTGTAGCCGCCATTATGTTTGGTATTTTACTGATGAGTATTAGCATATGAATAAAGGCTATTTATGGGTACTCGGCAGTGCGATATTAGTAACGGTTGCTCAATTGAGTCTTAAAATAGGGGTTGTTGAGCTACCTTCATTTACGTTGGGATGGCATTGGCTACAACTTGATTGGTTGCTTGAAAATACTATTAGCTTGAGTATTATTTTTATTGGTTTGGTCTGTTATGCCTTGTCGATGTTGTGCTGGCTATTTGCGCTTAAATTTATTGCCTTGAATAAAGCTTATCCGTTAATTAGTCTAAGTTATGTTTTTGTTTATATCTTAGCAGTGGTATTACCTTGGTTTAATGAGCCTGCAACAGGGTTAAAAGCCGCTGGTATTGCATTTATTCTATTAGGTGTGTGGTTAATTAGCCGGCCTGTAAAGGTTCGAACAAGAGAGTAGCCATGAGTAATAGTTAAGTTTGCTAACTGTTCGATTGTTTGTTTTTTATACGAAACGCACGACTATACCCAAAATAATTCGAGTAGCTTGTAGGCGCAGAGCAAAGAGAATCGATGAACATAGATAAACTATGAGATTCGGGTAGCTGAGCGAATGCAACACCCAAACAACTTGAAGTATGACGGGTATATATGCAGAGTATTAAGACAACTTAAAGTGTGACGGGTATATATGATAATAAATTATAAACATCTGCCATTATTATTTTGCTTGGTATTAATTGGTTGCTCATCGACATCGGTTAAGCGGACGCCTGCACCGCCGCTGAAAACGCAATTATCTGACCCGATAATGACGATAGCGCAGTTAAAAGACCAGTTAGAACAATGGTATGGAACTCCTTATCATTATGGTGGCATGAATCAAAGTGGTGTGGATTGTTCTGGATTTGTTTACCGCACTTTTAATGACCGTTTTGCTATTCAGTTACCGAGAACGACAAGAGATCAAACACAACTCGGTACACGTATTGATAAAACTGATTTGATGCCAGGGGATTTAGTTTTCTTTAAAACGGGGTCTGGTGAAAATGGTTTACATGTCGGTATTTATGATACGGATAATACCTTTATCCATGCTTCAACCAGTAAAGGGGTCATTCGCTCATCACTGGATAATGTCTACTGGCGAAAAGTATTCTGGCAGGCAAGGCGTATCTAAAGTAGGTATTTGGTCAATTCTTTCCTCAATGATTATGCTATCTTAAGGCAAAATTTTGCTTTTAGGATAGCCTAATGTCAACGCTGCGTTTACTTATCTCTGAATCATTTGATCCTTGGTTTAACCTCGCTGTTGAAGAGACGATTTTTCGTCAGATGTCTGCTGATCAGCGAGTAATGTTCTTGTGGCGTAATGCCGATACCGTGGTTATTGGCCGTGCTCAAAACCCCTGGAAAGAATGTAATACTCGCCGAATGGAAGAGGACAATGTCCGCCTAGCTCGCCGTAGTAGTGGTGGTGGTGCGGTATTTCAAGATTTAGGGAATACGTGTTTTACCTTTATGGCCGGCAAGCCTGAGTACGATAAAACGATTTCGACTCAAATTATTGTTGATGGCTTGTCACTCGCCGGTATTGATGCCGAAATTTCAGGACGAAATGATTTAGTGCTCAATACAGAGAATGGCCCAAGAAAAATTTCAGGTTCAGCTTATCGTGAAACGAAAGATAGAGGTTTTCATCATGGTACCCTATTGATAAATACTGATTTAAATCGGCTAGCTAATTACCTCAACCCCGATCCTAAAAAATTGCAGGCTAAGGGAATAACCTCAGTTCGTTCAAGAGTTGCCAATCTGAGTGAACTGGTTCCTGATATTTCTCATGAAAAAGTGTGCGATGGTATTATTCATAGCTTCTTTAGTTACTACAATGAAACGGTTGATGCAGAATATATTTCCCCTGAAAAATTACCTGACTTGCCGAATTTCACTGAAACGTTTGCCAAACAAAGTAGCTGGGAATGGAATTTCGGCCAAGCGCCGGCATTTTCTCATTATTTAGATACGCGTTTTCCGTGGGGAGGCATCGAGTTTCACTTTGATATTGAAAAGGGAGCTTTCAATCGCTGCCAATTCTTTACGGATAGCTTGGATCCGTCGCCGTTAGAATGGATGAGTCAACAATTAGTCGGGAAGGCATATCAGCCAGAGACCATGCGAATATTGATTCAACAAATGACGGATGAATGGCCTATGCTTACAGAACAATTTAAAGATTTAGAAGCTTGGCTGATCCATGAGCTGAGCTAAAAAAAGAGCCGATTTAATCGGCTCAGACATAGACTAGCTAATTGAAAACAAGAATAATGAATTGGAATGGATCTACTGCTATATACTCGGAATTATTCAAGGCCAACGAAATAATTACTGCTTAAATTAGGATATCCTTGAAATATACCGAGTATAAATTTATTGGCTTAATGACAATGACAGGTCATAAAAGCTTTACAGTCAGGTAGCTCTCCCGCTTGACGGAATTTTGCGGGTGTCGTATCAAAATGTTTTTTAAAGATACGCGTAAATGTAGCTTGAGAGCTAAAACCGTACTGCAGGGCGATATCTAGAATAGGTAAGTTACCGTCGCGTAATGATTTAGCAGCCTCTAATAGACGGCGCTTACGAACATATTCACCTAGCGTGCAACCTTTCATTTCTTTGAAAACACGCTGCAAATGCCATTTAGAATAGCCACTCTTATCGGCGATTGTATCGATTTTGATGCCTTCATTGCGCTGCAACTGACTTTCCAGCCATCTAATAATATCGTTGACGACACTTTCTGACATATTTACCTCCTACTATTGTAGGTTATTGTTCATTAATAACTAATAATAACTTACGAAATTAGGGTCTATTCTTCCTGTTTTTCCGATATATCGATAGGCTAAACGTGCGGTTTATTTATGATAATAACTATCGTTACGATAGTTATTTGAAAGTGATGGATTTTAAACATACAGTCATGAATGTTTAAAATTATTTAATATCAGTTGGTTAGGGGTGTTTCCTGTTGATAATTTCTCTCTTTGTGAGTAATAAATAATTATATTCAAATTAATTGTTTAAGCTATTCGAATTTATTAACCAAGTAAACTATTGATAAATTAATTTGACTTAGTGGCAGTCTAAAAGAGCGTTATTATCGAACAACTGACAGGAAATACCGAGGTAAGCATTTTTGATGGAAATTACTGGTAGATTGGCTAAGTACCGCTAAATAGTTCTTTTTTTGTTCATTTTATAGAGTTATTGACTATTCGTATTTTAGGCCTAATACAGACTAATAATGTAAACACCGTAAACTGGCAGTGAGATTTCAATTTACGGTGTTTATCAATGGTCATGAGGGGCTCTATAAATAAACTACCATTTGTAGTTCACATTGAAATAGAAGTTTCTACCTTCTTGAGGGACCCCCATAGATGAAACATATTGTTTATCAAATGCATTTTTCATCGTTAGGGTAGAGCTTAAGCCTTTTACAAACTGATCAGCTTGATAATTGACATAAAAATCATGGAGGCTGTAACCGGCATACTGCACAACTTCTTTATGATAACGGTCTAAGCCTTTTACGGATGTGTGTTTTGGTAATTGGTAAGTCGAATTCCCTTCAAATTTAGTTTTAGCGGCAAATTCGCCAGTCCAACCCACACTGATGCCTGTTGTTGTAATCGGTGCATTAACTCTTACTAACAAAGTTTCTGGTCGAACAGAAGAAAGAGAATAATGGGTATCGTCTTCCTCTCCAACCGTTTGGTTGTGGCTGATATTTAAGCTAAACCAATGGGTTTTATAGTTGATGAAGCTATCAAGCCCATGGATAGATGCGGATGGAATGTTGACGTAGTAAAGCTTTGCGGGGAACCATCCTTTTGACCCAAAGTCGCGATAGTCTCCTTCTAGCACAATATGATTTTGAGCTTTTGTATTGAAGTAGGTTGTCCCAAATTGAAGGGAATCACCCGCAAGAGCGATATCATCGAAACTTATTTTCACACCCGTTTCGATTGTTTTATTGGTTTCGGGTTGTAAATCAGGGGATGGGCGGAAATCAGATATAAGAAAGCCTCCCATTGCACTAAAGTGGTTGGAGTCATTATACAGTTCTGACATCCGAGGAGTTCGGTAACCTTCTGAATAAGAAGAATATATATTTAGCCAATGGGTTGGTGTGGCACTCACTGCAAAGCGTGAAGACCAATTGATATATTTATCCTTGGCAAGGTCTTTACGTGAAGTTTGGTAGCGAGTAAAGCGTGTTCCCGCTGAAAAAGTGATGGGTAAATGATGCAACGTCATATCGTTAGTTAACCAACCGGATGTATTAGATAACTCTGCTGGCGGATAACTGGTGGTATGTTGGTTTGGCTTTTGTTCCTGCTGGTAATACTCAAGCCCACTTTGAATATGGTGATTAACCCAACCGTGCATTGGGATCATAAAGCTATTTGAAAATTTAGTGCCATAAGTGTATTGATTACGTTTTTCAATACCGTAATCTCTATCTGCTTTTTTTGTCGATGTCACTTTAACTAAATCAAGTTGGCTTAAAGACAGGTTTGTGTAGTAGATGTCCCAATCGGCTTGCCAATTTAGATTATTTGACGGCGAAAAATGTTGGCTTAATAGAAAATCTTGTTGGTGGCTATACCTTTCATGTGGGGTATTTTTAAATTTGGGTTGTCTTGTATCAAATACAGTAGGTTGTTTTAAGCTAATGCTATCATTACGGTATTCCCTTAATTGAAATGCAAGGCGATACGAAGGATGTGCAAACCAAGAGGTTTTTAACATCCAATTATTAATTTTTTCATGGTTATCTAAGCTGCTGGATTCAGGTGTAGCAACAAGTTGTTTCTTACGTTGGCTATAACTTAGTAATGCATCAAAAGATCCAGAGCGGGCGAGTAGCGTCGCGCCAGCATGGTAACTGTGGTCATTACGATTTATACCGCTAAAAAGGTGCCCTCCCAAATTTTGGTCAGTGACTAGAAGGTCAGAAGCATTAAGTGTTTTGAAGGAGACGACCCCAGCAAGCGCGCCACCACCGTGGTTTACCGATACGCTTCCTTTGTGGATATACACTTTCTTAATTAAACTCGGGTCGATAAATGTCGCATTATACAGGCCGGAATTAAAATCTTGAGTCACGTTATCAATGGTGATTTTCACGCCACGTGAATCGTATCCTCTCATTTGAATACCTTGCCCGTAAGTGCTACCTGAACCAGAAACAAAAACGCCGGGTTGGCCCTTTAATAAGTCTAAAGCAGAAGTTGCAGACTGTTGTTCTGGTGTTTGGGCATCAATAACATCAACTTGTTCAGCAACCGCAATCACTTCAGTATTTAACGGAGTGGCTATTACATGGAGCGTATCAGTTGCACTGTTTTGAGCTAGCGCATAAGAGCTAAAGCCTGCGACGGCAAGGGCTGCTGTGAGTGCTGAGATAGTAAATTTTTTCGCTTGGAAAGAAAGATAAGTTGATGAAGGCACCAATTTAAACGCCATAGGAAATCCGTTCCTTGTGTCATAGTATGAAGCTGGCTGCCTAGATGGTTATCTGAGTGGCTTGCAGAGTGTTGTATTTCTATGAGTGATAACAATATTATTTGGTTAAGATTAATTTACCGGCTCGTGTTTGCTTCAGCCGGTATATCTCCCCATTATGTAAAATGGCAACCTTGCCATCCATATCTAACAATTTATGGCTATCAATTACAGATATTTCTATCAATTTTAAAGTGGTATCAACCTGATCTTTAATGGAATAACTAACTGAGTTGTCATTTAATGAGCTTGAGGAGATATGACTTTTCATGGCCACCTTAACGAATTACTTTATTGATAGTGAGAATTATTATCGTTAAGTTTTTAATCAGATCAAGCGTTATTTAAATTAATTTGGGGATTAATCATAAATTATCAGTTAATAATAATGTATATTGCATTATTGTTAAGGTGTTATTCTGTTAATTAATGGTATGCAGACTCTTTGACCAATAAATTGGCCAAAGAGTTATTTGGTATGCGGGTTATTTGAAGCGGTGTTCGACAGCTTGCGCTAAAATTTCAATCAGTTGTTCAGTATCATCCCAACCAAGGCAAGGGTCTGTGATGGATTGCCCATAAACAAGAGGCTGATTTGGCGTAATTTTTTGTGTACCTTCAATTAAAAAGCTTTCCGCCATGACGCCGCTAATGGCGGTTGAGCCATCTTTTATCTGTTCTGCAATATCTCGAGCAACTTCAAGTTGGCGGCGATGGATTTTTTGGCAGTTGCCATGGCTAAAATCAACCACAAGGTGTTCTGCCAGTTCAAATTTACGCAATTTATCACAGGCAGCAGCAAGGTCACCTGCGAAGTAATTGGGTTGTTTCCCCCCGCGCATAATAATGTGCCCATGTGGGTTGCCTTGCGTTTGATAAATCGTCATTTGGCCATTTTTATCTGGGGATAAGAACATGTGCTGAGCTTTAGCCGCACGGATAGCATCAATCGCAATATTGATATTGCCGTCAGTCCCATTTTTAAAACCAACCGGACACGATAGGGCAGATGCCATTTCACGGTGAATTTGGCTTTCGGTTGTCCGTGCGCCAATGGCACCCCAGCTAATCAAATCGGCTATGTATTGACCTGTAACCATATCAAGAAATTCGGTGGCTGTAGCGAGCCCGAGTTGGTTGACTTCAATGAGAAGTTTGCGCGCTAGCCGGATACCGGTATTGACTTGGCAAGAGTTATCCAAGTTAGGGTCGGATATTAACCCCTTCCAGCCAACGACAGTGCGCGGTTTTTCAAAATAGGTCCGCATCACAATTTCCAAACGGTCTTGGTATTGTTCGCGTAATACATTGAGTTTATTTGCATATTCAATGGCAGCATCAATGTCATGGATTGAGCAAGGGCCAACAATAACCAGTAAACGCGGATCTTGGCCGGATAAAATTTGTTCAATTCTTTTTCGTGACGCTGTCACGTTTTCGGCAACTTCTTGGGAAATAGGAAATTCCTCTGCGAGCACATGGGGTGTAATTAAGCTACCCACTCGCTGAGTTCGTAGTTCATCTGTTTTTTGCATTTTCTTTCTCAAAAGCTTTAATAGGCTGAGCCATATCAGTGATTAAGATCACAATAAACGAAAGTGGCTCAATTTCAACCTTCAAGTGAGATTGAATGAAATATTTTTTTATTTTGCTTTAACTAAAAAATTCGTCGTTGCAATCCCATGGTGTCTATCACTTTCGCTGAAATTTCCTCTACAGAATAGTTTGTTGTATTGAGATAGTTAATTTTGTTTTGTCTAAATAAGGCTTCAACTTCAGCAATTTCAATGCGGCACTGACGTATTGATGCATATCGACTGTTTTCTCGGCGCTCTTCACGAATTGCGGCAAGGCGCTCAGGGCTGATGGTCAAGCCAAATAATTTATGTGTATAAGAACGTAGCGCCACGGGCAATTTTAAGTTATCCATATCATCAGCGGTAAATGGGTAGTTTGCTGCTTGAATACCAAATTGCATCGCTAAATATAAGCTTGTTGGTGTTTTACCACAGCGCGAAACACCAATTAAGATAATTTGAGCTTGGTCGAGGTTACGTAATGAAATTCCATCATCATGGGCAAGGGTATATTCGATAGCTGCTATACGCGCATCATATTGATTCATGTTTTGCATGGATAAGCCATGAGTGCGGTTAAGTTTTGGCTCAGGCTCTAAACCAACTTCTTGTTGTATTGGTGCCACAAGACTTTGCACGATATCCTGACAAAACCCAGCGCTTTGCGTGATGATAGCTTTTACAGTAGGCGAAATAATGGAGTAAAACACCAGTGGGCGTAGTTGAGTTTCTTCATAGATAACATTAATTTTTTGTTTTATCTCTTCAGCACGCGCTTCGGAGGTCACAAAAGGTAGGGTATATGACATAAATGCTAATGGAAATTGTGATAATACCGCATGACCTATCGTTTCTGCGGTAATTGCTGTTCCATCAGAAATAAAAAAAACGGTTCGCTGCACTGTGGGTATTATCTTTTTTATTGGGGTCAATTCACTCATTGTTTCTATCTCTTATTGTCGTCATCGCGGATCTTGTGTTTATCTCTAATAAAGTACTTTTGCGGGTTCTCGAGAAATATTATCTTTGTTTAAAGTTTAAAAATTAGTTTATCGGGGAAAGTATAGCCGTATTTTGAATGATTTTTAGAACAAAAAAGTTTTCTTGTTAGATGGAACGATTCACCTGTCCATCTTCTTATAGCGTATGTGCTAGTCTATTTTACGAGGCGAATTTTCGCCAACGAGATTTTTTACGATTTGTACTCCGCCACTAAATTGCTATAAAAGGATCGCTTTCAATGTCCACAAATGGCCTCACTCCGTGTAATGTACTTTGGTATAACCAATTAGGGATGAATGATGTTGACCGTGTTGGTGGCAAAAATGCCTCACTCGGTGAAATGATTACCAACCTGTCCGATCTTGGTGTATCCGTACCAAACGGTTTTGCGACAACCGCACAGGCGTTTAATCATTTTCTTGAGCAGAGCGGTGTGAATCAGCGCATATATAACCTGCTGGATGAAACGGATATTGATGATGTGAATCAACTGGCTGTAGCAGGTGCTCAGATCCGTCAATGGGTAATTGAAACGCCACTGACAAAAGAATTGGAACAAGATATTCACCAAGCGTATCAGCAGCTTTCCGAAGGTGAAGCGGATGCATCATTTGCCGTTCGTTCATCAGCAACGGCAGAGGATATGCCAGATGCTTCATTTGCGGGACAGCAAGAGACATTCCTCAATGTTCAGGGAATCGATGCGGTTTTGATCGCGATCAAACATGTATTTGCCTCTTTATTTAATGACCGCGCTATCTCTTATCGCGTTCACCAAGGTTATGACCACCGTGGTGTTGCCCTTTCTGCGGGCGTGCAAAGAATGGTTCGCTCGGACTTAGCCTCAGCGGGCGTTATGTTCACTATTGATACTGAATCAGGCTTTGATCAAGTGGTTTTCATCACATCAGCTTATGGTTTAGGTGAAATGGTGGTGCAAGGCGCGGTTAATCCTGATGAGTTTTATGTTCATAAACCCACCTTACAAAATAATCGTCCTGCGATTGTGCGCCGTACTTTAGGCTCGAAAAAATTGCAGATGGTTTACGCTGATAGTAAAGAGCATGGTAAGCAAGTACAGATTGAAGATGTGCCAGAGGCGCTACGCAATCGTTTCTCTTTGACGGATAAAGAAGTCGAAGAGTTGTCACGCCAAGCACTGCAAATTGAAAAGCACTATGGTCGCCCAATGGATATCGAATGGGCGAAAGATGGTCATAACGGTCGCCTTTACATTGTACAAGCAAGGCCTGAAACAGTGCGTTCAAATCAACAAGTCATGGAACGTTATCAGCTTAAAGGACAAGGGCAAGTTTTAGTTGAAGGTCGTGCTATTGGCCACCGTATTGGCGCAGGTAGTGTGAAGGTAATTCATAACCTCAATGAGATGGATAGAATTCAACCGGGTGATGTATTAGTAACAGACATGACGGATCCTGATTGGGAGCCTATCATGAAAAAAGCGGCAGCTATCGTAACAAACCGTGGTGGACGTACTTGCCACGCCGCTATCATTGCTCGTGAGTTAGGCATTCCGGCTGTTGTGGGTTGTGGTGATGCGACTGAGCGTCTAAAAGAAGGTCAGGAAGTCACGATTTCATGTTCAGAAGGCGATACTGGATTTGTGTATGACGGTAAGCTTGATTTTGAAATACATAGCTCAGAAGTGAGCGAGATGCCAAATGTCGATGTTAAAATCATGATGAACGTGGGTAATCCTGACCGCGCATTCGACTTTGCTTGTTTACCAAATGAAGGTGTCGGTTTAGCAAGACTTGAATTTATTATCAACCGCATGATTGGTGTTCACCCAAGAGCTTTATTAGAATTTGATAAACAGTCACCTGAATTGCAAAGTGAAATTCGCACCATGATGGCGGGTTATGATGATCCGATTGAGTTTTATATCGGTAAGCTCACGGAAGGGATTTCAACATTAGCAGCGGCATTCTGGCCAAAACGCGTCATTGTTCGTTTGTCTGATTTTAAATCAAATGAATATGCTAACTTAGTTGGCGGTGAAGCTTATGAACCAGAAGAAGAAAACCCAATGTTAGGCTTCCGAGGCGCAGGTCGTTATGTTTCGGATAGCTTCCGCGCCTGTTTTGCATTGGAATGTGAAGCGGTTAAGCGTGTACGTAATGTTATGGGGTTGACTAACGTTGAAGTGATGATCCCATTCGTGCGTACGGTTGCACAAGCTGAGTCAGTGATTGCAGAACTGGCTAAGCATGATTTAAAGCGTGGCGAGAACGGATTAAAAATCATTATGATGTGTGAAATACCCTCAAATGCATTACTCGCCGACCAGTTCCTTGAGCACTTTGATGGTTTCTCGATTGGCTCTAATGATATGACACAGTTAACGCTAGGGCTAGATAGGGACTCAGGCGTAGTATCAGAACTATTTGATGAGCGTAATGATGCAGTAAAAGCCATGCTATCAATGGCGATTAAAGCTGCGAAGCGTCAAAACAAATATGTTGGGATTTGTGGGCAAGGGCCTTCAGATCATCAAGATTTTGCTCAGTGGCTGGTGGATGAAGGGATTGATAGCTTGTCTTTGAATCCTGACACAGTTGTGCAAACATGGTTAATGATTGCTGAAAACCAGTAGGTTTATTGGTTAATTAGTATCAAAACCATTTAAGGTCGATGAGCTAATCACTTATCGACCTTTTTATTTATTGATTTAGAATGACGATTGATTTGAAATACCGATGGAATCAATAGGTGGTTCAAATCAATAATCTCTATTCAGGATAAATCTATTTGATATATATCTAACGGATTTATTTGTAATATAAACGTATTTGAACTCAATTATATGAAAATACACCTAATGAGCGTTTTAAAGGTTATGAAAACACTTATCATATATAGATTAATTAATTGTAGTTAAGTAGACGTATTCTTACAAATAAGAAATACTCACTATAGGGGTAATAATATGAAGAGGGGTTAATCGGTATTAATTGAATAATTATTTAGTTTAAACATGAATATTATTCATATTAATATAATAGATAAAAAAAAGCCTATCATGGGCTGACAGGCAAAGACTACACACAGCAATTCGATTGATAAAACTATGCGTCCATAAGGAAAGACATAGCTTCCAAGTTCATTTGTATTCAAAGTAAATTCAATAACATGATAATAAACTAATCATATAATGTAATCACTAAGAACACTCTTAATGTAAATATTAGTCGTTGTTACTAAAGGGGAATTGATTCCACGCATTAGATATTATCATAAATGAGAATAAAAACTAACGTTAGAATGTTAAATATTGTTTCTAAATATTAATGATTAGAAAAATAATAGAAAAGCATGTTCAATATCAAACATGCTTTTTATAATGAATTGAGAATTACTTCTTAATCAAGAATTCTTCTTCGAGGAATTTCTCTGTTTCTTCGAGGCTTTCATTTGGGACGGAAACTTCATTCATCCAAGCTTTTAACAAGCTATAGGAAACTGCTAAAACGACAGGACCAATAAATAGACCAATCATTCCAAATGAAAGTATGCCACCGATAACGCCTACAAGGATCAGTACCATTGGTAAGTCAGCGCCCATTTTAATCAACCAAGGGCGTAGAACACCATCCATTGTTGCGACGGTAGCTGCCCAAATAGCTAGGATAATTCCCCATGTTGTATCCCCTGTCCAAAAAAGCCAAATAACCGATGGGATCATAATAAGAAGTGGGCCTAATTGTGCAACACAACAAATAAACAACAAGACGGTTAAAATCGCGGCGTAACCAATACCTGATAAGGCAAGACCAACACCACCCACAATGGCTTGAATTAATGCGGTGACAACGACACCAAGCGCTACTGCTCTAATTGATTGCGCTGCAAGCACAACGGCTGCATCACCGCGGATCCCAGCTAAGCGAACTGCAAAATGACGGATGCCTAACATGACGAGTTCACCTTTGTAGTACAGCAAACCACTGAATAACAGCATCAGCATGAGATGAAATATAAAGCGGCCCGCATTAATCGCTTGAGTCGCAAACCAGCCGGCAGCTTGTCCAAAATAAGGTTGAACTTTTGCAAGTAAAGCATTACCACCACTCGCAACTAAGCTATGCCATGCATAGTATAACTTTTCACCTACCATCGGAATATCGTTCAACCATTGTAATTCGGGTAAAGTTAAACTCGCTGGAGATTTGGCTAAATCAATTAACGGTGCGCTATTTTGGATAATACTGCCAATTAAGATCCCTAAAGGGATTACAAATAGCAATAAGATAAGTAAAACCATCACTAATGAAGCGAGCCAGCGTTTATGCCACAAACGCGCCTCTAATTTTAGAAGCAAAGGCCAGGTCGCAATGACCATCATGCCCGCCCATACGAAACCAAGAATAAAAGGGTTTAGAACCCAAAAACAGGCCACTATCAATAAAATAATAGAGAGTAGACCGAAGACAAGTTTGGGAAGGTCCAAACGCTTTTGCGATTTTTCCATTAATGATTGATCCTTAACAAATGAAAATTCTGCATTTATTGAGCTTTTTTAGGTGAAAATAACGAAATTATTTTTCACGATTAAAAAAAAGAATATTGTGATATGGTCTTTACTGACAATGTCGTGTCTTAGGCACTATTGTGCTACTTAAAATAAAGATAGTACATAACGAGTAATGCGAACACTAAACAATAAGAGTTATCATTAAAAATGATCCCGCGTATATCAGAAGCACCTCATCTCAATAAATTAGTCATTGAATTCATACACGAGCTGCAAGAGCAAGGCTTTACGGGTGATAATGGCACAAGCTATGCTGAGCGCTTATCAATGGCGACAGATAATAGTATTTATCAATTATTACCTCAAGCCATTGTTTTTCCTCGTTCTAGTGCAGACGTACAAATTCTTACCCGCGTTGCAGGGCAAAAAAAGTACCGTACACTAAGCTTTACTCCGAGAGGGGGCGGGACGGGAACTAACGGACAATCCTTAACGGAAGGGATTGTGGTTGATATGTCTCGTTATATGAACCGTATTCTAGAGATAAACCCAGAACAAGGGTGGGTAAAAGTTGAAGCGGGCGTGATTAAAGATCAGCTTAATCAGTTCTTAAAACCGTATGGCTATTTTTTCTCACCTGAATTATCCACCAGTAATCGCGCGACTTTGGGTGGAATGATTAATACGGATGCTTCTGGACAAGGTTCCTTAGTGTATGGAAAAACCTCGGATCATGTACTGGGTGTCAAAGCGATGGTACTTGGAGGGGAATGCATTGATACCCGATCAATGCCTGTTGAACTTGCCCAAACGATTGCGTCAGAAGATTCGGTGGTAGGAAGGATCTACAAAACAGTATTAGAACGCTGCCTTGAACAGCGCCCCTTGATTGAAGAAAAATTTCCTAAATTAAACCGTTTTCTTACGGGTTATGATTTACGCCATGTATTTAATGACGCTTTGACAGAGTTTGACTTAACGCGGATCTTGACCGGTTCTGAAGGGTCGCTGGCTTTTATTACCGAAGCGACGCTTGATATCACACCATTACCCAAAGCACGTCGACTGGTGAATGTGAAGTATGATTCATTCGAATCTGCGTTACGTAATGCGCCTTTTATGGTGAATGCGAAAGCATTATCGGTTGAGACCGTCGACTCAAAAGTATTAAATTTAGCACGGGAAGATATTGTCTGGCATTCAGTAAAATCATTGATTACCGATGTCCCTAATAAAGAAATGTTAGGGCTGAATATTGTTGAATTTAGTGGTGATGATGTCGTTGAAATTGACCGTTTAATGGATAATTTGTGCCAGCAGCTTGATGAGCTTATGGCAAATAATTACGCCGGTATAATCGGTTACCAAACGTGTAATGACCTCGATGATATTACGCGTATTTATAATATGCGCAAAAAAGCGGTGGGATTATTAGGTAACAGTAAAGGTGCGGCAAAACCGATCCCATTTGTAGAAGATACTTGTGTGCCTCCGGAACATCTGGCGGATTATATTGTAGAATTTAGGGCGTTACTTGATAGCCATCAGCTGAATTATGGCATGTTTGGACATGTGGATGCGGGGGTATTACATGTTCGACCCGCTCTCGATATGTGCGATCCACAACAAGAAATTTTAATGAAACAAATTTCGGATGAAATTGTTGCATTAACAGCTAAATATGGCGGACTTTTGTGGGGAGAGCACGGGAAAGGTTTTAGAGCGCAATACAGTCCAGAATTTTTTGGTGAAGTGCTTTATGGTGAACTTCGTAATATTAAAGCTGCCTTTGACCCAGATAACCGTTTAAATCCCGGCAAAATTTGCCCTCCGGCAGGTATTGATGCACCAATGAAGCAGGTTGATGACATCAAACGAGGCACTTTTGATAGGCAAATTCCTATCCAAATGCGCCAAGAATTTCGTGGTGCGATGGACTGTAACGGCAATGGCCTATGTTTTAACTTTGATGTTAAAAGCCCAATGTGCCCATCAATGAAAATAAGCGGGCAGCGTATCCATTCACCGAAAGGGCGTGCAACGCTTGTACGTGAGTGGTTAAGGTTATTAGCGGAACAAGGTGTTACCCCTGAAAATATTGAAAAGGGAATAAGAGATAACAAACCATCTTTACGTGGATTGATTGATAAAACACGTAATTCCTGGAAAGCCAAACAAGGGGATTACGACTTTTCTCATGAAGTTAAAGCCTCAATGGCAGGTTGTTTAGCCTGTAAGGCTTGCTCCACACAATGCCCGATTAAAATCGATGTACCTTCCTTCAGAGCCAAATTCTTAGCGTTATATCATGGACGCTATTTAAGACCGATTCGAGACCATATTGTGGCCAATGTAGAGGCAAGTGCGCCGTTACTTTCTAAAGTACCTAGCGTATTTAACTTCTTTTTACGCCAGCCGTTAGTGCAAAAACTCAGTGAGCGAACCATTGGCATGGTCGATTTACCTTTATTTTCCGAGCCAACGTTAAAACAAGAACTTTTAGGTCATTCAGCCACAGAAGTCACACTTGAACAGCTCGAAGGAATGAGTCCATCCCTGCGGGAAAATTATGTTTTAGTTGTTCAAGACCCTTTCACCAGTTATTACGATGCTAAAGTCGTGGCTGACTTCATTCGATTAATCGAAAAACTAGGCTATAAACCCGTTTTATTACCTTTTTCGCCAAATGGAAAAGCGCAACATATTAAAGGGTTCCTGGCTCGATTTGCAAAAACAGCCAGTAAAACGGCCGATTTTTTAAATCGTGTGGCAAAATTGCAGTTACCAATGGTTGGTGTTGACCCTGCATTAGTGCTCTGTTATCGCGATGAATATCATGAGATTTTAGGCGAAGATCAATGTAAGTTTACCGTTATGCTAGCTCATGAATGGTTAATTACGCTACCGGATCCACAGAAATTAAATGAGATAAGCCAACAACCTTGGTATTTCTTCGGCCATTGCACTGAATCTACCGCACTGCCAAATAGCGGCAACCAATGGTCAGCACTATTTGCGCGCTATGGACAAAAATTAACCAATGTGAGTGTGGGATGTTGTGGCATGGCAGGCACTTATGGTCATGAAGTGGTGAATATCGAAAATTCAAAAGGCATCTATAATCTATCGTGGCAACCCGCGATGAGCGCGCTACCGAAAGAGCGTTGTCTTAGTTCTGGTTATTCGTGTCGTAGCCAAGTGAAACGCATGGAAAACACAATAATAAAACACCCAATTCAAGCATTGCTGGAGATCGTTTAATGATTTGGAAACGTCAATTTAATCTGCAACAATTGGCTGAGATGTCAAAAACTTGCATGTTAGGACATCTCGGTATTGAGATTACCGCATTTGGTGATGATTATTTAGAAGGCACTATGCCAGTCGATGAACGCACTAAACAACCCTTTGGTTTACTTCATGGTGGCGCTTCTGTTGTATTAGCCGAATCTTTAGGTTCGATAGCGGGCTACCTTTGCAGTGAAGGTGAACAGCGTGTGGTTGGTTTGGAAATTAATGCAAATCATGTGCGAGCTGCCCGCTCGGGGGTGGTGAAAGGGGTTTGTAAGCCAATATTTTTAGGCCGCCGCCAACAAGTATGGAATATTGAAATTTTTAATGAACAAGGAAAGTTATGCTGCACTTCCCGTCTAACAACAGCCGTTCTATTTGATTAATACCTTCTTGTTGATAAATAATTCTCAGTGCTGTCTGTACTGAGCGTTATTTATCTTCCTTATGTGAAACTTGACCGTTTTTTAGTCATTTTGATATTTTTTCAATTTTTATCGAATTAATTAAGTTGTATAATTAATGCATCTTTATTAATTTGTGTCATTTTTGTGTATCGGCAAGTACAAAATTAAATAAAAAATGTAACTTTATTTATCTGTTGATTTTCAATAGATTATATGGCTTGTAATGTGTTTTTGGTGAGCGAATAAGCTCAAAATGGATAAAAAAAGAGCGATAATAGCTATAACCTCTTAAAACAAATGGTTGAAGTAGCATAGGTAATCATTACCATAGGCTAGACAGAGTTAATCTTCTGATAACAGGCTGAAAAGCCATAAGAAATGTGGGGTCAATATGACTGACGGTGTAGAGACATTTTCATTTGATGAAAATAATTGGCAGGGAGTCAACCTGACAGAAAGCGCTGCAAAACAAATTAAAAAATTGATGGTGCAAAACCCAAATACAAAAGGGCTTTCACTCGGCGTTAAACAGTCAGGCTGCGCAGGTTTCGGCTATGTGTTTGAGATGATAGAAAACCCAACAGACAAGCACCTGTTATTTGAACTCGATGGCGCACACCTTTATGTGCCAAAAGAAGCAATGCCATTTATCGATGGCACAGTCGTTGATTTCGTCCAAGAAGGGCTGAATCAAATTTTCAAATTTAATAACCCGAAAGCACAACATGCCTGTGGGTGTGGTGAAAGTTTCGGCGTTTAACATGTGAAGTCAGATTATGTCACAGAGCAATGTAGAAGTTGGCGATGATGTCCAAAGCTGGCTTGATGACCAGCGTTACAAAGAAGGCTTTTTTACTCAAGTTGCGACAGATGAAATGGAAAAAGGCATCAACGAAGATGTTGTGCGCGCTATTTCTGCAAAACGCAATGAACCTGAGTGGATGCTTAAATTCCGCCTTGATGCTTTTCATCATTGGAAAGGGATGGAAGAACCACATTGGTTAAAAGCCAATTATCCTAATTTAGATTATCAAGATTATAGTTACTACTCAGCACCTTCGTGTGGTGCGTGTGATGATACCTGTGGCTCCCAGTCAGGAGCAACTCAAGCGACAGGCGTAACGGAAACCAATAACTACCTAACGGCTGAGGTCGAAGAGGCATTTAACCAACTTGGGGTGCCTGTTCGTGAAGGTAAAGCCGTTGCAGTGGATGCTATTTTTGACTCGGTATCGGTATCGACAACGTATCGTGAAGATCTTGCCAAGCATGGCATTATTTTCTGTTCGTTTGGTGAAGCTATCCATGAATACCCAGAATTAGTTCAAAAATATCTGGGTAGTGTAGTTTCGAGTAACGACAACTTTTTTGCTGCACTCAATGCTGCGGTAGCGTCAGATGGCACTTTTGTTTATATCCCCAAAGGGGTTCACTGCCCGATGGAGCTATCGACTTACTTCAGAATCAATGCGGCAAAAACAGGTCAATTTGAGCGAACAATTCTTATCGCAGATGAAGGCAGCTATGTGAGCTATATCGAAGGGTGTTCTGCGCCTGTTCGAGATAGCTATCAGTTACATGCTGCCGTGGTTGAAGTTATCATCCATAAAGATGCAGAAGTTAAATATTCAACAGTACAAAACTGGTTCTCTGGTGGTGATAGCGAAACGGGCGGGATCCTTAACTTTGTGACTAAGCGTGCACTTTGTGAAGGTGAAAACTCGAAAATGTCGTGGACACAGTCAGAAACGGGTTCAGCGATTACATGGAAATACCCAAGCGTTATTTTAAAAGGTGATAATTCGGTAGGCGAATTTTTCTCTGTCGCACTCACTAATGGTAACCAGCAAGCAGATACGGGCACGAAAATGATACACATCGGGAAAAATACCCGTTCAACGATCATTTCGAAAGGGATCTCGGCGGGTAAAAGTCAAAATACCTACCGTGGTTTAGTCAAAATACTGCCCAGTGCACATAATGCTCGTAATTTTACCCAATGTGATTCCATGTTGATTGGAACACAGTGTGGCGCTCATACATTCCCATATGTAGAAGTGAAAAATAATACGGCTCATCTCGAACATGAAGCGACAACCTCGCGTATAGGAGAAGACCAGCTATTTTACTGCTTGCAGCGTGGGATTAGCGAAGATAATGCTATTTCCATGATTGTTAATGGTTTCTGTAAAGATGTGTTCTCAGAACTACCATTAGAATTTGCAGTAGAAGCACAAAAATTGCTGGCTATCAGCTTAGAACACAGTGTGGGCTGATCCTAATCGAGTTTATATGCGCTAAAGCGCTAAAGGCATATTGATATGTTAAGTGTTAAAAATTTACACGTTAGTGTTGAAGGTAATGAAATATTAAAAGGGTTATCTCTGGAGGTTAAGCCAGGGGAAGTCCATGCCATCATGGGACCAAATGGTTCAGGTAAAAGTACATTATCAGCAACGCTCGCGGGTCGTGAAGAATATGAAGTTGACAGCGGCGAAGTCCGTTTTAAAGGGAAAGACCTCTTTGAGTTAGATCCTGAAGAACGAGCGGGTGAAGGGATCTTCTTAGCGTTCCAATACCCAGTAGAAATTCCGGGTGTAAGTAATCAATTTTTCTTACAAACGGCAGTGAATGCGGTAAGAGAATACCGTCAAGAAGACGCATTAGATCGCTTTGATTTCCAAGATTTTATCGAAGATAAAATTAAATTGTTGGATATGCCCCAAGATCTGCTCACGCGTTCTGTCAACGTCGGTTTCTCTGGCGGTGAAAAAAAACGTAATGATATCTTGCAGATGGCAGCATTGGAGCCTCAGTTATGTATCCTAGATGAAACAGACTCTGGTTTAGATATTGATGCGTTAAAAATAGTGGCAAATGGTGTTAATTCACTACGTACTCCAGAGCGTTCATTTATTATTGTGACTCACTATCAGCGCATCCTAGACTATGTAAAACCTGATTTTGTTCACGTACTGTATCAAGGGAAAATCATCAAGTCGGGTGATTTCAGTTTAGCGAAAAAACTGGAGGAGCAAGGCTATGGCTGGCTTATTGACCAACAGTGAAAGAGCTGAAAAACGTGCCCAAGTTGTTGCGCTCAATGAGCAAGCAATGGCCCGTTTTGCTGCACTTTTCGAAAAACGCTTAGGTGAAAATTCACTGCATGCGAAAACCCATTGGGAAATAGCTCAAAAAGTGGGTTTACCGGCTTTTCGTCATGAAGATTGGCATTACACACCTTTAGATAACGTACTTAAAACGGAATATCGTTTTGGCGAACAAGATGTGGCTGACCAAGCGTGTGAAGCGCTAGCATTACCCATTGATGCATATCGTATTGTCTTGATCAATGGACGTTATAGTTCGGCGCTGAGTTCAATTGATATGGGGCCATTTAAAGTTGCCCTATTAGATAACCAAGACTTATTGCCTGATGCTATCAATAGCGAAATATTTTTGCATCTGACTGAAAGTCTTGCTGGGCAACCATTAGTGATCCATCTTGCGGCGAACCAAATTGCAGAAAAACCACTTTATTTATTAAATATATCAAGTGGTAGTAGTAACGATCAAAATGTGAATACCAGCCAGTACCGTTACCATATTACTCTTGATGCTAATAGCAAAGCGCAAGTGATTGAGCATTTTGTGAGTCTCAATGATTATGGTCACATGACAGGAAGTAGGCTGACAGTCGAAGTGGGTGATAACGCACAGTTTAGTCATTTCAAACTCAATACTGAAAATAACCAAGCACAGCACTTTGCACATAATGACATTGTTGTAGGCCGTGATAGTCAGGTGAAAAGCACCAGTTTTCTATTAGGCTCACTGCTGTCCCGTAATCATACAAGTGCTCGTCTTGATGGTGAAAACACAGAGCTTGAATTGAATAGCTTATTGTTGCCTAAAGGAAATGAAATTGCGGATACGCGTTCATATCTTGAACACAATGCAGGTCATTGCAACAGTCGCCAGCTACATAAAGTCATTGCAATGGACAACAGTAAAGCCGTGTTCAATGGCATGATCAAAGTGGCACCAAATGCATTGAAAACTGATGGGCAAATGAGCAATAACACCTTATTACTGGGTGAAAAAGCCGAAATCGATACTAAACCTCAGCTCGAAATCTATGCCGATGATGTGAAATGTGGGCATGGTGCGACGGTGGGTCGTATTGATGATGAGCAATTGTTTTATTTACGTTCAAGGGGCATTGACGGTAAAGCGGCAAAACATATGATTATCATTGCATTTGCTGCCGAATTAACCGAATCCATTGATTCCGAAGAGCTAAAAAACGCTGTGATGGCAAATATCCGCCAGCGCTTAGCAGAGGTTTAATCGACTATGCTATTTAACGTAGCCGCTGTGAGGCAGGATTTTCCTGCCTTATCTCAATCCGTGAATAATCACCCATTAGTTTATCTCGATAGCGCTGCAAGCGCACAAAAACCATTACAGGTGATTGAACGAGAAAGTGAATTTACGTTGCATCAATATGCAGCGGTTCACCGTGGAATTCATACGCTGAGTGCGAATGCAACAACGATGATGGAAGACGTTCGCCAGAAAGCGGCAGATTTTATTCATGCATCGTCGAATGAAGAAATTATTTTTGTTAAAGGAACGACAGAAGCCATTAACCTCGTTGCTAACAGTTTTGGCCGTAAATATTTGCGTGAAGGGGATAACATCGTCATCACGGAAATGGAACATCACGCTAATATTGTGCCTTGGTTTATGTTGGCAGAAGAAATTGATTTTGAAATCAGAGTATTACCGATTACGGATGATGGGAGGCTCGAATTAAGTCAATTAGAACAATTGATTGATTCTAACACCCGTTTACTGAGCTTTACGCATATTTCAAATGTTCTAGGTACGGTTAACCCAGTTAAAGATATCATCAAGCAAGCTCGTCAGATTGCCGCCACGAAAAATAGCCAGCTGTGTGTGCTGGTGGATGGTGCTCAAGGAGCAATGCATCAACAAATTGATGTGCAATCCCTCGATTGTGACTTTTATACTTTTTCAGGCCATAAATTATACGGGCCTACTGGTATTGGTATTCTCTATGGTAAGAAAGCCTTGCTTGATGAGATGCCACCGTGGGAAGGCGGCGGGGCGATGATCCGCAAAGTCAGCTTAACAAAAGGCATTACGTTTGCAGATGCGCCATGGCGCTTTGAAGCTGGAACGCCAAACGTTAGTGCGATCATTGGCTTAGGTGCTGCATTTGATTACTTAAATGTGTTAGGGCTAAAAGAAGCGTTTGCTCATGAAGCTGAAGTGATGGCTTATGCCTCACAAAAACTTCAAGAGATCCCATCCCTCATTTTATATGGTAATGAAAATCGTGAAGGGGTTTTAGCGTTTAATTTGGGTCATCATCATGCTTATGATGTTGGTTCATTTTTAGATCAATATGGTATTGCCATTCGTACTGGTCACCACTGTGCGCTGCCACTGATGGAGCGTTATAATGTGCCTGCGATGTGTCGTGCATCTGTGGGGATTTACACCACAAAAGAAGACATCGATTCTTTATTCAATGCATTACAGCGCATCAAAAAATTGTTAGGCTAGGCCATTAATTTAGACCTTGGTAAAGGAACGAAGTATGCCCGCATTACCCGATGAAAATAAACTGTTACGTAATTTTGCTCGTTGTCAGGATGGGGAAGAACGTTATCTCTATATGATAGAACTTGGCGGGCGTTTACCTGCACTAGAAGAAGCACAAAGAAACGATAACAATCTTATTTCTGGTTGCCAAAGCCAAGTGTGGATCGATATGCAAAAACAGGGCGATGGCACGATTTTGTTTGCGGGTGATAGTGACGCTGTGATTGTGAAGGGGCTAGTTGCTATTGTGATTATCCTATTTCAAGGTAAAACTGCGCAGCAGATTTTAGCCCTTGATGTGAAGTCATTTTTTCAGCAATTAGCGCTAGAACAGCACTTAACGCCATCTCGCACTCAGGGTCTTAATGCGATGATCCGCACCATCCTTGCCCGAGCTAATGAATTAGTTTAATCCATTCAGGGGAAGCTATCCTGTTTCCCCAGTTTATTTTTTCTTGCTAATCTTTTGTATTTTGAAGATAAATCGCTATGTTTTGATATGAAAATGCGCTATTAAATATGATTAGCTAACTAAAATATTCATTAAGTATTAAAGATATCAAAGATAGTTGCTATTATGAGCAATATTCATTGAATTATTGTAATAATGCATCCACAAAATAATTTGAGATGTTCGTGGTTTATTACCGCACAACTTGATGTATGACGGTCTATTTTCCTTGGAGTAGGTATGAAAAAAGTTTTGACGATGACAAGTTTGCTTGTCATGAGTGCATTAATTGCTCCCGCACAGGCAAAAGAATATCCATTACCAGATAGCAATACACGTCTAATCGGGGAAAATCTATCTTATGTTGTACCAAATGATGGCCGCCCGTTAGAGGCGATAGCCAGCGAACATGAAATTGGTTTGCTAGGCATGCTTGAGGCGAATCCAGGTACGGACCCTTACCTTCCTGAAGCCGGTAAGGAACTGATTATACCTGCACAAATGCTATTACCTGCAACACCAAGAACTGGTATCGTGATTAACTTAGCTGAGCTTAGACTGTATTACTATCCAGCAAACAGTGAAGAAGTGATTGTTTATCCTATTGGGATAGGTCAATTAGGGCGCGATACTCCGGAGATGGTCACATCAGTTAGCCAATCAATTAAAGATCCAACCTGGACACCAACAGCGAATATTCGCAAAAATTATGCAAAAGAAGGTATTACATTACCTGCAGTGATCCCTGCCGGGCCGGAAAATCCAATGGGGCTTTATGCATTACGCCTTTCTCATGGTCGAGGTGAATACCTTATTCATGGTACCAATGCGGATTTTGGTATCGGTATGCGAGTGAGCTCAGGTTGTATTCGTTTACGTCCAGGAGATATTGAAGCGCTATTTAAAACAGTACCAAAAGGGACGCGAGTACAAATTATCGATCAGCCGGTTAAATATTCAAAAGAAGCTGATGGCAGTTATTATATCGAGGTTCACCAACCACTCTCTAGAAAAGAAAGTGATAACCCACAAACGATGCCAATCAAAATAACTGACGATTTTAAGCGTTTTCTCGAGAATGAAGGGATAGACAAGGAATTAGTTAAAAAAGAGCTTACTCGACGTTCTGGGATGCCTGTGAGGGTGAATAATGACCAAGGCGTAACTGAACCTGTAAGTGATGGCGAAAATAATACGCAAGAGTTAACCCCAATTGAGCCGTTTAATATTTCGCAGCCAGAGCCAACCTATGAAGGAAAAATTGGCGCGTTATTACCTGCGAAGTACCAATCCTACCATTAACAGCTTCACACCGAGGGTAGGGTTTTAACTGTACCGTCTAGTGAATCTCATCAAATAAAATATTCTGACATAAATAATAAGGGCCTATTTAAAATAGGCCCTCTGAAATACTATCTAACTTCAAAGAAGTTTTTATCTAGATAACAACTAGTTCGAACTTATTTTTTGTAAGTACGGACTTGGTTGTCCAGACGTTGGTTAGCACGTGCTGCTTCTTCTTGAGCTGTTTGAACGTCAGAACGCAGTGACTGAACATCGTTGCTCAGCTGATCAACTTTACCATTCAGCGTTTGTACGTCTGAAGAGAGTTTTTGCACTTCAGTGCTGTTAGAACAACCCGCTAGTAATGCTGAAGCTAATACGATAGAGCCCAGTACAATTTTAGTACGAATCATTATTTTACCCTCTAGATTGATTTATCTTGAAAATATAAAAAGTAAGTTACCAAATGATAGCATTAAGATTCGTTATCTTAATGCTAACTATATCCCTTTAAAACAACCTAATGAAAATTAGGGTATGGCACTCACTTAGTCTTATGCTAGTACTTAATTTAAAATTTTGCTAGAAATACTTTATATTTAGGGCTAGGAAAAAGTTGAAAAATTTAAATTAGGAATAATGATGGTTGTTATTTGACCAATGTGAATTCGTTTTGTGATATTGAACTTAAATAACAGATAGAAAATGAATGTTTAAATGACAATAAAGGGAATAGTTTATAAAAGGTAGCATTAAATGTTAAATGAAAATAAGAAGCCCTATTACTCAATCTACAGTAATAGGGCTTTAAATATTCGTTTTGGTTAATTATAGAACATGTACAGACGAGGTATTCGTTGTGCCACTTTGTACTAATGCACCAGAAACCATGACGACTGCATCACCTTGAGTGGCAAGACCGCTCTCAAGTGCAGCGCGTTTACCTTCACGGTAAAAATCATCAGTCGAAGTGAAACCACCAACAATCATTGGGATAACACCTTTAACTAATAGCAGCTGACGTGCAGTTTCTTCGTTAGTGGTTAATGCAAGGATAGGTGCAGTCGGGAAGTATTTACGGATAGACTTTGCTGATTTGCCCCCAAAAGTTGCAACAACGATAAGTGGAACGTCTAATTTTTCAGACATTTCAACGGCACCGCGACATACGGCTTCGGTTACGCGTAAACGTTGGCTTGGTTTTTGGTTATCAATACGAATTGGCATCACACGGTCAGTGCGCTCACAGATTGTTGCCATGATAGTCACAGCTTCAACAGGGTATTTACCCTTGGCGCTTTCACCTGACAACATAACTGCATCAGTACCGTCTAAAATTGCGTTAGCTACATCACCGGCTTCAGCACGAGTAGGACGTGGATTTTTAATCATTGAATCAAGCATTTGTGTTGCAGTAATAACAACCTTACGTGCTTTAACACATTTTTCGATCATCATTTTTTGAGCGAAAATAACTTCTTCGACTGGGATCTCAACGCCTAAATCACCACGAGCAACCATGATGCCATCAGAGGCTTCAAGGATTTCATCGAAATTATTTAAACCTTCTTGGTTCTCAATTTTAGAAATGATTTGAATGTTCTCGCCACCATGTTTTTTCAGATGGGTACGAATTTCTTCAACATCGGAACGTTTACGGATAAAAGATGCAGCAACAAAGTCAACACCTTGCTGGCAACCAAAGACTAAATCTTCTTTGTCTTTTTCTGCTAGAGCGGGTAAACCTATGGAGACGCCCGGTAAGTTAACCCCTTTTTTCTCACCTAAATCGCCATTATTTAATACTTCACAGATGACTTCAGTTGCAGTGACATTGGTCACTTTCATACCAATTAAGCCGTCATCGACTAATACAGTATCACCTGCTTTTAGGTCAGCGGTTAAACCTGGATAAGTCACTGCGACTTTATCTTTATTTCCAATAACAGAAGTATCGGTTGTAAAGGCAAAGGTTTGTCCTGCAACGAGGGAGACATCATTTCCACCCTCTAATTTCATGGTGCGGATTTCTGGACCTTTAGTATCCAGCAAAATAGCAGCTTGTTTACCTGTTTTTGCACAGACAGCGCGAAGGTTTTTGATACGTTGACCATGTTCTTCATAGTCACCGTGGGAGAAGTTTAGACGCATGACATTCATGCCTGCATCAAGGAGTTGGGTCAATTTTTCTTCTGATTCGGTTTTTGGGCCGATGGTACAAACAATTTTAGTTTTTTTCATGGCAGTCTATCTAAAGGTTATAAAGGAAATCGGTATTGCCGCCGACACTTAAATGCGCATGATAAATTTTGTTGCGCAACTCATTTATAAGAATAGGCGACAGGCTGGTGTTTAATACAATTTAATTATAAAAATGTCTCAATTTGATTCTAATTATAGTGTAGACGACATTTTTATTAAAGCTAACATACTGATTTATTACTGATGAAACCTTTCAGCAACTGCGCCCATTATAGACAACAAAAAACTGTGAGACAAATCAAATTTTATTAAATTGATTGAACAAATATTTTAGATCAAATAAATGAGTGATTTTCAACGCAAATTTGTTGCGCAACAAAATAGCATTGGGAATTAAAAGCAATGAAAGTGAGGATAATAAATGGAGAGGGAGAAAAGCGAATGGTGCGTCCGAGTAGACTCGAACTACCGACCCCCACCATGTCAAGGTGGTGCTCTAACCAACTGAGCTACGGACGCACTGAAGTTACTGTTTATTTTGTATAAACGTTATCTGGTAAAAAGTAAGACTCGAAATGGTGCGTCCGAGTAGACTCGAACTACCGACCCCCACCATGTCAAGGTGGTGCTCTAACCAACTGAGCTACGGACGCACTGAAGATACCGCTTATTTTGTATAAATGTTGTCTGATAAAAAGTAAGATTTGAAATGGTGCGTCCGAGTAGACTCGAACTACCGACCCCCACCATGTCAAGGTGGTGCTCTAACCAACTGAGCTACGGACGCATATCAATAAAAATCTAGGTGACAACGGGGACGAATATTAACGTTCCGTCGCCAATCTGGCAAGGGGAAAATGTATTTTCATGATAGTTTGCTCGTATTTAAAACTATCTGATGAAAAATACACACTCCCTTGCAATAAAACGCTTAATTAACCGTCAATTAACGTGTCGATTTTAAAAGAATGGCACTCTCTGGTTGTTTATGGATCCATAAAATACGTGCTGCCATACCAATAGCGGCTGCACTTAATCCTATAATAAAGCCAATCCAAAAACCTTGAGGTCCCATTGCAGGCACAACAATATCGGTTAGTGCTAAGATATAACCTGCTGGGAGACCTAATACCCAATATGCGGTAAAGGTGATAAAGAAGATAGATCGGGTGTCTTTATAACCACGTAAAATTCCCGCACCAATAACTTGCACTGAATCCGAAAGTTGATAAATAGCTGCATACAGCATTAAGCTAGAGGCAAGAACAACCACTTCAGGATTTTTGTTATACATCATGGCAATCGGTTCACGGAATGCCGCAGTTAAAATTGCGGTCATACAGGCCACCATTAAACCCACCGCGAGACCAGCATAAGATGAAACCTTCGCTGCTTCGGTCGATTGTTTACCGAGGTTATAACCCACACGAATAGTTGCCGCGATCCCTAAAGATAGCGGGAACATAAACATGACAGAGCTAAAGTTTAGTGCGACTTGATGTCCAGCTACAGCGACAACGCCAAGAGGCGCAACCAGTAAAGCAACAACCGCAAATAAAGTCACTTCAAAAAATAGAGCGAGACCAATAGGGGTACCAAGAACAACGATCCGTTTTAAGATTATCGGGTTTGGTGAGGCAAAAGATTGGGTTGCTCTAATATCACGTTGTGCAGGTGCTCGTTTAACATACCAACGCATCAGCATACACATGACCCAATAAACAGAGGCGGTTGCAACACCACAACCTACACCACCAAGAGCAGGAGCACCAAAGTGGCCATAGATAAAAATATAGTTAATTGGAATATTGACCATTAGACCCAGAAAACCAATGACCATCCCCGGTTTGGTTTTTGAAAGTCCTTCACACTGACTACGATAAACTTGATAGAACAGATAACCCGGAGCCCCCCACATGATCGCATGAAGGAAACGCACTGATTTATCCGCTAGCTCAGGGTCAATATGGGGCATATTACCAATGATAATCTTGCTATTATACAGCAAGAACATAACGCCTAATGATAGCAGGAACGCTAGCCATAAGCCTTGCTGAACTTGATCACCAATTAAATTCCGACGGCCTGAACCATTCATTTGAGCAATAATTGGAGTCAGTGCCATTAATAGCCCCTGGCCAAAAAGTATAGCTGGCAACCAGATTGAAAATCCGACTGCAACTGCTGACATCTCAGTTTCGCTAACACTTCCAGCCATAATCGTATCGACAAACCCCATTGCGGTTTGAGAAAATTGGGCGAGAAAGATAGGAATACCAAGAGCCAACAAGCTACGCGCTTCTGTAAAGTATTTCTGCACGCATACACCTTCACAATAAATTAAAAATAAGTAAGAGAAAAAAGTAGAAGGAAAACAAATGATTTACGATAAATCAGTTAGTTATTATCAACCGTGCATTCTATCTCTTTTATTAATTTAATCCAATAAGGATATTTAGCCGAATGATAAAAGAGTATTTCCATATGTGTTTTCATTTTAATCAATTTAGATAAAAACCACGCGGTTAACCGCTCAAATAAGATAGACCTCTGAAAATTCTTAGGTAAACTTAGAGCATAAATTCACTACACTGAGATCCATTATGTTTACAGGTATTGTTCAAGGCATAGCCCCAATTATCGATATCACCGAAAGAGCCAATTTTCGCACTCATGTAATGAAATTTACACCAGAAATGCTCGTTGGTTTAGAAACGGGTGCATCCGTCGCCCACAATGGTTGTTGTTTGACTGTGACGAAAATAGACGGTGAAAAAGTGAGTTTTGATTTAATTAAAGAAACACTCAGATTGACCAACCTTGGTGCTTTGAAAGAAGGCGATGTCGTTAATATTGAAAGAGCTGCAAAATATGGCGATGAAATTGGTGGACATATTGTTTCTGGCCATATTGTGACAACCGCTGAAATCAGTAAAATTTTCACATCAGAAGATAACCATCAAATATGGTTATCTATTTATGATAAATCGCTGATGAAATATATTTTACATAAAGGTTTTGTCGCTATTGATGGGATTAGCCTAACCGTTGGTGATGTGATTAATAACCGTTTTTGTGTTCACTTAATACCGGAAACACTGGCGAGAACAACGCTAGGCAAAAAACGTTTAGGTGATAAGATCAATATTGAAATCGATCCACAAACGCAAGCTATTGTGGATACTGTTGAACGTGTATTGCAGCAAAAAGAACAAGCGAAAATTTCACAACAAGGAAATGCATCCGCTGATATGCCAGAGCATGAAGAATAATGGCGACAGTTATTTTGATGTAACGCTATTTTTAAAATTAATCAGGCTATGGCATGTTTATCATTTAGCAATAGCCTGATTTTATATTGGCTTGTTAGTGAAAATCAAGGCGAGTGATTTTTTATACACTAAAGAGGAAGGACACATCCTTTGATTACTCTTTTAGTTGGAGACATGGATCACGACAAAGCTTAATAACGAAAATCGTTGATAAATTTTGTATATAAAAAATAAGCAGCAAAAAATAACAGTACCTAGCTACACCTTTTCACTAAAATTGACCGAAAAACTCGCATTATCTAACGCAATGGCTTCAACAAGTCGTTTGAAGTGCTCTGTATTCTTGTGCATTTCTAGCGCGTTTGTACTTTCCCACTCTTCAAAAACAATGTAGCCATTTTCTCTCGCCATAAGGTCATACCTGATGCATCCTTTCTCGCGTCGGCTAAGCTTAGCTAAATCGCGAATGATTTTTTTCGTTAAATACCCGTCCGTTTTTTCAGTTGTAATTTGGGCATACACAACAATACTCATTCCGTTCTCCTTATGTATTAAGAACTATCTTAATGGGTACTTGGTTTTTGTATTGTAAAAAAACGAATAGTTTGATTTTAAAAACGCCGACGGTGTCATTGTGAAGTATCTTTTAAAATCACGATAAAAGTGGGATTGATCATAATAACCCGTTTCAAACCAACGATAAGTATCTTGTTCTTTTACCATTGTTTTTAAAACATGCTCTAAGCGACAATTGATCTGGTAACGTTTTGGCGTAATTCCATATTCTTTTAAAAATTCCTTTTGAATAAAACGGGCGCTGTAACCCGTTTCATCGGCAATATCGGAGATTTTTTTGGTGGGATTGCGATATAGGATATCGAGAATACTATCAATGATATGCGGTTTTTTGCTTGCTTTCGTGGTTACATAGCAGTCACGTAGCTCTTTAAATGAAGAGTTTACCAGTGCCTCAAACCAATTATTATTCCAAATATGGCTTAATGCTGTCGGAATATCCGTATAGTTTAACGTACGTTGTGGTAGTAAAAAGCGTAAAGCATCATGTCTGACACGTAGCACCATTACTTTTTCATTATTTGGTGTAACAGTAAATGTGTGTATTCTTGGAATGACCAGCTGAAATTGATTCGTTATCGTTTGAGTACTCGTAGACATGATAATGTCTTTTGATGAGATCCAGATTTCCGCACCAGTACCAGGAAAAATTTTAATTGGGTCGGCAAATTTCTTGATGATAAGAATTGAGCTAATAAAAGCGCTTAATTCTTCAGGTGGGTAATACTGTTTCAGCATAGTTCTTATACACTCATTATTAAGTGTTCATATAATAGCTCTTTTTGACAAAGAAATTAACTAAAGAAAATATGGCTTGTTATAGATGAAAAAGTAAAACAGTAGCTTGTTTACCGAATAAGCTTTCGAATCATCACTTAAGCATCATAGGTGTATCTTTTAATATGTGGAATATTAAAAGGAATATGGAGGAAGTGAGGAACGTCAGAGATTAGCAATAAAAATGACTAAGTAAATACAACTATAAAAAATTTGTTCTACGCTTAATGCTAATGATCGAAGTTTAATTGAAAATCAACGGTAATAAATAATAGGTGGGAACAAGTTTGAAATTTTTTAGATAAACTAAGCCACTGGTCATTATTTGATGCAGTGGCTTAAGGTTAAAAGTGAATTGCGTTAATTTATTGCTCGGTTTGGTATTCTGAGGGTTTAACTGTGTTTTCAGTATTCTCAGCGCAACGTTGCATAAAATAACCAATAATCATTGGAATAATGGTAACGGCCATCACTCCCGTCGTTGCGAGCAATGGATCGAAAGTCAGTGTTGAAACCAGTAAGCTGGCGAGGAAACATAAGCCTAATTGTAATGCATTTTGTAATGCTGCGGCTTTACCACTTGCACTTGGGAATGTATTGAGTGCTTTGGAAACGGCAATTGGGTATGAAGCCCCATTCATGGCTGCCATAAAGCAGAATGGGATCAGGATCATCGTTAAAGTTGGTGTGGTATAAATTGCCATGATAAATAAGATAGACATACTAACGGCATAGCCAACAAGTAATAGTGGGAATAGTGTTTCCGCGCGCACTTTTGCTAAGATAAAGCGACATCCATAGCCACCAATGATAAATGCAAGTGTTTGAGGTATGTAGCTTAAACCAATATCTGCAGGGTTAAAGCCCATGTTGCGAAGGATAAAGGGTGAACCTGTCAGCCATGCAAAAAAACCGGCGCTACAGGATGCATAAATCAACACGTTACCACTAAAAACTCGCGAGCTTAGTAGATTCAGAAATGAAACCTTAGCTTGAGGTTGAGTTTCATTGGTTATTACTTTAGGCGTGATTTTTTTAAGGAGCAATGTCGGCATTAATAATAGGACCCCGACAATCATTAGGACAACAAAAATAAATTCCCATGTTTGATGTTCAAGTACCCATGCGCCAAGTAAAGGGGCGAGTGCAGGAGATAACGCGACAAGGGGCATAATAGAAGCAAAAACTTTTTGTGTGCTGGCAGCATCATAGCGGTCAATAACTAACGCTTGCCAAAGTACTGCAGCAGAGCAGACACCAACAGCTTGCAAGAAACGTAAGATTAATAATTGAGTTGCATCGGTAACCCAAAGCATGCCTAAACAGCTGACGATGAAAAGGGATAGGCCGACAATCAGTATTGGTTTACGCCCAAGTTTGTCAGAGAGAGGACCCCATAAAAGCTGAGCGAAAGCGAAACCGGCTAAGAATATACTCAATGAGGCGCTGATCGCACCCTCAGATGTATTTAGTGAAGTTTGCATTGCACCAAATGCAGGTAAGTACATATCAATAGCCAAAAACCCCAGCATGCTGAGTCCAGCAAGGTAAATCATAAACCCCGGGGAGTTTTTTGTTGCAGTATTCGTCATAATTATTTACTTATTCTAAATTTAAAAAAATGTTAACAGTTCCCTTATTGTATAGGCTATTTTTTTACATTGTGAAACGGTAATATTTGGATCGTGCTATCAAAATATTTGAAAGGAGAAATTATGTGGTCAGCCCATGCACTTGAAGTTATCGATGCCGTCGCACGAACAGGAAGCTTTAGCGGTGCGGCAGAAGAGCTGCACCGCGTACCATCAGCCATTAGCTATACCGTTAAACAAGTTGAAGAATGGCTTGCTGTACCGTTATTCGAAAGGCGTCATCGCGATGTGGTTTTGACGGAGGCGGGTGTCATTTTCATCAAGCAAAGTCGTTCGGTCATCAAAAAAATGACAGATACACGCCATCAGTGTCAGCAAGTGGCGAATGGCTGGCGTGGCCAGTTTAGTATTGCGGTGGATTGTATTGTCAAACCTCAGCGAACAGAACAGCTTATTCTTGATTTTTATCGCCACTTTCCTGACATTGAGCTTTATATTCATCCTGAAGTATTTAATGGTGTTTGGGATGCATTGGCCGATGGTCGAGTCGATGTCGCTATTGGGGCGACTCGTGCGTCACCTATTGGTGAGCGTTATAGCTTTCGGGATATGGGATTTATGTCTTGGATGTGTGTGGCGGATCCTGAGCATCCGCTAGCGCAAATTAAAAATTATCTCACTGATGATGAAATGCGGCAATATCCAAGCTTGTGCCTTGAGGATACTTCACGAAATTTACCAAAACGTGATACATGGGCATTGGATAACCAGCGGCGTTTAGTTGTGCCCTATTGGGAAAACGGTGTGGCCTGTCTGGTGAACGGGCTATGTGTGGGGATGGTTCCTGAACATCGGGCCGCTCCCTTGTGTGCAGAGAACAAATTAGTCGAGTTAGCTTTGGCACAACCGTTTCCACCGAGCCCATGCTGCTTAACATGGGTAGAAAAAAACACCTCTCCAGCGTTGAGTTGGTTGCTCGACTATTTAGGTGATAGTGAAACGCTCAACGCAGAGTGGTTAGCCCCTTAATTTAACGGCGATAGTCGATATAGGGGCCATCTGCTACGGAACGTCGCTCAACTAAGCGAGGGTGAACTTCAATTGTTTGAGCATCTTCGCGCTTGTTGACAATACGATCGAGCAGCATGGTGAAGGCCATTTGCCCTAAACGCTCTTTCGGTTGGTGAATGGTGGTCAATGCTGGCGTAAAATAGCGTGCATTGCGAACATTGTCGTAACCAATAATTGAAATATCTTGTGGAACGCGTAAACCCATCTCATCCGCAGCACAAATTGCGCCCATTGCCATAATATCACCACCGCAAAAAACGGCGGTTGGGCGCTGTTTGTGGCTAAGAATTTGCATCATTGCCTTATAACCAGATTCTGGTTCAAAATCCCCCTGAACAATCCATTCATCTTTAAGGGTAATTTTGGCTTCTTCCATCGCTTTTTGGAAGCCCGTTAAGCGTCCTATACCCGTATTTCTTTCGAGTGAACCGGGGATCACGCCAATATCACGATGACCTCTGTCGATTAAATAACGACCGGCAAGATAGCCGCCATGGAAAGAGTTATCGATAATACTATCAGTAAAATCGCCTCGAGAAGTTCCCCAGTCCATCACCATCATTGGGATATTGCGATAATCCTCCAGCATACTGATGAGTGTATCTGGATATTCCGAACACATGACTAATAGCCCATCAACACGTTTTTGAGCAAGCATCTGTAAATAGGCTTTTTGTTTGCCTAAATTATTATGAGAGTTACATAGGATTAAGGTATAACCTTTTTCATAACAGCTATTCTCAACCGATTCGATAACTTCAGCAAAATAGGGCGCTTCACTAGACGTTGCCAATAAACCGATAGATTTCGTGTGATTAACTTTTAAGCTACGGGCAACTGCGCTTGGTGAATAATTGAGCTCTTTTATGGCAGCCCAAACGGCCGCTTTTGTATCATCAGCTACAAAGCGTGTTTTATTAATAACATGGGATACGGTTGTGGTGGAGACGCCAGCGCGCTTAGCCACATCTTTAATCGTTGCCATGGGGGAAAAAAACTCCTGACCAAATATTAGGTCTCGTTAAGAATTCTTGTTAAAAAATTACCTGCATATTGATGCATAGATCCTTTGCTGGCAATAATTTAGCGATTTGTTATCGATTTTGTCTGATCTAGCGCAAAAACGAAAGAAATAATTGGTGTTATAACATGTGATATAGAGACTGGTTTTACAATTTTTGACGTGTATACTGAATTAACCTTGTGGTTTTTATGGTTACTTGCGTACTTAAATGCTTTAAATGAGAGGGATACATGGATACAGATCTTAAATTTGGATTATTAGCGGCATTCGGTTCATTAGCGGTAATTATTGTTTTTGTAGTACATATTTTCTAATTTTATTCTCATCCACTTTTGGGTGAAAATATTAAGGGCGAGTTATTAACTCGCCCTTAATTGTATAGAACGCTATGCGTTCTTGCCTAATTTAGGCTAGATTTTCTTCAACAAACTTCCAGTTAACTAATGCCCAGAAGTTTTCTAAATATTTAGGACGCGCATTACGGTAGTCAATGTAATAAGCGTGTTCCCAAATATCAACGGTCAACACCGGCTTGTCATCACCAGAAATCGGTGTTGCTGCATTTGAAGTATTCACGATAGCTAGGCTACCATCTGCTTTTTTAACCAGCCAAGTCCAGCCAGCACCAAAATTTTTGATTGCTGCATCGGTAAATTGCTCTTTGAATTGTGCAAACGACCCAAAGGCTTTGTTAATGGCATCAGCAATTTTACCTGTTGGTTCACCGCCTGCATTTGGTGCGAGACAATTCCAATAGAATGTGTGGTTCCATACTTGCGCGGCGTTATTGAATACACCTGCATCAGAGGTCTTAATAATTTCTTCTAAGGACTTACCTTCGAAGTGAGTTCCCTTGACGAGATTATTAAGGTTAACAACATAAGTATTGTGGTGTTTACCGTAGTGGTATTCCAGGGTTTCAGCGGAAATATAAGGTTCTAAAGCATCTTTAGCATACGGTAGAGCGGGTAGTTCGAATGACATTGCTTACTCCTTGGTTGCTTTGTATCAACATACTTGGGTGTTTGCTCGTAAATGAGCGAAAAATAGAGCTAATTTTCTGATGGTTATCAATATCTCTATTACATTGAACCCTCAGATATTTAATATGTTAATGATAGCATGATAAACCTTATAAAAGGTAAGTGTTAATGTTTTGCTAATGGGCAACTTATAAATCAAATTGATATTCAACAACATGAGACAGCCATTTTATGTTAAATTAGTAAAGGATTAATGGATATACAGAAGGAGAAGTGATGAATTCATTCTTTAGAAATTTGATATTTAAACATTTAACAGTAAAGCGGGAGATAAACGATTTAGACACACAAGAGAGAGCATTATTAATTTATTTTCTTCATACAAAATATAAAAAAAGAAAAATAAGAATTTATAAGCGCGCATCTAAAAGATTGATCGATAGGGGGATACTTAAAGTCGTGGATTCTGAAGTGAAACCCGGCAGTAAACTCGTCAAAGTATCAGATAAATATTACCTTTCATTGAAAAAATTCTTATAACACGCAGCTTGAATGAAAGAGTTGATTTTATCGACTCGGCTATATTACCAATAACCCAAAGCCGAAAAATATCGTCATAAATGGATATTGCCCTGTCACAAGTTTTTTAACCATCGTCATATATCAAATCAAGCCAATTTATTTTAGACGATTAAAAATTTAGTTGAGGATATTTTTAACAACGAAAACGAGTGATAGCATCACTGTATCGCGCAACATAAAAATGTAGGCCAAAGTTTAACGCATATTTGTACTAATTTAATTATACGACTTAATTGTTGTGATAAAACTGCATTGAATTTGGGCTAAGGGAAAAGGCACAGATTTATTTGACTTGAATCATAAATTAGTCACAATAGTAGCAAATCAGAGGAGGGGTTTATCCCCTCTTTTTTCATTCGAGAGTATGGTCTAACTTGTTGATGTATTTAGAGTGAAATGGTGTATTGCGTAGTGTATTTTTGGGCTAAACTATATCAATCTTATTGATATATAAGAAATATGCTAATCATGTTAATGTTAAGGAAGTAAAAATGACAACTATTGAAAGAATTGAGCGCCAAGTTAAAGAAAATCCAATCCTATTATATATGAAAGGCTCTCCTAAACTTCCGAGCTGTGGTTTTTCTGCTCAAGCGGTACAAGCATTATCGTCTTGTGGTGAGCGCTTTGCTTACGTTGATATTCTGCAAAATCCGGATATCCGTGCAGAATTGCCAAAATATGCAAATTGGCCAACTTTTCCTCAGTTATGGGTTGATGGCGAATTGGTCGGTGGCTGCGATATCATTATGGAAATGGCTCAACGCGGTGAGCTACAAACCTTAATTAAAGAAACAGCGGATAAATATCGTTCTGAAGATGATGTCGCTGCCGAATAATTAAACTTTAGTTGAAGTAATTTATTTCGACAAATCACACTCGTTGAAACCGTATCAGTCATAAAAGGCTAATACGGTTTTTACGTAATTATTCAGCACCTTCAGCGAGTGGCCAGCCACCTAGCTTTTTCCATTTATTGACTATTTCACAAAATAATAATGCAGTGCGATTCGTATCATATAATGCGCCATGAGCTTGCTTACCATCGAAGGGAATACCTGCGGTCACACATGCTTTTGCCAGGATGGTCTGACCAAATACTAAGCCACTCAGCGCAGCGGTATCAAAAGTCGCAAAAGGATGAAAAGGATTACGTTTTAAACCTGCTCGTTCCGCAGCATTCATCACAAAATTGTGGTCGAAATTAGCATTGTGTGCCACGATAATTGCACGGTTACAATCGGTATTCTTCATACCTTTACGAACCACTTTAAAAATAGCATGAAGAGCGTCATATTCGCTGACTGCACCACGCAGTGGATTTTTTGGGTCAATTCCCGTAAATGCAAGAGCAGAAGGCTCTAGATTAGCGCCTTCAAACGGCTCAACATGGAAGTGCAGAGTTTCATCAATAGACAGCCAGCCGTCTTTATCCATCTTCAATGTAATTGCTGCTATTTCTAACAACCCATCAGTTTTTGCGTTAAAACCCCCTGTTTCTACATCAATAACAACAGGGTAATACCCCCTGAAACGGTTAACTAGGGCATTAATATTATTTTTTTCAGACATTATTTTTTCATTTTAGGGTTTCTGGTTGGGCATTATTATGCCAAAGCCAGTAAAATTTTGTAGGTAAACTCAGAATAAAATTTAGGTGACCAAGTAAGCCACCTAAATTTAAAAATAGAAGGTCGATTAATCACCTAACCCTTTACTTGCACTTTTGTTTTCGATGAGCTCAATTTTATAGCCATCGGGATCTTCAACAAATGCAATCACGGTAGTGCCACCTTTTACAGGGCCAGCTTCACGGGTGACATTTCCCCCTGCTTGGCGAATGGCATCACATGTTTTAGCGACATCATCAACACCTAAAGCGATGTGACCATAGGCATTACCCATATCATAGCTGTCAACACCCCAATTATAAGTGAGTTCGATAACAGCGCCTTCACTTTCATCACTATAGCCAACAAAAGCTAAAGAATATTTATATTCTGTGTTTTCGCTTGTTCTCAAAAGACGCATACCTAAAACTTTAGTATAAAAATCAATTGAGCGTTGCATATCCGTTACACGTAGCATGGTATGAAGTAAACGCATAAAAAACCCCTTAAATTTACTTGGTAAGCCTGAATCGATTTATCTATTAATATAACGCGGCTATCGCCTTAAACACAATGATAGCAGTTTACTTTTTAATCAAACGATGTATATATTCATTTTTATAGAGTATATCATAGAATTAAGATTCAAATTGAGGGGATTCGAATGGCGGAACAGCTTGAGTTTTTTGAAATTCCAAGTCCTTGCCGTGGCATTTGTCAAACAAATGATCAGGGATACTGTCGAGGTTGCTACCGGACTCGTGATGAACGTTTTAGTTGGTTGAAATTTTCAGATGCAGAAAAACGTAATATTATACGCCTATGTCACCAACGTTACTTAAGAGCGATAAGCAAAAAGCAACCTCAAGAAGAGGAAGTGACAACGCAGCAACAACTTTTTTAATATATACTATTAAGTAATTATTTATTCGCTTAAGTTCTTAATAATAATTAATATCTGCAATTAATGTTATATTCAATTATATCATGTTAACTAATGCCTAATGTTACATTTCAATAAAATTTTATTTATTCAAAATAGTTATGAGAGTAAATTAACCG
>NZ_LXEW01000010.1 GCF_001655055.1 Providencia heimbachae ATCC 35613 | reverse complement strand
AATTAAAACGACTATAAAGAACATAATTTTAAGAATAACTATATTCTTTTGTTTTTAAAGGAATAATTAGGTGTTGTTTTTTTTATTGTTAGAAGTAATTACTATAAGGGTTAAAATAGATAGATTCGAAAGAAGAGTGAGGCTATTCTTATTAATAAGATAATTGATAGATTATCTTATTAAGTGGAGTTGAGGTTTTCATATAAAAATGGATAAGTCGTAATTAGATGTAAATCAAGTTCTAGATAATCGATAGTAACTATATATAGGTATTTACTAGGTGTAGCATCAATAAAACACTGTAAATATAAAAGGAAATTAATATATAATTTAAAAAATAATATGAGTGAAGTATGTTTTTTAGACAATATAATTATATAAAGGAGGGTAAATTGGAATCACAAATTGGAACTGAACTATCACGAGTGGTTCGTATGTGGAGAGCTTTAATAGATCATCGATTAAAGCCTTTAAAGCTAACACAAACGCATTGGGTAACACTGCATAATATCAGTCAACTACCACCGGAGCAGTCGCAAATACAGCTAGCTAAAGCGATTGGTATCGAGCAACCATCATTAGTAAGAACACTCGATCAGTTAGAAGAGAAAAGGCTTATATCTCGTCATACTTGTGCAAATGACAGACGCGCAAAAAGGATTAAATTAACAGATGAATCAGAGCCATTTATTAAAACAGTTGATCAAGTGATTAATAATACACGGATTGAAATTCTGAGTAATATCAATCAAGATGAATTAAATCAATTATCATTATTGCTTTTAAAATTAGAAAAAAACATTACACGTTTACAAAAGGATTCTTGAAATTGTAATAATTTCACTTGTGAATAAATGATGTGTTTATTGTGAATCAATACAACTATTTCAATTATTATATGTGTTTCATGAAATTATAATTATTACCATGATTTATATTTTTACATTAAGTTATTATTGAGTCTTTTATGGTGCATGGTGTTTAAAGCTTGTAATCAAGTCGTCATATCTGATTGATACAATATTAAATGGCAAAGTTGGAAATAAAATACTAATTTACAGCACAGTGATAAAGAGAATCATATCTTGATAGAGGGAGATATCTCAAGGAGTAACTTTAAGCTGAAATTTTTAGGATGCTGAATATTTTCTCGTTTGTGTACATTGTGACGCAGATAATTTTATTTTTATTGCGAGGAAAAATATTATGCGGTTAATAATACCGTTAATTAATAATAGTTAGTAAATTTAACAATAAGCCATGTTCACCGACAAGGTTGTCGGTGAACATACTTAACAATATTTATATAAGCTTCACAAGGTCAAGCTAGCTTTAGAGGATTAACGTGGCGATACAGTGACGGTATTACCGCTATTAGCAATCATGACACGTTGACCATTACGGAAAGCACTTGGATCTTGTTTTTGTACAACAACAATATTTTTACCGCTATCTAAGCGGATTTCTAGCTGAACACCTTGGCTTTTATTTAGAGCACCTTGTGCTTGTTGGCCCGCTAGACCACCCGCAATTGCACCTGCTGCAGTTGCAAGAGTATTACCAGTACCACCACCAACGGTGTTTCCTAATAAACCACCAAGGACAGCACCACCAATAGCACCGATTACATTACCATCTTCGCCAGCTTGAATAGTGACAGGGCGAGCATTTAGGATCGTACCATAGGTAACGGTCTGTACTTGTTTCGCATCCTTAGCTGAAATAGTATCACCAGAAAGTGTACTAGTATTGACACAGCCTGATAGAGCGGCAACTGCAACAACACCTACAAAAACTTTCTTAAGCATAATAACTCCTATGAGATTTGCTGTCTGTGGCACTAACATAGCATCGTATATTTGTTTTCACCATAAACACAAAATATATCAAAAAATTGTTTTGAAAAGCGATGTTTAGACTACATATTTTGATTTAAATGAAGCGTAAACACTAGGTAAAATATCTCAAAATTAGGACTATTTCATAGTCAAAGGCACGCTTTGTTAAAAATTGGCGCAATAACGTCATTATAAGATAATCAAATCGCATCAATGGTCAAATTTGACTGCGTAATCACACTTATCTCTCAATCATCTATATTAATATTTAGCAGATAATTAGGATGTAATCCATTTTAAATAAAACAATAAAATAATGTATAAAAAAACGACACTTTGTTTTTATATTATCTAATTATTTTAGTGTTTTTATTCTTTATTTATTGAACCTGCGATTCAGGCCGTGAAATTGAATAGATTAGTTGACAAAACAGGCTATCACAGCACAATCTTTTTATCATTTAAATTCACAACGTGTATGGACACTCTAAGGGAACAAGAATAATGATTAAGTCGGGTCGTTACATAGGGGTTATGTCTGGAACCAGTTTAGACGGTGTCGATGTTGTTCTTGCAGCGATCAGCGATAAGTTTGTTGCGGAGCAATCCAGCGTGAGTGTCGCTTTTCCTATTGAATTAAAAAAAAGGATCTTAAATATCTGTCAAGGTCAGGAAACAACCTTGTCCGAATTGGGGAGGATTGATCGGGAGCTTGGCACACTTTATGCCGAAGCGATTAATCAATTATTGAATGAAACAGGGTTATCTGCCGAAGCTATTATTGCCGTTGGTTGCCATGGACAGACAGTTTGGCATGAGCCAGATGGGGAACAACCTTTTACCCTGCAAATCGGTGATAATAATCGGATTGCCGCGCTAACGGGGATAACAACAGTGGGTGATTTTCGACGCAGAGATATGGCTTATGGTGGGCAGGGTGCTCCTTTAGTTCCTGCATTTCATCTTGCTGTGCTTGGCCATCCTACAGAAAAACGCATTGTATTAAATATTGGTGGGATCGCCAATATCACAGCATTACTGCCAGGGGCTTACGTAAAAGGTTATGACACCGGCCCTGGCAATATGCTCATGGATACATGGGTATGGCGGAACAAACAAAAATCTTATGATGAAAGGGGTTTATGGGCGAGCGAGGGCCAAGTCAATACCGCTTTATTAAAAGCAATGCTCAGTGACTCCTATTTCAGGCGTTCAGCACCAAAAAGTACCGGCCGTGAATATTTTAATATGCAATGGCTAGATCAACATTTATTACGCTTTCCTAATGTGTCTGCGCAAGATATTCAAGCAACACTGTGTGAATTAACGGCAGCATCAATCGCAGAACAAGTATTGCTTTGCGGAGGATGTGAACGCTTAATCGTTTGTGGCGGCGGGGCTAAAAATGATTTCTTGATGCAAAGACTCGCGGCTTTATTGCCCGGAATAGAAGTTGCCCCGAGTGATAAATTTGGTCTGAGTGGCGATGATATGGAAGCATTGGCATTTGCATGGCTTGCCGCACGTACGGTGGCGGGTTTATCGGGTAACTTAGCATCAGTTACAGGTGCAAGTCGTGAAACGGTATTAGGTGCTATTTATCCTATTAATATTGACAAAAATAATAGCCTTAAAGGATTTTAAAATGAATGAGATAGATGAAATAGATCTCGCATCCGTGCGTCGTGAATACACGAAAGGTGGTTTAAGACGTAATGATTTAACGCCAAACCCACTTACATTGTTTGAATTATGGCTAAAACAAGCTTGCGAAGCGCGCCTTAGTGACCCGACAGCAATGAGTGTTGCAACCGTTGATGAAACCGGACAACCTTATCAGCGTATAGTGTTATTGAAGCATTTTGATGATGAGGGGCTTGTTTTTTATACTAATATGGGAAGTCGTAAAGCGCAGCATTTAGAAAAAAATAATAAGATCAGTTTGCATTTCCCATGGTATCCCTTGGAACGACAAGTCAATTTTACGGGTGTTGCTGAACGTTTAAGCCCAATCGAGGTTGTTAAATATTTTCATAGCCGTCCTAAAGATAGCCAAATTGCGGCATGGGCTTCACAGCAATCGTCTAAAATTTCTGCAAGAGGAATTTTGGAAGGTAAATTTTTAGAATTGAAACAAAAATTCAAAAATGGTGAAGTGCCATTACCCAGTTTTTGGGGGGGATTTCGCGTGGTGTTCAACAGTGTTGAATTTTGGCAGGGCGGCGCTCATCGCCTACATGATCGCTTTCTATACCAACGTGAAGGTGATAGCTGGAAAATTGATAGATTAGCACCGTAATAAATGGTTTTTTAGCTGGTACTTAATTGATATGGGCTTTATGCTATATAGCTGCCATATTTCGAGTTACATGGCCCTTGTTGTAAGGATAGGGGCAGCGTCTTGAATTATTTCGGGCATGGTGTTGTATAAAAAACTAAAGAATTTGCTTATAAGTTACAGGCATAAGCCAAAAATTTATAGGTAATTGAAATTAAAACAGATAGACAAATTCAACCGATGGAGTCATTGATGTCTAGCAATAACCTGATTAAACAATTGCAAGAGCGGGGCCTCGTTGCCCAGGTAACGGACGAGGATGCGTTAGCAGAAAGACTGGCGCAGAGCCCTGTCTCTCTCTATTGTGGCTTTGATCCTACCGCTGATAGCTTGCACTTGGGACATCTGGTTCCTTTGCTGTGTTTAAAACGATTCCAACTAGCCGGGCACAAGCCTGTGGCGTTGGTCGGTGGCGCAACGGGGCTAATTGGTGATCCGAGCTTCAAAGCTACTGAGCGTAAATTAAATACTGAGGAAACCGTTCAAGAGTGGGTAGATAAAATCCGTAACCAAGTTTCACCTTTCCTAAGCTTTGATTGTGGTGATAATAGCGCGAAGTTAGCGAATAACTACGATTGGTTTGGCAAGATGGACGTGCTAACTTTTTTACGTGATATTGGTAAACATTTCTCTGTTAACCAAATGATTAATAGAGAATCTGTTAAGCAACGTTTAAATCGTGATGATGTGGGAATTTCCTTTACTGAGTTTGCTTATAACCTACTTCAGGGTTATGACTTTGCAAATCTCAATAAAGAACATGGTGTTGAACTCCAAATTGGGGGTTCAGACCAATGGGGAAATATCACTTCAGGTATTGACTTAACGCGTCGTTTAAATCAAAACCAAGTCTTTGGTATGACCGTTCCTTTGATCACAAAAGCCGATGGTACTAAATTCGGGAAAACCGAAGGTGGTGCAGTATGGTTAGATCCTAAGAAAACGAGCCCATACAAATTCTATCAATTCTGGATTAATACGGCCGATGCGGATGTCTATCGTTTCTTGAAATTCTTTACCTTTATGGAATTGAGCGAAATTGATGCCCTTGAAGAAGAAGATAAAAACAGTGGTAAAGCACCACGAGCTCAGTATATTCTTGCCGAGCTTGTCACGAAGCTAGTGCATGGTGAAGAAGGTTTGGCAGCGGCAAGACGTATTACAGATAGCCTGTTCTCAGGTGCGGTGTCAGATTTAACTGAGGCCGACGTTGAGCAACTCGCTCAAGATGGCATGCCTTCAATTACATTAGAAGCAGGTGCTGATCTACAACAAGCACTCGTTGATTCAGAGCTTGCACCATCTCGTGGCCAAGCGAGAACAGCAATTAGTTCAAATGCAGTTGCTGTTAACGGGCAGAAGCAAACCGAACCAATGTATGTTTTTACCGATGCAGACCGTTTATTTGGTCGCTATACATTAGTTCGTCGTGGTAAGAAAAACGACTGCTTAATCAATTGGAAATAGCTCTGACTAACCTTTGTAATATCAGCCCGGAATTTTCCGGGCTATTAATATTAGCAATGGCTAATCACTGATTTCTCTTCATTCGACATACAATTCTCTGGGTTCCCAATGAAAAGCGTACTATCAATTCAATCCCACGTTGTTTTCGGTCATGCAGGAAACAGTGCTGCCGCATTTCCTATGTGCCGTATGGGTGTAGATGTGTGGCCACTCAATACCGTTCAATTTTCAAATCACACACAATATCCTCAGTGGACAGGTACTGTATTTCCTGCACAACATCTGACTGATATTGTCAGTGGCTTAGCTCAGATCCATAAATTAGCGACTTGTGATGCTGTATTAAGCGGTTACATCGGTTCTGCCGAGCAGGGTAAAGATATCTTGGCGATTGTACAACAAGTTAAAGAGGCTAATCCTCAAGCGATTTATTTTTGCGATCCAGTAATGGGTCATCCTGAGAAAGGGTGCATCGTCGCACCGGGTGTTGCTGAATTTTTTTGTAATCAAGCTCTAGCAGTAAGTGATGTCATTGCACCTAATTTATTAGAATTAGAAACATTATCAGGTGAAACGATTAAAACGGTTGAGCAAGCCGTAGATGCCGCACGTGGATTGTGTCAAAAAGGCCCAAAAACAGTTTTAGTTAAACATTTGAGCAGAGCTGGCTATCGAGCAGATCGTTTTGAAATGATTTTGGTAACCGCTGAGCACAGCTGGCATGTAAGTCGCCCACTTGTTGATTTTGGCGAAAAGCAGCCTGTTGGTGTTGGCGATCTAACCAGCGGTTTAATGTTAGTGAACTTGTTAAAAGACGAACCATTAGATAAAGCATTAGAACACGTTGCTGCAGCGGTGTATGAAGTGATGATTAAAACGAAAGAAATGGGTGAGTACGAGCTACAACTTGTTGCAGCACAAGATAAAATGGTGAGCCCCGATCACAAATTTTGTGCGACCCAATTAGATTAACAATCATAAATATACGCATAAATTTAACGCTTAAAAAAGATGGCGCTCAAGATAAGAGCGCCATTTTAAAATTTAGATCAAACCTTCCGCTTCTAGCGCTTCGTGTACTTTAGGTCGTTTTGCTATCTTCGCACTGTAATCGAGAAGATGTGTGAGTTTGCTTAAGTCTACACCCACCAGCTTAGCCCAATTAGTCACGGTAAATAGATACGCATCTGCAACACTAAAGCTATCACCTGCAAAAAACGCTTGTTTTGAAAGAATATCATTCACATAGCTGAATTTTTTTAGCAGTGTGGCTCTAACGGTTTCTTTATACTCGTCGGGTGTACCGGGGGTAAATAGTGGGCCGAAATTCTTATGTAGCTCAGTTGAAATAAAATTTAATGCTTCTAACTGGTGATAACGCTTCATAGAACCCGGTAAGGCGATTAGATTTCTATCCGGTTTTTGGTCAGCAATATATTGAACAATTACTGCACCTTCGGTTAATTGATCGCCATTATCAAGTACTAGAGTAGGAACTTGGCCTTTCGGGTTTATTGCCAAAAAGTCATCACCTTTCTCTGTTTTCTTTTCTTTGAGATTAACTCGCTCAATACTGAAATCTAGTCCAGTTTCGCGCAAAATAATATGGGGAGAAAGAGAGCAAGCACCGGGAGCGTAATACAATTTCATCATAAAACTCCTAAGTTATTTAATGGGGATCATGGATTGAATAAACGAGTACTCTATACAGTATATCACTACTTAAGATTAACAGATTGCCATAGGATGCGGGGTAAATCTATGCAAGATGTCTTTAAGTTAAATTCAAAGTGTTAAGTAAAAAACTTATTATTTTAAGATAGTTACCATTATTCAATGTCATATACTCTCTGCTAAAATTCGTTTCCTAAATCTGCATTAATTACAGTTCCTGCCTGTTATGGCAATAATCAATATAAAGGTGAGTTAATAGAATGGCGAATTTGTGTCAAAAGCTAAATTTTATTGGCAAATTAGACCAGATATTAATGGCGCATAAGCCTAATGATAGTCAGGGATTCAAGCGCTTTATTTTAGAATTTTGGTTTTTCGGACTGATTAATGCGCGCTCTTGCTTGTTTGCCGGGTTCTTTTTTCTCGCTTTATTCTTAGTGCCTGCTAAAGGCATATTCAATATACCGCGTTACGATATCCTGTTGATTTTTGCTGTGGCATTTCAAGCATTATTGGTCTGGTCAAAACTAGAAACATGGGATGAGCTAAAAGCGATTTGCGTATTTCATTTAGTTGGTTTTATGATGGAGTTGTTTAAAACATCAGCTTCGATAGGTTCATGGCAATATCCTGATGAGGCATACACTAAGTTATGGGGGGTGCCACTGTTTACTGGCTTTATGTATGCGGCGGTTGGTAGTTATATTATTCAATCATGGCGTTTCTTTAAGGTACGTATTGAGCATTATCCTCCCTATTGGATGGCGACGCTGGTGGCATTAGCGATTTATATTAATTTCTTTAGTCACCATTATTTAGATGATTACCGATGGTATTTAACGGTATTTATTTTTGGCCTTTATGCTCGCAGTATGGTGTTTTATACACCATTAGATAAAGAGCGGAAGATGCCATTGTTATTTGCATTTATGCTGATCGGCTTCTTTATTTGGCTAGCTGAAAATTTCGGTACGTTTTTTGGTGTTTGGCAGTACCCAAACCAAATTGGTGCATGGTCAATGGTACATGCTGGAAAATGGGGAGCATGGTCGCTATTGGTTATCGTCACATTTACTATTGTTGTGCATTTAAAGCATATTAAAGCCAATGTGACGATTGCACGTTAGTTCTGATGGAAATATTTGAAATTTGATTGCTTAGTAGAGTGAATGACGCTAAGCAATGAATGATATAGTTACATCATGATTCAATCTCGGTGATAAATCGAGATTTTTGTTGATGCTTATTATCACCCCAAGGCATTTTTCGTTGTTTAGGGTAGCTTATAAATAGCCATCGTTTTGCCCTTGTGATTGCAACGAAAGCATTATTTCGCTCCTCCTCAAGTGCAGGATTAGTTTTAGCTCGATAATCAGGAAAAACGCCTTCACACATACCTATCAAAAACACAATATCTTTTTCTAATCCTTTCATTGTATGAACAGTGCTGAGTGTTAATCCGTTGTCATCATTGATAGTACACAATTGCCCTAGGGTTAAAGCATTGCGAAATGCAGATAATGATTCACCTAAATTTTTACGGCTAAATAATGTCCAATATGTACCAAATTCCTTTAGCTCTTCAAGACTTAAATTGACATCTTCGAGTTGTTCATCTGTGAAGGAGGTATTTTGAGACGGGAGATCAGAAAGCATTTGTTCAAATTCAGAAACAAACTTACGAATATTGGGTTTTTCAATGTTTAGCTTATTTATAGACGCTAATAAGTTAGCGATTAAGATCCGATTACTATCACCATAATTTTCTATTTCATTAGCTAATGTTATTAGAACGTTAGCATCCCATGATTGTGGAATAGGTACCTCTAATAGCTGGCAAAGTTTTTTACCATTTACCCAGTCTTTCGGATTTATTTTAAGACGAATAGCATAGTCTAGTACTTTAGCAAATAGGGTAATAGGTTCGACTTGTCGTTCATTTTTTCTGAAGGAAAATGGAATGTTATGTTCAATCAATTTTTCTTCTAATTGACTAAAAATAAAACGGTTACGAGCGATAATGACTATTTTATTTAGGGTTATTTCACCTTCAATATCATTATGATGTGGCGTTTGACAGATTTTTTGTATTCTATTAACAACTGCTAGGGCTTCATCCTGCTCATTTTCGAATCCGTGTATTTCAGCTATACCTTGTAATGCGTATTGGTTAGCTTGTTGTGTGTTTGGACGTAGTTTATTTGCAAAATCAATAACTGCTTTTGAACTACGGTAATTTTCATTTAAGATGAATTTTTTTGGTTCAAAGTCATTGATGAAGGATTTGCAAAAATAATCTGTGGATGAACCATTAAAACCATAAATCATTTGGTTTGGATCGCCTACCATGAGCACACTTTTTATTGATTCACCACAAAAGGCTTTAATAAACTCGTACTGTGCTTTATTAAGGTCTTGAGCTTCGTCGACACAAATATGTTTATAACGTGTACGGTAAATATTCGCAATCCATTCATGAGTCAGTAAGATTTTGTGTGCATAAACAAGAATATCATCATAATCGATGCCACCACTATTGATTAATGATAGCTGATAATCTTCATATAAATGCCAAATTTTGCTATTTGGATTTTGTTGAACTACATCCATTTCTGTTAATAATTGGCGTTTAATTTTTGAAAAGGAGTTCATTACTTCAGAAATTTTTTGCGTGCGGTTTTTTTTCTCAGCTCGATCTTCGATATCAAGGTATTTATCAACATTGAAATTTCGGTCACGTAATGACTGTAAAAAAACCTCCATTCTATCTTGGTCTCGCTCATAAATATGAAGTTCTTCTGGTAGTCCTATGGTATGTCCATAACTTTCTAAAATACGCTGAGCAACGGAATGTATAGTAGCAATCCAAACGCGGTTTTCAATTTGTTCATCGTCAGATAATCGGGCCTGCATTTCTTCAGCGGCTTTATTGGTAAAAGTTAAGGCAATAATCTGATCTTTTTTAGTTTGCTCAACAATATAGCGTATGCGTTCAGTTAGAACGCGAGTTTTACCAGAGCCAGCGGCAGCGAGAACTTGAATTGCAGAGTCTAGTGGAGCATTAACGATCTGTTGTTGGACTTCAGAAAGGTTCACATTAAACTCCTAATTTGAGCGAATAAATCTGTTATTTTAGATGGGTAATTCTCTTTATTTATTTCAATGAAATTAGCCGCTATCGCTTTTGCATATTTAGGTTTAGCAGAATCTAAGATTTCAAGGATTGCTCTTTTCTTACCTTCAACACCATCATAATTTCGTAGTGGATTCTCAAATATATCTTGTTTGCATGTAATACAGGGTGGTTGATTTGTTTTGATGCTTTTTCCTTGAGTATCATGTTTTTTTTGTATCCATTTATTTAAATATTCAGAATTACCATCATTTACATTGATAATAGCTTGTTCAATCAAAGGTTGAAAGCCATCATTAAGTAAGTAACCTTCAAAATCAGTGTTGTCGAGGAGGGTAATATTATTTGCGATATTTATATCCGTGCTGCCATAAACCATTTCGTAACTTTTCTTTAATTGTTTAATAATGTTTGGCTCACCATCACTAAAAATAAATACTGGAATATTTAAATCATGGGCTAGGTATAAAAAAGGTAAATATTTTGCCCCTGAGCCGTGGACAGCAACAAAATTGATTCCTAATGAGAATGGTTGCTTTCCTTCAAAAGAGGTAAATAATTCGGGTAAAACTTGTTCTTCTGTTTCGCCTTCGGACAAAACAATTGCTTTTGAGAATAAAAGTTCACCTCGAGAATGAATGACTTCCCGTTTTATTTTTCTGATTTCTTCAGGATCTAAAGAATCACGTAATTGAAATACCTTAACATCGTTATTAATATTTTTTATTGCTCGTATTTCATGTATTTCCGCTAAACCTGCAATATAAGGTGAATGAGTACTAATAATGACTTGACCTGGTATTTCTTTAAGTTGCTCGTACAGTGTTCTTTGTGCATTAGGATGTAAATGCGCTTCAGGCTCTTCCGCAGCAATGATAGGGAAGAATGTTTCTTCTTCCGCTGCGTGGCTTTGTATTAATAATTCGGTAAACGCTTTGACGGTTAATAGTGATGCCCAACTACGCGTGCCCATTCCATGATATTCCATCGAGAAAGAGTTACTGCTGCTTTCTCCAAAATGAATACTAAAACCTTTAGATAAATCGCGAATCTTCTTAGGAAATGGCGTTAATTCAGTTTTTCCTGAACTATTGAATGAATCATTTAATTTATCTAGGTGAGTTTTTAATTGGCTTAACGGAGGGCTTCTGGAAATTGCTTGTTCATTAACTTCAGAGACTAAGTCTTCTAAGGCGTCAATATCGCCTTCATTATATTTAACATTAGATAGTATTCGCCCGATATATGAGGATTTTTCTTTTAGTTCTGTATGAATATCACGTTGTGCCTCAACAGAAATAAATGGCATAGCATCCAACCGTTTCGTCAGTCGGTTTTTAGCTGAAGGGGAGACCTCAAGCCAGTTAGAAAACTCAGGCCAATCATTTAAATGGTGGCGAACAGTATCATAGCCTCCTTTAATGGTATTTGGTTTTACGGTTGTACGCAATGCAACAAATTGTTTGCCGGTGATTTCGGCTTGAATTTTATCGCCAAATGTTTCTTGCCAAGCCCCAGAGAATTCAGGTGTTCGAGTGCTCTCTTTGATAGAAATAATGCGGACATCAACGGTGATGATTTCTTGTTTTTGTTGATCTGCATTAATATGAAAATCTTCTTCAGATAAATAGCGAGAATAGTCGCCTAATGCAAGTTGCAGTGCTTTAATCACTGATGTTTTACCTGCATTATTTTGACCAAGAAGTACAGTTACTCGTGGTAAGCTGAGTTCTAGATTTGCAATACCGCGAAAGTTACTGATGCGTACCATATCGATTTGAATGCTCATTCCTTTCTCCTATTTAATCCATAAATTTTCATTCAACGTACTGATATTTCATATCAAGCAAACACGCCTATAAATCTTGTCGCCAAGCATCAATGGAGAGGGGTTCGCCAAAGTGACTTTCAATTAATTTGCGAGTCACATCATGAAGAGGTGCGGCGAGCACCTCTGCGGTATTTCCTCGTTCGACAACTTCACCTTTTTCCATCACCAACATTTTATCGCTGATGTGTTTCATCATGCCCAAGTGCTGAGTTACATAGATGAATGCGATATCGTGCTTAGCCTGTAAATCCAACATTAGATTAATGATTTGTGAACGCATTGACATGTCTAATGATGCAAGCGCTTCATCTGCAACAATAATTTCAGGCTGTAATATAAGTGCTCGAGCAAGCGCAACCCGCTGTTTTTGTCCTGAAGCAAGCATATGCGGGTAATATTCAGCATGATCGGGCAGTAAACCGACCTGACGAAGGGTCTGTATAATACGTCTTTCCCGCTCGATTCCGGTTAAATCGGTATTGAGTTTTAAGGGTAATTCAAGTGTCTGTCCAATACGTTGACGAGGATTAAGGGATGTACTGGGATCTTGAAATATCATACGAATGCGCTGGCTACGATAGCCATAATCGCCAAAGTTTAAGCGATGACCACGGATCAAAATTTCCCCTCCACTCGGTTCGACAACGCCTGATAACATACGGGCGAGTGTTGATTTACCTGAACCATTGGCACCAATAATGGCCAGGGTTTGACCTGCTTGTAAATTAAAACTGAGCGGTTTAACTGCTTGCAGTTCATGGCGATGGAATAAACCTTCGCGAAAGCGGAAAGTTTTTGTCAGATTGCGCACTTCAAGCAAGGCCTCCATTATGATTGCTCCTCTGTATTAAGTGGGTAATGACAAGCAACCAGATGGTTTTTAATATTGCGCAGTTGCGGCGCAACAATACAAGTACGCTGGGCATAGGGGCAGCGTGGACCAAGGCGGCACCCGATAGGCAGATGTTCGAGGGATGGAATAGCGCCCGGTAACGTATTGAGTCTACCTTTATGTGGGATAGGGCTTTCGAAATCAGGTATCGAGCGGATCAGCGCTTGGGTATACGGATGACGAGGGCGCTGTAATATATCTGTAGGTGTCGCACTTTCAACCGTTTGGCCACAATAAAGTACGTTAATACGGTCAACTAATTTTGACATCATTTCCATATCATGACTGATCAGCAAGATACTCATATTATTGTTTTGATTCAACTTATCTAACAAGCGAAATATTTGGGCTTGAGTGGTTGATTCCATCGCATTGGTGGGTTCATCGGCAATCAATAAGCGTGGTTGGTTGGCGATGGCAATTGCTATCATCACCTTTTGACATTCGCCATCGGTAAGCTCATAGGGGTAGCTGAGCATGATATCTTTGTGATCTTTAATACCAACACGGTGTAACAGCTCGATAGCACGACGTTTACGCCAATTAAAACGTTGCCACCAGCGACCTTTGAATGTCCAACCTGGAATTGATTGAATCAACTGTTTGCCGATAGCAGCTGAAGGATCAAGACAAGATTGAGGTTCTTGAAAGATCATTGAAATATTATGACCAATAAGCTTACGGCGTTTACGTGGGCTCAGTTTTAACAGGTCAATATCTTGAAAACGAAACCGGTCGGCAGTAACGCGGATATTATCTTTTGTTACACCGCAGATAGCTTTAGCGATCAGGCTTTTACCTGAACCAGACTCACCTACAAGGCCGCGAACCTCACCTTCAGATAATGTCATGGAAACACGGTCAACAGCCTTTACCGGGCCGTTGGCGGTCATAAATTCAATGGTTAAATTGCGGATGTCTAACAGTGGCATTATTCAACCCCCGCATTGATGGCACGATGCAGCCCATCACCTAATAAATTGACGAACAGTACGCTGATCATAATGGCAACACCGGGTAAAATAACCGTCCATGGCGCGACATAGATCAACTCTAAAGTATCGCCTAACATTGCACCCCATTCAGATGAAGGAAGCTGCGCCCCAAGGTCAAGAAAGCCTAAAGCCGCGATATCTAATATGGCAATAGAAAAGGCTCGAGTCAGTTCTGTTACTAGTATTGGCGTAATATTTGGCAGTACGGTATACCATAAAATAAAAACATTTGAGGCGCCATCAAGACGGGCAGCGACGATATATTCTTTATCTAACTCATCATGAACAGCCACATAAATAGTTCTGACCATCCGCGGGATTAAGGCTAAGCAGATTGCAAGCATCGCATTTTCTAAGCTAGCACCCATGAAAGCGACAACAATAATTGCCAGTAGTAATGATGGTATGGAAAGCAACGTATCGAGAACATGGTTAAATATGGCGGATTTTAATCCGCGAGTCATTCCTGCAAGACAACCGAGAACCAAACCAACAACCGTGGCGATAAAGGTTACTAATAGGGCAGAGCCAAATGTAGACTTAGCGCCAATTAATAGTCGGCTAAGAATATCGCGGCCTAAATCATCGGTTCCAAAGAAAAAGGCAACCTCACCATAGTGTGACCATGATGGAGGGGTTAGCTGATACCCTAAAAATTGTTGATCAAGAGCATAAGGTGCAAGGTAAGAGCCTATAAAACACAATACTAATAATAATAAGACACCAAAAAACCCCACCATCGAAAGAATATCAGATGAGAATAGATTCCAGACCACCCGCGTTGGAGATGGCATTTTTTGTTCACGATAAAAATTATCGGAGGACATACCAATCCTTATGTTTTAGCGGGTCCATTATGGCACCTAAAATATCGGACAATACGTTAACCGTAATCACTAAAGCACCAATAAGCATGACACCCGCAGAAATTGCCGAGTAGTCTTCCTGGCGCACCGCTGTTACTAGCCATCGACCAAGACCGGGCCAGTTAAATACTAATTCTGTCACCATAGTTAAGGTCAGCATGGTTGAGAATTGTAAACCAAGCTTAGGAATAATGGGGGGGATCGCATTATGAAAAATATGGCGACGAATAATTTTAAGGCGAGATAATCCTCGCGTTGCAGCGGCTTTTACATAGTTAGCACTGGTAATGTCTTCGGTACTGTTACGAACAAGGCGAATAACTTCGGTAGTGGGGGCTAATGCAAGGGTGAGTACAGGCAGTACCATATGCTCCAACACATTGATAATCATCTCTTTACGATATGGAGAATCTGAAAGCCACGCATCAACTAAGGCAAAACCCGTTACCGATTTTAAATTGTACAGCAAATCAATTCTGCCAGAGACTGGTAACCAACCAAGATGTAATGAGAAAAATAAGGTGAGTACTAAGGCAAGCACAAAAACAGGGATCGAAAATCCAAGTAAAGCAAAAGTGCTAATCGCGATATCAACGGGTTTATTGCGCCAAAATGCGGCGATCATACCGAGGGGAATGCCGACAAACAGTGCAAAAAGGAAAGCTAAAATACACAGTTCCATGGTAGCAGGGAAGGTGTCTTTTAATTGCTCCGTAATGGGCTCACCATTGATACTGGATACGCCAAAATCAAAGTGCAATAGACCATCAAAATAGAACAGGTAAGCATCAATCATGGATGCGCCGCTCAATGGCGCATTCGGTGTGAAGTAACTCAAGCTAAAGCTGACTAAGGATAAAAAGAATACCGTCACCATTAAAAGTAGAAAGCGACGCAACGAATAAATAATCATGGCTGTTGCTCCTGCTTTTTAGGGATAGGGGCGTTAATTTTTTCCATTTCACGATAAACACCGGCAAACGAAGCATTGCCAAAGGCGCTAATAACGAGTCCTTTCATATCATAACGATAAGCTTGTAAACGTAAAGAGTACGCGAGTGGGAGTATCGGTAAATTTTCGCCTAATATCTGTTGTGCCTCATGATAATAATCGATACGTGAGGCAAGCTGCTGTGTGAGTAGTGCTTTATGTAATACCTCATCAAAGTTCGGATCGCACCAATGACTTAGATTAGTTTGGGAACCGATAGCGGCACAACTCAGTAATGGACGAAAAAAACTGTCAGGGTCATTGCTGTCAGTTGCCCAACCGGCTAGCGTCATATCATGGGAACGATCCATTAATTGGTTTTCTTGAAACCGACCTTCAACAGAACGAATATTCATAACAATTCCCACTTGGGCTAAATCAGCTTGGATTAATTCAGCCATTTTAAGTGGACTTGGGTTATAGGACTGGGACGCAATTGGCACCCAGAGATCAAGTTTAAGGTTCTCTAGCCCCATCTCTTGCAGCATTTTTTTAGATAATTCAGGGTTATAGTCAGTAATTTTAGCTTGATTATCATAGGCCCAAGAAGCTCTCGGGAGGATTGATGCAGCTGTTTCTGCTGTTCCGTAATAGATCGATTGCATCAAACGTTCATTATTAATTGCATAAGCAATTGCCTGACGGACTTCCAGTTTATTTAAAGGTGGCTTATTGGTATTAAACGCAAGGTAGGCAATATTCATACCTGAACGCATTGAAATACGTAACCGAGGGTCATCACGTAAAACTTTTAATTGGCTTGCGGCAGGGTAGGCGAGTACATCACATTCCCCTGTTAATAATTTAGAGATCCGGCCTGTACCACCCGCACCCATGTCTACTACAACCTCCTCCATACGGGGTTGTCCTTTCCAGTAATGGTCATTTCGCAGTAAACGAACAAATTGGCCTGCTTGGTAATCATCTAAGTAGAAAGGGCCTGTTCCCACAGGCCGCCAGTCAATCATTTCTTGGCGGTTAATTTGGGAAAGGTGGTCGGCATATTCGGCAGAAAGAACCGGGGCATAATGGGTTGCTAAATGCCATAAAAAAGAGGCGTCCGGGGAATTTAAGCGAAATTCCACCGTGTAGTCATTAATTTTTCGAATGCTTTGAACGCTATCGGCAAATTGTAAGCTATCAAAATAAGGATAGCGGCCACCATTAATATAATGATATGGGTTATTGACTTCAAACATGCGGGCAAAGCTGAAAACCACATCATCTGCATTCATTTTGCGGGTCGAGGTAAACCAAGGCGTATCTTGAAATTTTACGTCTTTTCTGAGGTGTAAGCGGTAGGTTGCACCATTATCCAAAACTTCCCAACGCGATGCCAATTCAGGGACTAATCGATAAGTAAAAGGGTCGACATCAAGTAAACGGTCATAAATTTGAGCACTGAGTGGATCAATAATTAACCCATTACTGACTAACTGTGGATTGAAAGTGGTCACAATACCATTCACGCAGTAGATAAAGCCCTTTTGGCGAATATCTGCCGGGACGTCATTGGCAATAGTGTCTTTGTAACTTATATCCGATTCAAGGGGATAAGCTGATAGAGAAACAGTAAATAAAAACCAAAGAGTAAGTAGGCGCATAGCACTGATATCGTTAACCTGAATTGACTTATTGTAGCGTAAAAATGGTATGGAGGGGTACAAGCAAAAATAAGCGAGATAATTTGTTTGAAATAGCAAAAAAATGGGTGTGAATAATAATAAATTTAGCTTTAATATGATTAGTAATCAAACGGTTGTATTTTAATGGGAAAATATCGCATTAAATGGCTTTACAAAAGGTACTGATAACTATTATCATTCGCTTTGTCACTTAAGCAGACTGCTTTTGTTGACAGGCATGACATTGCTCACATTGCTTCCAGTGTTATTTTAATAGCCAGCATGGGTGCTGGCTTTTTTTTTGAGTGGTAAGCTAAGCCGCGATAGCACCAGATTATTCTAAGCCGACAAATTTCAAATCTTCAGCAGTCACATTCCCTTGTAGTGTACATAGGAAACGTACTACACCTCGGCGTTCATCAGGTTCAATGATCATCATTTTTTCAGCTGCATTTGGCTCAAGGTTGTAGCTCCCCGCTGCAAGCTTGTTAAAGACCCAATCATCGTTTAAATCATGACGGATCATCGGAGAATAAATGTAATTATTACCTACCTTTATAATACTGATCCTTTTTGATGTATAGGCAATAACTTCTTTAAGGCTTTGAGTTGTTTCAAATCCCCAAAAATAGTACTGCCCTCTCATTCCCATATAGGTAAAATCATCATATTTATCAAAGTCGGTATGACTTACGATAAATTTGTTAAAGATAATTTTATCACTTAAGGTAAAGTTTAAGTCAACGGTAATTGGCTCATGTTTATTCGTCTTTCTTTTTTTTAGCGCAGTTGAAACATCCTTTAGATTTGGTGTTTTATCTATTTTTTGAAAAAATTGAGCATCACAGTGAGAAAAAGTTCTCATAATCGATTCAGCGTGACTATAGGGTTGTATCGCTATGAATAATAAAAACAGCATTAATATATTATTTTTCTTCATAATTCCCCTTCGTTTCTAGCTTCTTAACACAATATTAATACAAATAGCATGAAATAATGTTTTTCACTGTAGATATCTATGTCAATTTGTAAGGTTTTTATGTGATAAATAGATTAAAAAATATATTTAATTTTATTTTTAATTATTTTGTTTTTCATTTTCTCATAGTATCAATCAGTACAGTTAATAAGTAGAGAACGCTTCAGTAAAAGATACAGATTGAACTGAGTTTTTTAGTGTGTTATTTTTTAATTCATTGATTTTAAATTAATAATTTCAATTTTTATTTAATTTAAAAGTGAAGTTTAACTGAGAGTAAAAGTTATAAATGATTTAAAATCACATTTATTTTTAATGGATTAAATTTAAAAAAACAGATTGAATACTTTAAATATATAAAAATATGTATTGTGAATTCTATGTTTTGATTTTTAATCATGAAATGTTTAGCAATAAAAAATTGAATTTAATAATTAAAACATCAAAATTAGAGTAATAATAAAATTCAATTCGTCATTAACAAATAATATGAGTAATAAGAGAGTGTTCTGTTTTTCTTATTAGAAAATACAAGAATACTCCCATCAGTAATAAGTGAATTTACTGGCTATAATTCAATGTTGATTTGGTGTTTCTTAATTAACCCCCTTATTTGATCGTAAGTGAGTGAAAGTGATTCGGCTGCTTTACGTTGGTTAAAGTAGCTTTTCATTAATGCATTTTGAACTAATTGTTTTTCGATATTTTGTTGCCATTGGCGTAAATCACAAGGTAGCGAGGGGAGAAGGGGGACGCTTTCTTGCTTTGTTGTTACTGGTGATGAAAGTTCAGCTAATTTCTCACCAAAAGGGTCGAAAATAATTGAGTCAACAGGGGTGTTATTATCACCATGGCGGTAGACGGAGCGTTCAACAACGTTTTTTAGTTCCCTGACGTTTCCTGGCCATTGATATTGTTCGAGTGCTTTTTGTGCATTATCAGAGAACCCACTAAAATGTGATCGCTTTAACTCGCCGGACATTAAAATGGCGAAGTGCTCTGCTAATAACAGGATATCGGGTAAACGTTCTCGTAAAGGTGGGATACGGATCACTTCAAAAGCGAGTCTATCTAATAAATCAGCTCTAAAACGTCCTTGCTTAGCGAGTTCTGGTAGATTGGCATTTGTCGCACAGATTAGACGTACATTCACGCGCAGTGATTGGCTTCCGCCGACACGTTCTAACTCGCCATATTCAATAACGCGCAGTAATTTTTCTTGAACTGACATGGGTGCAGTTGCCAATTCATCAAGGAACAACGTGCCTTTATCCGCCCGCTCAAATCGGCCTTGGTGGCGTTTTTGAGCACCTGTAAATGACCCCGCTTCATGTCCAAATAATTCAGAATCCAGTAAATTCTCATTGAGCCCACTGCAATTGAGAGAGATAAAGGCTTCTTGCCAGCGAGGTGATAAATAGTGTAAACGGTCAGCGATGAGCTCTTTTCCGGTGCCTCGTTCACCGATAACCAGTATGGGTTTATTGAGCTGGGCAAGCTCAGAAGTTCTTTCAAGAACATCAAGAAAGTTACTTGAAACGCCTAGAATAGTATCGTTGGTGTTTTTCATGGTTTTTTTTACCATATATTGGTTAATATTGCCATTATAAAACTATAGAGCAAAATGAAGATAAACAAAAATAATATTTTTTTTATTTATTATCAATGATTTACATTTTATCTGAAAAGTTGGCACGTTGATTGCTATATTCTTGTTGTAGTTAATCAATAACGAAGTAGTTAGACGCAACTTTAACGGAGCATCAGGTTGTTGGTGGGAAGCCAAAATCAGGTTGAGGCTCTACAGAATGATGAAATCCATCAAGAGGACATAAACAATGGGTATTTTTTCACGTTTTGCCGACATCATTAATGCAAATATCGCATCACTGCTAGATAAAGCAGAAGATCCGCAAAAAATGATCCGCCTGATGATTCAGGAAATGGAAGATATGTTAGTTGAAATCCGCTCCACTTCTGCACGAACCTTAGCTGAGAAAAAAGGCTTAGAGCGCCGTATTGAAATGGGCGTAAAACAAGTGGAGCAATGGCAAGAAAAAGCCGAGCTCGCTTTAGTTAAAGACAAAGAAGAGTTGGCTCGTGCTGCATTGATTGAAAAGCAAAAAGTCAGTGCAATGGTTGATACCTTGAAACATGAACTTATCATTGTTGATGAAACATTGGTGCGTTTAAAAGGTGAAATCACCGAGTTAGAAAATAAATTACTTGAAACGCGTGCAAAACAACAGTCAATGACGGTTCGTATGGAAGCCGCACAATCTAGCCGTAATGTCCGCCGTCAATTAGATAGCGGTAAATTAGATGAAGCTTTGGCACGTTTTGAACAATTTGAGCGTCGCATCGACCACATGGAAGGTGAGGCTCAAAGTTATGGTATAGGGAAACAAAAATCGTTGGATCAACAATTTGCAGAATTGAAAGCGGATGATGAAATTAGCGCGCAGTTAGCTGCACTTAAGGCTAAAATAAACAAAGACCAGTAATTGTTGAATGATTTTTGACGCACAAGGCGCAATTTTATGATTGCGCCAGTGCGATGGATTAGCTAACCATATGTATAAGGAAATGTGATGGGCTATGTTTTTCTGTCTCTCGTATTAATAATTTTTCTCATATTTGTTCTGCCGATTTGGCTGTGGCTTCACTACAGCAAAAAAAATAATGGGCAGGGGAGCCAGCTTACTGATAATGAAGTGCAGCGTTTGATGCAGTTAGCCGAGCAATCATCTCGTATGCAGCAACGCATTAAAACACTGGAAGATATTTTGGATGCGGAACATCCAAATTGGAGGCAAAAATAATGACTAATTTGCGCAACCGTAAGCTTTATCGTTTGACTGACCGACGCGTTTTTGGCGGTGTCTGTTCTGGTATTGCAGAATATTTAGATGTGCCGGTTGCTTTGGTCAGGGCGTTAACGGTATTAGCCCTATTTATGAGCTTTGGTATTACGCTAATTTTGTATGTTGTCATGTGTTTCGTCGTTGAAACCGCGCCAAGTGGTTATCGAGCAGAGAAAGATATTGGGCCTGAAGTGAATTCACTGTTTAACCAAATTGACTCACAGCTCAAGGCTGGCGAAATGAAATTAAGACAAATTGAGCGCTATGTAACCTCTGATACTTACACTGTAAACAGTAAATTTCGTGACCTCTAAGTGGGTATATACAGACGACAAAATAATCAGTCGTATAAGCAAGGTGAGAGTGCGAATAAGTACAGTCAACCATGCGAATTTAAAGTCTCACTGGGATAGCCATCACATTTATGGGAATAGGGTCTATAGCCGTATTCCCTCTGTTTTTATTATCCCCATCAGGTGGTAAGTAATGCAAATAAACGCAAAAAAGAGGCTTAAGCGACAAGCTAAAAAAATGGCCGTGAATAAAGGATTAAAAATCCTTTTAACATTATTAATTACTTATGGGCCTGGCGGTATTTTTGCTAAGCTTATCAAGATTCTCAGTAGTAAATGGTTACTCAGTTATCTCACGAAGCGAATGACCCGATAACGCATTTGTAATGGGTTCTTTTGGTGTAGCCAAACAAAAACAGTAAAATTTACGCCACCAAAAGCGTTATACATCTGATTTATGCTAAATTCTGGTTTATATTAAAGAAAGTAATCACAGTATTAATACAGTGGGAGAACCATGAAACGGCTGCAAAATGAATTGACTGATTTGGTGAACCGTAGTGTAGATCGCCATGTTAGGCTAGCAGTAACAGGACTAAGTCGTAGCGGAAAAACGGCGTTTATTACTTCTCTCGTCAACCAACTTCTCAATGTCAACGCCGGTGCGCGTCTTCCGCTATTTTCAGCGGCAAGGGATAAACGTATTTTAGGGGTTAAACGCATTCCTCATCGTGATTTATCCGTTCCACGTTTTGCATATGATGAAGGTATTGCTTCACTCTATGGCTCGCCACCTGAATGGCCGACGCCAACGCGTGGCGTTAGTGAGATTAGGCTAAAATTACATTATCGCTCTGAAGATTCTTTTTTACGTCATTTTGTCGACAACTCTTCTCTTTATGTTGAGATAGTCGATTACCCCGGTGAATGGTTACTCGATTTGCCTATGCTTGATTTAAGCTATTTGGCTTGGTCTGGGCAAATGAACGTATTGTTAAAAGGGCAACGAGCCCATTTAGCCAATGAATGGCTGCAACTTTGTGAAAAATGTGATCCGCTTGCACCGGTGGATGAAAACTTGTTAGCCGAAATATCAGATGCTTATACGCGTTATTTGCAAGAGTGCAAATCGCAAGGGCAGCATTTTATTCAACCGGGACGTTTTGTTTTACCCGGTGAACTTGCCGGTGCGCCAGCACTGCAATTTTTCCCTTGGCCTAATATTGAAAAACAGGGTGAGAAAAAACTCACTCAAGCGGGTAAAAATACCAATATAGGTGCATTACAGAGTCGCTATCAATATTATTGTGAACATGTGGTTAAGGGGTTTTATAAAGACCATTTTCAGCGTTTTGATAGACAAATTGTACTGGTTGATTGCTTACAACCGCTAAATAGTGGCCCTGATGCATTTAATGATATGAGAATGGCATTGACGCAATTAATGCGCAGTTTTCATTATGGAAAACGCACATTATTAAGACGTATGTTTTCACCCTGTATTGATAAGCTATTGTTCGCCGCGAGTAAAGCCGACCATGTCACACCGGATCAACATGCGAACTTAGTTTCATTGTTACAGCAATTAGTGCAAGAAGCATGGCAAAACGCAGCGTTTGAAGGCATTAGCATGGATTGCGCCGGGCTTGCATCTATTCAAGCAACAGAAAATGGTATCGTTGACTATAAAGGTGACAAGCTTCCTGCGCTAAAAGGCTATCGATTAAATGATGGCCAAGCAATGACATTTTACCCAGGAGACGTCCCTAAAAGGTTACCGAATGAGCAATTTTGGCAGCAGCAAGGTTTTCAGTTTGAAAATTTTAGACCGCGACCAATACCGCTAGATCAGCCATTACCTCACATTCGAATGGACAGCGCTCTTGAGTTTTTATTGGGAGATAAATTGAAATGAGTGAACCTCTGAAGCAGCGGGTTATTTTTGTAGATGGTCATAATGCAGAACAAACTGAAAAACTCAAAAAAGCCCAGCTCTTTGATGAAAAAGAGCTAGAAAAATTTGTCCCAGTTGATATTGAAGCAGAACAAGATAGCCAAGAGGGTGAAGTTGAAAGCCTTATTAATGATGCATTAAAGCCTAAGCGAAGTTTTTGGCGTAAATTGGTGACAACCGCAGCAGGCATATTCGGGATTAGTGTTGTTGCCCAATTAGGCATTTGGATCCATCAGTCATGGATAACGCAAGATTGGACAGCACTCGGTACAGCCGCCGCCGGAGGTTTGATTGTCGTCGCGGGTGTTGGTTCTATTGCAGCAGAGTGGCGGCGTTTATATAGATTAAGGGAAAGGGCTCAAGAGCGTGATTTTGCTCGGGAATTGCTACATAGTCATGGCATGGGGAAAGGGAAAGTTTTTTGTGAAAAGCTGGCAAAGCAATCGGCACTTTCACCGCAGCATCCCGCAATTCAACGCTGGCAAGCTACAATTCATGACTCTCATAATGACCGTGAAATACTTGAATTATATAGCAAACTTGTACAACCGATTCTTGATGAGCAAGCACGAAAAGAGATTAGCCGCTCTTCTGCTGAATCGGCGTTAATGATAGCGGTGAGCCCGTTAGCCATTGTCGATATGGCCTTTATTGCTTGGCGCAATATTCGTTTAATTAACCGTATTGCCGCTATTTACGGTATTGAATTAGGTTACTATAGCCGTATTCGGTTGTTTCGTATGGTATTGATTAATATTGCCTTTGCAGGGGCATCAGAGCTTATTCGTGAAGTCGGAATGGATTGGCTGTCTCAGGATATTACGGCACGTTTATCAACCCGTGCGGCGCAAGGGATTGGGGCTGGCTTATTAACCGCAAGGCTTGGAATTAAGGCGATGGAATTGTGTCGTCCTTTACCGTGGATAGAAGATAAACCGAGATTAGCCGACTTTCGTCGTCAGCTAATTAGCCAGCTAAAAAATGCGATGCCGAGTAAGCAAGATAAATCATCAATGTAAAAATAACTGGCAGGATGAGTTGACAGCTTGATTCATCCTCCTATCTTATCAATTAATTCCTGTGATTTTTTCACCATTACCTTATGAAAAGATAAAATTTTTGTGAATAAGTGCTTCATAGGATAAACACTCCTCACACTGTCAACAATATGTGACACAAAAGCTGTATTCCAAAACTATTTGGCGCTAAAATACTACTATTCAATCTTCTTCCCATAAAGGTTCCTGTCATGCGCCTTGAAGTAACTTGCCAAGACCGAATAGGTCTAACGCGTGAATTGCTCGACCTCTTAGTCCTACAAAACATTGACTTAAAAGGGATCGAAATTTCTGTAGAACGTAAAATATATCTCAATTTCACGCCCGTTGATTTTGAGGTTTTTAGTACTTTAATGGCAGAAATTCGGCGAATTAATGGTGTTATGGATGTTCGGCGAATATTTTTTATGCCATCGGAGCGTGAGCATAAAGCGGTATGGGCGCTATTGAATTCATTTCCAGAGCCCGTCTTATCGATTGATAACAAATTAAATATTGAACTTGTCAATCCAATGACATTGCAATTATTTGGTTTCGATGAGATGAAAATAAGGCAAAAAACATTTTCACAATTAATTAGTAATCACGGGCTAGTGCGTTGGTTTGAAAGTGAGTCTCCTGAGCCTTATACCGAAAGGGTTTTGGTTAAAAACCAAGACTATTTAATGCAAGTTACGCCCATTATTTTGGCTGATGAAAATGGGAAGTCACACTGTACAGGTGCCGTTTTATTATTAAAATCATCGGCGATCCTCGAAAAACAACGCCAACAAGTTGTTGAAGTTGATAATAGTGGATTTGAACAAATCATCGCACAGAGCCCTGTAATGGCACAAGTTGTTGAGCGGGCAAAACGAGTCGCAATGTTGGATGAACCGTTATTGTTAGTCGGTGAGACGGGAACAGGGAAAGATATTCTAGCAAAAGCGTGTCATTTACATAGTACGCGAGGTAACGCACCATTCCTTGGGCTTAATTGTGCATCGATGCCTGATGATGTTGTGGAAAGTGAACTGTTTGGTTATGCCGCGGGGGCGTATCCTAATGCGATTGAAGGTAAAAAAGGTTTTTTTGAGCAGGCAAATGGCGGCACCGTTTTACTGGATGAAATTGCTGAAATGTCGCCACAAATGCAAATAAAATTACTGCGTTTTCTTAATGATGGTACATTCCGAAGAGTTGGCGAAGAACGCGAAGTTAATGTTAATGTCCGAGTCATTTGTGCAACACAAAAAAACTTACCTGAACTGGTTGCCGAAAAGAAATTCCGGGAAGATCTCTATTATCGTCTGAACGTATTAACGCTAACAATTCCACCTCTACGTGAGCGTAAAGAGGATATTCTTCCTTTAACAAAAGTCTTTGTGAGTAATTTCTCCAAAGAATTGAATATAGAAGAGCCTAAGATTGCGCCATCGCTTCTTGAATCGCTAGGGCGTTATTATTGGCCAGGAAACGTGAGGCAGTTACGTAATGCATTGTATCAAGGATTAATGCAGCTTGATGGCAATATTCTTGATGCTGATAATATTCAACTACCTGATGTCGTCAATACGCCTAATATAGCACTAGATTCATTAAATGGATCTTTGGATGAAATAACGAAGCGTTATGAAGCATCTGTTCTATCGCGTTTGTATCGTGATTATCCGAGTACACGTAAACTCGCTAAACGTCTCGATATATCGCATACCGCGATTGCCAATAAATTAAGAGAATATGGGTTGAGCGCTAAAAAAGAGCAGGATTAAGTAATATGAAAATGGCGCGCTCATTAAATTAGGCATTTTCCTGATTAATATTCAAAAAATTGATATTTTAAAAATAATTTAAATAAGGTTATGAGAAAATTATGTCATAACCTTTTTATTTTTGGGTATATCGACAAAACCACAATAATATTATTGCTAATAAGTAATTATTCCTGCTATATAGAGGATAGGGTCTATTGATATAATCAAGCAGTTTATCCTTTAGTTACTTGTCGGAAAGCTGAATTATCTCGAGTATATAACACCTTGATTATTTAAATATTAGTATCGCAGTATTGGTTTGATACCTACAAGGAGCTGCAATGGAACAATTTACTATTAATTTTATTGTAAACCTTAAGCTTCGAGAGTATATGAAGCAGTGCTATTACAAAAATGATATGTTCGAGTCTGCGGCATCGGCTGCTGAGCTTTATTTAATGAATAAAGCAGCGGTAAAATACTTAGCGAAAAAAAATCGTTTTACGTGGGAGGCACTGGTTAAGAATGGTGTTAAACCAAGGGACTTAATTATTGATATTCTAACCTCTTGCTGTCCTGTGACGCAGGAGCAAGCCTTAAAAATACTAAGCACACTCTCACATTCATTAATCAGTATGATGAGCGATAATAAATTATTTGCGAATGTGGTAAATGCTAAAAATCATAACCTGCTTTATTGGGCACACGTTGACTAATTTTAATGAAAATAGCAGCCAGAAAACTGACTGCTATTCATGGATTACTTCAAGCTATTGAGGGCTTTTTCATAATCAGGTTCTTCAGTGATTTCTGGAACCAATTGGCTATAAATCACATGATCATTTTCATCTAACACAACAACAGAACGTGCAGTTAGCCCTTTAAGTGGACCGCTTGCAATGGCAACACCATAGTCGTTTGCGAAAGATGCGCTGCGGAATGTTGATAAAGTGACTACGTTATCCAGACCTTCAGCACCACAAAAACGTGCTTGAGCGAAAGGTAAATCTGCAGAAATACACAGAACAACCGCATTTTCCAATTCACTAGCGAGTTGATTAAATTTACGAACAGATGCAGCACATACGCCCGTATCAACACTTGGAAAGATATTTAAAATTTTACGCTTACCTTTGTAAGCCTCAAGAGATACATCACTGAGATCTTTCGTGGTTAGTGTAAAATCTTTAGCTTGAACACTAGCTTGCAAGAACACACCGTTAACAGTGATGTCAGTGCCTTTTAGCTTAACTGTTTGTGACATAAATTTTTCTCCCATTTATTTATGAGTCAGTGGTGGCTTAAACTATTTCTTGAGTAAAGCCCTATGCGATCTTAAGGCTATGACCCCGTTTAGGCCAGACTTTCTCTGGTTTTGACGTTCTAATATTGACCAAAATTTATGTTGAATATCTGTAATCCTAACGCAATATTCAAAATAATTCGAATTATACTAAGATGACAAGTTAATATACCTCTAGGGTCCCTAGTATAGGTAGCTCTGCAATGCTAATACAGTAAATGTATTATGGGTGTATTAGCGTCTACATCAGGTCAGTATACAACTGATAATTTTTGTTAGAAGAGATACTTTTTATTATGTATGGCTGTAATTAACCTTACCCAGTGTAACAAAATGTCCTTTCTGTGCATCCATTTCTTTATGGTTAGTTCATTTCCGTTATTAAATTAAATGATTGATTGAACCCGAGATTATAAAAAACAAGAAAAATCGAGCTAATCTATTGAATTTATTTAACTAATAAATTTGTTGAAAATCTTTAATTTATGCATAAATTAAAGCGTGCATATGGATTTTTAACAAATGAAGGCATATGATTAAGTGGGATCAAATTCTAATTTAACACAAAAAATTACTGTGGAATTTATCGTAATTTTGCTTTAAAAATAAATATTAAGCTAATTTTCATAACAATCACATGTAAAATATTGGGCTAACTTTCTTTTTTAATAAGATAGAAAAAATAAAATGCATAAACCTTCATTTGCTTCTTTAACTGTATTATTTGCTTCAATTTTTATTGCTTCACCGGCTATTTGTGCTGTTATCCCTGCGGGAACCGTCTTAGCAACAAAACAAGAAGTGACTCGGCATTTAAAAGATGAACCGGCGTCCCTTGACCCAATAAAGTCGGTAGGCCTGACGGAAGCGCAGGTTATGCGTGATTTATTCGAAGGACTTGTCAATCAAGATGGTGAAGGCAAGCCAATTGCAGGTGTGGCACTGAGCTGGGATACAGTAGATAACCGAGTTTGGACGTTTAAATTACGTCCTGATACACGCTGGTCAAATGGTGATGCTGTGACAGCAGAAGACTTTGTTTATAGCTGGCGTCGGTTGGTTACACCGAGTAATACATCTCCATTTGCTTGGTTTGCTGCGCTTGCCGGAATTAATAATGCTCAAGATATTATTGATGGAAAATTGCCCCCAGAACAATTAGGTGTTGAGGCTATTGATTCACAAACGCTAAAAATAGTTCTTAATAGGCCTGTACCTTATTTCCCATCACTCACTGCAAATTTTAGTTTATTTCCTGTACACAAGGACACCGTTGAAAAAATTGGCACAGATTGGATAAAAGTAGGGAATTTGGTGGGTAATGGTGCTTTTGTGCTTTCAGATAGAGTGGTAAATGAAAAAATTGTTTTAACGGCAAATCCATATTATTGGGATCATAAAAATACGGTGATCACTAAAGTGACTTTTGTTCCGATTAATCAAGAATCACATGCCACTAATCGTTATTTAGCGGGTGATTTAGATATTACAGAATCATTCCCAAAGCAACGTTACCAGAAATTATTAAAAGATATTCCTAATGAAGTTTTTACGCCTGATCAACTAGGTACTTATTATTATGCTTTTAATACTCAAAGCGCACCCACTGATGATGTTAGAGTCCGTAAAGCACTGTCGATGACCATTGACCGCCAATTGATCGCGAGCAAGGTATTAGGCACAGGTGAAAAACCTGCTTATTATTTTACACCGGATGTAACCGCAGGCTTTAAACCTAAAAAGGGGCTATATAATAGCTATTCACAAAAAGAATTAGATCAACAAGCTAAAGTATTGCTACATGCTGCAGGCTATGGAGTACATAACCCATTAGAATTAACATTGCTGTATAACAGTTCTGAAAATCATCAAAAAATAGCGATTGCAGTTGCATCAATGTGGAAGAAAAAATTGGGTGTGCAGGTAAAACTGATTAACCAAGAATGGAAAACATATATCGACAGTCGTAATACGGGTAATTTCGATGTTATCCGTGCATCTTGGATAGGTGATTTTAACGAGCCTTCTACTTTTTTATCGTTATTAACATCACAACACAGTGGTAATATTCCTAAATTTAGTAGCCAGCAATACGATCAAATCCTTTCTTCTGCAAGCATTGAAACTAACGAAGAGCTGCGTAATAACTACTATAACCAAGCCGAAGCGTTAATTGCACAAAATGCACCAATAGCGCCAATTTATCAATACACCAATGCACGATTAATTAAGCCTTGGTTAAAAGGGTATCCGATAAATAACCCTGAAGATGTCGCATATAGCCACAGTTTTTATATTATTAAACATTAGGTAAAATCAGCCCGTACGTAGGTTTTGTATGGGCTTTTTTGTTGAAGACTAAGAATGAGGAGTTTAAATAAAGAAAAAAAACTCCTTCTACTGGAGAGAGAGAAGGAGGATCAAAAAGGAATAAACACTACATTGTTAATAATAGATAAGTCATAAATATTTTTTTGCTCGTTTGTGTCAATTTTTTCAATTTTTATAGCAAATATGGTGACTGGTGGCTCACTGTAGGGTTACGTTTTGCTATTATCTTTAGAATGCAGTATTGCGTTTTATATCAAACCTTTTCTTGAAGTTATTGCAATCTTTCTTTTATTCTACTAATAATAACTTATTGTTAATAAACGGGGATAACTGCATGGCGTTGGTTTACGGCTCGCTATTTCAAAATTCAAATCCGGTACATGCGTTTCAATTAATTGGCGATGGTGGATTACTTCCCATTGATGTGAATGCAAGCGCTTCGCAACAATCTCCATTTTGGTTGCACTATGATTATAAAAACCAAGATAGTTTCCAGTGGATCCAACAATCAGATTTATTTAACGATCAAGTTAAATCAGCACTTTCAGGTCATTCAGGACGCTGGCGTATTATTCGTGTTGGGGATGGTGTTTTATTAACATTACAGACCTTAAATACCAATGAGGGGCAACGACCTGAGCAATTAGTCGCATTTCGTGTTTTTATTAATAGTCGCATTATTATTTCTAGCCGCCATCGTAAAGTTAATTCACTAGACAGTGTTATTAATGATTTAAAAGAAGGTGTTGGTGCACAAAGTACAGGTGATTGGCTGGTTGAGGTGACTGATGCGATCACGGATGAAATAAGTGATTTCACGGATTCTTTGCATGAGCGCTTAATTGACCTCGAGGATTATATCTTACATGGTGAAATTCCTGAAAGAGGTGAATTAGCACTTCTTAGAAAACAAATTATTGTGGTTCGCCGCTACATGGCTCCTCAAAGGGATATGCTATCGCGATTAACTGCAGAGAAATTGTTATGGCTTGATGATACTGACAGGCGACGATTACAAGAAATATCAGATAGGTTAGGTCGCTGTATTGAAGATTTAGATGGATTTATTTCCAGAACGGCAATTATGTCAGATGAAATTACTAACATGATGACAGAAATGATGAATCGGCGAATTTATACCATGTCACTTATGGCGATGATATTTTTACCGACCACTTTTTTAACTGGGCTATTTGGCGTTAATTTAGGTGGTATCCCCGGAAATGAATTTAGGTTTGGGTTTAGTGCATTTTGTATTTTACTGGCGTGTTTGATTGGAACCGTATTTTGGTGGCTAAGAAAAAGTCGCTGGCTCTAAAATAGATGAGTTATTTACTATAACGGGAACTAGTTTGAGATAAATCAATAAAACTAATAGAGTTTTAAGGCACTATTAGTCCCGCAGGTGAATGCAACGTTGAGCGATGAACGTTGTGCTCCATAATTGTAGTTTTTCTCATATTGAGTTCTTATACAGAATAATTGACCACTGTAATGCCGATGTTAATTAACATCGGCTTTTTTTTTCTAAAAATTTGTGTTTGAATCCAGAATGGTGACAGTTTTGTTTATGCGTTTATAGCCCCCAACTGGAGGCATATATTTAGGTGTAACTGCATGAACTATATGAATAGATAAAATTATTTAACTTCGATTATATCGAGCCTTTGGGTATTGAAATCGGGTATGTCATCTTCATCTATTAAGCTTTGTGCTGGAAATTCCTCGCGATCAAAGGCAAGGTCACCACCATTAATGATATCATCACCATGTGAAATGTTTTTAAAATCAAACAGATTAATATCACAGAGATGTGATGGTACAACATTCTGGGTTGCACGAAACATCGTTTCTATCCGGCCAGGATAGCGCTTATCCCAATCACGGAGCATTTCTTTAATAACTTGACGTTGTAAATTTGGTTGTGAACCACAAAGATTACAAGGGATTATCGGAAACTCTTTGGCTTCGGCAAAGCGTTCAATATCTTTTTCGCGACAATAAGCGAGAGGGCGAATAACAATATGCTTACCATCATCACTCATTAATTTTGGTGGCATAGCTTTGAGTTTGCCGCCATAAAACATATTTAAAAACATTGTTTGTAAAATATCATCACGATGGTGGCCTAATGCAATTTTAGTTGCGCCAAGCTCCGTTGCTGTACGGTATAAAATACCACGGCGCAAACGAGAGCATAGAGAGCAGGTCGTTTTTCCTTCAGGAATAATTTCTTTTACAATACTGTAAGTATTCTCTTCAACAATTTTGTATTCGACACCTAATTGGTTCAGGTATTCAGGCAAAATATGCTCAGGGAAACCAGGTTGCTTCTGATCTAAATTCACTGCAATAAGCGAAAAAGTGATTGGTGCACTTTTTTGTAAGCTTTGTAGGATAGACAGCAAGGTATAACTATCCTTTCCGCCAGATAGGCAAACCATGATACGGTCGCCATCTTCAATCATATTGAAATCAGCAATCGCTTGTCCTACATCGCGGCGTATTCTTTTTTGCAGCTTATTTAAGTTGTATTGTTCTTTTTGAGCGTTCATCTATTAGGTATCGTTACTGTTTATTGTTTAACTTGCTGATAATAATTTAATTTTAACTTTATTCATCACTACTCATGACTTTTCTCTATCATCGAACTCATAGATAAATATCTTTCGTTATGAGCAATTAGAGCGAATAAACTAATGAATAAAGGTTAAAAAATATTTTCCGCAATACATCGAAAAAGAGGGACATAATACCAGAAGCTTAGGGGGTTCCGATACCCGTTACTTAAAAGAGGGTGATATAGCATTATTTTTTATTTGAAATTGCTTATATCAACATTAATATCAATGGGTTAATCATCGTGATGGTTTGTACTGTTGAGTTTATTTATGTTACTGCTTATCCTCTAAGATAAAGGAGAACCTATGCTTGCAATAAATCCTATTGATATTTTATCTTATACCTTGGCGAGTACCATAAAAATGGTGATTACGCCTATTGAGTCTATTTTTCAAAGTGGTGTGATCGGTGATATTATTTTTATTGCTTTAATTTCAATGAAATAAAACCTTTAATAGCCAAAAAGGGGAATCGAGGCTCACTTCTCAATTCCCCCTTTATCTAAAACGTTATTTCATCACAAAGTTTTTGTAATTGGTTGATAAGGCGGCCAACATGAAACCCGTCGCATACCGCATGGTGAACTTGAACGGCAAGTGGTAAGACAATTTTATCTTGCTCATAATGAAACTGACCCATTGTAAAAATAGGTGCAAAGTTTTTTGTGATATCAGCTATGTTGAGATTAAAGCTATCAAATACGACCCACGGTAATGAGGAAATATAGAAAATATTCTCTATTTGCTTAGGTTGTGGAGATAAGCTTAGGTTGTCTTTAAAAAGTGACATTTGCTGATTATAGTTTGCCATGAAGGTGCTTATATCATCGGAGTACTCACTCCATAGAGAAGAAAATGTTTCTGTATTCTGATGAAACAACGTAAAACTAGGGCTAACAACATCCCATAGGATCAGTTCCCCTTCTTTTTTGGCAAAACGAAATTCAGGGTATGAATTTACAATTTTAGATAGTAGATAGATAAGGGTCGGATAAAATGCATAGTCACTTGAATCTATGCGTTTTTTTAAAACTGTTATATCTAATTTTGTGGTTAAACTAAAACCACAATTAAGTTGAGCATCAAATAGTTGAAAATGCTCTTTGCGTTGCCATGTTTCGATATCAAATTTAATATAATTCATTTTTTAATCCCTTCTAATAATAAAAAAAATTTATTAGAAGGGTTTTCTTTCTGCTTTAGATAAAACCATATAGCCTCCACTCGTGTATGTTTACTTAGATTCAACGATTGTACGGATAGTTACCAATTTGTCTATTTATATACGCAATTCTAAGCTTAAAGTCTGATTTTGATGACATATAAGAATGTTGCTAAATAATGATAAGCTATAACCATTTGATCTTCATTATATAATATGTATCGAGTGAGTTCGATTGCCTCTCTAATTGTAATGCTTACTACTAGTATATGGAGGCTATTTCTATATTAACAGCAGGTGATTCTCGGTTGTTAAACTTGTTATACATAATATACAAAAGTAAATTTATATTATGAGTTATATTTTTCTGGGGATATATATACATCGAAACAAGTTTTTAAATCAATATTTAATATGTTAGCGAAAACAACAAGATGGTCGATATAAATTGAGAGAGTGCCGTCTTCATATTTGGAGTAGATACTTTCCGAAATGGATGCTTTTTTAGCCATTTCAGTGCTTGTTATATTGAGAGAGAGTCTTGCCGCTTTGATAAACTTACCCAGAGTCTCATTACTTAATTTTTTTTCGTCGTTCATAGTGTCAACTTCTAGTATTGAAATAAAAAAGGAATTATCATATATACAAATTTAGATTCAATGGGTAAAAGTCTGTAAATTCATCTTTTGAGCAACCAAATGTTAATTGATGTTATAAAGTATCAATTTACAATTCTAATGTGTTTAAAACAGTGTAATAAATTATTATAATGAGTAACTTTAGATTTTTATTATAATAAAAATTATTATTCAAACAAATACTTTTACCTAAAAAACACTAAATATAAATAATGTAGTATGTATAGTGAGCATCGAAAAATGTAATTTAAAAATCTATTGAACACGCAATATTTAAATCACAGGTGCTTATGTTAAAAATGATACCTACGTATAAACGACTAGATGTTTAATGCTATCTCTACAGCTTTTTGAGCATGGATAGCGGTTGTGTCGAATATATGAACAGAAGTATCTCTTTCACCGACGAGTAATGTTATCTCTGTACAACCAAGAATGATGCCTTCAGCACCTTGTTGAACGAGATTAGTCATTATCCTTTTATATTCTTTTTTTGAATTTTCGTTTATGTGCCCTAAACACAGTTCCTGATATATAACGTTATGGATAATTTTTCTATCTTCCGCATTAGGGGTTATTACAGTTAAACCAAATTTATCGGAGAGTCGTTCTTTGTAAAACGGCTGTTCCATCGTGAAGGCAGTACCAAGTAGACCCACTTTTTTAAACCCAGTGTTGACTATTTTCTCACCGGTTGCATCGGCTATGTGTAGTAAAGGAAGCTGTGTTTGAGACTCAATTTCATCTGCGACTTTATGCATAGTATTTGTGCATAAAACTAAAAAATCAGCCCCCGCTAATTTGATACTTATACCTGCATTTACTAAATACTTTGCGGCGAGATCCCATTGGTCATTAGACTGAAATTGTTCAATTTCTGCAAAATCAACGCTATATAAAATGATTCTTGCTGAATGTAAGCCTCCCAAGTATTTTTTTATACCTTCATTAATTTGTTGATAGTAGAGTTGGGTTGACTCCCAACTCATCCCTCCAATTAATCCTATTGTTTTCATGTTGTGGTCCAAAGTGATAATCGTGAATATTTTACTATACTGACTAATATTATAGAGGGTCAATATATTCCTCGTACTTCACGCTGTAAGGGAGCTGGCTGCGTAGATACTCAAATCATCGAGTTTATCCTAGCTTTCAAGCTATCTTTGTTTATCGTCTACCAGTAGCTCAAATTATTTTGAATATATAAATAATGATATAAAAAGCATCTAATATTCAATCAAAATAGGATGAGAAATGAGATATAAAATCAATGTTTTTGTGATTTAACAAATTGATTTTGTTGTTTTTTGTTGTTTTTTGGTCAGTGGGGAGTTTAAAAAGTAGATTTTAGTGTCTATAGCGTTATTATCAACACTTAGGATATATTATTATCAATAACTATTTTATGGCGACTATAAAAATGAATATATATAAAATCATCATTGCAATACTTATTTTTGGTGCTGCATTTTTATTAGGGGCGCTGTATATGAAGCCTTCCCAACTGAGTTTAGTCGAACAGGTAAAGAAAAATGTTAATGATGTCCTCGCTTATCCACAAGCAGCAAAATTCCAAAATATTGCTTATCATTTTTCAAAATACACCAATGATAATGGTAAAGTTGGTTACGTTTGTGGTGAGGTTTTTAGATATAAAAATGATAAACCTGATGGCTTTAAGCGCTTTATCGTCAAAGCTTACACCAATGATGAAGGACGAATGGATATTTCGATCCCATTTATTGAAGGCGGTACTGAAATATTATTACCAGAGCAAGTCAATTTAATATGGAATAAATACTGTTTAACACCTGAAGAAACAATAAATTGATATAGTGCGATTTATTTAATATTCATAGCCTTAAATGGGAGTTAACATGTTAATTCCTATTGCTTTTATAGTTAAATATATTTATATGTTTTATTAACTAAATTTAATTAGGTTTTATTTATACTTAATGTAAAAATATCTTTTAAAATTAACATCATCGATTTTCATTAAACATTGATTTTATCTCATTGTATCCTTTTTATTTTTTTAATGGATAAATGTTATGAATTAAATTTTTATATCTGATACACTATTTTTTTAAATATTTAGCCCTTACAGTCTGTATTGACTATTTTTTTGATATTCGAAATTTTGAATTTAAATTTTTTAGTTAAGGAGTCGATAATGGTAAGTAATAATAAAGCTCGTCGATTATTAGGAATGCCTTATAAGCAAAGCCGTTCAAAAAATAATATTCGAGTTTCATTAATTATGAAGGAAAATGCATCAGAGTTACCAGCGCATCTTCATGGTAATGCAATCGTTGCGGTACAGAAAAATAAAGCGACAGAGAAAAAAACATATCATTCAGTCACTGTATTCTACCCGGAATATGTCATTAGCTAGTTGAATGAATGTTAACCCTCTAGTCATTTCTAGAGGGTTATATAAACGTAATATGGGTAGAAATACAAATTTAGCTCCCGTCAATTATTCCTATCAGCACACCTCATCACAATTCGGATTTAGATAGAAAGCACGTATTTTTTGATAAGATAAAGTTATTACCAAATAAACTATAGTCATATTTAAAGCGACGCTATAATATTATCCATATGACAAAATTGGATCAAAGAATATAAATAAACAGGTATGTAGGATGAAATTTCAATATTGGATATTGTGCTGTTGTTTTATTGCCTTAACGGGTTGTTCTACTCAATTTAAAGCAGACGAAGAAACAAATCGCTTAAAATTTAGCATTCAGCAAGCTAATACCATCCCGATAAAAGACTCTGTAGAGACGCTTGCTGTCACTGATATGCTACCTGGCGATATTTTATTGTCATCTGCAACAGGACTCAATTCTTGGGGGATCCGCTTATTTAGTGTGAGTGGCGTGAGCCATGCATCAATATACTTAGGTTTAGGTGAAGTTGCCGAATCAGTTGGTAGTGGGGTTAGGATCATTCCACTGGATCAAGCAATTAGTGAGTCAAATAATATGGTAGTGTTAAGACAATCAGGACTAACCTCATTGCATGCAAGTAAGTTGCGTGAGTTTTCTGCGCAAAATGACGGTAATAAATATAATTATAAAGGTATTGTCATGATAGCGCCTTGGATGCTCACTAAGCGAGTTTGTGAGTTACCATTAATTGGTGAGACCGTCCGTAATTTTTGTCTTAAAACACTGGCTAAAGTGCAGTTGGGTGATGATATAGACCAGGCGAACGGATTCTTTTGTTCACAGTTTGTCTTAGATGCATACAAATATGCAGGTATGCCATTATTTGAAGGTAACTCCTCATGGATAACACCTGCTGATATTTTGCACATGAGAACGGGTGATGTACCTACATTTGAGCCAACACATCGACTGACATATATTGGTCATTTAAAAACGTGGAGCTTTAGTAGTGCTATACGTAAAAAATGATCCGCGCTAGATAAAAGGTGCGAAATGCCTTTTAATTGAGCCTGAAGAGCGGCACATATTTAATACCATACTGGCAATAAGCAAGAGTTGATTTATTTCCACTTGAGATACGTGGTTAAAATAGGGATGAAAGCTCAGTCACTCACTCAGAATAAGCGAAAAAAAAGGCCAACTTAAAAAGTTGGCCTGCTAAACTGGAAGCAATGTGAGCAATGTCGTTTGTGAAAAGCTTGAGTAATTTACTCAAGTATTCACCAAGTAAAAGATAACCATTCTCATTTAAGAAATCAACCCCTTTTTTTGTGTTTCTATTTTTTTTATCGAGACGAATGAGAATTTAATTTTGATTATTAATCAAGTGCTTGAGGTTTATTTTTTATATTTTGCTGATATTTTTTAAAAAAATATTTTAAATTTTTTCTATATTTATATTTTTCCATTCAAGAAATAGTAAAAGTCAGGTGAAAATGAGAAAACTACGCGTTGGTATTATTGGTTTAGGATCCATTGCTCAAAAAGCGTATCTACCTATACTTTGCAAAGAAGATAACTGGCAATTAGTTGGTGCATTTTCACCTAATCAATCAAAAGCTAAGCAAGTTTGTGATAGTTATCGGATCCGTTTGTTTACTGACATTAACGGGCTTGCTGGCCACTGCGACGCAATTTTTGTTCATAGCTCAACAGCGAGTCATTTTGAAATAGTAAAATCACTATTAATGCTCGGTATTCATGTCTATGTTGATAAACCACTCACTGAGACTATTGAACAGTCAGAGCAACTTATCACCTTAGCGATACAGCATAAATGTATGTTGATGGTCGGTTTTAATCGCCGTTTTTCTCCTTTTTATTGCGCGTTAAAACAGGATATTAACAACCTTTCTTCATTAAGGATGGATAAGCATCGTAGTGATAGTGTTGGACCAAAGGATGTACGTTTTACTTTACTCGATGATTATTTGCACGTTGTTGATACCGTACTTTGGCTTGCTGGACAAAAGGCTGAATTGATCAGTGGCAGTATTAGTGCAACAGAAAATAATGAATTGTTCTATGCTGAGCATCATTTAAAAATTAACAATGGTTGGATGACGACATCCATGCACCGTAAAGCAGGCTCTCAACAAGAACAGCTTATTGCGGTAGAAGAAGATACGATTTATCAAGTTACTAACATGAATCATTGGCGCAGCGAAAGTCAGCAGGGAATTATCGAAAGGCAGCCTTCAAGCTGGGATTCAATACTCGTCCAGCGCGGATTCGATGGTGCGATTCGTCATTTCATTGAGTCAGTCAGTAATAACACTCAGCCATTGGTGAGTGGGGAAGAGGTTCTTTCTGCACAAAGGCTGATAGAGAAAATGCTTTTACAAATTAAGTGATGTTAGGTTGAGTTAGTATTGAGTAGTAAAAAATAAAAATAGCCTATCATCTTGATAAATTCAATATTTTATATTTATGAGGTATTGCATGTTAAATTCACTTGATAACTCGGAAGTGCTATTTGTTGCGGGGTTTGGACCCATTACGCAAAACCAGCAGCAAAGTAGTGAATTTTATCTAAATATATTAGCTTTACCGTTGAAGCCAATGGAAGGTAATAGCCGTTATTTGACATGCGAGCAAGATCAATTAGGTGGCGTTAAACATTTTGCACTTTGGCCTTTAGATCAAGCGGCACTATCCTGTTTTTCTCATAATATATGGCCTGAAGATATAACTATTCCGCAGAGTTGGATTGAATTTGAGGTTTTTAATTTAGCGCGAAGTACTCAAAACTTTATTGATAAAGGGTATTCATTGTTGGTCGAAAATAGATTGGAACCCTGGGGGCAAACAGTCACACGTTTATTAAGCCCAGAGGGAATATTAGTCGGATTAACCGTTACGCCATGGTTAAGGGAATAGTGATTTACAATAGATTGAATCTAATTCGATAGCTAGAGAAACCTCAAAGTGAGGCATTAGTTAATAATTTATCGCTAGAGATCTCATTTATCTTTTGGAATGAGAGACATTTATGGCTAATTGTTTATAATTTTCTTGTTGATATTCATTTTTAACTTTTATCAGGAGGGGTTATGTATAAAACGATTCTGCTCCCTATAGATTTGACTGAAGAAGAATTAACAAGCAAGGCTGTACGCCATGCCGTTAATTTGGCAAAACAATCCGGTGCGAAAATACATCTAATCCATGTATTGCCCATTTCTTCTGCGATTATTAATGCCTATGCTCTGGGTTATATGGAAATAAAAGATAGAGCGACGGTGAAAGCCGAAGAAGACATGAAAATGCTAATGGATTCAATTGACTTACCACATGAAGATGTGAGTTATACCATTACGTTTGGCTCGCCTCGCGATGAAGTTATTAATACTGCGAAAGATATTAATGCAGATATTATTGTTATTGGTTCTCGTCGACCGAATATTACGACACATCTTCTAGGCTCTACTGCCGCAGGGATTGTTCGTTACGCGGCAACATCTGTTCTTGTGGTTCGTTAATTAATTTAGAGCGCCTGTATTGATACCGATACAGGCGTTTTTTAGAGCATTTAAAACATTACATATTCATTTTATTTCATGTAATAAGTTTTTTTTGTTAGTGATTAGGCGCTATTGAGTTATTTATGGAGAAATTTTCAAAAGAATTAATGCGAATTGAGCATTTTGTTCTTAGAGTTCTACGTTTTTATTGTTTAGCGTTATTGGTTTTTTTTCTTGGTCTGTTGCCTGGAATAATTGGTTTTTACTTTATTGAAGGGCACTCGGTAACGGAGTCAATGATTAATGCTTTATCTATGTTAAGTGGGCAAGCGATAGAACCCGCACCGATTACTCGAGGAGGACGTTTTTTTATCGCGATTTATGGCCTTTTCTTGCAAAGTGTTTTCATTATTAGCATTGGTTTGATTGTCACTCCGTTTATTCATCGTATATTGCATAAATGGCATCTAGAAGACAATTAGAGTCCATTTGATTTTTATTGTAATTCTCGACAGACTAGCCGTTTTTATGTCATTTAGTCACTTCTTTTAGTGAAGAAAATTAAAAATATTCACCCGCGAATCTCTTATTATCAAATCTAAAAATGAACAATGCGATGGTTTGATAAGAGGGACAACATTACTGAGAGGGCATCGTATGTATAAGACTATTTTGGTTCCCGTGGATATATCGGAAGATGTACTGACAGATAAAGCATTAAAACATGCAGTTTACTTAGCAAAAATGACTGATGCAACCATTCACTTATTCCATGCCGTTCCTGATGTTTCAAGATTTTCAATGAGTTATAGTTATCATTACGACCTGTTATCTTCTTTTGCTAAAAAGGCGATTGAGCGTTCTGAAGAGCAGCTTAAAGAAATTATCGACAAAATTGATTATCCATCGGATAAAATCTCATTTAAAGTTGAATTCGGTTCACCGAGGGATAAAGTATTGTCAGAAGCCGAGGATGTTGGCGCAGACTTAATTGTTGTGGGATCTCGTAATCCAAGTCTTTCTACCCATTTGTTGGGTTCAAATGCTTCAGGCATTGTCTCTTACGCCAAAATATCGGTGCTGGTAGTTCGATAAGATAAAGCCAATACAGCCTGAGGATCCAGGCTGTATTTTATCAATATGGGACAAGCAAAGTCGGGCTAATTATTTTTGTTCCACGGTGTCTTTTGCTTGTGCAATGGCTTTCAGCGCTTGGCTACAGGCTTGTTCTTGCGCATCTTCTGGATAACTGGCTAACGCTTTTTTCGCTTCTTCCAATTGTGATTTCATCATTGAAATTTGCTCTTCTGCATTAGGTTCATTCTTGTATTGATCTTCAGCTTGTTTAACGAGTTGGTTCATTTCTTGAAAATAAGTGTCACAGGTTTTGCCCGCATTGGCATTAAATGCAGCTACCGCTACAAATAGTCCACAGGCGATTGGAAGTATTTTTTTCATCGTATTTTCGCTTTAAGAAGTCATCATGTATTTAGGATAACATTCCATATTTAAAAAGGCATCACCAATAGATTATTAATGTTTTTACTGACAGTGATTTTCAGCATATTGGGAATATTCTGTTCTGCTGTAGCTATATTTTAAAATATATTGCGTGTGCGGATCCAATATGAAAGGTAATACAGACTGCCGCGCATTGAATAGCATATATTGCAAATTACAAATGATAATCATTCTTGACTGAAGGTAATGTTAAAGTGTACAGTCTGGTACACTTTTCGACTCAAGGATTTATCATGTTAAATAAAGTTATCGTTAATGTTCAAAATTGGCCTATTTGTACGATTAATTCATTTCCAGAAACTATGGATGAAACGCGTTTGTGGTTAGAGGAAATGGATCTTTTATTAGCAAAAAGGGAACAATTTGCATTAATTTATCCGCCCATGGCACCGAAAGGTAAACCGAGCGCTGAAGGTATGGAAGGGCGAAAATATGTTCGTCGTTGGTTAAAACATGCGAAGGAACCTATGATTGAATACTGTCGCGCAATGGTAATTACTTTACAGCCTGACGGCAGTGATAAAGATGACATGGAACGCTTAGCGCCATTATTATCTGCGTTATATGGTCCTGAGGTTTTTCTTGAAATTGATACAAAGATGGCGCAAGAGCGAGCACAATCACTGCTTGCTTAATGGTATTATGCGTTGCTTATTTTACGAATATAGCTAGCGATGATATCAACAGAAAGTGTAATTTGCTGTTTGATAAATTCATCGCTAGGCGTAAAGTCTTCAACGCAAAAAGTGGTAATAAATACATCAGCTTTAAGCATTTCCAAAAATCGTGATGAGATACTGAGTAACGTTTTTTCATCAACCTTGACTTCAGGTAATTTTGCCAACTTTTGTGCAAGAAGACGGTAGCTTTTAACGGGGCCTTGCTCAAAAAAGGCGTGGCTTATTTTGGGAAAGCGGTTGTATTCACCGAGAATTAACCGATAAAGTTGAATGGATTGCGGTTTAATCACATTAAGCAAAAAGCGTGAACCATAGAAAGACAATATAGATTCAATATTATGGAAGGTTGGCTCGCCAGTCTCAGGTTCTGCGAAAATATCGTCAATCATGTCAGCAATAACGGCTGCAAATAGGCCTTCTTTATCCCCGAAGTTTTTATATAGCGTTGAACGTGAACCACCTGCGCGTTCAATAATCATATCAAGTGTTGAGCCTTCAAAACCATATTGAAGAAATATTTCCGCCGCAGCGGTGATTAATGCTTTATTACGACGCTGGCCTTTAGGGGTTTTGGCGGCTAATGGACTACTCATTCAATATTAATCCTAGTATTTTTAGTTATAAAAAATAGACCCATCATACTTTAAACGGCATGAGTGTTAATGGTGTTCAACTGCGGGGGTCACTTAGTTTATCTAAGCTTCCTATCTATTTTTACTTGCTACTTATCGGTAACTCGAATTATTTTAGGTATATGCCGTTTACTTTATCAAAAAAATTTTAATAAAGGCATATGAATCGCTAATTTACCTGAAAGAGATCATCATCTAAGCTGTTATTTAGCTCTATGATGTTGAGTAGAGGTTACCATGTTTAAGTGAATAGCTGAACATCGTCAAATAGTGGGGGAATGATGAAAGGTGAAGTACTGGACGAGCCTAGGATTACTGGCGATGAATCTATTGATTTACAAAGAGAAATTACAAGGCTTTGTATTGAATGTGGTTTGTTGTTATTACAGCATGGAGCAGAAAGCATGCTGGTTGAACAATTGACAACACGCTTAGGGGTTGCCTTAGGTGCTAGCCAAGTTGATAGCGCAATTTCATCGAATTCACTCGTTTTAACGACCATTATTGATGGCCGCTGCCTTACATCGACACGTCGCATTATTGATAGGGGTATCAATATGCACGTTGTTACAGAGGTACAGCATGCGGTGATTTTAGCTGAACATCATTTGCTAGATCATAAGCAATTGAAAAAGAAACTGTCATCGATTAAACCATTGCGCTATCCAAGATGGCTAATGGTATTAATGGTCGCGCTATCTTGTGCTTGCTTTAGTCAACTTAATGGAGGTGGTTGGGACAGTGCTTTTATTACCTTTATTGCGAGTGGTTGTGCCATGTACATTAGGCAGGTATTGACCTCTCATCAAATGAATCCCTTGATCAATTTTTGTATCACGGCTTTTGTGGCCACTTCAGTTTCAGGCTTGTTATTAAAAATTCCCTATTTTGCTTTGACAGAATCTATTGCGATGGCAGCGAGTGTACTGCTTTTAGTCCCGGGTTTTCCGTTAATTAATGCAGTGGCAGATATGTTTAAAGGTCACGTTAATACCGGATTGGCACGTTGGGCGATGGCCAGTTTATTAACACTTGCAACCTGTATTGGCGTGGTATTGGCGATGGTGATCTGGAATTTGAGGGAGTGGGCATGAGTTTTCTATTGGCATTAATTGAAGATATGGTGCTTGCCGCGATCCCCGCCGTGGGATTTGCTATGGTATTTAATGTCCCGATAAGGGCTTTAAAATATTGTGCTTTATTGGGTGCAATAGGTCATGGTTCACGTATGGTGATGATGACATTAGGATTACATATCGAATGGGCGAGCTTTTTATCTGCGATATTAGTTGGAATGATTGGGATCCAATGGTCTCGCTGGTGGCTTGCTCATCCAAAGGTTTTCACTGTTGCTGCAGTTATTCCTATGTTCCCGGGAATAAGTGCATACGTGGCAATGATTTCAGTAGTTAAAATATCACATTTTGGTTATAGCCCTGAGTTAGTTGAAACATTAGTGACAAATTTCTTAACCGCTTCTTTTATTGTTGGTGCGTTATCTATTGGTATATCACTTCCTGGACTTTGGTTATATCGAAAAAGACCAAGTGTTTGATAATTTTCTATAAAATGGGTTATGTGATGATGAGGAATAGGCGGGTTAAGATATTACTATTTTAGCTAAGCAAAGTGACTAACTGTTTTTGTTAAATATAGAGATATTCTGATAACGAATTTAATTAGACAAAATAAAGCACACATTAATATCAAAAAAACTTATATTTCATTAAACTAGCGTGTATCTCTATAGCAAGTATCTTTGATGCTATACACTTTCGTGCCTCTGGTATGTATCTATAATTAAATTTTAGATGCAGTGGTTACGTGTTTGCTTTAATTGTTTGCTTTTTTTCTTATTAATGGTGTTATTTTGAAACAAATCAGCCTGTTTAAGTGCCAAATTTCGGTACTGTCTATTATATTGTTATTATTTTCTTTTTCGCTAAATGCAGCGCCTAATTCCTTCACCCAAGCCAAGACATTAAGTAAAAATGAGGTATATTTAGATCAACACCAACAAGGTGAGGGAACCTTATATTGTGGTTGTCAGTGGGAATGGGTTGGCAAAAGTGGCGGGCGAGTTGATTTAGCCTCTTGTGGTTATCAAACGCGTAAACAAGCAAGTCGAGCAGAAAGAATTGAGTGGGAACATATTGTTCCAGCATGGGTTTTTGGTCATCAAAGACAATGCTGGCAAAATGGGGGGCGCAAAAATTGTGTTTCTTCTGATCCGGTTTTCCAAAAAATGGAAGCGGATATGCACAATTTGGCGCCTTCTATTGGTGAAGTGAATGGCGACCGCAGTAACTTCAGCTTTGGGCAATTATCCTCGAATACACCCTACCCATATGGTATGTGCCGAAGTCGTGTCGATTTCAAACAAAAAATATTTGAACCACGAAATGAAGTAAAAGGTCAGGTGGCTCGGGTCTATTTTTATATGCATGATCGCTATAATCTATCGATGTCACGCCAGCAACAGCAGTTATTAATGGCGTGGAATAATCAATACCCCGCTAATGATTGGGAAATAAAACGTGATCAACGTATTGCCAAAGTCATGGGGCACCATAATCCGTTCGTTACCGGTGAAAGAAATTGGACGCTTGGCCATAAAAATAGTGGGGAAGGGGTCAGTAGCAAATTAGCACCTACATCCGCTAAAAGTACTCAATTAACCAAACCCTCTGAAATAAATTCACAGATAAAAGGGAATCGTAATTCGCTAAAATACCATTTAGCGCATTGCACTGGTTTTAAAACAACATCAAGTAAAAATGCGGTGATGTTTTCTAATGAGTCTGAAGCGCAATCTGCTGGATATACACTAGCAGGCAACTGTAAAGCGCAATAATCATGCTAAACCGTTATCGATTAATTATTAATCAATAACGGTTTTTTGTTTTGTACTGCTTTTTTAAAATGAAGTTTTAAGGCGGTTATCGAAAAATAGCACGTGAATTAAAAGTTAAAAAAATGTTGCATATAAAAAACAATTAGCGCTATATTATTTATTAGAATAGATAAACAACACAAACTGTCGGCGCGATTAAATGTAAATTTAAATAAAAACAGTTTGTCATGATAGTGTCACATAGATTCTTTAGTTTACGTATATTACGTTGTTAGGAGAAACTAATGGGAACTAGGTGTTTATTAAAGAATATACAAGACCGGTTATCACTCCATCATGGAATCATCATGATGAGATTGGTAACCGGTTTTTTCTTATCGGTGCTACAGACTATTTTCAGCCAAAATTCTGTGTTTTACCCTAAGAGCTTGAAGGGAGCTCCTCTCTGTTTTGAATAGTTCATCATTTGAATTGACATCACTGATACATGGAAGGGTTAATACTATGAGTAGACAGAAAGCTGCAACAAAAGAACGTCGTGAAACAAAACGTACATCACGTAAAGAGCGATCGGGTAGGTTTGATATGAATAATATCGCCTCTTTTGCTGAACTGACAGGCATTGAGCCTATCGGAATGGCAAAAGAACGTCGTGATGAAACGCCAATATTGCCACGTAATGAAGCCCAAAAACTCTATATTAATTCGATTAAACACAAGCAGCTGATCTTCGCCAATGGCGAGGCAGGTTGTGGTAAAACGTATATTAGTACTGCCTTGGCAGCGGATGCGTTGATCCATAAGGATATCAATAAAATTATTGTCACTCGGCCTGTTTTACAAGCTGAAGAAGACCTTGGCTTTTTGCCGGGGGATATGTCGGAAAAGTTCGCACCCTATTTTCGACCTGTATATGATGTGCTTGCTAAAAGGCTCGGTAGCTCATTCTTGCAGTATTGTTTACGGCCTGAAATTGCAAAAGTTGAAATTTCACCATTTGCTTATATGCGTGGCAGAACCTTTGAAAATGCGATCGTTATTTTAGATGAGGCTCAAAATGTGACTGTCACACAGATGAAAATGTTTTTAACTCGTTTGGGTGAGAATGTCACCGTGATTGTGAATGGTGATGTGACCCAGTGTGATTTACCCGAAGGTGTTCGTTCAGGCCTAGCTGATGCATTACAGCGCTTTAGCAGTGATGAAATGGTCTCGATGATTAACTTTACGATTGATGATTGTGTAAGATCACAACTGTGCCATAAAGCTTTACTCGCTTACAATAATTAATTGCATTATCACTGCCCCTAACTTCAGGATAGGGGCATATTTTTATCCTAATATTAATGATAGAGCATTTCGTGAACAATCTGTTCGTCAGTCAGAGAATAAGGATAATAAGTTGGCCAATTATCTAATTTCTCTAATAATTTTTCTTGCGATTCGTTCCCCATATAGAGATGAAAATGTCCCGATGGTTGAGGTTCAATAATATGGTCGCTGAATTGAATATATTTAGGGGCTTTTGAATTCGCATCTTGGCATTCAAATAAGTAGCGAACACCTTTTTTACCAGAGGCATAGTTAAGAATTTTGTATCCTGAATAAGCGTAGTGACAAGAATTGACGACGCCATTTTGGGTAAATTCAATGATATTATTTTCAATGCCGATCATATCAATATCGGTGGCATAACCTTTTTTATAGTATTCGCGATATTCGTCGACACTCTTATCTTTATTTTTCTGGGCTTTATGCTCGAGTACCGCATCAAGCTTTCCATTCAGTAACAGTGGGTTAATCGATTCCCAAACGCCTTGCCAGTCACTCAATTTTCTATCTTTCACCTCATTATCATTAAAGATCCCATTAGAAGCTTGAATGGCTTTTTCCGATTGTGGGTGAGAATGACTGTGGGAGCCATGGGCGAATAAGCTGAAACTGGCAAGGGCTAGAGTGATACTTAATGCCGTATTCAAAATAGTTTTCTTCTGCACTGTTATTTTTCCTATGCTTATTGAGTTTTATGTATCAACTAGGATGTTATAACATAACAAAATGGATTATGGGAAGTATTTTTTGAGTCGGGTTAGCAGCAGAGTTGAATAAATACAGGGAATTAATGGGAAGAAAATATAAAAATATTTAAATATATTAAGCTATTAAATTTTGAGAAGGTGTACAAAAGGAAAGAAACGGCCGAAGGGCTCAGCCGTTTAACGTAATATCAATGATTAATCGTCGGGGTTATCCATCACTTCATGGCGTTGATGATGATAGCCTTCTTCATCATAGCCGTGTCTCCAATAAGGGATAGCATAAATATCATCACGGCCAAATTCTTTTTCACGACGGATATAACGACGTAGATCGCGAATGATTTGATCTTCCCCAGCGATCCAAAATGCGGCATCGCTGCTCGGAATTTTCCACGATTTAAAGGTGCTAATTAATTCGGCTGTTTTATTTATATCACCACAAATCCAGATAACTTCAATGCCTTCTGGTTTAGTGAGTTTACGAATATCTTCTTGATTATCAAGGCGCAAAATAACCTTTCCCTGAGCATGTGCGGGCATCTTTTCTAATAGGGCAGCGATAGCAGGTAGAGAGCTTGAGTCTCCAGCCATAAAATAGTGCTGCCTAATCGGTAACAGTGGTTCAGGGCCGCCAGGATTAGTGATGCCCATCCAGTTACCCGGCTTAGCGTCACGGGCGAACAGATATGCAGGACCGCTTGCACCGCCATGCATGGCAAACTCAATATCAATTTCATTGATCTCAGGGCGGATTGCACGCACAGAATAAGTGCGGACAAAGGGACGCGGCTCATTTTCTGGCCAGCTGCGGCCTTTTTCAGTTAAGACAGGAAGAGCAGGCTTACTGATTAAATCAGGCGCTAAAAAAATTTTAAGGTGCCCGCCTTCACAATTATGAGGGTAATTGGCGAGGCGTTCACCGGTGAAGGTAATGCAGCGGATAGAGGGACTGATATCAGTAATCGATTTAACTTGAATGAGCTGTGGTGGCGCCGGGCGATATATATTTTTTTCAGCGGTGTTATCTGTAGCCACGGACGATCTCCTATGTTAATGATAATTTTATTATATGGTAACTGTTATCATTATCATAGCATGAATATAAATAGGGTATACCCCAAAATAATTCAGATAGCAGGGAAGGGATAAAGAAAAAATGCCGCATTAATAAGCTAACGCGGCATTAAAGATACAAGCATAGATAGTGGCGTTATTTGACCTTCATTCCTGCGGCTGTCATTAATAATTTAAACACAGAAGAGAACGCAAATAGGACTAAAACACTGCCTAACCAAATGGCGACCAACCAGCCTATTTTCTTCAACCAAGGGGATAGCGCAGTATTAAGCGCTACACTATCAGTGGTAGCCTTGGTCAGGGGTAATTTTTCCTCTGAAGACATAGTAACTCCAATAGGTATAAACCAAAATAACAGGAATGATGAATAATGCGCCGACTAGCATAAAGCCTAAGCTTTCTGGTGGCCCTGCTGCATCACGGAAGCTAATTGCAGGTGGAATAAGATTTGGCCAGATACTGATCCCAAGTCCAGTGAAACCAAGGAAAATCAAAAGTAGCGCCGCTAAGAAGGGAATACTGTCATGCAGTTGACGTTTAGCGCTCTTTAAAATCATCCAAGTGCAGCCCAATACCAATAATGGAACCGGTAAGAAGAAAAAGAGATTAGGTAATGAAAACCAACGCGTATAAATGGCATCGTTTACAATTGGTGTCCATAGGCTAATAGCTGCTATCACCGCAACCATGAGTAAGGTTAATGGGCGTAAAACACGATACATGGTGTGACGCAGATGTCCCTCGGTTTTCATGATCAACCAACCACAAGCGAGTAGGGCATAAGCCACAACCAGCCCTAAGCCACAAAAAAGCGGGAATGGAGAGAACCAGTCAAAATACCCGCCCATATAGACGCGGTTTTCAACATGAAAGCCTTGTATAAATGCACCGACGACAATACCTTGCATGAAGGTTGCAAAAATTGATCCCCAAATAAATGCATGATCCCAATGACGGCGATGAGATTCATCGGCTCTAAACCTAAACTCAAATGCAACGCCACGGAAAATCAAGGCTAACAGCATAAACGTCAGTGGAATAGAAAGGGCATCTAACACAATGGCATAAGCCAAAGGGAAAGCACCGAATAGGGCAGCACCACCAAGCACTAACCATGTTTCGTTACCGTCCCAAACGGGGGCAACACTATTCATCATTAAATCACGATCTTGACTATCTTTTAGAGCAGGATAAAGGATACCAATACCTAAATCGAAGCCATCCATGACAATGTACATCAGCATGCTAAATACGATAATGACGAACCATATGAGAGGTAAATCAATTCCCATGAGTTTGATCCTCCGTGATACCTTTACGAATTAATTTCATCATGTACATGTAACCAATACCAAAAACCCCCCCGTAGACAACAAAGAAGGCAATTAAGCTAATACTCATATGAATTTCGCCATGAGCACTGACAGCATCTGCGGTTCGTTGTAATCCGTAGACCGTCCAAGGTTGTCGTCCTATTTCGGTTGTAAACCATCCGGCTAAAATAGCGATAAGCCCTGATGGCGCCATTACAAACATAAAGCGCAAAAATGCTTTTGATTCGTAGAGATTTTTTCTATAGCGTAGCCAAAGGCTCCAGACGCCAGCGGCAATCATCAGTAACCCGAGCCCAACCATGACGCGGAATGACCAGAACACCATGAACACATTAGGTCTATCTTCTGGCGCAAACTCTTTTAACGCAGGAACTTGTTTATCAAGGCTATGAGTTAAAATTAAGCTTGCAAGATACGGTATTTTGATGGCGTACTCGGTTTTTTCAGCTTCTTGATTTGGAATACCGAAAAGAATGAGTGGAGTGGCTTCACCCGGTTTATTTTCCCAATGACCTTCCATTGCCGCCACTTTTGCGGGTTGATGTTTTAGGGTATTAAGCCCATGAGCATCACCAATAAGTGCCTGTACTGGCGCCAAAACAAGAATAAGCCACAGTGACATGGAGAACATTTTCTTCATGGCTGAGGACTTATTGCCTTTGAGTAAATGCCACGCTGCGGATGCACCAATGAAAAAGGCTGCGGCTAAGAAAGCGGCCGTTGTCATGTGGAACAATCGATAAGGGAAGGATGGGTTGAAGATAACCGCCAGCCAATCAACGGGTACGATCCGATTATCAACAATTTCGAACCCTTGTGGTGTTTGCATAAAGCTATTAGAGGCAAGGATCCAAAAGGTTGAAATAATTGTGCCGAGCGCAACCATACAAGTTGCAAAGAAATGCAGTTTTTCACCCACTCGATTCATACCAAATAGCATGACACCGAGGAAACCTGCCTCTAAGAAGAAGGCGGTGAGAACTTCATAAGTTAATAATGGTCCGGTAACGCTTCCAGCAAAATCAGAAAAGAAGCTCCAGTTAGTTCCAAATTGGTATGCCATAACCAAACCAGAAACCACGCCCATTCCGAAATTAACAGCGAAAACTTTTGACCAAAAATGGAACAGTTTTATATAGTCTGTATCACGAGTTTTAATCCATAAACCTTGAAGCACCGCTAAATAACTAGCAAGCCCAATAGTGATGGCTGGGAAGATAATATGGAACGAGACCGTAAACGCGAATTGTATACGGGCGAGTTCCAGCGCACTTAGTCCAAACATATTGACCCCTGAATGGTATCGATAATGTGCACGCGACATTTTAAGTTATTACGTCAACAGCTTAGGTGCTGATCCTTAGCTAAAATGGCAACTGCTTCCGCTAAATTACTCAGTTTTAGTAATCCAACTAAAAATGTTTTGTGCTTATAGTTAAAAAAAGTCAGGTGAATGTGTGGATAAGTAGAACATGAGAAGATAAACTATAATAGTAACAATTATTGAGATATTAACTATAACAGTTGAGGCGGCTATGACGAGATATGAACAGTTAGCAGCACAAATTCGTCAGCAAATTGAAGACAATATCTGGCAAGTTGGTGATAGATTACCTTCACTTAGGGAAAGTGTTAAACAATCAGGTCTGAGTTTAATGACCGTCGTGCAAGCTTACCAATTACTCGAAAGCCAAGGATGGGTCGCAGCGCGTCCGCAATCTGGGTATTACGTGGCAAATCGAAATAATGCGTTTGCTGCAGCAAAAGGGGGAAAAGGGCTACATTTAAATGAGAATGTAGAGATTAACGCCTCTATTTTTGGTGTACTACAAGCCTGTAAGGATCCAGATATTATCGCATTTGGCTCCGCATTTCCAGAACCTGCATTATTGGATGAGCCTAAATTAGGTAAATCCCTTGCATCTGTTGCTCGTCGATTAGCAAAATTTAATACAACGGCGAATTTGCCTCCGGGGAATGAACAGTTACGACGTAATATCGCGCAGCGTTATGCAACTCAAGGTATCCATGTCGCCCCTGATGAGATTGTTATTACCGCTGGAGCAATGGAGTCTCTCGTATTGAGCTTGCAATCGGTGACGCAGCCAGGGGATTGGGTTGTTATCGAATCCCCCGCGTTTTACGGTTCGCTACAAGCGATTGAACGCTTAAAACTTAAAGCTATTGCTATCAAAACAGACCCATTATTTGGTATTGACCTTGATGCATTAGAGGATATTGTCGATAAATACCCAATAAAAGCGTGTTGGTTAATGACTCACTATCAAAATCCATTGGGTGGAACGATGCCACCTGCAAATAAAAGACGTCTCGTGGATATTCTCAATAAACGTGATATTTCATTGATAGAAGATGACGTATATGGTGAGCTTTATTTTGGTAATAAACAGCCAATTCCAGCCAAGGCATTAGATAGTAAAGGAAATTTCTTCCATTGTTCCTCATTTTCTAAATGCTTAGCGCCGGGTTATCGGGTTGGCTGGGTTGCGGCAGGGCATCATGCCTCAAAAATTCAACATTTACAGATGATGAGCACCGTTTCTGCTAGCGTACCGACACAGTTAGCGATTGCTGAATATTTAACTCAAGGTGGTTACGACAATCATTTACGTAAATTACGTCAAACCATGGAACAGCGCCAACATCAAATGTTGGGAGCCATTGCGAAATATTTACCCTCGTCCGTTAAAGTGAATACCCCGAAAGGTGGCTATTTTCTTTGGTTGGAATTTGAGCCGTCGTTTAATGCATTACGTTTATATCAACTTGCATTAAAAGAGGGGATCAGTATTGCGCCAGGCAGTATGTTTTCGACAAGTGACCAGTTCAATCATGCTTTTCGCCTTAACGCCTCTTTTGCATGGAATGAACGCGTTGAGCAAGCAATGAAAACGTTAGGGCGCTTATGTCATTATTTAATCGACGAGAGGCGTGACTAGTCACATTATCATTGTAAATTCATTGCCTTGAAACATTAACTCTGAGAGTCTAAATATTAGGTAATATTACTCATGTAGAACTCAGGGGGAAATGTGAAAATAAAATGTTTTAATACAACTGAGTTGCCTGTTTTTGAATGGAGTGATGGTAGCGGTGCCAGCCAAGAAATTTTTTGCTGGCCCGTTGCATCCGATTATTCATTGCGAGCAAGTATTGCGACAATTAAACAGGATAGTTTCCTTAAACAGTATTCAGGCGGTGAGCGATTAGCTATCCTACTTGATAATAATGAGTTGAATATTATCACTGATGATAAATGCGGAGTGTACCGTTTAAAACAAGCCGGAGATTCAATTCAAATTGCCGCTCGTCAATACGCCAATATTAATGTTATACAGGCTCCTGCTAATTTACTGAGCTTTATTTTTCGTGCGGATCGCTGGATCGTGAAAAGTAATATTCTGACTGAAGCACAAAAACTGCCCATTAATCAGGCTGGCATGGTTTATGTGTTATCGGGTGAATGGAGTGTATCAGGTGGCAATTGTAATTTGATGCGGACTGGAGACGGAGGATGGTGGTTACCTGACATCGGGGAGGGAGAGCTAAAACCCCTTACTCGGGATAGCCAATTAATTTGGATTGAAATTATACCAAGTTAGCTAGTGGTATAACATACTATCGAAAGTCCCTTTCATTAAACGTCATATTCATCGTTTTGATAAGTATGCATGGATGCATACTATATTTATAGAAATAAACCTACTGTACTATTAAATTATAATTATAAATTTTGGCATTAAAACCATAATCATTTAATACACTAATATATGATAAAATTGAGTAGTTTTATTAATTGATTTTTTCATAAACCATTATGTCAATTTGTTCATTTCATTAATCATCGATTTATTTATGTTGCATTTTAAATAATTTTGAAAAACTATTTTACATATTGAAATATTAATTAAATTTTTACTTAAACAGTTGAAATAATCAGAGCAATTAAAGAGGTGTTTTTTGATCCTGAGCAATATCATTATATAACACTTCACTATACTGCTTATTAATCAAAGGTATGATACCCACCTTTAACCAAAAAAATATACCCGTCATATTTCAAAATATATTATATGGCAAAATTTTCACAGGTCACAGTTTGACTACATTAAATTGTGAATATACTGAAAATTGATGCTGGCGATATTTATCTATATCGAATTACTTCTATGAATGATAGGCATCATATCATTTATATTTAGCCATATATTATTCTATTACACATCTGCAAGTTTAAGGAGCGGCAGTGATCTATCCTATTACAGATAAAACTTTAGCTGCACTCAATAATGAACAATTTAAGCGTTATGCCATGCGTTACCTTAATATCGAACAACAAACGCAGCAGGCAATAATGGCATATGGTTTACGTTTTGAATCCCCCTTTGCACAGCAAAAAGAAATTAGTGAATTACATGAAAACGTTAAAGTATTAGGGGCAACTTTTTCTAATAATGGTAAAAGTATCCATACCAAATGGTTGTCAAGTGCCTGCATTCAATGTCGAACGGGTGAGGGAAGTTATACCACGTTTTTATCCTTAAAATGTCATCGTGATTGTTATTTTTGTTTTAATCCAAATCAAGAAAACTATGATGGTTTCCAACAGGAAATGCGCGATGCTAAGGGGGAAGTAGAAGCGATTGCCGAAGAAGGTTATCCCTTAACACATATTGCCCTTACGGGAGGCGAACCGTTATTATTTCGCCAAGATAGCATCGCTTTTTTTCAAGCAGTTCAACAAAAATTACCCCATGTTCATACTCGGCTATATACCGCAGGTGATCCCTTAGATAGAACCACCGCTTTGGCTTTAGCCGCTGCCGGATTACAAGAAATTCGCTTTAGTATCAAAATTGATGACCCCCAAGAGCGAATTGATAAGGTATTACACCGCATTGCATTAGCAAGAGAAATTTTCCCCCATGTTATGGTCGAAATGCCTGTGATCCCGGGTAGTGAATCACAAATGGAAAAATTGCTATTACAGCTAGATGATATTGGTATTGATGGTATCAATTTATTGGAGTTTTGTTTTCCTCTAACAAATAGTCAGGCTTACGCTGAACGTGGCTTTAGCTTAAAAAATCCACCTTATGAAGTGTATTATAACTATTGGTATGCAGGGGGATTAGCGGTTGCCGAGAGTGAAGTTGCGTGCTTACGCCTTTTAAAGTTCGCTTTAGAGAAAAAACTATCGATTGGCGTACATTATTGTTCTCTTGAAAATAAGCACACAGGGCAAGTATACCAAAGCAATGCTTTTGTTGAGACTTCGGAATATTATTGTTTTTCCTCGCAAGACTATTTTTACAAAAGTGCCAAAGTGTTTGGTGATGACTGCCAAAAAGTAGCAATAGCGCTGCAAACGGCAAATCACTCTTTTCATCAAGAATTAATTAATGGTTTTTTACAGTTTAATCCTGAATTCATTCCATCTTTAGCGTCCTTATCGAACCTACCGATTGCATTAACCTCACACATTGTTGAACCCGATGAGAAAGGCGAACCGCTCATTAAAGAAGTTCGTATTGAATTAACGACGCCTTCTGATTTTTCCCTTACTGACATCACTGGAGGTTCAAATGAACAGCGATAACCCTGAGTTAGATTACCTTTATGCCCGTCAATTTGCGTATGACGTATTACGTCGTTTGTTGATGGAAGAACCCACGGTTGAATTATTGATTTATCTACGAGATGAGGGGTTGTCTCTTTTTCCTGTTGATGGGGAATTGCCCGCAATAGAAGGGGCGATTACCGCGATGAAGCAAGATTTACAGACACGGGAATTGCAAGCAGGAACTGATGGGTTTGAAAATTTACATTGGGATTTTACCCGTTTATTTATTGGTCCTGATTCACCCCCAGCAGCCCCTTGGGAGTCTACCTATGTTTCTCGGGATAAATTGCTATTTCAACAATGTACTCTCGATGTAAAAACCTTTTATCAAAAAAATGGATTTAATTTACCGAAAGGCGATGTGGAAGCGGCTGATCATATTGGTTATGAGCTTGATTTTTTATGGAATTTAAGTGAAAGAGCGATTCAAATTTTTGAGAATGAATCCGAATTTAATGACCCTCTTTTTACGCTGTTACGCACATCGAATGACTTTATGGAAGCGCATTTACTGGCGTTCATCACTCCATTTTGCCGTGAGCTCAATAACCATGCGGAAACCGAATTTTACCGCCAATTGAGTACCTTACTTGAAGTGTTTCTAAGAAATGATGTCAAAAAAATAAATAAGCTATTGATTTTATAATAATAAAATAAAGAGGTAAGAGCAATGTCAGAAAGACACAAAGAAGGCTTAAGTCGTCGTTCATTTATAGCATGGACCTCGGCGGCATCGGCGATGGCCGCACTGCCGTTAAGTAAACGACTTTACGCTTCGACACCAACACCCGAAAAGTCGGCCGTAGATGCAGCAGCCAAAGGGCAATGGAAGCCTGTAGCATGTTGGCATAATTGCGGTGGACGCTGTGTGAATAAAGCACTAGTTGTTGAGGGAGTTGTCGTTAGGCAAAAAACGGATGACGTAGTTGCAGATACCCCTGATTTCCCGCAACAACGTGGTTGTCTACGTGGGCGTTCACAGCGTAAACAAGTATTTGGTGCTGACCGCTTAAAATATCCAATGAAGCGTAAAGGATGGGCGCCGGGCGGTGGAGATAAAAGCCTCCGTGGACGTGATCAATGGGTACGTATTAGTTGGGATGAAGCGCTGGATATCGTTGCGAATGAAACTAAACGCATTAAAGATAAATACAGCAATGAATCAATTTGGGTTACCGGTGGAAATGGCGTTGATTTCCAAAATGTGTTCGCTAAAGCAGGGGGCTATGTCGGTGATTGGGGTACCACATCTTGGGGAGCTTGGTTTGAAACCCCTGCACATTTAGGCTTACTTGAAGGTTTTTACACTTTCGGCACAAATGATCGTTTCGATATGCGTAATTCGCAGCTAATTGTGATGTGGGGTGCTAACCCTGCGTGGAGTAGCCCAGGCAGCCCAACATATAACTATTATCAAGCGAAAAAAGCGGGCGCACGTTTTATTAGTATTGATCCAAGCTATACGACAACGGCGGAATTGATGGATGCAGATTGGTATCCCATTAACCCCGGGACGGATCATGCCTTAGCTTTAGGTATCATGTCTGCCTTGTTAGAAATGGACAGTGCGGATAACCCTTTAATTGATTGGGAATTTTTACGCCGCTGTACAGTAGGTTTTGATGAAAACAACATGCCATCAGGCACTGATCCAAAAGGTAACTTCAAAGATTATTTATTAGGATCCTATACAGGTTCACCGAAAACACCCGAGTGGGCGGCCGAAATTTGCGGCATTTCTGCATCCGATATTCGTTCATTAGCCCGTCAAATTGGCGGAACTAATCGCGTTGCATTGTTAACGGGTTGGGCGCCAGCACGTGTTCATAATGGTGAAGGGTGGGTACAAGCTTTCTCAACACTGGGTTTCATGACTGGCCATATGGGGCGTTCAGGAAGAATGACAGGCGTTAGTTGCCACTTTGCTGCGGGTAATAACGGTACACGTTTAGTGATGGCCGGAGCCAGTGGATTACCTTCAGTGGCGAATCCTGTCAGTCTAAAAATCAACCATAACGAGCTTAATCGCGCATTGCTGGAGAAAAAATTTCGTCAGCGAGGTGTTGGTGATGTTGATGCAAATATCCAGATGATTTTCCATTCGTTTAACGCCACATTGCAAACCAGAGCCAATATTACCCAAGGTATTGAAGCTTATCGCAACGATGTTGAACTGATCGTCACAGCGGCCTATGTTCCGCATACCTGTGCGAAATATTCCGATATTGTGTTGCCAGTTACAACAGAATGGGAACGCGAAGGTACGATCCTCAATCCAAGCAACCGTGAAGTTATCATTGCAGCAGTGAATGTGACCCCACCACTGTATGAAGCAAGAAGCGATCAGTGGATCGCCAAAGAGCTAGGAAAACGTTTAGGTATAAATGTAGACGAAGTCTTCCCCATTTCTGAAAAACAACAATTTTTCAATAAACTGAACGGTGCAACAATTATTGGTGAAGATGGCAAAACCACAGAGCCATTACTGACAGTGACTCAAGCGGATATTGATGAATGGCAAGTGATAGGGAAGCCTCAACAAGGTCGTATTACGCTGAATGAATTTCTAACGGTTGGTAAATATCAAGTTAAGCGTACACGGGATGATAATTACGGCTACATTGCTTATGAAGACTTTATTCGCGACCCAATCGCTAATCCACGTCCGACACCAAGTGGTAAATTTGAAATTTATTGTGAAACGTTGGTTGAAAAGGCGGATGAATGTGGATGGACTAAGCTACCGCCAATTCCAGAATATATTCCTTCTGCCAATGGTTTTGAATCAAGTTTTAATGATTTTGCCAAGAAAGAAAAAGGGGATTACCCATTCCAAATTTATAACCCGCATTATTTACGTCGCTCTCACAGTACTCTGGATAATGTGCCTTGGTTACGCGAGCATTGGCCAAGCCCTATCTATATCAACGCTTCTGATGCAAAACGCCTCGATATTAAACAAGGTGAAACCGTACTAGTCACTAGCCCACAAGGCAAAATTGTGCGTCCTGCACTGATCACGCAAACTATGAAACCGGGTGTTGTTGCATTACCTCACGGTAGCTGGACAGATGTTGATGAAAAAACAGGGATTGATATGGCCGGTGCGGATAACACATTGACCATCCAAGTTGCGACGGGTCTAGGGACATCAGGCTGGAACACCATGCTATGTAACATTGAAAAATGGCAGGGTGAGCAGTTAGTTCCCGACGTTAAAATCCCACAACGGATCATCTTTTAAGGAGGCAATAAAAAATGGATAAACAAGTAGGTTTTTATATTAATGTTGCCACCTGTATAGGGTGTAAGACTTGTGTTGTGGCATGTAAGGACAAAAACGACCTTGAGGTCGGGCGTAATTTTCGTCGTGTATATGATGTTGAAGTTGGCGAATATCCGCGTCCACGTCGTTGGCATTTATCAATCGCTTGCAACCATTGTGATGACCCTCAATGTGTTAGTCATTGTCCTACCACGGCGATGCACAAACGTGAAGAGGATGGTGTTGTGCTGGTGGATCACGATAAATGTGTCGGTTGCCGTTACTGTACTTGGGCATGCCCATATGAAGCGCCACAGTTTGATGCCAGTATCGGTATGATGACGAAGTGTGATACTTGCATTGATTTGCGTGAGCAGGGTGGAAACCCAATGTGTGTTGACTCTTGCCCGATGCGAGCCATTGAGTTCGGTCTTATCAGTGAGTTGCGTGCAAAATATGGTACCAATGCAGACATTGCTGGATTACCAAGTTCAAGTATCACCAAACCGAACCTTGTTGTCGGCACAAAAGGATAAGGATAATTATCATGCATGAGTTTCCCTTGGTTATTTTTACCTTATTTATGCAGGCATCAGTAGGCTGTTTGTTAGTCTCATTGTTGTGTTACTTTCGCTTATTTGATGGTGTTAGTGAAAGTCAGGGCATCAAATGGCTAAAAGTCCCTGTTTTGATGAGTTTTATTTTAGGTTGTATCGGTCTATTAGGATCGCTTTTCCATATGGGTAATCCGTTGCACATGTTTTACACCATGCTACATGTCGCCACCTCGTGGATGAGTCGTGAAGTTTGGGCAACGGCTATTTATATGGGGCTACTTTTTCTAAGTGTGGCGATTTTGCTGTTAAAACAAAAAGCTAATGGCCCATTGTTAGTATTAAGCGCGATCGCAGGTTTAGTGTATATGTATGCGATGTCTGCACTGTATGCCAACACGTTATTTAACTTGTGGTCTGGTCTATTTACTTACGCCAGCTTCTTCGGTGCTGTCTTACTTGTCGGTGGCGTAGTTGCTGCACTATTACTGGTGACATCGTTACGAGCAGCGGGTGAAGAAGAGCGATTAAAACGCGTTGTTAAAATATCACTCGGCGTCGGCGTCATCGGTATTTTGTTGATGCTATTAGGTGCATTATCCTTACTGGGGCATGTTGGTGAACCCATCTATATGGGGATCACGCCACGTGAAATTCCAGAAGGGCTATTAACCTTAAGCATCACGCGTGTGGTATTAATTGCAGTAGGCATCTTATTTGTTGGCCGACTGTTATGTCAAAAAAGTGGTACAGCAGCAAATGCGACATTGGTGATGTCACTGGCAACACTGTGTATTTTTGTTGGTGAAGGGGTTGGCCGAGTTGTGTTTTTCTCAATCGGTGGCTAAGTCGTTTTATTAATAATTAATACGTGACCTAAAAATCTGGAAGTGAAAGCTTCCAGATTTTTTATCATACAATTATTTTGTTTTCTTCCTGAAGTTAATAAGAACGCCGCCAATAATTAGTCCGACCCCCATCAGTTGTAAAAGTAAATGCGTTGTCTGTACTTCATTAATTATATCAATCAAGAGGCTTGAAATCATTTGCCCACATATGGCTAAGACCGAAGTTAGCATGACGCCTAAAAGTGGCAAAACATAGCTATTGATGACGACAAAAAATGCTCCAATAATGCCGCCTACGAATGAAATTAATGGAATATTGATTAAATTGATGGATTGATAGTCTTTATAGGCAATGACGAAAAGCGTTAAAAATGCAAAGCCAACAATATGATTAATCATTGCGCTATAAAAAGCGTTGCGTTGTTGTGCTAGCTGGCCATTTAAAGTTCGGCTAGTGACAATACAGATACCATTAAATAGCGCAATGAGAATATAAAGTGTCATTTTAATTATTTCCCTATAATCAATAGTGTACTGCCGCTGATGAGCAACACACACATTAATATATCACTTGGTGTAATCGTGCGTTTAATAACCCCAAACCAGCCCATAATATCCACAAGTAAACTAAATAGAATTTGCCCTGTGATCATCAGAATAATACTGCCAGATAGTGCTAGTGGACTATTAACCGTTATTGCAGCGAGTAAAACGGTAAATGCACCAGGAATGCCACCTAAATACCAAATTAAATTGGTTTTCTTTTTATTCGTGAGGAAGGGCTGTTTTTTAAATTGATATAAGCAAAAAATAATAAATGAGAAAACAGCGCCCACAGCATGAGTGATCCAAGAAGCGGCAAGGGGGGTGGTAAAGCTTGCGAGATAGCTATTGCTCATAATCATCAAGGAGAGCAATCCTCCTGAAAAAAGCGCGAGTAGAGATAAAATATATTTATTATTCATGATGGTATGGGGATTTAAGTTGCATTTTAGTGTAGCTAAGGTATGCTTTTTTTTCTTTGCTTTCAAGAAAACACACTGTTTACTAATGGTAAACAATGAGGTGCAACATGACTGAGATGAATGTGTTTCCTGTATTAATAGCTGTTGCTGATAGCCTTAGTGTGACTAAAGCGGCGAAATCACTCAACATCACTAAATCAGCTGTTAGCAAAGCAATACAAGGAGTCGAAGATACACTCGGAGTCAAACTTTTCTATCGTACAACGCGCAGTATTAGCTTGACGGAAGTGGGGGGGATTTATATTGATTATATTCGTCAATCTTATCAATTAGCGGTAATGGCTGGTGACGCAGTGTCTAAATATAGTGATAAAGCCACCGGCATTATCAGAGTTTGCGCACCAATGTCTTTTGGTATACTGCATTTATCTAGAATGATCCCAGTATTTATGCAGCAATATCCTGATTTAGAGGTTGAGCTATTTTTTGATGATAAAGTGACGGACTTAATCGGTGAAGGTTATGACATTGCTGTACGTATTGGTGAGCTCCCAGATTCCTCATTAGTCGCCCGGCGCTTATCCCCGTGTCATAGTGGCTTATATGCGGCTAAAAATTATTTAGCGCAATATGAAAAACCGAAAAAGGCCTCAGAACTTAAAAACCATAACTGCCTCTCTTATTCATTTTATCAAGCCGGACAAGAATGGGTTTTTTATCATAAAGGTAAGAAATTTAGCCATATTCCTAAAGGTAATTTAAGAGTGAATAACAGCCAAGCATTAGTTCAAGCAGTAATTGGTGGGATCGGAATCGCGTTATTACCTCATTTTATTACGTCAATCGAAGATGTTGATAATCAATTAATCCCGCTACTCACTGATTATGAATTACCCGATCATAGTATTTATGCGGTTTATCCTGAAAAACAATATTTACCCAGAAAAGTTGCCATATTTGTTGAATTTTTACAAAAACAATTTGGGGAAGGGAGCGAGTATCAACAAAAAATAGAATTTCGCTAAGCTGCTGCAAAATATTAAATCCACGCGGCTAAAAATAACGACGTGGATTTTTATATTTTATATTGCGATTAATGTATAGGATTTAATATAGGCTTACACATTAAACAAGAAATTCAGTACATCACCATCTTTAACGATATATTCTTTACCTTCTGCGCGCATTTTACCGGCTTCTTTTGCACCTTGTTCACCGCGGTATTTAATAAAATCATCAAATGCGATTGTTTGGGCACGAATAAAGCCTTTTTCGAAATCAGTATGGATTTTACCTGCTGCTTGTGGCGCGGTTGCACCGACAGGGATAGTCCAAGCACGTACTTCTTTTACGCCAGCGGTAAAGTAAGTTTGTAAATTGAGTAATTCATAACCAGCACGAATAACGCGGTTTAAACCCGGTTCTTCGATACCTAAATCTGCCATAAATTCCTCACGATCGGCGTCGTCAAGCTCAGCAATATCAGATTCAATTGCTGCGCATACAGGAACAACGACAGAACCTTCCGCTTTAGCTATTTCATGAACCTTATCTAAATAAGGGTTATTTTCGAAGCCATCTTCACTGACGTTAGCAATATACATGGTTGGTTTCAGAGTTAAGAAGCTTAAATAGCGGATTGCCTCTTTATCTTCATCCGTTAAATCCAGTGAGCGAAGCATACCGGCTTGTTCTAAATGCGGTAGGCATTTTTCCAGCGCTTCTAATTCTGCTTTTGCGTCTTTATCGCCACCTTTAGCGCGTTTTTGTACGCGATGAATGGCGCGCTCGCAAGCTTCTAAGTCTGATAAAGCCAGTTCGGTATTGATAATTTCAATATCTGCTTCTGGGTCAACTTGGCCAGCAACGTGAATGATGTTGTCATCTTCAAAACAACGCACAACATGGCCAATGGCTTCAGTTTCACGAATATTCGTTAAAAATTGGTTACCGAGGCCTTCACCTTTGGATGCGCCTTTAACTAAACCGGCGATATCCACGAATTCCATTGTGGTTGGCAAAATACGCTGTGGCTTCACAATTTCAGCCAATTGATCAAGACGCGAGTCTGGCATTGGCACAACACCCGTGTTTGGTTCAATGGTACAAAAAGGGAAGTTGGCTGCTTCGATGCCGGCTTTGGTCAATGCATTAAAAAGTGTGGATTTACCCACGTTAGGCAGACCAACGATACCGCATTTAAAACCCATATGTCTCGATCCTTAATAGCAAGGTGCAGACAAATGCTGCGCCTGATGTTAGAAAATTGCCGCTGATTATACATAAAAAGTTGGTTTTGATGAAATGAAGTCTTAAACCGTGGCTTTAAAACTGTGTAAGCGGTTTATTGCTTTCTCCATGCCATCGACTAACAGGATGTCTGTGCAGCGTAATGCCTCGTCAATAGCTTCATCAATGAGCTTTTGTTCAGACATAGCGGGTTTGCCTAAAACAAAGCCAACAACTTTGTTTTTATCCCCTGGATGACCAATGCCAATACGTAAGCGGTAAAAGTTAGGGTTATTAGCAAATTTGCTTTGAATATCTTTCAGACCATTATGGCCGCCATTACTGCCGCCTAATTTCATTTTTGCCACGCCAGGCGCGAGATCAAGCTCATCGTGCGCAACTAATATTTCATCTGGATTGATACGATAAAAATTAGCCACCGCTGCAACTGATTTACCACTTAAATTCATAAAAGTGGTTGGTACGAGTAGGCGAACATCATTACCGCTGATATTAATGCGAGCGGTATAACCAAAAAATTTAGGTTCTTCTTTTAATGGTTGATTATGGCGGTCTGCCAGTAAGTCGACATACCATGCCCCTGCATTATGTCGAGTTTGTGCATATTCAGCACCTGGATTTGCAAGGCCAACAATTAATTTAATTTTGCTCACGGCTACGATTTCACTGTCAGTTTATGAAAATAATGCACTAGTTTACCTTGAGTACGTAGGGATGTACAAAATTGTCATTTATAAAATTTCACACGTTATAGTTATCATTAGAATTATTCGGATTTTATATAATTTGATGAAAAGCACTTTTTGAGTAGATTTACCGTCAAACTTCCTCTCTTGTGATAGCCATCGCAAAAAATTTTACTTAATGCACTATTATAGTGACATAAATACAAAGTTTTACCGAAGTTTTTTACAGTTGCTTGCTTATCAGTTTACCTGATATTGGAGGGAGTTATGAAACGTAAATTCGCTCATCTAGTTGGTAATGTATTAATGGGATTGGGACTTGTGTTGATGATTGGCAGCATTGGAATTAACTTATTTTCCCATGTTGTTAACTTTGGCCTCTCTGAACTAGTCACTAATGGTTCACTATTTGGCATTTTTATCGGTGCACTCGTTTGGCTGGTTGGTGCAAGAGTCGGTGGACGAGAAAAAGTGGCAGACCGTTATTGGCTTCTAAAACATCATTATCATTCACGTAATGATAACCACCGTTACCCATAAAACTTATTATAATTAATAAGTTTTATTATGAGTGTTGATAAGAGTGAAATTCGTAGAAACGAGTTCACTCTTATGTTTTATATATAAACTATTTTTCGCATCAATTAATTTGATAATCGTTCTATTATACGATTATTAATCTCCCGCTATTCGCTGTGCCTTCCCATTGACTCTGACTGTTTCCCTTGGCCGTAAAATATAAATTAATTTCGGTATATGCCGATTAATAGGGAAGCGAATTGTTTTTGAACGGTGGATGAGTATTAAATTTGGTTATCTTTTAATCGCCATAAATATAAAGCCCCTACCGTTGGATATCAACGGTAGGGGCGCTACATCTGCTATGACATTTCGTCGTGCATGAAGCAAACAGAAAATACGGGATACGAGCGATCCCGCATTCGATATTAGTGCTCGAACATCGCAGAGATCGACTCTTCATTACTGATACGGCGAATTGCTTCTGCCAGCATGCCTGAAAGGGTCAGGGTGCGAACATTGGTTAGCGCTTTGATTTCAGCAGAAAGAGGGATGGTGTCACAGACAATAACTTCATCAATAACTGAATTTTTGATGTTGTCTACAGCATTACCAGAGAAAATTGGGTGAGTAGCATAAGCAAATACGCGCTTCGCACCACGTTCTTTCAGTGCTTCAGCTGCTTTGCATAATGTGCCACCAGTATCTATCATATCGTCAACTAAGATGCAGTCGCGACCTGATACATCACCGATAATGTGCATCACTTGAGAAACGTTAGCACGAGGGCGACGTTTATCGATGATAGCCATATCCGTATCATTCAGGAGTTTAGCGATTGCTCTAGCACGAACGACGCCGCCGATGTCTGGCGATACAACGATTGGGTTTTCCAAGTTCTTCTGTAACATATCTTCAAGAAGAATCGGGCTACCGAATACGTTATCTACAGGAACATCAAAGAAGCCCTGAATTTGCTCTGCGTGTAAGTCGACGGTGAGAACACGGTCAACGCCTACACTCGAGAGAAAATCGGCAACAACTTTAGCGGTGATTGGTACACGGGCAGAACGTACGCGACGATCCTGTCTTGCATAACCGAAGTAAGGAATAACAGCGGTAATACGACCAGCAGATGCACGGCGCAGGGCATCGACCATAACAACCAGTTCCATCAGGTTGTCATTGGTTGGTGCACAGGTTGACTGGATGATAAAGATATCACCACCGCGAACATTTTCATTAATTTGAACACTGACTTCGCCGTCGCTAAAACGACCAACAGCCGCGTCTCCAAGATTAGTGTAAAGGCGGTTAGCAACACGTTGTGCTAGTTCCGGTATAGCGTTACCAGCAAAAAGCTTCATATCGGGCACGAGAAAAACCTCAGGCTTGCGTCCAGAGAGATATTGTTGACCAATAGCATTGATTAATAATGTCAGTGCTCATTGGTGCAATACACGGGTTATCCCAGCGCGGAATTTGTGCAATGGGGACTCATTGACCCCTTGGGCGATGAACCCTTGCACCCACGATGGGGCTTTATTTAACACCTTAAGGGCATCCGCTTGTGTTTCAAATTCAGAAAAAACACATGCGCCTGTTCCTGTTAGGCGAGACGGAGCGTATTGTAACAGCCAAGAAACAAGCTGTTCAACCTCACGAAAACGTTTTCTTGCAATTGTTTCGCAGTCATTAGCGTACGGAGCCAGTAATAATGCGGCTAAAGAGCGTTTTGGAGAATTTCGATTTAATTGTGGATCTGTGAAGATTGTCGGGGTTGAAATTTCAATTCCGGAGTGTGCAACTAAATACCAAATCTCTTTTGGCGATGCAGGGGTTAAAATTTCGCCAATTCCTTCAGCAAATGCAGCATGACCTCGAACAAACACGGGTACATCGGCACCCAGTACTTTTCCTAATTCTGCTAACACGTCATCTGAAACCTGAGTACCCCAGTGTTCATTTAGCGCAACAAGGGTTGTTGCTGCATTGGAAGAACCTCCGCCAATCCCACCGCCCATAGGGAGAATTTTTTGGATACTGATATCCGCCCCTAGATTACCTTCATAGCGCAGCGTGTGCCGGCAATAGTTTTGTAATAATTTGGCGGCTCGCAAAATGAGATTTTTTTCAGGTTCAACGCCTGTCATCTCAGTTAACAAATTGAGCTGATTATCTTGGCGGGTGGTGATGGTGATTTCATCGCCATAATCTAAAAACTGAAACAAGGTTTGTAATTCATGATAACCGTCAGGTCGTTGCCCCGTAATATACAGAAAAAGATTTAATTTCGCGGGAGAGGGCCAAGTCAAAGTCATTGTTTCAGTGTCCAGCTATCCATTTTTAATTTGATCAGACGGTCGCCTTGGCGTAATTCTAAGTGATTAGGTAGCATTGGTGAGGTTTTAGTGTCATAAGAAATATAGTTTAATTTCCATGTTTCACCATTTTGTTCAAAAGTGACCGTTTTCAATAAATGGTTTTCATCTAGCGTGAAATCTGTGGCGCGTCCTGGGGAACCGGTTAGCCAAGCCGTTAGGTCATCTAATGGAATTTCCATTCCAGTCAGCTGATAAATTAATTCATTTGGCACATCACTCATGTGAGTCTGGCCATCTTTAGTGGTTAATTTTGCTAAATCAGGCTCAACAGTCAATTCCAGTTCGCGGCTACCAAGTGGGTTGGTCAGTAAAAGACGATATTTTTCGGGGGTATATTGTTGCCAGAAAAATTTTGCATAGGTTTTAGTCTGCCCGCCATCATATACGAAAGAGCCCCGAGTTTGATAATCACGTAACCCAGAGAGTTCTTGCTGGTGGGTTTTCCATTGCGGGTCAGATGCAGACGCAGTGCCTTTAGTCGTTGTTTGCGAAGTCGTTACGCAAGCGGTTAAAAACACACATGAAAGTGGTAGCAAACGCAAAAAGCCACTGAGAGGACGACTGAATGATAAAGTTGGGAAAAGTTGCATATCAAGTCTCAAAATAGGATTCAGTGAAAACGCCGAACTAATGCAAATAATCATTAAAAACTGCGTTATTTACTGGATTAAGTGTGCCACTATTCACTTCAGTTTAACGTTTAATCACGGCTAGAAATATATTTTTGTGCGGTAATTAATGATAAATAGTGCGCTAACTCGATTAGTTTATCAATCAGATTGGTATTATTCATCTGCATTATTGAATATTGACCATTTGCTTTGTGTGCGAAATAATTGCATCCTTAATGCATCTTATTGTAATGAATAGTGATGTAATTAATAATTAGTTGATATACCCATGATATATCAAGTAAATCATGAATGGCGGGTTATCTTTCTGGTTATCTGAACCCTGTCTTGAATAATTTTCGGTATATGAATTAACAAAAAATACATTTTGTGTCCTATTTAACACTGAAAAACGGTCTAAATGGCAATTTTTTTCATTTATTTTTTGGTGTTGGTCATCTTTCTGGATGATAGCTGTTGGCTACCCGTAGAAAGAGGGGCACGGATCATCTACAATATAAGTATATAAACAACAATCGCGTCTATTTGTTATACACGAAACGTGGTTGATAAATAATTAGCAATGTGAGCAAGTCGTAGCGCAATGACCTTATTAGCACTAGGCATTAACCATAAAACAGCCCCTGTTGCTCTGCGTGAGCGGGTAACTTTTGGGCCAGAAAAAATTGACCATGCACTTGAGGAACTGCTTAAACAGCCTCAAGTAAGCGGTGGCGTTGTGCTGTCTACGTGTAATAGAACTGAGCTATATTTGAGCTTAGAATCGCAAGATAAAGCACAAGAACAGCTAGTTAAGTGGTTGTGTGAATTTCATGGTATAACGCCGAAAGATATACAACCAAGTCTCTATTGGCATCAAGATGATAGAGCGGTAAGTCACCTGATGCGAGTAGCCAGTGGGTTAGATTCTTTAGTGCTTGGTGAGCCTCAAATATTAGGACAAGTGAAAAAAGCGTTTGCGCTTTCGCAAGGAAATCATTCGTTATCCAGTGAATTAGAGCGTCTTTTTCAAAAATCATTTTCAGTCGCTAAACGGGTTCGAACTGAAACTGAAATTGGTGCAAATGCAGTTTCAGTTGCATTCGCGGCTTGTACATTAGCTAGGCAAATATTTGAATCACTCAAGCACTTAAATATTTTACTCGTCGGTGCGGGTGAAACTATCGAGCTCGTTGCTCGCCATTTACGAGAGCATGGCGTACAAAAAATGATGATCGCCAATCGTACTCGTGAGCGGGCTGAATTATTAGCGAATGAAGTGAATGCACAAGTTGTGTCATTATCTGATATCGATAACCGTTTATCAGAAGCGGACATTGTGATTAGCTCTACGGCTAGCCCTTTGCCAATTATCGGTAAAGGGATGGTTGAACGTGCGATGAAAGCACGTCGAAATAAACCGATGTTATTGATTGATATTGCAGTACCTCGTGATATCGAACAAGACGTCAATAAATTAAGAGATGTTTATCTCTATACTGTTGATGACCTTGAGTCTATTATTCAGCAGAACCTTGCTCAGCGCAAAGCGGCAGCGGTAGAAGCTGAATTTATTGTTGAGCAAGAAAGTAGTCACTTTATGGATTGGTTGCGCTCTCAAGCGGCAGTGTCTACAATTCGCGATTACAGAGAACAGGCTGAGGCAATTCGGGCGAGTATGACCGAAAAGGCGCTACTGGCAATAAGCCAAGGTGCAAATCCTGAGAAAGTGATTACGCAGCTATCGCAGCAACTAACTAATCGCCTGATCCACGCTCCAACCAAGTCTTTGCAAAAAGCAGCAGGGAATGGAGATATGGAGCGTCTCAATCTACTTAGGGACAGCTTAGGGCTGGACCATCAATAACCACTTTTCAATCATAGGTCTGATATAACGAATGAAGCCTTCTATTGTCGCAAAACTAGAAGCATTACAAGAACGCTACGAAGAAATTGAAGCGCACCTTGCTGATGCAGGTGTGATTGCTGATCAAGACCGTTTTCGTGCTTTATCAAAAGAATATTCACAACTTTCTGATGTGGCCAAATGCTTTACAGCATGGCGTGCGGTACAGGATGATATTGAAACAGCGGGTATGCTGTTAGATGATCCAGAAATGAAAGAAATGGCTCAAGAAGAGCTAAAAGATGCCAAAGCGCGCAATGAAGAGCTTGAACAGGAATTGCAACTGTTATTGCTACCTAAAGATCCCGACGATGAATATAACTGTTTCGTCGAAATTCGTGCGGGCGCGGGGGGGGATGAAGCTGCAATTTTTGCGGGTGATTTATTCCGCATGTACAGTCGCTATGCGGAAAATAACCGTTGGAGTGTTGAACTGATGAGCACCAGTGATGGTGAACACGGTGGCTTCAAAGAAGTTATTGCGAAAATTTCAGGTAATCATGTTTATGGCCGATTAAAATTTGAATCGGGCGGGCATCGTGTTCAACGTGTGCCAGAAACCGAATCCCAAGGTCGTATCCATACATCAGCTTGTACCATCGCGATTTTACCTGAGTTACCAGAGGCCGAATTGCCTGAGATCAGCCCAGCTGATTTACGTATTGATACATTCCGTTCATCGGGAGCAGGTGGTCAGCACGTTAACACCACTGACTCGGCGATCCGTATTACCCATATTCCAACGGGTATTGTTGTTGAGTGCCAAGACGAACGTTCTCAGCATAAAAATAAAGCCAAAGCGATGTCAGTGTTAGGCTCACGTATTCGTCAGGCTGAAATGGCTAAACGTCATGAGGCTGAAGCTTCAGAGCGTCGTAACCTGCTAGGTACAGGGGATCGTTCAGACCGTATTCGGACGTATAATTTCCCTCAAGGCCGTGTCACCGATCACCGTATTAACCTAACACTTTATCGTTTGGATGAAGTGATGGAAGGCAAATTAGACGCTTTAATTCAGCCTATCATCAACGAATACCAAGCAGACCAACTTTCTGCATTATCAGAGCAGGACTAATGCAATATAGTGAATGGCTAAAGCAGGCAGCAAAAAAACTGCCTGCCAGTGACAGTGCGAAACGGGATGTTGAAATCTTGTTGGAACATGTGACTGGGCGTAGCCGAACCTATGTTTTTGCTTTTGGTGAGACCGAACTTAGCCCAAGCGAATATCAGCAACTTGAGCTGTTATTACAACGCCGTGGGCTAGGGGAACCAATCGCTTACTTAACTGGTGAGCGCGAGTTTTGGTCGCTACCTCTCTATGTTTCGCCAGCAACACTTATCCCACGTCCAGACACTGAATGCTTAGTTGAACAAGCATTAACTCGATTACCATTACCTTTACATCAATACAGTTTACTTGACTTAGGGACGGGAACAGGGGCTATAGCATTAGCACTTGCATCTGAATTACCTAATAGTAATGTTATTGGTGTGGATTTTAGTATGGATGCAGTGGCTTTAGCGCAAAAAAATCAACAACGTTTGAATATTTCAAACGTACAATTTATGCAAAGTGACTGGTTTACTTCACTAACGATCCAACAATTTGATATGATTGTGAGTAATCCACCTTATATTGATGAACTTGATAGTCACTTGCATGAAGGTGATGTACGATTTGAACCTTCAACCGCATTAGTGGCAAAAGATCAAGGTTTATCTGACTTAACGCATATTGTGGCTGAGTCAAAAAAATATCTTAAAAATCAAGGGTGGTTACTTCTTGAACACGGCTGGCAACAAGGCTCAGCAGTTCGTGATTTATTGAAAAAACATGGGTACGCTCATATTGAGACTTGTCTCGATTACGGTGGGCGCGATAGAGTTTCCCTTGGTCAGTGGACTGGCTAAGTGAGTTAAAGCAGTGGAAAAGTAATGAAAACCATAGCGAATATTGAATTTAATACACTCCCGTTAAGTGAAGGCATCATGATGGTTTCTCAAAACATCCGCCATGATTTCCCGCTTATGAAAGTTCAAGCTCAATTAGATAGCTTAGTTTCAGCGGCGAAGGCCGCCATAGACCCACAAGCTGATAATGACTCAAGAATTGAACAACTTATCACACTATTTTATGACGAATGGTCATTTGGTGCAGCAGAAGGGATCTACTTCCTATCTGATATGTTGTGGCTAGACAAAGTATTGTCATCTAAACAGGGAACACCCGTATCCCTCGGTTCAATTTTCCTTTATATCTCCGAACAATTAGAGATTAATATCGATCCTGCTATTTTCCCAACGCAATTACTCTTTATTGCTGAGAAAAAAGATGGAACACAGTGGTTTATTAACCCAGTTAATGGTGAAACCTTATCATTGCATACACTCAGTATGTGGTTAAAAGGCACTGTCGACCCGTATTCAGAACTCTTCCACGATAAGCTTGAAGTCGCTGAAAATGGTGTCATTATTCGAAAAATTTTCGACACATTAAAAGCGGCTTTGATGGAAGAAAAGAAAATGGAATTAGCGCTAAAAGTGTGTGAAACATTGTTAACGCTTGATCCTGAAGACCCTTATGAAATTCGTGATCGTGGATTGATTTTAGCGCATTTAGACTGTAATCATGTTGCATTGAGCGATTTGAATTATTTTATTGAGCAATGCCCTGAGGATCCGGTTTCTGAAATGATTAAGATCCAAATCTATTCATTAGATAACTATCCGGTCGTGTTACATTAATTAACGCATAGACAGATGGCCTGTCTTGATATTAAAGGTAAGAGCATGCAACAGAAAGTAGTCAGTATCAGTGATATTAATGTCGCGAATAATTTGCCGTTTGTTTTATTTGGTGGAATGAACGTTCTTGAATCTCGTGATATGGCAATGAAAGTGTGTGAGCACTATGTCACTGTGACGCAAAAATTGGGCATTCCTTATGTATTTAAAGCCTCATTTGATAAAGCTAACCGTTCATCAATCAATTCTTACCGTGGTCCGGGACTGGAAGAAGGGCTGAAAATTTTTCAAGAATTAAAAAATACTTTTGGTGTAAAAATTATCACTGATGTGCATGAAGCTTCTCAAGCTCAGCCGGTATCTGAAGTTGTCGATGTTATTCAATTACCTGCATTTTTAGCTCGTCAAACGGATTTAGTCGCCGCAATGGCTAAAACAGATGCGGTGATTAATATCAAAAAACCTCAATTTATCAGCCCAGGTCAAATCGGTAATATCGTTGAGAAGTTTATCGAAGGCGGTAATGATAAAATTATTCTATGTGATCGTGGCGCAAACTTTGGTTATGACAACTTAGTCGTTGATATGCTTGGTTTTAATGTCATGATGCAAGCCTCTAAAGGCTGCCCAGTAATTTTTGATGTAACGCATTCACTGCAATGCCGCGACCCATTTGGCGCAGCATCTGGCGGTCGCCGTGCACAGGTTGCCGAGCTAGCAAGAGCGGGCATGGCTGTCGGTTTAGCGGGTCTATTCCTCGAGGCGCATCCGGATCCGGAAAATGCACGATGCGATGGCCCATCAGCCTTACCTCTTGATAAGCTTGAGCCATTCCTGCAACAAGTCAAAGCGATTGATGACTTAGTGAAAAATTTCCCTGAGTTAGATACTAGCCGTTAATTCAGGTTTCTATGCAATTAACTGAAGTTGTTTCCATGTTTGGCGCTGATCTTCAGCGCCGATATGGTGAGAAAATCTATAAAATAACCCTTCATGGCGGCTTTAACTGCCCGAACCGCGACGGCACATTGGGTCGCGGTGGCTGCACATTTTGTAATGTCGCCTCTTTCACAGATGAAAGCCAATCATCCCAAACAATAAGCCAACAAATTAATAGCCAAATTGCTCGAATTTCTCGGGCTAAACGTTACTTGGCTTACTTTCAAGCCTATACCAGCACCTATGCAGAAGTACACCTGTTAAAACAACTCTATGAAGAAGCATTGCAACAGGCTGACATTGTTGGCTTATGTGTTGGAACACGGCCTGATTGCGTCCCAGACGCTGTTTTAACGCTATTAAGCCACTATCGTGAACTCGGTTATGAGATCTGGCTTGAGCTTGGTTTGCAAAGTGCTCATGATAAAACACTGCATCGTATTAATCGAGGTCACGGTTTTGAGGCTTATCAAGCTACCACCCAAAAAGCTCGCAGCTTAGGCCTTAAGGTATGCACCCATCTAATTTGTGGGTTGCCCGGTGAAGATGCCGCGATGAATATGCAAACGTTAGATAAAGTACTGGAGTGTGGTACTGATGGGATTAAATTGCACCCTCTTCACATCGTAGAGGGAAGTGTTATGGCCAAAAGTTGGCGAGCAGGTCGATTAGATACGTTAACTTTAGATACCTATACGCGAATTGCTGGGGAAATGGTGCGTCACACGCCAACCGAAATCGTTTACCATCGCATTAGTGCTAGTGCGAGAAAACCGACACTGTTAGCCCCTCAATGGTGTGAAAACCATTGGATAGGTATGAATCATCTATATCAGTATTTTTTACAGTTTGGTGGGCAAGGTTCCGCACTGCTATAAACCATCGCAATCGATAATGATAAAGCGAAAAAATTAATGAAAATTGCTTGCGGAAAAGGCAAGCAAGATGGCAATGAAATGTATTGCTTTTAAGAATAAAAAAATACCGCCACAAAATAGTTATGTGGCGGCTTATTTATGAGTCACGCTTTTTACTTACCAAGCTTATTAAGTTCTTCCAAAGCGCTATCCATTGAATTATGGAATGTTAACACGCCATCAATGGGTGTCATTCTTGCTCTAGCGAGTGTTTTTAAAGGTTGGAATGGAATATCACACACCACGATATGGGTGTCTTTACGCACTGCATCAATAAATTTCTGAAATGCCTCTAAGCCACCAGCATCAAGAACAGGCACAGCATCCCATTGCATTACAATGGTTTCATAGCCTTCACTTTTAAGTCGGAGTTCTTCAAAAATACGTTCTGCTGCCGCAAAGAATAGCGGGCCATTAATTCTTACCACTAAACGCTTTTTATCTTCATCTGTTTCTGCGAGCTTAGTTGAACGTGTCATATTAGCAATGCGGCGCATAAACAGTAATGAAGCTAATACTATGCCGACCGTAATCGCGATAACCATATCAAAGAGCACAGTAAGTGACATGCAAAGCACAAGTACAATGATGTCGTCTTTAGGGGCGCGTTTGATCAGATAAACTACTTTGCCTGCGGCGCTCATGTTCCATGCCACAATTAACAGTAGGGCGGACATAGCCGCTAAAGGTAAATAGGAAAGCATTGGGGCTAAGACTAATAAAGTGAGCAAAACGAGAATTGAGTGAATAACCGCTGAGATAGGTGAGGTTGCTCCCGCACGTACGTTTGCAGCGGAACGGGCAATAGCCGCAGTGGCGGTGATCCCACCAAAAAAAGGCGCAGCAATATTACCGATACCTTGGCCAATCAATTCGCTATTGGAATGATGCTTTTTACCGGTCATATTATCGAGAACGACAGCACATAGAAGTGATTCGATTGCTCCTAATACCGCCATAGAAAAGGCAGCAGGCATTAAGGCCGTGATCATAGCCCAACTAATAGGCGCGCTACCAGGCAGCTCCCAAGGTAAAATGAATTGAGGTAAAATTGGCGGGATACCGCTACCTTCAGTGCCATTAGGTAATAAGTAGCTAAATTCTGAACCAATAGTTGCCACTTGCATGTCGAACAAAGAAAGTACCCACATTACCAAAGTACCAACCACTAACGCAGGTAAGTGACCCGGTAACTTTAATTTTAATTTAGGCCAAAATATCAATACCAATAAGGTAGATAAACCAATCAGTGTATCGCTATATTGAAAGGTCGGAAAAGTGTTGCCTATCGCAATGATTTTATCGACATAATTTTCAGGCACATGCGCCATTTGCAAACCAAAGAAATCTTTAATTTGCATCGTTGCAATGGTAATCGCGATACCCGATGTAAAGCCAAGCGTGACAGAAACAGGAATATATTCGATAAATTTACCGAAGCGTGCAAAACCCATGGCGAGTAAGATAACCCCCGACATAAGGGTCGCTACGAGTAAGCCACTTAATCCGAACTGCTGAGAAACTGGATATAAGATCACCACAAAAGCGGCGGTTGGCCCCGAAACGCTATAACGCGATCCCCCTGTTATGGCGATGATAATACCGGCAATTGCGGCAGTATACAGGCCATATTGAGGTGGAACACCACTGGCAATTGCCAGCGCCATCGCCAGCGGGATCGCAATGATACCCACGGTGATACCAGCAATTAGATCCTTGATAAAACGAGGAAAAGTATATTTTTCCTTCCAACATGAATCAATTAGCGCACTAAAAGGGCGCAATCTATTAATTTTTTTTGTACTCATTGTACCCTACCAAAATAACAGGGTGAAAATAAACGAAATCAAGCATATGAGAATACGCTTATCGGATTAAAAAAAATCTGTCATGAATCAATGAAAGTTTAATTATCATAACGTTTTCAATTACAAAAGTAAAAAACCCAGATTATTCGCTCAGTTTTCTTAACGTAGTGTGATTTTACGGTTAAAGTTCTAATTTGTTATTTTAAACAATGAGTTAAAAAAATATAAAAAGATATTTCTTTTTATTGAAATAAGATTTCATTTTGCTAAATTTAATCTTTAAATGATTAAAAGGAGAAAATAGCAATAGAAAATAATAGCCATACCCAAAGTGAAACGACAGAAAACAAAGCATTATTAAATAAATTTTTGGTGCCAAACCAGCATTGTTCTATGTTTTTATTTGTTTGTTTTTTAGGGAAAAAATAAAGCATGGCTTGATCAAATGCTTGAACATTACCTTGACGATAAATAAGTCTAAAAAAATGATTATCTAACCATAGTCGATAAATATAATATTGGTTAATAATAAATATCAGTGCGCCAATGAATAAATAAAACCGATTAGAAAAACCGCAGATAAATAATATAAATTGGCAAATAAAGGCCAATAAAGCACCAAGTACAAAATAACGCCAACTTGAAGTTAAAATAATAATCACATCGCCATGACTTTTATCGTTTAAAGGACTCATGAGATAACTCTCTTGGTATGAAATTGCTGATACCAAATATTTAATTGCTCAACCGTCGCTGAATTTAACACAACTTGCGGTCTGGCTTGCTCCACAATTGTAATTGCTTCGGTAATATTATTGGCTGTTCCATTATGTACTAACCATGCAACCGCCACGGTTGCACTTCGTGAATAACCAAGCTTGCAATGGATATACACTGCGCCACTTTGCGCTAATTCATCCATTGTATGTACTGATCGTTCAATGTCATCGGCACTTAGTGGTAACAAATCAATTTGCGGTTGGCTACGATAATTAAGCGCTTTACTGTAAGAATTGCGAGGCCATTCGCAAGTCATGTCGAAAACGGCTTTTGCTTGCAAGGGATAAAGCGGGCGTCCTCCCAAAACAATTTGTGCGTTCACAATACTGGGTTGCTGACAATGCTTGGCAAAGTAATGATAGGTTCCCCAAGCAATTAGACGATAGGGTAGCAATAAGATGGCAGCGGAAGGGGATAATGTGCCGTCAGGGGTCTTTTGAAAGACGGAAGCGCCAGCACCTAAATAACCAATGGTAACGAATAATAAGGCGATAGCTGGCCATAATAAAAGCCAAGCAGCGCCTTGTATAATAAAGGCAAGTGCAAAGCAGATAAGCGAACCTAGTCCGTAGTTTTTGCTCATTTTAAAACTACGACGGCTCCCAGTATAATGCCATTGCCAACGCGTTTTAATGGGAAGCAGGTAACTAATGAGTATTCCTACAGCGAAACCGGTAATAACGTCAATAACATGGTGCTGCCATGTTGTTAAGACAGAAACTAATATGAGGATTGACCAACTATGCAGTAGCCAACGCCATTTATTGGGGGTATGAGCACGAAAGCGAAGCCATAAGAGCCACAATAAAATAATATGTAAAGAAGGCGCTTGGTTAAACGGCAAATCAAACAGCTCAAGACGATTGAACATCCAACCCATGATGCCGTCAGTTTCTGGGCGAGGGAAACTAAACTTTAAAGGGAATAATAAAAATCCAGCGCAAGCCACAAGAGAGGCGGCAATTAAACGTAAACCATGGATAAATTGTTCACGGCGAGTTGTACAAATAAATAAAGATAACCCATAAAAGAGGTCAATGCTCCAATAGGGAATGATAGTCCAAGGTAAAAATGGGATTAAGTGCTCCCAAGAAAAAACAATAGAAGGCACGTTAAGCAAGGTGGCACTGTAATTGTTGACTTGCCCATAGGTCAGAAAGAAAAAAGGCGCTAGAAATACCAACCAAACAAAACCAAATAGCCAGATTTGGCGACGAGGTGAAGGTAGCTCTGGGTGATGGGTGGCCGTCATAGTGCTTGTTATATCCCTTTAGAACGATAATGTTATCGTAAGGATAGCCAATTAACTTAATACGTTAATGTTATCCATAATCTGAAGCTATGCGCGAATTAATCCAACAACATAAGTGGTTTAATGACAAGAAGCAACTGACGCAGTGGATTGGTGGTGAGTTCGTCACCATCAATCAGCCTATCCTCGTCATTCTTCGTGTCACAGGTTTGTTGACTACGTTCAGCTAGCCAAATCACCGAGCTTAACTATATTTCTGGACTATCTGTGTTGGTTAATTACCCGCAACTTGAATTATTCTGAGTGTATAGTGTGAAAAGAAGGAAAGCGATAGCCTTCCTCCTCAATTAAATTAACGGCGTCTAGCGATAGATACACTAAAGATACCCCAGTTATCAATAGATTGATTAAGCTTTTCAAATCCGGCATCTGCAACTAAAGCATCCATTTCGCCTTGGCTACGGCACCGCATCACCCAAGCTTGGCCACCTTGATGGCTCGGTAATACACGGGCTATCATTTCAACTTGGGGGTGCCAAGGCTGGCAGGTATAAATCAGTAATCCGCCCGATGGAATGGCGCGTGATAGTCCATCTAGAGAAGCTTTAATCAAATCGTTGCTTGGAAATAATTCATACAGCCCACTGACGATCCCCAATGTTGGGGAAGGCGTTACAGCAGCTAAGTCATCGGCATCAAAGGCATTACCTTCTTCAAAGCGAATTTTACCTTCCAGAAAACGCTCTTTAATATGTAATCGACCTTGTTCCACATTAACAGGACTGTAATCACGCAGTAATACAGATTGCACCTTGCCGTAATCATTAATGGCATCAAAAATATAACGTCCTTGTCCTGCCGCGATATCCATAATGTGAACCGGCTGCCCATTATCGGTTAAATCTCGTATTCCTTGGCGGATAATATTTTCGATATTTACTTTACGTTGGCGTATGCCTTGCCAGCCTATGCTGTTGAGATATTGCCTATCAATAATGCGTCCAAATAACCCCTTTCCTTGTGCTTTATCCCGATAGACATAATCAAGGGTTGAGCCAGAATCAAAACCTTTATCGTAACCAATATTAATCCCTTCAGAGGCTTTACCAAGAGTACTCATCGACTTGCTCATAATTTTGTAAGCAAGGTTTTTAGGGCACCAAGTCGGCAGAGGAGTATTTAATGTTCTAAATGTATCCGCACTAACGCTCCAGGTATCTTCAAATTGATAATCATGTTGATATAGTGGTAAGTCAAAGAGCTTACCAATAAATTCACGGATCATTCCGATAGGGATCTGACGATTTTTTTCCCCTAAAGTATCGTGATAAAACCCGGGTAAAACGTGTTTTTCTTTGATTGACGTGTTGAGTCTTTCATAAAATTGGTGCTGTGGCTTGTGATGTACCACATGGTCGCTACCTGAAATAAATAGCTGGGTAGGTAACGTAATTGCGCCTGCATCAGCCACGACTCTATCCGCAGTTTTATATAGGTCGAGTAGGATGTTAACGGCAATAGGCCGCGTGATCAGTGGGTCACGATTAAATGAATCGATGCGTTTTTCATCATGGGTCAGAAACTTGGCTTTAACATAGGAGTTCACATAGAACAGCCCCCGGATTTTCTGCATCAGCGCTAAACCACTGCGGGCAAATGGCACATAAAGTTTGACTTTAAATGCAGGGGAAGCCAAAACCATACCGCGGATTTTTGGGGCATAATCATGAACCCATGCAGAGACCAACACCGCCCCCACACTTTGGCCAATAACAATAATGTTTTCTAATGGGATCTGATACTGGGCTGAAACATAGTGAACGAATTCATCAACATCATGAATCGACGTGCCAAGAGACGGGCTATATCCCCGAGGTCCTTCATTTTCACCGTGTCCTCGGGCATCCCAAGCGAACATGGCGAAATCGGGTAAATCCAATTCATCAACTAAATGCGCAACACGCCCTGAATGTTCGTGACCACGATGAAATAGAATTATCGCTTTATTAGTGGTTTCTTCCGTCGGCCAATAACGATAAAAAAGTGAGGTATGGTCGCTTGTCGTAAAATGAGCGCTAACGACGGGGCGTTGTGTCAAATAGTCTGCCTGAACGTTCATAATTATTCCTTATTATTATCCGGTATCGTGCTTAGCTCATTGAGGGCACGACGGATACGGTTGTAACAGGTATAAAATAACAACAGAGAAAGCACAGCAAAAAGATAGCTTAGCCAATTAGAAGTTGCTAATTGTGGGAAAAGGGAAACGCATAACCCCAAAGCACCAAAAATAAAAGCGCGATCACTTTTCCCAATAGGCCCATCATACCGTCTTGAAGCGCCAATCGCTTGAGCGATAACGCCAATAAACTCCGTTAACATGGCGAGGAATAAAATGAGCAAAATCCACCAAAAGGCTTGAGGGAAGATCAAAACAAAGGGCAGATACAAGGCGGTATCAGAAATAACGTCGCCTAACTCATTCAATATCGCGCCAAAATGGCTTTTTTGGTTATGTTCACGGGCTAACATACCATCAATAGCATTGAGTGCCATGCGGATAAACAGCACAAAGGGAAGTAAAATAAATACGTGTGGATGAGGGATAAAGAACAACAAGACGCCAATAAATACAGATAAAAACAGCGCAGCTAACGTCACTTGATTAGCGGTGACTCCGGCCTTAAAAAGCGTATAAACAATAGGGCGAAGTAGATCTTGAAATTTAGGTTTCAGATCGTAAATTGTCATTTAGTTATCCTTACTTATTACTAAAATCAATATGCAGATTTGTGATATATCAATACGCTAATATTAGTAAGCCACAATAAGACCTGTCCTAAGTTATACTCATCATACTTCGAGCCGCAGGGTTGTTGGCTACGCGCATTCGCCCTAGTCACATACTTGTGTATGCTCCTCGGGTCTCATTGACTCGCCGCCTACCTGCAACTCGAATTATTTTGAGTATACTCATCATACTTCAAGCTGACGGGGTTGTTGGCTGAACTCAGCAACTCGATTTATTTTAAGTATTTGCGTCAGGCTTCAAGTTATAGGGTTGTTGATATCTTGGCACACTTGCCATAGGCATTCTCTAAACCACATATGAGATAAGTCGTTATTCATTCTTGGGTGCCAAAGAAGTGAAATACTCAAAGTTGCCATAGCAAAGGGTAATTGAAAAGTATGCAATGATTGTTTAAAGAGGGAATGGCGGATTTGACGGGTAAATCTCTCTGGTACGATGGCAATTAATTGACTTTGACTGGCGATGGTCATGGCAGTTGAAAATCCACTTACATTTATGATTGCAGATTTACTGAGCCCTGTAAGGGAATTAACACAACTACCTTGTGACTGCGGTGATAATGGCGACTGCCTTTGAACGCCGACAAAGTCATACTGACTTAATAAGTCTAATGTGATTTGTTGCTGGGTAATTGGGTGTTCTTTATGGCAAACAGCAATAAAATAGTCATTAAATAATAATCGACTCATCATTTCGATATCCGTATTATCACCAATAACACCTATCTCTGCGTCAATATCACCTTGTTTGAGTTGTTGAGTATGCTTTATTTCTTTGCTTATGATACGCAACGAAACATTTGGGGCTTGCTGTCGCATTAATGATAACAAGGCAGTGCCATAATTTTCAGCAAATCCTACTGAAGCACGTAAAGTAAATTGCTTAGCTAAATTAGCTAAGTCAATATTTTTTGGTGCAACAAAGACATGCTCAAGCTGATAAACCAATTGGGTGACCTGATCTTTAATGCTAACTGCATAAGGAGTCAGAACCATTGTTCTACCCGATTTTATCAATAATGGATCTTGCAGTGATACGCGCAACCTTGTCAGTGCTCGACTCATTGCGGATACGCTGAGGTTAGATCGCTTGGCTGCTTTCGTTACATTACATTCAATCAATAACGAATCTAGCAGGACGATAAGATTTAGATCGATGTTTAACACATTTATCTCGCTGAATAAGTAGTCTATAGTCTATACCCGTAATTCTTCAAGTTGCTTTACGCTTTGCAAAATACGTATATAAAAGTATCAGTACTATGGCTATCATCATTAAAGCTGCACTGACTGAGAAGGTCAATTGAAAACCATTGACGACACTTTGGGAAGAGACTTTTTCGCTTAATGTGTTACCTGCCGCGTAAGCAAATAATGTAGTCATTAAAGCCGCACCATTTATTAAGCCTAAATTACGCGATAAATTAATAATACCCGCGAGTAATGCTTTTTGGCTAGAATCAATATCGAAAAGAATGGCTTTATTATTGGCGGCTTGAAACGCAGCATAGCCAGATGTAATAAGAATAGTAAAAAGAATATAAAGCGCGACAGATAAGTGTTGGGCTAAATAAGCTAACAAAGTAAAGCCGGAGACCATGCAAGTAAGTGCATAAATAATAACGTTGTTAGCGCCTATTTTATCGACTAATTTCCCTGCAGGTAATCCTAAGCAGGCCGCAGCAATAGGGCCACATGACATAACCATTCCCATTTGCCATGGTGCTAATTCAAGTGTTTTTAGCAAATAAAATGGACCAATAACCAGTGTTGTCATCATGACGGTTGCAACAAGTAAACTCAATGTTGAGCCAATTAATAAAGCCGGTTGTTTGAGTAAAGTAATAGAAAGTGCGGGGTGTGTGCTTTGTTTTTCAATGATGACGAATGTAATAATCCCAATCAATGCAAGTACCATAAATACATAGCTGTATTGTCCCCAATTCACAAGACTAAATACATAAACAGCAATAGTGATGGTCAGAACGAAAATACCGAGAAAATCGATTGGCTTCCGTGGGTTTTTTGGTAACGGATTTTTAGGGATAAGACTGAATACCAGAAATAGAGCAATAGCGGCAATGGGGATGTTAATTAAGAAAATAGCTTGCCAACCCCAAAGGTTAATTAAGAATCCACCTAACGTAGGTCCCGTCGCTGTGCCTATTGCTGATAGAGAACCAATTAAACCCATCGCAAATCCCGCTTTATTTTTTGCATTTAATCCGGCAATCAATGCCATGGTTGAGTTCATCATTCCCGCAGCCGCAACGCCTTGCACAATGCGATACCCGATCAACCAATTAATCGAAGGTGAAAACCCACACAAGATTGATGAGAATAAAAAAAGGGATAATGAGCTGAGCAAAATAACGCGTAAATCAACCCTATCGGCCAGACTGCCAGTCATAATTGCCGCGCTTGTTAATGTGACGAGATAAGCCACAATCACCCACTGTACTTGCGTAAATGTCGTATCAAAAGGCAACATTAAAGAAGGTACAGCGATATTGGTAATACTGGTACTTAAAGAAGCGAGAAATATAGGTAAAGCAAGTGCCAGTATATAGTATTTTGGTAAATTGAACTTAGCCATAACGAAGCTCCTAATAAAAACTAAGAGCATGTTAATTGAGTGATTTAATCGTGAGAAGTGGCGTTATCCGCACAATAGCATTGCATTAAACGCTATTTACTTTTAATTCTACAAACAAATTGGGTTATTTTGAGTATAGATAGTATCCATTTTAAGATTATTTTTTTTATGTATATTAGCTCGCATTCTTTTGAATTGACTTGGTGTCATGGTGGTCATTTCTTTAAACTTACGACAAAAAGCACTGTGATCAGCATAAGCACATTTTATTGAGATCTCGGTAATCGAATAATTTTCTTCTAGTAATTCAATGGCATGTTCTAATCGTTTTTTCTGAATATATTGCTGAGGGGTAATCTGAAAAACGGCTTTAAATTGGCGATTTAATTGTGAAAGGGATAAACCTGAAATATCTGCGAGGGTAGTAATTTTAATTGCGCTATCAAAATGCTCACTAATAAAGCGTTCAACTTTGCTCAATTGATTATTTAATTTTTGGCTAACAGATTTTTCATCTTGCAAATCCACAGAAATACCAGCAACACCGATAACTTGGTTACGTGTATTAAAAATAGGTACTTTAGTGGTTAAACACCAGCCCAACATGCCTGCTTTATAAAGGTGCAACTCGAGTTTATTAATAACACTGATTTTTTTCTGCATCACTAAGTAATCTTGTGAGCTATAACTTTGTCCTAAATCGACATGAAAAATATCTTCTGCACTTTTTCCGATGACCTCAGTGACGGTGTCAATTTTACAGCGTTTTGCTAAGTTTTCATTGGCCAGAAGATATTTAGCCCGCCTATCTTTTACAAAAAAAGTCACATTTGGTAAGGCATTAATTAAGGGCATGACTAGCCCAAGATGATTAAGAAAAGTATTAATATTATCAACGGGAAACAACATATTTTCCTGACTAATCAACAACAATTTATTTAAATTGATCATGTTGTTCTCCAGAACATTAAACTTTTTTTGTGCGTTGTCTGAAATATTTTTAGATTATGCAGAAAAGCGCATAAGTTAATGGGAAAGATATCAAGAGTTATTAACAAAAATCAAGCATTCTGTTAACAAATAAGTTGATAGGGGTGTTTAAATGCAAGGGAAATATAAAAAAATTGAGGTTATAGATTCACATACCGCAGGAGAACCAACGCGTTTAGTCATAAATGGTTTTCCTGAACTCGGTGGATTGAGTATGGCTTCACGTTTAGGCATTTTACGCACTCAATATGATCAGTGGCGCTGTACCACCATACTTGAACCAAGAGGAAATGATATTCTTGTAGGCGCATTATTGTGCCAACCACAAAATCCTAAAGCTGCCGCAGGGGTTATTTTCTTCAATAATGAAGGTTATTTAGGCATGTGTGGTCACGGCACTATTGGTTTAATCGCCTCACTGCATTTTTTAGGGCACATCACTTACGGTGAACATATTATTGAAACACCGGTAGGGAATGTCACCGCCCATTTGCATGAAGATGATAGTGTCAGTATTCAAAATGTTTATTCATATCGTTACCGGAAAGCTGTTCAAGTTGATGTTCCTGAGATAGGTATCATTGTTGGTGATATCGCTTGGGGGGGAAACTGGTTTTTTCTCGTTGAAAATTCACCACTAGCGATTCAATACCGTGATACTAAAGCATTGACAGAGTTATGTTTAAAAATTAAACAGGCTTTAGTTAAACAAGGTATTTTGGGTAAAGATGGGCAAGAAATTGACCATATCGAATTATTTGGTTCGCATTCAACTGCGGATAGCCAAAGTTTCGTGTTATGTCCCGGCGGTGCGTATGACCGTTCGCCTTGTGGAACAGGAACCAGTGCAAAACTTGCCTGTCTAGCGGCAGATAATAAATTAGCCGCCGGAGAAATCTGGCATCAAGCCAGCGTAATTGGTAGTCAATTTCAAGCAAGTTATCAACAAGTCGATGCAAATGGCATCATTCCTACCATTCGTGGCACTGCCTATATTTGTGGTCAAAACACCTTATTAATCGATGAAAAAGACCCATTTCGTTTTGGGATCACAGTCGCGTGAGGTGCCATCATGGATAGAAAATACCCTGTAGTGGTGATCGGTGGAGGCATTGTCGGACTAAGCATTGCTCTTACCGTCCAAGCGGACGGCACAGATGTGTTACTGATTGACAAAAATGATATTGGGTCAGGTGCTTCGTTTGGGAATGCAGGGCATATTGCGACAGAGCAAGTATTTCCCGTGGCAGATCCTTCCATTTTAAAATCGATACCCGGTATGCTTCTCGACCCGCTTGGTGCATTGCGCTTAGATTGGCGCTATTTGCTACCGTTAACGCCTTGGTTACTAAAATTATTAGGCAACATGCGCCATAAGCCATTTACGCACATTCACCGTGCGTTGATCACACTTAATCGAGCATCATTAGATTCATGGCAGTCGTTCAGTAAAAAATGGCAACTCAATAATTTAGTTAAGATTACTGGCTCACTGTTGGTTGCCGAGAAAAATCAAACCTTAGATAAATTAAGCCAACATGGGGAATACCTCAACAGTATTGGTGTACAAAACCAATTACTTTCACAGTCACAACTTTTGAACCGTGAACCTGAGCTTGCAAGTAATCAACTTGGCGGGCTTTTCTATCCCAATACTGGCCATGTTGTTGATCTAGCCTCGCTACATCTTCGATTAGAACAGGCATTTCGCCAATTAGGTGGTGAGGTTTTAACTCACTGCGAAGTAACGGCAATTACCACGCAATCAAGTGATAAATCCACAGTAACGACCACATTAGGGAAAATTGAAGCTAAAAAAGTCGTGATTGCAGGGGGGGCTTTTTCTAAATCATTAGTGAGGATGGTAAGCCGTATTAATGTTCCCCTTGAAACAGAGCGGGGTTATCACCTGATGCTACCGAAGGAGATGGGACGATTAAATGTGCCAGTATCGAGTATGGATCGACGTTTTATTATGACGCCCATGAATGGCGGATTACGTCTTGCCGGTACGGTTGAGTATGCCGGATTAAAACGTCCTCCTAATATGCAACGCGCACGTCAATTCCTTCCACTGGCTAACCCAATGCTCAATAAGGCGCTTGATAGTCATCAAGCTAGTGAATGGATGGGGTTTCGTCCAACCACTGCGGATTCATTACCAGTAATTGATAAAAAAGGGCCTTATATTTTTGCCTTCGGCCATCAGCATCTCGGTTTAACCCAAGCGATTGTTACCGCGGATATTGTTAATGATCTTATTCAAGAGCAACCGACTATTGTTGATTGTTCACCGTTTTCCATCGAGCGATTTTTGTAGTTTTTAAGGAGAATTTCAATGAATTTTCATGGCATTTTAGTCCCAATCGTTACACCGTTCCATAATGACTTATCCCTAAATATCATTGCGCTAGCAGATTTAACCGAAAAACTGATTGATAAGGGGGTAACCGGCTTAGTGGTCTGTGGCACGACGGGCGAATATTACGCCTTAAGTGAAGATGAGCGTAAAACGGTGTTAACCACCGTTAGCAAAATCGCGAAGGGGCGTGTGACCTTGATTGCTGGGATCAACGATCTTTCAACTGAAGGGGCGATTAAACGGGCTGAGCAGGCAAAAGCCTTGGGTTATGAAGGGCTGATGTTATCGCCACCCGCTTATAGTTTACCCGACCAGCAAGGGGTGTATGCCCATTATGAAAAAGTGGCATCAGCGACTGATTTACCTATCATCATGTATAACTTTCCTGCACGTATTGGCATTGAAATTGAATATGAAACAGTTGTGAAACTGGCAAAAATCAAAAATATCGTCGCTATCAAAGAAAGTAGTGGCGACTTTAGCCGCGCACTGCATTTACTGCAAACTCCATTCGACGATTTTGAAGTGATTTGCGGTTGTGATGACCAACCGTTGGACTTTTTCTTTTGGGGTACAAAAAGTTGGATTGCAGGAGCTGGAAACGTGTTCCCAGCTGAGCAAGTGGCTATTTTCAATGCCACACAACAAGAGGATTGGGGTAAAGCCAAGCAAATTATGAATGAGATTTATCCCGCAATTTATTCGATGGAGTCAGGTAATTATAACCAAAAAGCCAAAGCGGGTTGCCTTAAAGGCACATTTAACGTGGGCCCGGTTCGTTTGCCGTTATCAAACATGGCAGAGCAAGAGCGCAATGCGTTTCTTTCACTGATAAAGCCGTGAGGAATACGCCAATGAAAATGCGTAAAGAGCAAGTCTTTGAACGGGCAAAAAAAGGGCAGTTGTGGGCGGGTAATTTAATCGCAAATTATCCAGAGAATTCAGACAAACTTGAAAATCGCACGCCCATCGATAATAGCCTTATTGGCTATATCGCTGATGGGTGTGCAGCAGATATCAATGCGGCAGTAAAGGTTGCAAGAGCCACCTTTAAAGACGGAAGTTGGAGTGGGTTATCACCTCAAGAGCGTAAGCTGGTGATGTTGAAGTGGGCGCAATTAATTGACACACATAGTGAAGAGCTTGCGGCTCTTGACTGTATCGATGCAGGAAAACCGATCACTGAATGCTTAAATACGGATCTACCTGCGACAATTGAAACTTTTTATTGGTACGCCGAAGCTATCGATAAATTATTTGGCAAAGTAGCACCGACTAGCCAGCAAGAACTGGGGTTAATTGTTCATGAACCCATTGGCGTGGTGGGTGCGGTATTACCTTGGAATTTCCCTGCTCAAATGTTTGCATGGAAAGTAGCTCCCGCTTTGGCGGTTGGTAATTCTGTCATTGTAAAACCCGCAGAATTGACCTCACTGAGTGCATATCGCCTTGTCGAGTTGGCTTATGAAGCAGGTATTCCTAAAGGGGCACTTAGCTTGGTGTGTGGATTAGGTGAAAAAGTTGGGGAGGCTCTTGGACGCCATGATGATGTCGATGTGGTCTCTTTTACAGGATCAACTGATGTTGGCCGCCTATTTTTGAAATATTCCGCAGAAAGTAATTTAAAAGAGATCGTTCTTGAGTGTGGTGGTAAAAGCCCTCAATTGGTCTTCGATGATGCGGATATCGATGCCGCAGTACCTCACATTATGGCTGCGGCATTTTGGAATATGAGTGAAAACTGCAGCTGTGGTTCCCGCCTTATTGTGCATGAAAGCATACAACAACCATTACTTGAAAAGTTAACGCATGCAGTTAAAGCGTGGAAAGTGGGCAACCCAACAGATCCTGAAGTTTCTATTGGCCCCATGGTGGAAAAAGCACACTTCGACAAAGTGAAGTCTTTTTTAGATATAACCCAAAAAGAAGGTGGTCGGTTAGTTACGGGTGGAAAAATCCATAGCGAGCTTGGTTCTGGTTGGTACATTGAACCAACCATATTCGAGGGAATTACCCCGAAAATGTCTTTATTTCAACAAGAGGTTTTTGGTCCAATTTTAGCGGTCACTACATTCAAAACGGATGATGAAGCCGTTGAACTTGCCAATGATACTCATTACGGGTTAGCAGCATCATTCTATAGCCAAAATATTCATCGTGTTATGAATATCGCTCGTCGTATTAACGCAGGAACAGTATCGGTAAATGGATTTAGTGAAGGGAATATCGCCACGCCGTTTGGTGGTTTTCGTCAATCCGGTTTTGGCGGTAAAGATAATGGGTTAGAGGCGTTTGAACAGTATACCCAAATAAAAGTTATCTGGTTTGTACATCATTAATCAACATTGAACTGAGCGCTAATCGAGGCTCAGTTTTTTTACCCTGCAAACACAAAATAAACAATTACAATAACGAAGGAGTACAAAATGGAAGCCATCGTTAATACACTCGTTGGTTACATCTGGGGTAATGCTTTAGTTGTATTATCGCTAGGTGTCGGGCTTTATTTCACATTAGCGACGCGGGGTGTACAGTTTCGCTATCTTATTAAAATGGTCTGCCTATTAAAGGAAAATAAAGCCTCTAAAGAGGGAATATCCTCATTTCAAGCCTTTTGTTTGGCATTATCTGGGCGTGTGGGGGTTGGTAATATTGCGGGTGTGGCAACGGCAATAGCGGCAGGAGGACCCGGTGCGATTTTCTGGATGGTGGTGATGGGGTTACTTGGTGGAGCAAGCGCTTTTATTGAGTCAACACTGGCCCAAATCTATAAACAACGTGCGGATGGTCAATATCGTGGTGGCTCTCCTTATTATATTGAAAAAGGATTAAAGCTTAAGCCTTTCGCTATCATTGTTGCTGCCGTCATTTGTTTATCATATGGTGTGCTCGTGCCGGGTATTCAAGCGAATACCATCGCTGATTCGTTCCAAACCTCGTTCAATATGCCACCGATGGTCACAGGTGCTATTGTGACAGTGTTAATGGCATGGTTGATTTTTGGTGGCGTAAAGCGCATTGCCAGTGCCGCTGATAAAATTGTGCCGCTAATGGCAATCGCTTATATCGTGATGATGGTGATTATATTAGGTAGCCATTGGGAAAAAGTGCCTGCGATGTTTAGCTTGATATTTCGCAGTGCAATGGGAATGGACGCCGTATTTGGTGGAATAGTTGGAACGGCGGTGTCATGGGGTGTTCGTCGCGCGGTATTTTCCAATGTGGCGGGAGCGGGTGAAGCGACATTCAGCTCCGCGGCGGCAGAAGTGAGCCATCCAGTCAAACAAGGCCTTATTCAAGCGTTTTCCATCTATATTGATACCTTAGTTGTCTGCACCGCATCGGGGCTAATGATCTTGGTCACCAATATGTACAACGTATTCCCTGATGGCTCGGCAACGGCATTAGTTGAGTATGTACCCGGTGTTGCAGCCGGAACCGCATGGACACAAATGGCAGTATCAACGGTATTTACCTCTGCGGGCTCAGGGTTTGTATCGCTAGCCGTGTTCTTGTTCGCATTTACCACGCTGATGGCTTATTACTACATCGCAGAAACCACTATTGTCTATCTTGATCGTAAACTTGCCTACCCCGTATTAACGTTAATTCTTAAGTTTGTTTTTTTAGGGATTATTTTTATGGGCAGTGTGCAATCGGTCAGTATCATGTGGGGGTTAGGGGATATAGGTTTTGGTAGTATGAGTTACTTAAATCTAATTGCGATTGTATTTCTAACCAGACCAGCACTTCGAGCACTCAAGGATTATGAACGGCAGGAAAAGCTCGGTGTTGACCCTGTATTTGACCCAAGAGTTGCAGGCATTGAAAATGCAGAATTATGGGAAGAAATTAGTCAAGAATACCATCAACGCGGTAGCGGTGTTGTTGAGGAAATAAGTGAGGATAAACGGATTTTAATCACAAAAGAAGAGAATAAGAGTTAGAAAAAATGGCGGTGAGAGAGGGGTTCGAACCCTCGATACGTTCTCACGTATACACACTTTCCAGGCGTGCTCCTTCAGCCACTCGGACACCTCACCGTTTTTTCTAAATCTGTTGTAGAACCAATATAAAACTAGCACTGCAACGGGGCGCTACTATAGGGAAAAGAGCGCCTTTCGTCAACTCCCTATTTATCATTTTTCCTGTTTTTGTCGCTGCTTAGCGAAATATAAATCAATTTGGTTATTATCTAATCTGAGTTGGCGATTAAGTCATCTTAGCCGCCTGCGATTAAATCGAAAATTCTTGGTTTTCGATAAATTCAAACTTCAAGTCATTCTTGCAAAATACGTTATCTACTTAACAGAATACCGATTCAGCGGCTGCTAGTTCGTTGTATTAACTTGAAAATGAGCGCCTTTCAGCACACTCTGTTAGAAACCTAGGAGGAGTTGCCATGAATATTTTATTTTACCATCCATTTTTTGATGCCAATCAGTGGATTGAAGGCATGCGCGCAAGATTACCCAACGTGAATATTCGGCAGTGGGAGAAAGGGGATAATCAACCTGCTGACTACGCAATGGTTTGGTTGCCGCCTTATGAGTGCTTAGCAGGTAGAAAAGATTTGAAAGGTATTTTTGCATTAGGTGCGGGTGTTGATGCGATTTTAAAACAAGAACAGGATAAACCCGGCACATTACCAGCAGGTGTCCCGCTAATGCGCTTAGAAGACACCGGGATGGCAATCCAAATGGAAGAATATGCAGCGGCAAAAGTTTTATATTATTTTCGCCGAATGGATGAATACCGCCAATTACAGTCACAGCGCCAATGGAAACCATTACCCGCTTACCAACATGACCAGTTTGTGGTTGGAATTATGGGCGCAGGCGCATTGGGACAAGCAGTAGCTAAGCGTTTAGTGAGCTTTGGTTTTCATGTCAGAACGTGGAGCCGCTCTGAAAAACAAATCGATAATGTGAAAAGCTATTTTGGTCGTGACCAATTATCAGATTTTTTATCGGGGACTCGAGTTATCATCAACTTGCTGCCAAGTACGCCTGAAACTAGCGGAATTTTAAACCAACAATTATTTAGCCAATTACAGCCAAACGCTTACATTATCAATCTAGCACGCGGTGCCCATCTGATTGAGCAAGACTTATTGTCTGCGTTAGAAATAGGGCAAGTAGCAGGGGCGTCATTAGACGTGTTTGCCAACGAACCGTTATCGCAAATGCACCCATTCTGGACGCACCCGCGTATTGCAATAACACCACATGTGGCAGCCTTTACTATGCCAACAGCGGCGATGGATATGATTGCGAGTAATATTCAGCGTATAGAGAGCAATCAACAGCCTAAAGGCGTTGTCGATCTGGCTCGTGGCTACTGATTAGCAGCCTTATTTAAGTCGTAGGGGCGGTGGCTGCGCTTAGCGACCTCAAGTTACATATTTATGTATGTTCCTTGGGGTAGCTTCATTTGCAGCCTTACCTATAGCGTAAATTGTTTTAGCTAATAACAACATAATTATCATCTGCAACAACTTTCTCATCTCCTAATCAGATACGCGTTACTGTTTTTTCGGTATACTTGGGTTAATAATCTTAGTTATTCGAGAGTGATAACTGAGTTACTGAAAAATAGGGATGGGTAAATGAACGAATTTTCAATCGTCTGTCGTATTTTAGGCACATTATTTCAGCGCTCACCGGATGATGCGCTGGTAAAACCGCTATTAGATATGATTGCACAAGATAAGTTAAAAGCATCATGGCCAATTGAGCAGGATGAACTCTGGTCGCGTATGGCTGCCTCTCTTGATCTCAAAGCCATTACAGCAGACTATCAAACACTGTTTGGTGGCGTGGAACCAACAGTCTCAATGCGTGCTAATCACTATGATGCTGACATTACTGAACCTGAAATCCGTGAATTTTTAACGTTAAGAGCTATGCCGCTAACCGATGCACATGCAGATACATTTGGTGCTTTGTTATTGGCCGCATCATGGTTAGAAGACCAAGCCGCAGAAGATGAAACAGCGGCTCAAGAAGAACTTTTTGATAGCTATATTTTAAGTTGGTGTGGTGCCTTCTTAGGAAAAGTCGAAGCTCATGCGACCACGGCGTTTTATCGTACATTGGCGCAAATTGCACGTGATGCCGTCATTGTATTACGTGATGAATTGGACTCGGAAGCGGAATGATTATGATTTGGTGACGTTGTCACGTCTGTATTCCGTATCAATGAGAGACGTAATTTCAAATAAAAAATAAGGCAACAGACGCGTAAACCTGTTGCCTTTTGTGCTTTTATCAATCGAAATAATTTATGGTGGGCGTTAATCAATGAGTGGTATGACCAATTTTCCCGGCTTAATTTCCAATCCTTTGGCGAATTTTTTAGCCGTTGCTTCCGCAGCACCATTATCAGGGTTCAATACGTAGACAGGCTGAGTCTCAAAGAAAGTCTCAAGAGAACTGTTTAAATAAGGGATAACGGCAGACATTGCAGTATCCATATTTTCAGGGATCACCGTATATTTGCTGATATTCAGTTCTTTTAAGTAAATTGAGCCAGTTTTAGCATCGAATATTGGGCGAGCGGTTAAGGTTAATTCAATTTTGGCATCGGCTTTACCAATTAACGAATCAAGTTTCACGGTTGCTTCACCATTTAATGAAACCTTGCCCGGTTCACTGCGACCAATTTGTGATTTTAAATTAGCGAGTTGTATATCTGCGTCGGCAAAGCCAGTAATGCCAATATTATGTTCATACTTCACTTTGTTCGCAAGATACTGATTAATTTGCGACTCGCTGATGCTAAAATCGGTTAATTGACTACAGCCTGCAACCAGCGTGAGCATGCCAACTATTGTCGCTAATAAAAACTTTTTCATAATGACTCCTTTTACAGTAACTTCGCTAGTTTAGCTTATTACTGTTCACTCAACTACTGCCCACTCAACATTGCCGTTTCTATTTTTTTGCGGTTAAACTGTTTATGTAACGCCCACAGTGTAATAAACCCGATGATGCCGAGTAAAAACCAAGGTAATTGAGGAAGGTTCCATTGATGGCCGATATCATACATCCAACCACCGCCAGTGTAGCCTACCGCGCCACCAAGGGCTAAGCCAAGACGGCTAAAGCCCATATAGCTGCCTCTGGCTCTAGGATCGGCTAATGAGGCGCTCAACGTTTCCCGTGCCGGGTCGGCGGTGATAGTACCTAAATAAAATAAACAGATAAGCGCAAATAAAGTATTGAGCGAAGTTGTCATGCCAATCGGAAACATGCTTAGGCTCATTAAAAATAAGCCTGCCATTAAACGTTGTTCTAAGCGGAAATGTTTTTCGCTCCAACGGGCGATAGGATAAAGAAGCGTAAGGGAAATAGCGGCCTCAATGGCATACATCCATTTTACTGCAGTAGGGGTGCCCGCCAGCTCGTTTACTACAATCGGGAACATCAACATGACTTGCACAGATAGCATAAAGTAACCCGCTAACGTCACTACATAAGTCACAAAACGCTTATCTTTAAGAACGCGAGTCATACCTTCTTTTATTGGCGCTCTGACGGTTGAAATACGGTATGCCGGTAATAACCACGCGTTACAAATCGCTGCAATAATAAAAACAAAAGCACCTGCCCAACAAACATAATGAAAATCATACTGTAATAACCAGCTACCAATTAGGGCACCAATAACCGCCCCCGCACTATCTTGCATCAACAATAAAGAATAGAAACGACCACGCTCATAAGGGCGGGTTAATTTAATCACTAAGGCTGTTCTGGGTGGGTCGAAGAGGGTTCCACCAAGTGCGGAAAGAATACAAGAAAGCCATAAAACCCAAGGGTCATGAGCCATCGCCATCACAGCAAACCCACTAGCTCTTAATAGCATACCAATAACAATCATCGGTTTAGCGCCAAATCGGTCAGCGATCGCCCCGCCAAAAATACCTAAACCTTGTTGCACAAATTGCCTCAACCCTAAAGCAAATCCGACAACAACTGCAGCCCAACCAAGTTGATCAACAAAGCGAATGGAAATTAAAGGGAAGACGACAAAAAAGCCAAGCACAACTAACATGTTGTCGAGTAATAAAAAATATTTACCAAGGCTTCTTGCCCGTGATACCTGTGCCATCACACACCCTATTAAAATATAACAAAGAAGGAGGGGGGTCTTACGATTTGTTATTAATGATATCAGGAGTGTATAGAGTTGATTGATGATATTTTTTTATCGTGATATCGGTATTTGCCGATGCATTTTAATTTGAAGTACTCAGTCTATAAATTGAATTAATTAGAGGAGAAATATACGTTATACTTCAAGCTTCAATTGTCTTGCTGATACAAATAGGAATTAAGGGCTAAGGATGTTTGGTTATCGAACAAATGGACCTAAAGTGCGTCTTGTTACTGAAAGAATGATTGTCCGTTTAGCCTATGAGCGTGATAATTATCGGTTGGCTGATTATTACAGTGCTAATAAAGAGTTTTTAATACCTTGGGAACCCATTCGTGATAATTCACATTTTCAACCTGCGGGTTGGAATAATCGTCTTCATCTGATGGGGGAAATGCATCGACAAGGCAGTGCATTTCATTTTCTATTGCTCGATAGTGACGAAAATGAAGTGATTGGCGTTGCTAACTTTAGCAATGTCATTCGTGGTGCATTCAATGCATGTTACTTAGGTTATTCATTAGGGCAAAAATGGCAGGGGCAAGGCTTGATGTATGAAGCACTGGTTCAAGCTAATCGCTATATGCAAAAAAACCAAGGAATGCATCGAATTATGGCTAATTATATGCCCCATAATTTACGTAGCGGTAATTTATTAACCCGCCTAGGTTTTGAGCGTGAAGGTTATGCAAAGCAATACTTACAAATTAATGGCGAGTGGCGCGACCATGTATTGACTGCTTTAACTGATTCGACGTGGAAGCCGTCTAAAGTTTAAATACCTAAACTCTTAATTTACCTTTCAATCGTAGTCAGTGATGCGCTGCGCTGTTAAACTGCTACGATTGTTTTCTTTTAGTCTATCAATCATGAATTTATTAAAATCGCTGGCAGCGGTAAGCTCCATGACCATGATGTCTCGTGTGCTGGGCTTTATCCGTGATGCTATTATTGCCCGAGTGTTTGGGGCGGGTGCTGCGGCAGATGCCTTTTTTGTTGCCTTTAAATTACCCAACTTACTGCGTCGAATATTTGCAGAAGGGGCCTTTTCCCAAGCTTTTGTACCAATACTTGCTGAATACAAAAACCAGCAGGGGGAAGAGGCGACACGCACCTTTGTTGCTTATATCGCAGGAATGCTGACACTGATACTGGCGATAGTCACGGTAGCCGGTATGATTGCCGCGCCGTGGATAATTTATGTCACTGCACCCGGTTTTACGACAGATGCCGATAAATTTACGCTAACTACCGATCTGCTTCGCGTCACATTCCCTTATATTTTCTTGATTTCATTGGTATCCCTCGCTGGGGCGATCCTTAACACTTGGAATCGTTTTTCTGTTCCGGCCTTTGCACCGACGTTATTGAACGTCAGCATGATCCTCTTTGCTGCATTTGCCGCACCGTATTTCGATCCGCCAATTATGTCATTGGCTTGGGCCGTATTGGTGGGGGGTGTCCTACAGCTTGTTTATCAATTACCCTATCTGAAAAAAGTGGGAATGTTAGTTTTACCCCGTCTTTCATTTCGCAATAGTGGTGTATGGCGAGTGATGCGGATGATGGGGCCTGCGATTATCGGGGTGTCGGTGGCACAAATTTCACTGATTATTAATACGATTTTCGCCTCATTTTTGCAATCGGGTTCCGTCTCGTGGATGTACTATGCTGATAGGCTAATGGAATTACCTTCAGGGGTTCTTGGCGTTGCACTCGGTACCATATTACTGCCTTCTCTAGCGAAAAGTTTTACCAGTGGTAACCATCAAGAGTATCGTCATTTGATGGATTGGGGGTTGCGCTTGTGTCTACTGTTGGCATTGCCTTGCGCTGTTGGGTTGGCGATTTTATCTGAGGCCTTAACGGTTTCATTATTCCAGTATGGTAATTTTACTGCCCATGATTCATTAATGACGCAATATGCGTTGATGGCTTACTGTGTTGGTTTAACAGGCATGATCTTAGTGAAAATTTTGGCGCCCGGTTTTTATTCACGCCAAGATATTAGAACACCCGTAAAAATAGCGATCGTGACATTAATTTTAACCCAGTTAATGAACTTGGCATTTATTGGACCATTGCAGCATGCGGGGCTGGCCTTATCGATAGGTATTGCCGCCTGCTTTAATGCTGGCGTCCTTTACTGGCAATTACGCAAACAAGATATCTTCCAACCGCTAGCAGGCTGGCGAGGGTTTATCTTTAAGATGCTCGTTGCGCTGGTGGTCATGATTGCCGTGCTATTTGGTGTATTACACTTTATGCCAGAGTGGGAACAAGGGAATATGCTAATGCGGATGCTACGCTTAATGGCTGTCGTCATTGCGGGTGCAGGAAGTTATTTCGCAGCATTATTTGTTCTCGGTTTTCGTCCTCGTGACTTTATGAAACGCAGTATTGCATAAGCAGTCTATTGCGTGTTCTTAATTAATCAGAAAGCTCAATACTAATGATATTGGGCTTTTTTGTTTGTTCTCATATTACTAATGTTATTTTCAAATTATTAGAGTATTATTTAATTAATCATTTTTGTTAATTATATTAGATTAAAAGGAATGCTCATGAAAAGAAAGATTTTATTTTTATTTTCCGCGGTTTTTATAGGTAATTTTGGGTATCAAATAATAGAGCTATCCAGAGATCCTTCGTTTAGTATTGCTGTGAAAATGAATAATATATTTTTGGTTATTTCAATGTTGTTTTTTGCATATATTGTTTTTTTTATGAAGAGCGCAGCGGTTGAAAAAACATTGGAAGGATATTATTCTTCTTTTAATCTAAAGTGCTTATCGATAAAAGAATATTCCTTTGACTCTTTGTTTTGTTGGCTGTTTTTTGCTTACTTTCATTACCACTTACTAACGTTTGCTGGTGCTTTAATATTTCCAATTTTATATTCATTCCCTATTATTATGGAAAGGTTAACTATTGACTTGGTCTACAATATAGACATTTTATATAGTTGGATTGTAAGAATATTATTACTCTATCCATTGCCATTTATTTTTATTAATATATTAAAAAATAAAAAATAACTTTTTTCTTAGAGGTCAATAATTTTTCTGTGAAACAGTTTCATATTAAATATCCTTTAATTTTTCCTTTAGGAAAGTAGGATAGTTCAATATATTCTATTTTCAATTCGAAAATATCATTGATGAGGTTCTATTTAGTTACCTAAATAGGATCTGTTTTCTTAGTTAATTGCCAAGCGCAATAAAAAACAGCCCACCTAAGTGAGCTGTTAGTTAAATCTAATCAAATAAATTACATTCTTTCTACGGTTTCAATGCCCAGTGTTTCAAGGCCGGTTTTCAATGTTTTTTGCGTTAGTAGTGCGAGTTTTAAGCGACTTTGACGTTGTTCTTCATTTTCTGCTGACAAGATAGGGCAATGCTCATAGAAGCCAGAAAATAGGCCTGCGAGTTCATATAAGTATGCACACATAACATGTGGCGTCCCCTCACGAGCGACAGTCAATATGGTTTCTTCAAATTGCATTAAACGTGTTGCTAGTGCGATTTCACGTGGGTCTTGTAGTGAGATTGGCAACGTAAGGTCTGATTCAGTCACATTGGCTTTTTTGAAGATAGAAGCCACACGGGTATATGCATATTGCATATACGGTGCGGTGTTACCTTCGAAAGCGAGCATGTTATCCCAATCAAAAATGTAATCAGTCGTTCTATTCTTTGATAAATCCGCGTATTTTACCGCACCGATCCCGACAACATTTGCCACGTTCACTAGCTCATCTTCCGTCATATCAGGATTTTTTGTACGAATAAGGTTTTGGGCGCGTTCGATGGCTTCATCAAGTAGATCAGAAAGGCGGACAGTGCCACCTGAGCGGGTCTTAAACGGTTTACCATCTTTACCTAACATCATGCCAAACATATGATGTTCAAGCACCATGGTTTCAGGGATATAACCCGCTTTACGCACGATGGTCCATGCTTGCATCAAATGCTGATGTTGACGTGAGTCGATATAATACAGCGAACGGTCGGCATGCAGAGTTTCATAGCGGTACTTAGCACAGGCAATATCGGTGGTGGTATAGAGGAAGCCACCATCTTTTTTCTGAACGATAACGCCCATTGGTTCGCCTTCCTTGTTCTTGAATTCATCAAGGAAAACAACGGTTGCACCTTCACTTTCGACAGCAAGACCTTTGGCTTTAAGGTCAGCAACAATCCCCGGTAACATACTGTTATACAGGCTTTCACCCATCACATCGTCTTCCGTCAATGTGACGTTTAAGCGGCGATAGGTTTCTTGATTTTGCTGCATGGTAATATCGACCAGTTTACGCCACATTTTACGGCAGTATTCATCACCGGATTGTAGCTTAACCACGTAACCACGAGCACGAAGTGCAAATTCTTCATCTTGGTCGTAATGTTTTTTTGCTTCGCGATAAAACTCTTCGAGGTCGGCAAGTGCCATATCGCTCGCATCTTCATTTTGTACTTTTTCAAGATACGCAATGAGCATGCCAAATTGTGTTCCCCAGTCACCGACGTGGTTTGCACGGATCACTTTGTGACCAATAAACTCTTGAGTACGCGCCGCAGCATCACCAATAATTGTTGAGCGCAAATGCCCAACATGCATTTGTTTGGCAACGTTTGGAGCAGAATAATCAATAACAATGGTTTCTTGTTTTACAGGTGCTACACCTAAGCGTGGGCAAACTAACGCTTTTTCTGTGTGCTCAGCAATCCATGTTGGCTCAAGGAATATATTAATAAAGCCAGGACCCGCGATTTCAACTTTAGTTGCGATGCCTTCAAGATCTAAATGGCTAACAATTTGCTCGGCCAACTGCCTAGGAGGTATCCCCATTTTTTTAGCAGCGCCCATGACACCATTAGCTTGATAGTCGCCAAACTGGGCTTTAGCTGATTGGCGCACGAGTGCATCGCTGCCTTCTGGAGCTCCCGCTGCTAGCATTGCAGCACTAATTTTATCTGAAAGAATAGCCTGAATATTCACCGGATTACCTTAAATAACGAACATAGTTACCGCATTGTGCCATCACAAGCGTAGAACTAAAAGGAAGAAGAGAAAATCGGCAGGTTTTATACCATATTTTGGGGTGGTCGTGCTACAGTCAGCGTGTTTGTTTTCCCCTTTATTATCACGGCTAACTCGAATTATTTTGGGTATAGGTTGTTATTTAAAAGAGTAATTTTAATGATTAATTTTGTAGAAATCCCAGAGTTGCAAGATTTGTGGCATGATCTACCTGAATTTGAAAAAAAACTTCAGTCCATGGCCAAAGAGTTAAACCTTTCTTTAACGGATTATCAAATTGATCATATCTCGGTACGTTGTCATCATCTTGCCACCGCATTGAGATGGCACAATGGCTTAATACAATGTGCGAATCTGATCTCTGATAATCAGATAAATGGCAGGCCGATTCGCCTCTATGAGCTTAGACAAGCGATACAAGTGGCAGGGCAAAATATCTTTATTATTGAACTGCCTTTCCCAAAAGGTAAAATTTACCCCCAAGAAAGTTGGGAACATATTGAAATGGTTATTGATGTACTGCCAAGTGCATTGGAAGAAACGGCAAGAAAATTATTACCAGACTTGCTTCCTCAAGGTTTTAGCATAAAAGTGAGTCAGCCTAAAGGCCAGCAAGAAAGACTTTCTAATCCTACATTGGCAGTGACAAATGGCATAATCACTCTTAAATACCACCCATTTTCGCTAAAAAACATAATTGAAAGTGAAAAATAAGTGATGCGATTAACGTTATTGATAATTGCTCGCAAGAAACTGCTCATGGTGTGATATCTATCAGGTAACATTTATCAATAAGTGGCATTATTAATTTGAGTGTTAACGAATAACATCTTTTCCCTATATAGAGCATAGGGTTTTAATCGCATTAGCGTTATTACCATTTTGGAGGTGAACATGGCAAAGTTAGAAATTTGCTGTTTTGGAATCGAATGTGCCCAAGTGGCTCAAGAATATGGGGCAGATCGTATTGAACTTTGCTCTGGGGCTGCCGATGGTGGCTTAACGCCAAGTTATGGTTATTTGAAACTGGCAAAAGAGAAACTTCATATTCCAGTTCATCCAATTATTCGTCCCCGCGGTGGTGATTTTTGCTATGACATGAGCGAATTCGATGTTATTCGTGAAGACTTAATCATGATTAAAGAAATGGGTTTTCCGGGAGCGGTTATTGGCATTCTTGATAAAGAAGGGCGAATTAATCTTGAAAGAATGCAGGTACTGATGGAAATCGCAAAAGGAATGAATATTACATTCCACCGGGCTTTCGATATGTGTATTAACCCGTTATTAGCCTTAGAGCAATTAAAGGCACTGGGTGTCGCACGCATTTTAACGTCCGGTCAGCAACAAAGTGCTGAGTTGGGCTTACCACTGCTAAAAGAATTGCAAGAAAAAAGTCATGAAATTGGTGGCCCACAAATTATGGCTGGTGCAGGTGTGCGTTTGGCAAATTTAAGTAAGTTTATGGAAATAGGGCTGCTCGAAGTACACAGCTCGGCGGGTAAAACCGTACCATCAACGATGAATTATCGAAAAGTCGGTGTGACGATGGCATCAAACAGTGAGACCGATGAATTCACGCATTATTGTGTCGATGGCCCGACAGTGGAAGCGATGAAAGACTTTATCTCGATCACCGAAAAAGTATCAGCATAATACAAATTGAATGTCGTTAAGGGAGGCGAAGTGCCTCCCTTAATTTTTAGGGTTTACGTGCTACTAAAATGGCACGTAGAGGAGCAGGGTAGCCTTCGATGGTTTTAGTGAGATCATTAGGATCAAGAAATTCAGCTAACGATTCTGTTTTCATCCATTGGGTGCGACGCTGTTCTTCGAGTGATGTTGCTGCTTGATCAACGATACGCACATCAACAAAACCACATTTTTCTAACCAGACTTTAAGCATCTTGGCGGATGGAATAAAGTAAACGTTTCGCATTTGGGCATAGCGATCACCGGGCAGTAGGCATTGGAACTCATCCCCTTCAATCACCAAACTTTCTAACACTAATTCACCGTCACTCACCAATTGGTTTTTAAGCTGCCAAAGATGATCGAGCGGTGAACGTCGATGATAAAGTACACCCATAGAAAATACAGTATCAAATGCATTAAGTACGGGTAATTGCTCAATACCTAAAGGTAATAAATGAGCTCGTTGGTCATCGCCTAGCAATTTTCTGACAGCTTCGAATTGACATAAAAACAGTTCAGTGGGGTCGATACCAACAACAAACTTGGCTTTTTCACCCAACATGCGCCACATGTGATAACCGCTACCGCAGCCAACATCTAACACATAACGGTCTTTTAGTGACGAGATATGCGGCAATACGCGATCCCATTTCCAATCAGAACGCCATTCTGTATCAATATTCACGCCATACAGAGAAAATGGCCCTTTACGCCACGGCATCAACTGTTCAAGTATATTATTAAGGCAACGTGTTTCTCCCGATGTTAGTTCAGGTTCACGGGTTGCGGTAACACTGTTTTTTAAATCTAAATGTGTTGGTGTCATCGATGGCAGGTTATCAAGCATTTTTTCCCATGATGAGAAGCCGCCATGCAAGCCTTTTTTCTTCCAATCCGTCAGTTGAGCAGGCAAGGTGTCAAGCCAGTGGCTTAAAGGCCCTACTGCAATTTGTTGGTAGAAACGGCCGAAATCGATCATAATTGACCCTCTTTTAATGCTAATAATGAGCCAAAATTAAAACATTGAAACCAGACTTCACAATGGGTGAATCCAGCATTATTCAAGCGTGACTTATGGGCTTCGACGGTGTCGGTTAACATCACATTTTCAAGCATGCTGCGTTTTTGGCTGATTTCTAATTCACTATAGCCATTAGCGCGTTTGAAATCGTGATGCATGTTGAACAGTAATTCACCAATCTTATTATCTTGAAAGTTAAATTTTTCAGAAAGTACCAAGATGCCGCCAGGGTTAAGACCTTGATATATTTTGTTCAACAGAAGCTGACGATCATCAGGATTGAGAAATTGTAATGTGAAGTTAAGAACCACCATGGAGGCATTTTCGATATGAATATCCCGAATATCACCTTCAATCACCTCAACCGGAGTCTCCGCTTTATAGGCATCAAGATGGCGACGACAGCGTTCAACCATCGCGGGTGAATTATCAACAGCAATAATTTGGCAATTTTCTGCGGTTAAATTACGTCTGACTGAGAGCGTTGCTGCTCCAAGTGAACATCCAAGATCATAAACTTGGCTATTAGGCGTCACAAAACGCCCCGCAAGCATACCGATCATCGTAATAATATTTGAATAACCCGGCACGGAGCGTTGGATCATATCGGGGAAAACTTCGGCAACTTTTTCATCGAATTGCCAATCACCAAGATTAGCGATTGGAGCAGAAAAGAGGCTATCGGTGTGTTTAGAATCCTGACTTGACATAAGATCTGTATTAATTAAGAAAACAAAAGTAGTGGGGAATTGTAGCAGAAACAAAGGCAACCTGAAATCAATCTGTACTGACTTGAGCAGAAAAGTCGCCGACACTTAAAAAGTGCCGTAGCAAAATTAAAGATTGAATGAAAAAATTTGGATCCAAGGCAAATAATAGGTATTAGCGATAACCATTAATGCCATAGCGAGGTAGGTTGCTACCATACCCGAACGGCGGTAGGTGTAATCATGATTTTTGAGGCCATAAGAATGCAGTAAACGGCCGGCAATCAAAATGATACCACAAATATGGATCATCCAAACTTGCGCGCCATTCATCTCCATTAACAATAATAAAACTAAGGAAATAGGGATGTATTCAATTGCATTACCGTGGACTCGAATTGCCGTTTGTAATTCATAAAAGCCACCGTCACCATAAGAGATACGGTACTCACTTCTGAGTTTCACGACATTTAACGATAATCTAAGCAGTAGTAGGGCACCAAGTACAGCATACAACGAGCTGACCATTTTTTACTCCACTATCAAATAAAACAGATCAAGAAAATGATTAAACATATAAATTTTTATAATGAATGTTGGTGATGATTGATAAAGTGTAAATCGTAACAAGCAGATCTACAAATCAAATCATACAATTTTAAGGTTTATATTGGTAACTTATTGGATTAACCCATCTTGTTTAAGTTTTGCTAACACTTTAATGGCTGTTGTTGAGCAACGTGATAGGTCATTACTATCAATCCAAGCGAGTTCCGCAATTTCGGCAGCGGGTGTTGGTATCCCGTCATAATTTGCAAAATAGCATCGGATACGGACTTTCGTTCCATCTTGTTTACCATCAGCAAGGTCAATAAACTCACCATAAAAATGAATTGAATCAACATCAAGATTAAGAGTGAGTTCTTCTTCTATTTCGCGACATAATGCTTGCTCGTCACTTTCCCCTTGCTCGCGTTTACCACCAGGAATGTAAAAAAGCGTTTTATTATGGGAACGAACCATAGCAACTTTATCATGAGATAAAGTAATCAATCCAAGTTTATCAATAATTGTCGTATTCATAATTTGATGCCCCTTGCCATAATCGCGTTAGAACAAAAGGATATTATTCATTAGTCGCGATGGCAATGCTATATAGCATAATAATAGAGAGCAAACGAAGTTCATTTATTCTCTATTATTACCAAAATTTTAGTGAAAATTATTTCTTTTCGATGATTTTTACCAATTCATACCGCATGCTTGGGGCGTCAGCTGGTGGATTAGGGACATCAAATTGCTTCACTTCTAATACGTAATTATAACCAGGCTCATAATCAAAGCCTTGAATTGAACCATAAAAGAATTGCCAGTCAGCCGATGGGCTTTCTTTTATTTTCATGCACTTCATTGGCGCAACGCCGACGCAATCAGCGAGTGAGGAATCGACATAGAAAGTTTTACTATTATCGGCAGGTTTCATTGTTTGGCATCCTGCAAGCAGCAACAACATTGATGTGGCGATTAAATACTTTTTCATTAATAATCCTTTGGTTACTGTTGTTTTAACATGTCATAAAAGGGATTATAGCAAACTGAAAACGGTAACGATTCTGAAAGCGTAAATAGGTGGTTTATAAGCCTAATTTTTAGCCGAAAAAATCGAAATAGCCTGATATTTTTTATATTTACACCAATAAAGGGAGGGGGCTCATACTTAATCAACTAAATTAGGTGAAATAAATCCTTGTGTGAATATGTACTTCATTCTCTGAGTCCCTTAAAATCATACCCGTCATATTTCAATTTTTAGGGGTGTTGGCTGCGCTCAGTCACCCGAATCACATACTTATGTATGCTCATCGGGATGGCGCTTCTCTTGCCGCCTACCTAAAATTTGAACTATATAGGGTATATACCCGTCGTATTCAATTTTTAGGGGTGTTGGCTGTGCCCAATACCTGAAACTTGAAATAATTCGAGTATAAAAATTTCTGTTGATATAAAGTCAATGAAAACGTGATTAAAAACAAAATGATTTAGGCTTTATGCTGAATAGGTAACTATTTGTCTAACAGAATTTCCGGTATAATGTCTGCCTTTTTGACATTCTGAATTTTCAGCTCAATGTTCAGCAAGATGCCAAATTTCCGCAGCAAGCAAATGCACAACAAGCTGAGTAAAAGGATATTGTATGCGTACTAATTATTGTGGGCAGTTAAACATTGCTCATGAAGGCCAAATGGTCACTCTTTGTGGATGGGTAAACCGCCGTCGTGATTTGGGTGGTTTGATTTTTATCGATATGCGTGACCGTGAAGGCATCGTTCAAGTTTTCTTCGATCCTGAGCGTAAAGACATATTTGTAAAAGCGTCAGAACTGCGTAATGAGTTCTGCATCCAAATCACAGGAACAGTACGCGCTCGCCCAGATAGCCAGAAAAATAAAGATATGGCGACGGGGGAAATTGAAATCTTTGCTGAAGATCTCCACGTATTCAATAAATCTGAGCCTCTACCGCTCGATAGCAACCAAATTAATACAGAAGAGCGCCGCTTAAAGTATCGCTATCTTGATTTGCGTCGCCCTGAAATGTCCGAACGTTTACGTACCCGTGCAAGAGTTACCAGCTTTGTACGTAACTTTATGGATACTGAAGGGTTTGTCGACGTTGAAACACCAATGTTAACCAAAGCGACTCCCGAAGGTGCGCGTGACTACTTAGTGCCAAGCCGTGTTCATAAAGGTAAATTTTACGCACTGCCGCAATCGCCTCAGTTGTTTAAACAACTTCTGATGATGTCTGGGTTTGACCGTTATTATCAAATAGTAAAATGCTTCCGTGATGAAGATTTACGTGCTGACCGTCAACCTGAATTTACCCAGATAGACGTTGAAACCTCTTTTATGACCGCGGAACAAGTTCGTGAAGTGATGGAACGAATGATCCGTCAGCTTTGGATTGATGTTAAAGACGTCGATTTAGGCAATTTCCCAATTATGACCTTTGCAGAAGCAATGCGTCGTTATGGTTCAGACAAACCTGACCTACGTAATCCGATGGAATTAGTGGATGTTGCAGATATCGTTAAAAATGTCGAATTTGCCGTATTTGCAGGCCCTGCGAATGACCCTAAAGGCCGTGTTGCGGCGCTGAAAGTGCCTGGCGGTGCAGCAATGACCCGTAAGCAAATTGATGATTATGGGCAATTTGTTGGTATTTATGGCGCTAAAGGCTTAGCGTGGATGAAAGTCAACGAGCGAGCAAAAGGCCTTGAAGGCATTCAAAGCCCGGTGGCTAAATTCCTAAATGAAGAGATTATCGAGCAACTGCTTAGCCGTACTGAAGCCGCAGATGGTGACATTATCCTCTTCGGCGCGGGTAATAAAAATGTAGTGACTGATTCAATGGGTGCATTACGCTTAAAAGTTGGTCGTGATTTTGAAATTACCAATTTAAATAGCTGGCAGCCACTTTGGGTCATTGATTTCCCAATGTTTGAAGAGAATGGGGAAGGCGGCTTAACTGCGATGCACCATCCATTCACCTCGCCAAAAGATTTCTTGCCAGAAGATTTAAAGCAAAAACCTGAAGAAGCCGTAGCCAATGCTTACGATATGGTGATTAACGGTTATGAAGTCGGTGGTGGCTCTGTCCGTATTCATCGCAGCGAAATGCAACAAACGGTGTTTGGCATATTGGGTATTAATGAAGAAGACCAACGCGAAAAATTTGGTTTCCTTCTTGATGCACTTAAATACGGTACACCGCCACATGCAGGTTTAGCATTTGGTCTTGACCGTTTAGTGATGTTATTGACGGGTACAGATAACATTCGTGATGTTATTGCTTTCCCTAAAACGACAGCCGCTGCATGCTTAATGACTGATGCGCCAAGTTTTGCTAACCCTGCGTCATTGGCAGAACTAGCTATCGCTGTTGTTGCTAAAGAAAAAGAAGAGTAAGCACTCATAATATGAAAAATTATAAGCGCCCTGAATCGGTATTAGTCATTATTATGGCTGAAGATAGTGGTCGGGTGCTTATGATGCGGCGCAAAGATGACCCAGACTTTTGGCAATCGGTTACCGGAAGTCTGGAACTTCATGAAAAAGCATATGCAACCGCTTTTCGCGAAATCAAAGAAGAGACTGGGTTTACCCCACAAAAAAATCAATTACAGGATTTGTCTCGCAGTGTCATTTTTGAAATTTTCCCGCATTTCAGGCATCGTTATGCACCGGATGTTACTCATTGTAAGGAACATTGGTTTAAAATGGTGCTCAGTAAAGAACAAACGCCATTACTGACCGAACACTCTGATTTTCGTTGGATGCGACCCAAAGAGGCGGCAGATTTAACCAAATCATGGAGCAACAGTCAGGCTATTTTAGAATTTGCTGTTTAATTATTTTATTGACGTTTTTGGAGATATTTCATGGCAGGTCATAGTAAATGGGCCAATACCAAACACCGTAAAGCGGCACAAGATGCTAAGCGCGGTAAAATTTTTACTAAAATCATTCGTGAGCTAGTGACAGCTGCACGTTTAGGCGGTGGCGATCCAGCCACTAACCCACGCTTGCGTGCGGCTATCGATAAAGCATTATCAAACAACATGACTCGCGACACCTTAAACCGGGCTATCGCACGTGGTGTAGGTAATGATGAAAACGATAATATGGAAACCATCATTTATGAAGGTTATGGACCAGGCGGTACAGCTGTAATGGTTGAATGCTTAAGCGACAACCGTAACCGTACTGTATCTGAAGTACGCCATGCTTTTACTAAAACCGGTGGTAACCTAGGTACTGATGGTTCTGTATCTTATCTTTTCACTAAACGTGGCGTAATTACTTATGCGCCGGGTGTTGATGAAGATGCATTGATGGACGCAGCGCTTGAAGCGGGCGCAGAAGATGTTGAAACTTATGACGATGGTGCGATTGATGTTTACACCACGTTTGAAACATTTGGTGCGGTTAAAGATGCGCTCGATGCTGCCGGTTTTAGCAGCGATGCCGCTGAAGTGTCGATGATCCCGTCAATAACGGCAGAACTTGATGCGGAAACAGCCCCAAAATTAATGCGTCTTATCGACATGTTAGAAGATTCTGATGATGTTCAAGAAGTTTACCATAATGGTGATATTTCTGATGAAGTGGCAGAGCTATTATAGTCATACTGCTTGCTAGCAATCAGAGCATCTGCGTAGAGAAAGCGGGCTGATGACAGTCTGTTTTCTCTAACGCCTTCCAACGAATATTCCTTTTTATTCATCTGCTTTATATCACTACGGCAAATATTCTCGCTTATTCATTCATATCCCTTTGGTTACGGTGAGTTAATCGTGATGATTAGGGTTTATCGTTGGCGATATGTTGTGATACCAATTAGATACAGCTAAGATGACATGATAAATAATAAAAGGCATCAATAGGTTTCATATGGCGATTATTTTAGGTATTGACCCAGGCTCTCGGGTAACGGGCTATGGTGTTATTCGCCAACAAGGTAGGCAGCTACTTTATATGGGGAGTGGTTGTATTCGTACCCAAGTTGATGATTTACCAAGCCGTCTGCAACGTATTTATGCGGGGGTCTCGGAAATTATCACGCAATACCAACCGGATGTGTTGTCAATAGAACAAGTTTTTATGGCGAAAAATGCGGATTCTGCACTTAAATTAGGGCAGGCTCGTGGGGTAGCAATTGTGGCTGCCGCGAATCAAAATATTCCGGTATTTGAATACGCAGCGCGTCAAGTTAAACAAACGGTGGTTGGGACTGGCGCCGCAGAGAAAAGCCAAGTACAACATATGGTTAAATCCCTATTAAAGCTTTCCGCTAATCCACAATCTGATGCGGCTGATGCATTGGCAATTGCCATCACTCATTGCCATTTCAATCAAAATCTTCTCAGAGTCGGTGATCCGCGCTTGATATTGACGCGAGGACGTTTAAGATAATGGCTGGATATGCATCCAGCTATTTTTGTGGTATAAACAGCACTATTGATAACTGTGGGCTAAAATAGCCTTAAGTCAGATTTTAACTGAGGGCATCAGCGTGATTGGTCGTTTACGTGGCATAGTATTAGAAAAGCAACCACCAATAGTGTTATTAGAGCTACAAGGTGTTGGTTATGAAGTTCATATGCCAATGACTTGCTTCTATGAGTTACCTGATATTGGTCAAGAAGCGATAGTATTCACTCATTTCGTCGTGCGGGAAGACGCGCAATTACTGTATGGCTTCAATGATAAACAAGAGCGAGCGTTGTTTAAAGAGCTGATTAAAGTCAACGGTGTTGGTCCAAAATTAGCATTGGCTATTCTATCAGGCATGTCGGCACAACAATTTGTGTCTGCAATTGAAAATGAAGCTATTGCCTCTTTAGTTAAATTACCAGGAATTGGCAAAAAGACAGCTGAACGCTTAGTTGTTGAAATGAAAGACCGCTTTAAAGGTTTAAATGGTGATCTGTTTAATCAAACCAGCGATATCAACTTACCGGATGTAAACAATAGAGTCCCGAGCTCAGCGGATATAGAAGCCGAAGCGGCAGCAGCATTGATAGCGCTAGGTTATAAGCCACAAGAAGCTAGCCGCATGGTTAGTAAAGTGGCTAAACCGGGTAGTGATTCAGAGACATTAATTCGTGATGCTTTACGTGCCGCACTTTAATACAGTGCCTTGATTGCAGCATCTTGATTGAGAGATAAAACGATGATTGAAGCAGATCGCCTGATTTCCGCAGAAATTTTACATAGCGAAGAAGAAGCGATTGATCGTGCGATCAGACCAAAACTGCTCAAAGAGTATATTGGGCAGCCGCAGGTTAAAGAGCAAATGGAAATATTCATTCAAGCGACGAAAATGCGCGGAGATGCTCTTGACCATTTGTTGATTTTCGGTCCTCCAGGGCTGGGTAAAACCACGTTAGCGGGTATCGTTGCTAATGAACTGGGTGTTAATTTACGTACAACGTCTGGGCCTGTTTTAGAAAAAGCGGGCGATTTGGCGGCGATGTTAACAAACTTAGAGCCCCACGATGTATTGTTTATCGATGAAATCCATCGATTATCGCCTGTTGTTGAGGAAATACTCTATCCTGCAATGGAAGATTACCAACTCGATATTATGATTGGTGAAGGGCCTGCTGCTCGCTCGATTAAAATAGATTTGCCACCTTTCACTCTAATTGGTGCAACCACAAGAGCGGGTTCATTAACATCACCATTAAGAGACCGGTTTGGTATTGTGCAACGACTCGAATTTTATCAAGTTGATGATTTGCAACATATTGTTAAGCGTAGTGCCCAGTATATGGGGCTTGATATTACGGATGAAGGCGCATTACAAGTCGCGATGCGCTCTCGAGGCACACCAAGGATCACTAACCGTTTATTACGTCGAGTTCGTGATTTTGCACAGGTTAAAGGTGACGGTTCTATCGATGAAACGATGGCGAATAAAGCGCTGGATATGTTAAACGTCGATGCAGCTGGCTTTGATTATATGGATCGCAAATTATTAGTCGCCATCATCGATAAATTTATGGGTGGTCCTGTTGGGGTGGATAACCTTGCAGCCGCTATCGGTGAAGAGCGTGAAACAATTGAAGATGTACTAGAGCCTTATTTGATTCAACAAGGGTTTATTCAACGTACACCGCGCGGTAGAATGGCCACTGCACACGCTTATTTGCATTTTGGTTTAACACCAAAAGAAATATAATTACTATTAACAAAAAACGCCCTATTTCATTGGATTGAATAGGGCGTTTTTTGTTGAAGCCAGACATGTTTTTATACGTTGATATTAATTTTTTGCTTTAGCAAATAAACTCAATACAAATAATACTGCGGAAACAAGGACGACCGAAGGCCCAGCCGGAGTATCATAAAAGGCTGAAAAAGTAAGGCCACCAGTGACTGATAACATACCAATGAATACCGCGATACAAGCCATTTGCTCTGGTATTCTTGCAAAACGACGTGCTGTCGCAGCGGGTATGATCAGCAGCGATGTGATAATTAATGCGCCGACAAATTTCATTGCGATACCAATAGTTAACGCAGTGACGAGCATGAGCAATAAACGTAGCCTTTGAATATTAATACCATCGACAAAAGCTAGCTCAGAACTCACTGTGATCGATAAAAGTGCTCGCCAACGATAAAAAAGCAACCCGCAAACGACAACAACGCCAATCAATATAGTGATAATATCTTCATAAGTGACGGAGAGTAGGTCACCGAATAAATATGCCATTAAATCAACACGGACATTGGCCATTAAACTCACTACAACTAAACCGAGGGATAAAGAGCTGTGAGCCATAATACCAAGTAGGGTATCGACAGCGAGTTGTGGGCGTTTTTCTAGCCAAACTAAAATAAGAGCTAATAGCAAAGTAACGGCAATAACCGCATAAAATGGGTTGATATTTAATAGCAAACCAAATGCGACACCTAATAAAGACGCGTGAGCAAGGGTATCGCCGAAATAGGACATACGGCGCCAAACAACAAATGATCCTAAAGGCCCGGCGGCGATAGCTAATAACATACCCGCTATCCAACCTGGCAATAATAATTCAATCATGTTTGCAGTCCTTGCTGTGCTGGTGTGGCGCGATAACATTACCTTCTAAATCGTGTTGATGGTTGTGCTGGTGGCGATAAACGCCCAACTGCTGGGCGCCTCGATAGCCAAACATAGCCACAAATTCAGGATGATTAGAAACAGCATCGGGAGTACCAGAGCAACAAATATGGCCATTGATACACAGGACTTTATCGGTTTTTGCCATGACCAGATGTAAATCATGTGAAACCATCAACACCGCGCAACCAAGTTCTGTTCTAAGTTGATTAATTAAGTCATAAAGGGCAACTTGGCCTGTGATGTCAACGCCTTGAGCGGGTTCATCAAGCACTAATAAATCAGGTTTATTGAGCAGGGCACGGGCGAGTAAAACACGTTGTGTTTCACCACCTGATAATTTTTGCATTGGCTGGTCAATTAGATGGGTTGCTTTCACTCGTTCAAGTGCAGGCAATAGATGCGTTGAGCGTACCCCAATTTTTAACATCATAAATCGTTTAACGGTTAAAGGCAGAGTGGTATCTAAATGCAGCTTCTGCGGCACATAGCCAACAGACAGCTTGGAAGCTCTTTTAATTGTGCCTGATGTTGGCTCCAATAAACCTAAAACAACGCGGACAATCGTTGATTTTCCAGCACCATTTGGTCCCAATAACGTCACGATATCACCTTTATTTAATTCAAAAGTGACATCTTTGAGAACTTGTTTTGCGCCAAAGGAAACGGATATTTTATTTAAATTTAGTAATGGTTGCATGTTAAAAACATCTTGCAGAATTCATGTTGTGTTATATTATAACATTTCAACATTAAAATCACGGAAAAAAGACTGCTATGATACATAAATCGAAACACATTGCCCGTAAATTCCTTTTAGGGGCAGTGGCGACCTCAATTTTAACTGCAACTATGGCCTCAACCGCCAGTGCAGATGTTGTTACATCGCTTCGTCCATTAGCATTTATCGCAGCAGGCATCGCGGATGGCGTAACAGAGACAACCGTTTTATTGCCAGATGGTGCATCGCCTCATGATTATGCGCTAAAACCCTCTGATTTGAAAAAAATCAAACAAGCAGACTTATTTATATGGGTTGGCCCTGAGATGGAAATGTTTTTACAGAAGCCTATCAATACATTAGAGCAGAATAAACGCCTAGCATTGGCAGAGCAACCAAATATTAAGACACTCCTCATGGCTGATGCTGAGGGGCATGAAGAGGGGCACTCAGATACTGATGGCGCTAACCATGATGAGGATCACGAACATCATCACCATGGTGAGTATAATATGCATATTTGGCTGTCCCCAGAGATTGCAAATTTGGCAGCACTGGACATTTATGAACGGTTACTAGCGCTTTATCCTGATCAAAAAGATAAGCTGGACGTAAACCTTCGTAAATTCAAAGAAAATATGGCGCAAAATGACAAGAATATTGTTAATATTTTAGAGCCAGCCAAAAACAAGGGTTATTTCGTTTTTCACGATGCTTATGGCTACTTTGAAAAACATTATCAATTGGCTCCGTTGGGGCATTTTACGATAAACCCAGAAATTCAGCCTGGTGCGCAGAAATTACATCAAATACGAACTCAACTGGTTGAGCACAAAGCGCAATGCGTTTTTGCTGAGCCACAATTTAGGCCCGCAGTTATAGAAAGCGTAGCACGAAATACGGGAGTCAAAATGGGTACTCTCGACCCACTAGGTAGTGGGCTGGCAATTGGACCAGATAGCTATATGCAGTTTTTGACACAACTGTCGAAACAATACGCGAGCTGCCTGAATTAGGAATAGAAGGAATTTTTTAAGTGCAGCAAATGGCTAAGGGCTTAACTCAGGTATATGGTAGCCTGTCTAGAACCCACAAAATTGTACTCAGTACGCTCACAGTAGCGACTCTGGCCGTCGCAATATGGCGGCCAGTTCACATCCCAATAACCACCGAAAATGAGGGTATCCCTGATACTATCATTCCTCTTTCATTATTACCTGCGACCGATGCTACTGACGATATTATTCAAGATAGTAGCGAACAATTACCGGATGAGGGTGTTGTTGATACTGATGCGGCCGAAGGTGATGTTGCACCTTTGCCTCATGAATATGTGGTTGCAAGTGGTGATAACCTAACAACTATTTTAACGCAATTTGGTATCGAACCGGGCGATGTTGCGACGTTATCGAACCAGCATAAAGCGTTACGTAATATGAAAATTGGTCAAGCTCTGAATTGGACCTTAACAGATCAAGGTGAATTAGAGTCATTAACTTGGGAAGTTTCTCGCCGTGAAACACGAGTATTTAATCGTGTCGGGGCAACAAACAAGTTTGAGGAAGTGAAAGAGATTCGCTCTGGTGAGTGGACTAACAGTGTAATGAAAGGCACTGTAGATGGCTCATTTGCGCAAAGCACTAATAAAGCAGGGTTAACTCGTAATGAAGGCCGAGAAGTTATTAAAGCACTTCAATGGCAAGTTGACTTCAAAAAATTAAAGAAGGGCGATAAGTTTAGCGTATTAATGAGTCGTGAAATGCTGAACGGGCGAAATGAGCAAAGCCAATTGGTAGGTGTTCGTTTGCAAACAAATGGTAAAAATTATTATGCCTTCCGTGCTGAAGATGGCCGTTATTATGACAGCGAAGGTAATGGGCTAGAACGTGGATTCATGCGTTCCCCTACAACAAAACAATTTAGAGTTTCCTCACAATTCAATCCACGCCGAGTAAACCCAGTAACAGGAAGAGTTGCACCGCATAAAGGTGTTGATTTTGCCATGCCAGTAGGCACACCTGTTCTTGCTGTAGGAGATGGTGAGGTGATTGTCTCGAAATATAGCGGCGCAGCTGGAAACTTTATTGCTATTCGCCATGGGCGTCAATACACCACGCGTTACATGCATTTACGCCAATTACTCGTTAAGCCGGGTCAAAAAGTGAAACGTGGAGACCGTATTGCACTTTCAGGTAATACAGGACGTTCTACAGGGCCACATCTCCATTTTGAAATGTGGGTAAATCAACAAGCGGTAAACCCACTGACCGCAAAATTACCAAGCTCTGGTGGCTTAACAGGTAAAGAGCGTAAAGAGTACCTAGCGGTGGTAAAAGAAACCAAACCGCAGCTCAAACTGTAATCATTTAATATTTATTTTTATATAATAGGCAGGTACTTGTATCTGCCTGTTTTCTTTGTAATGCTTCCGAAAATTACTATTATAGGCTATAAAAGATAGCCACTATTTACTTGAGTACAGCATGAATAAAGATAAAGACACTGATAGCAAAAAAGGTTACGTGCCAACATTTCATAAATCTTACCTACTTCCTAAATATTGGGGCGTTTGGGCAGGCGCCGCTATTTTTGCTGGATTAGCGTATATTCCTGTGAAAATTCGCGACCCAATGCTTGCCAAAATGGGTAAATGGGTAGGCCGGATAGCTAAGAGTGCTCGCCGTCGCGCTAAAATAAATTTACTTTATTGTTTTCCAGAGCTCACTGAAAATGAAAGAGAACAGTTAATTGATAGAATGTTTGAAACAGCACCTCAATCATTTGTGATGCTGGCAGAGCTCTGTATTCGTGGTTCACAAAGAACGCTTGATCGAACTCAATGGCATAACGAAGAAATTATTGAAAAGCTCAAACAACAGCAAAGTAATGTTATTTTTATGGTTCCCCATGGCTGGGCTGTTGATGCACCCGCTATGTTGCTTGCTGCCAAGGGACAAAAAATGGCAGCAATGTTTCATCATCAAAAAAACCCGGTCGCAGACTATTTATGGAATAAAGCACGTTATCATTTCGGTGGGCGTCTGCATTCGAGAGAAGCAGGAATTAAGCCATTTATTGCATCAGTTAGGCAAGGTTACTGGGGATTTTACCTTCCAGACCAAGATCATGGTGCGGAACATAGTGAGTTTGTCGATTTTTTTGCCACATATAAAGCAACGCTGCCTGCAATAGGTCGTTTGATGAAAGTTTGTAAGGCAAAAGTCGTTCCTTTATTCCCAGTTTATGATCATAAAACGCATCAACTGCATATTTATATCCGTGAACCTATGGATGATATTGATGATAAAGATGATGAATATATAGCAAGGCGTATGAATGAGGAGTTGGAGTATCTTGTTAGGCCAAATCCTGAACAATATACTTGGATCCTTAAATTACTAAAAACACGCAAGGAAGGGGAAACCGAACCTTATCAGCGTAAAGATCTTTATCGTTAATTCTTGGTTATAACGGTACATCATTCAAGGCTCCTCAAAATTGAACTGCACCCTTTTAAGTTAGATGCTCAGTCTGGCCGAAAGGGTGTTTTTTTATATGTAAAGAACCGATAAAAACCGCTGAAATGAATAAGAGTGATATCTCAGCCTGCTCATCAGGGCAACCAGATTCAAAAAATAGGCATGGAAAGTGCTAATTATTTCGACAAAAATCTAAAATAATAAAATTTAATATTTATGTCATTATTTAATTAAATGACTTAATTAATTGATATTAAAGCATTTAATTGAATTTTCCGATCTCAATTAAGCTTGGTTTTTATATGGATATTACCGATTAAATGAATTTAAAAGGTAGATAATTGAAAGAAAAGAGCAAAAAAATTTACCTATTTGACGAATTGATAACACTTTAAGCTGTTATAGTTATTAGTTATATTTGTTAGATGTGGGTATTATTTCAATGGTAAACAAATTAAGTCGTTAATGAATCGCTAGCCGTCACTGTATATCTCAACAAAATGTTAAGTAATCTTGTCATAAATAGATTGGAATTTTAAATCTACTTTGAGGGTTTAATAACCAAATGATAATAAAATAATTTACCTTAAGGTAACATTAAGTTACACATGGTTTCATATATTAACATCTTACTCTCATTTGGCGTATTTAGGATAAGCTACATTGAAAAGATTTAGCAGGAATAGCTAAAATTGAAGTCAATAGTATATTAGTCTTAAGCTACAGGTTAAACCACATTAAAAACAATAAAATTAAACTTCATTTATTTCTAATATAACAGTGTATAAATTCAACCTCACCGGATTATGTGGTGTAATAATTCATTTTTGCGTTGAATAGCAATTTATAATTGTATTATTTATTTCATCTTAAAAAAGCCTGTAAATTTATTAATATTTTTATTTTTATTTAACTTGTAATTTACTGACTTTTTTATTTTTATTTTTATTTTTACAGTTAAATTTTCACTTAAAAATTAATTAATAATTATTTTTGTTTTTATTGTTACATATAATTTATTTAAATATAAAATAAAGCAATTTATCTTTTCGTTTTTATTTTTACATATTGGCACGGATCATTTAACTCACTTGTGTTTTATCTGGTATTATTTAATGGTCTAAGATAATAGTTGATACTATATTAATTTTTATAATGTAGAAATGACTAACTTAAATAAATTTAAACATATGCATATAAAATAGACATTAAGTAAATGTACTTATTAACGAAGCTTAAATAAGTTGCTATATTTTTTATTAAATAATAAAAGTATGTCCAGGATAACACTTGGAGAATTTATGGAAAAAACACGTACCACATTAGATCAATGGATAACGTTACAGGCAGTCGTTGATTGTGGTGGTTTTGCTCAAGCAGCAGAAGTTTTGCACAGGACTCAATCATCAATTAGCTATACTATTAGTAAGTTAGAGCAAGTTTTGGAAATTGAAATATTTTCATTAGAAAAGCGTCGTGCGGTATTAACTCAACAAGGCGAGCAATTATTAGAATTATCTAGGGAGGTGACAGATAAAGCCATTTTATTAGAAACAAAGGCTAAATCACTGAATAACAAAGAAAATAATAAAATAAAGATTATTATTGACTCACTGTACCAAACTGATGACTTGTTAGGTAAGCTTGGAAGCTTCGTTAAAGCCAGGAAAGATTATGACATTGATTTAAATAGAGTTTGTTTGAGTAAGGCTGACATTTTTACATTAAAAGAATATGATCTACTGATTACACATCATAATATTGAATCATTGAATCCCATTTTTTTAGAAAAAGTTGAAGGGATACTCGTTACAAATCCAGGGCATAAGCTACAAAGTTATGATCAAAGTAACGTATTGAATAATCTAGAAAAAACCACACAAATTGTTTTGAGTACGTCCATAAGGGATATGATTAAAAGCATTCAAACGATAAGCGTTGCAAATGTTGAAACCGCAATTAGATTAACTGAAAATTCAGTTGGATACACCTGGTTGCCAAAAAATTTAATAAATAGAGAATTGAATAATAATTCATTAAAAGAGCTGAAAACTCCAAATAATAATGTTCATTATAATTTCTATATGTATTTGAATAAAAATTCAATAGTAAGTGATATTTTGAAAGATTACCTCATAGACAATAAGTGAATTAAAAAATAAATCATTAAAAAAATAATAAAAATCAAACATAAAATATTTCGATATAAATTAAAAAAATTCAATGTAACCATTTGTTAACTTAACTAAAGGTAAATGTTATATTTCTTTCGCACACAAAACATGAGCATGTATTATTCATGGGTGTACCAATTAATAATTAAAAAACTATTTTATAGGAACCATTATGAGTATTTTAAAAAAATCCCTAACAATGTTAGGGATTACTTTAGCTGTGACAGCTGCACCAACTGTTTTTGCTTCGGGCACAATTGAGTTTACTGGGGAAATAACGGATCAAGCATGTACAGTTGATAGTAATTCTAAAAATCTTAATGTAGATCTTGGAAAAGTATCATCAAAAAGTTTAGCGGCACAAGGTGAAGTTGCAGGTCTAAAAGACTTTTCAATTAAATTAATTGATTGCCCTGCTAATTCAAAGGTAACGGTAAGATTTGGAGGCTCTCGTGATATTACTGATCGCGATATTCTTGCAATCAATCAAATTACTGGCTCAGCAACAAACGTAGGTATCGCGTTATATGAAAAAGATGCGGTTACGCCAATCAAACTTTATGAAGATTCTAAAGACGTCACGTTTACAGGCGCTACTGTAGATTTAGATTATGTTGCTCGTTATAAAGCAACAGGTGCTGCGACTGCTGGTTTAGCAAACAGCAGTGCTGTTTATAGCATTCAGTACCAATAAAAGCTTGAGGGTAACCACGTTACCCTCTCTTTCTCTTCCTCGTTATGGCTGTACTATGAAAAGAATATTTATTTCATCCTTTTTTCTTTTACTCTTTTTCTCTAATTTATCTCATGCATCTGGAATAAGTGTAGGAGGTACTCGTTTTGTCTATGAAGAAAACAAACGTGAAATTGATATTCCTATTTTCAATGGTGATAAAGAAAAACCATTTTTAATACAGAGCTGGGTTTCTCCATTTGAAGGAGAAGGGAAAGCGCCATTTATTGCAACACCACCCTTGTTTAGAATAGAGCCAGATAGTAATGGTTCAGCGCGTATTTCGTTTATAGGCGAACCGATGGGCTCTAACCAAGAGAAACTGTATTTACTCAATATAAAATCAATCCCCCCTAAAGATGACAGTATCGAAAATGAATTACAAATAATTATAAATTCTCAGTTTAAATTATTTTTGAGGTCAAAAGACATTGAGTCATTTGATTTTGAAAAAGTTCAGCTTGTTAAAAATGAAAATGGGATAATGATTAATAATCAAACACCCTATCATTTATCAATTAAAGATATATTAATTGATGGAAAAAGTGTCAAGGGTATTGGCTTAATTTATCCGCATAAAAATGATTATATTCTTAAACGAAATACTAATAATGATAATTCAATAGTTGTCCAATTTATCAACGATTATGGCGCTATTATTGAGAAAAAAACTAAGTAAGAGTATAAAAAATGTCAGTGTCTTGCTTTAAAAATAACCGAATATATTCAAAGACCTTCATTGCGGTTTGCGTTGTATTGTATACAAATAGCGCAAACTCTGATGATGTATTTGATATTAATGCAATTAATACAGGAATAGAAAGTCAAGTTGCTGATGTTAATAGCTTGGATTATCTTTCCCATTCAGGAGGACAACTTCCTGGAGTTTATTATGTTGATGTTTATATAAATAATAAAAAAGTGGATAACCAAAGTATTTCATTTAGTTTTAATAAGCAAACTAAAAAGCTTGTTCCAGAAATTACAAAAAAAATGCTATTAGACTGGGGCGTAAAAAACGCCGCAACGGCAGATTTTAGCGAAAAATCAAATGATGATGTAATTGATGATATTGGATCGTTGATTGTAGGGGCAAAATATCATTATGATTTCTCATTTAATCGTTTAGAAATCAGCATTCCACAAATAGGCTTAGAAAATTATAGCCGTGGTTATGTTGAACCGAGTGAATGGGATGACGGTATTAATGCGGCATTTGTTAATTATACTCTAAGACATAATAAATATTGGTATAAAGATAGAGATGATAATGACAATACTTTCGTTGGCTTAAGAAGTGGTCTTAATTTTGACGCGTGGCGTTTACGTAACCATAGCACTTATAGTCGAGTTACGGGAGAAACGCATTGGAATAACTTACAAACGTATTTAGAACGTGATATTCGGTCATTAAAAAGTCACCTAACATTAGGCGAAACTTCATCTGATAATGGGGTTATGGAAAGTAACCCTTATCGTGGAATTAAATTAGCCTCCGATGAGAGTATGTTACCTCAGAGCCAGCGGGGTTTTGCGCCTGTTGTGACGGGGATCGCCCAGACAAATGCAGTCGTTACGATTAGGCAAAATGGTAGCATAATTTATCAAACAACGGTTCCGCCTGGGGAATTTGCGATTAACGATCTTTATCCAACCTCTTATAGCGGCAATTTGGATGTTACGATCGAAGAGTCTAATGGGACAACGCGCTCTTTTGTACAACCTTTTTCTGCAGTCCCGATGATGCAACGTGCTGGTTCACTAAAATACAGTTTAGATGTTGGTAAATATAACGTTGAAAGTGCTCGTCGGAAGCCTAATTTTGCACAAGCATCGGCAATTTATGGTCTACCTTATAATTTGTCTATTTACGGTGGTTTTTTAGTTTCAAAAGATTATCAAGCCTATACCGTTGGAACGGGGATTAACTTAGGGAATATTGGCGCGATTTCGACCGATGTAACACAAGCCTCAACCGAATTAATTGATAAAAAAAAGGAAGATGGGCAGTCCTATCGTATTCAATATTCAAAATATTTACCGGGGACGGGGACTTCATTCTCATTAGCATCATACCGTTATTCAACAGAAGGTTATTATGATTTTTCTGCATCAAACGATAATTGGTATGACATGGGCAGAAAAAAACAACAATTCCAAGCATCGGTATCGCAATCTCTTAATGATATTGGCTATTTGTCGGTTAATGGTTATCAACAATATTATTGGGATAAGAGCGGGGCTGATAAGAATTTAACCTTAAGTTTTAGCTCCCACTATAAGGCGATGAATTACAGCATTTCGTATTCATATACCAAACAAGAGCAAGAAAGAACCAATGATGAAATGTTGTCTTTGAATTTGAGTATTCCATTTGATTTAGGGCAAAAAAATAACTGGGTAAATTATAGCTATAACACTAGCCGAAATGGTGACTCTATCAGCTCAATGAGCCTCAATGGTACCCGATTAGATGATAATAACTTGCAGTATGATATTACCCAAAGGTACAACCATAGCCGTAAAGAGTACAGTAATTCTGTTAGCGCCAATTATATAGCTTCATCAGGGGAATATAATGCGGGCTATAATTATGACCCTCGTTATCACTCTGTAAATATTGGTGCAACGGGTGCTTTATTATTACATTCGGAAGGCGTTACGGCTGCGAGGTCTATTTATGACTCTGCAGTATTAGTCAAAGCTGAAAATATTGATAATTTAAAAGTTAATAATGCTCAGTCGCTGTATACCGATTCTTCTGGTTATGCAGTTATTCCGACGGTAACACGTTATGAGCGAAATAAAGTCAGTGTAGATACAGCCACCCTGACAGGAAATAATGATGTTACGTTGAGTACAACAACGGTTGTTCCCACTCAAGGAGCTATTGTCTTGGCTGATTTTCAGGCTAAACGAGGTGCTCGGTTATTACTAAAACTTCTTCATGGCGATAAACCCATTGCTTTTGGTTCTCAGGTTTCTGTATTCGTGAATGAAAAACTCGCAACGAGTGGAATTGTAGCAAATGATGGTGAAGTTTATTTAAGTGGTGTTCCTGAACAAAGCGTTATTACAGTTAAATGGGGCTTAAGAGATGAACAGCAATGCCAGCTACCATTAATGCTTTCGCTGGAAACGGATAAAATTCAATTTATTGAACGAACGTGCGAATAATAGGAACTGTCATGAACAAAATATTTTTTATTAGCTGTGTATCGACACTTTTATATTCGCAGCCGACTTTAGCTGAATATCGAGCTGAATTTACAACTAAAACGGTTTCGGTTCCAGCAACTATCTATGTACCAAGAACGGCACCATTAAATACGCTTTTATATACGGCTGATTTAGGAACATTCACACCATGGGTTTGGTGGAATGTAACCGGAACGACTGAAGTGGGGATTTATTTGCCTCAGATGTCAGGTAATGAAATAAAGATCCCTGGCGGAGGGTTTGTAAAAGAAATTAATAGCTCAGGGGTCGGTTTTGCTTTATATGGTTCGGTGAATACCCCTTGCTCTGCAAGTGCCTATGCCGATGGTGTGAACACAAAGGATGGGAATATTAGTAATCGACTTATTTGTAGTTCAAATCAAAGCTCAGCTCATTATTCGGTGACACTAAAAGCAGCATTTTATAAAATTGGAAACAATGTTAAAACGCAGACATTACCTAGTACTAGAGCAGCGATGCTAATTTTATATAATAATGGGTTCATCACATCAGATAGTTACGGGAATATTGAGCCTAATGTTTGGATGGGGCCTATAAATGTTGTATCAAGTGGCTGTGATGTCAAAAATAAAACCATTAATGTCCCTTTTGGCAAAGTAAACAAATCTACTTTTGCTGGGGTTGGTTCAACCAGCCCTGATAGCAAACAAAATTTTAATATTGAATTAGATTGCGACCCAATATCACCGATTAAAATTACGTTTGTTGGCACTGCGGACGCGAGTCAAACGCCAGGAACAATTGCATTAAATAACCCTGATGATGTTAATAGCGCGAGTGGGTATGGTATTCAAGTAAAATATAACAACCAGCCTATTAAGTTGAACCAGTTAATACCAATTGTGCAATCAAATAATTCGGGTCAGTATAGTATTCCACTCGAAGCCGCCTATATTCAAACCGCATCAGGGACAAAGGCAGGCAAGGCAAATGGCACTTTACAATTTAATATGCAGTACCATTAATTTTTGCCGTAATTCTATTTAGAGAGAAGATAGAAAAGGGAGCCATAATCGGCTCCCTTTATTATCACGTAAATAAAGTGATTATAGGTTATTCAACTTCAAGAATACGGCAGGTATTCGTGCTACCTACGGTGCCCATTAAGTCACCTTGAGTGACGAGCACGATGTCGCCGCTCATTAAATACCCATTATCGCGTAAGCGCGTTACGGCTTCATTTGCAGCGGCAATACCATCGGTATGTGTACTACAAAATACAGGGGTAACACCACGATAAAGTGAGCATTGGTTTAAGGTTTTTTCATGACGGGACATGGCGAAGATGGGTAGACCAGAACTAATACGTGACATCATACGCGCTGTACGACCAGATTCTGTCATTGCAATGATAGCTTTCACCCCTTTTAGGTGATTAGCGGCATACATTGTTGACATCGCAATCGCTTCTTCCGGACTTGTAAATTCAGCATCTAAACGGTGCTTAGAGACATTAAGGCCTGGCATTTTTTCTGCACCAAAGCAAACTTGAGCCATGGCAGCAACGGTTTCAGCGGGGTATTGTCCCGCAGCCGTTTCGGCAGAGAGCATAACGGCATCGGTACCATCCAGTACGGCGTTTGCTACGTCCATCACTTCAGCACGCGTTGGCATTGGGTTTGTGATCATCGACTCCATCATTTGAGTCGCAGTGATCACTACACGGTTTAGCTGACGTGAGCGGCGGATAAGCTTTTTCTGTACAGCAACTAATTCTGGATCGCCAATTTCAACACCTAAGTCACCACGAGCAACCATGACAACATCTGATGCCATAATCACTTCGTCCATCACTTCGTCGCTAGCAACGGCTTCTGCACGCTCAACTTTTGCGACAATTTGGCATTCACAGCCAGCATCACGAGCCAAGCGACGAGCGTAATCAAGATCTTCACCTGAACGCGGGAAAGAGACCGCTAAGTAATCAACACCAATTTTTGCTGCAGTTTTAATGTCTTCTTTATCTTTTTCGGTCAACGCTTCAGCAGAAAGACCACCGCCTAATTTGTTAATGCCTTTATTATTCGATAGCTGACCACCGACCGTAACTTCGGTAAATACTTGAAGACCTTTCACTTCACGGACTTTTAATTGAACTCGGCCGTCATCAAGTAGCAAAATATCACCTGGCACGACATCAGCAGGTAAGCCTTTATAGTCGATACCCACTTTTTGTTGGTCGCCTTCACCTTTGCCTAATGTGGCATCTAAAGTGAATTTGTCACCAATATTCAGGAAAACTTTACCGTCTTTAAAGGTTGAAACACGAATTTTTGGACCTTGTAAATCACCGAGAACGGCAACATGGCGTCCTAAACGAGCGGCAATTTCACGCACTTTATTAGCGCGGGCAATATGGTCTTCTGGCGTTCCGTGGGAGAAATTAAGGCGGACAACGTTAGCGCCAGCATTGATAATTTTCTCAAGGTTATTATCGCGATCAGTAGCTGGACCTAGGGTTGTAACAATTTTAGTTCTTCTAAGCCGTCTAGACATGTATTACTCCATTGACCTGTAATGGTGTTGATAAAAGGATGAAACCGTTTCATCCCATTTCGAAACCTGTTTACTGCAAATAGGGGTGCTGACACGAGCACAGCTATTATATACTGCTAATTTCTTAATGCTATCAGGTCTGTAAAAGTATTAAAGGCCGGATAAGTAAAGAAAGTGGCTTTGCGATGAAAATTTTCTGTCAGGTATTATCAAACCGCGAATCGCGTAATGCTTCTTTGACGCGTTTCAAGTTATCTCTAAATTTTTCGCCTCTTCGTAAAGTAAATCCAGTTGTTAGCACATCAATGACGGCTAATTGTGCTAGGCGAGACACCATTGGCATATACATATCCGTATCTTCAGGTACATCGATAATAATAGATAGACTCGCTTCTTGTGATAGGGGCGAGTTTTCTGAAGTGATGGCAATGACGGAGGCATCATTTTCTCGAGCAAGGCGAGCCATATCCACCAATGCTTTGGTCCGGCCTGTATGCGAAATCAATACGATAACATCCCCATCACTACTATTGATGCAGCTCATGCGTTGCATGACAATATCATCGAAATAAATGACAGGAATATTAAAACGAAAGAATTTATTCATTGCATCATGAGCCACCGCAGCAGAGGCTCCAAAGCCAAAAAAACTTATTTTTCGTGCTTGGGTGAGTAAATCGACGGCACGGTTGATGGCGCTAATATCGAGGGTATGTTTTACATTATCTAAGCCTGCCATTGCAGATTCGAAAATTTTATGGGTATAAGTATTAACCGTATCGGTTTCTTCCACATGACGATTCACATAAGGCGTACCATTTGCCAAATTTTGTGCTAGGCGCAGCTTAAAATCAGGAAACCCTTTTGTGTCCATTTTACGGCAGAAACGATTGACTGTGGGCTCACTGACTTCCGCTAATTGTGCCAATGTTGCAATGCTGAGATGGATAGCGCGTTGTGGCATCCCTAAAATGACTTCGGCCACTTTTTTTTCCGATTTACTTAAGAAATCGAGACTGGTTTTCATTTGTTCTAATATATTCATATAACGAAAGTGCCTATTTCATCGAAAGGAGAAATTTTTCTGCCATCACGATATCCTGTCATTAATGTATTGATTATTCGTTATGGGGCAGTAACTGAATTCAAAATATACTATGTGTGCGTTGTAACTTACCTAAATGTCGGTGGGAAATAGCTATTTTTTTATGAAAGTTTGACCCGTATCTAACTTTCATGACGGTAAGCAGATAACCTATTTTGTGGTTTTATTACAAATGCTGGCTCCATTCAGTCTATACTCAACAATAAGAATTGAATGATTTGAAATATAAACAGGCGAAATAACTGATGACCTGTTGTTTTTTTCAGCATAAAAACTGTGATCAGCATCATCAACATTTACTGAGCACTTGCAAAAAGGTACATTAGCGGAACAAAAGGTTACTTTTTAACAAAATTATAATAAGAGCCTATCCCATTAGGCTACTTTAATACGCTATATTGACTAACTAACAGCTCGAAACCTTGTTTTGCACTAAGGTGCACGGTTTCTTTCTATTACTAATATCTAATTTAGCTATCATATTCAGCCTAATGGGATAGGCTCTAAGTTCCGCAAATTGAGGAGAACCAATATGGCGGTAAACAATGCTGCTCAAGCTTGTGACTTGATTATTTTCGGCACCAAGGGAGACCTTGCTCGTCGTAAATTGCTTCCTTCTTTATACCAATTAGAAAAAGCAGGCTATATCCACCCTGATACACGCATTATTGGTGTGGGTCGAGCGCAGTGGAGCCAGAGCGATTATGTTGAATTCGTTAAAAATGCACTCAATGAATTTTTAAAAGAGCAACTCGACTCAACCCTTTGGGAAAAATTAAGCGCACGCTTGGATTTCTGTAACTTAGATGTCAATGAAACTGAAAACTTTGTTCGTCTTGGTGAAATGCTGAAACAGGATTGCCATCCTGCGATTCACTATTTTGCAATGCCGCCAAATACTTTCGGTGCAGTTTGTCATGGGCTTGGTCATGCAAAACTAAATAAAAAGCCAAACCGTGTCGTCATGGAAAAACCGCTCGGAACGGATTTAGCCTCTTCTCAAGAAATTAATAATGAAGTGGCTAAATACTTCGATGAAAGCCAAGTTTACCGTATTGACCACTATCTCGGTAAAGAAACAGTGTTAAATCTATTAGCATTACGTTTTGCTAATTCCCTGTTTATTAATAACTGGGACAACCGTACGATTGATCATGTACAAATCACGGTTGCAGAAGAAGTGGGGATTGAAGGGCGTTGGGGCTATTTCGACCAAGCTGGCCAAATGCGCGATATGATACAAAACCACTTATTACAAATTTTGACCATGATTGCCATGTCACCGCCTGCGGATTTGACCACTGACCGTATTCGTGATGAAAAGGTAAAAGTACTACGCTCACTGCGTCGCATTGATCATACTAACGTGCGTGAAAAGGCGGTTCGTGGCCAGTACACAGCTGGTTTTGTACAGGGTAAAAAAGTACCGGGCTATCTTGAGGAAGAAGGGGCTAACAAGCAGAGCATGACAGAATCTTTTGTTGCTTTGCGAGTTGATATTGATGACTGGCGCTGGGCAGGTGTTCCATTCTACCTGCGTACAGGGAAACGCCTGCCAGCAAAATGCTCTGAAGTCGTCGTCTATTTTAAAAAGCCTGCTTTGAATATTTTCTCTGAAAGTTATCAGGATTTGCCGCAAAATAAATTAACCATCCGCTTGCAGCCTGATGAAGGAATTGACATCGAGATTATGAATAAAGCACCGGGGCTTGATCATAAGCACCGCTTGCAAACCACTAAACTCGACTTAAGTTTCTCTGAAACGTTTAATCAAACTCATCTTGCCGATGCCTACGAGCGTTTGTTACTTGAGGCGATGCGCGGTATTCAAGCACTGTTTGTGCGTCGTGATGAAGTCGAAGAAGCATGGAAATTCGTCGACTCTATTATGGAAGCATGGGCGATGGATAACGATGCACCAAAACCGTATCAAGCCGGTACATGGGGGCCAATTGCTTCTGTTGCCATGATTGCCAGAGATGGCCGAGCTTGGAATGAGTTTGAGTAATTTATTGCAGTGCACTAGCATTTAATTGCACAAGCATATAACGCAATATATACCCCAATGTAGAATGATAACATTGGGGTATTTTTTTATTTAGATGACTAACTCGCTGCGTCCCGTTGCCGCCATATGAATAATCCCTTGCTCGATGCGTAAGCAAGCCATTTTAGCTGCATCAGGCACAGATAAACCCGCAAGGAGTTGAGCGGTTAATTCTGCACCAAATAAATCGCCAGTTCCTTTTGGGGTGACGGGATAACGTTTGTGGCGAATAACAGCTACATCATGATGAGTGACGCAAACCACTTCAATGCTGTCATCATCAGGCTGAAATGCACTGGTAATAATGACCCACTGAGTATTGCCTTTTAACAATGATCGCGCCGCGTTTACCGCATCCTCTAAGTTCTCAATTTCCTGACCGCTTAATGTGGTTAATTCAAACCGATTAGGGATAATACCCGTCGCTAACGGTAAAACTTCATCACGATAAACCGCCGCAATCTCAGGTGGAATATAAAACCCGCTATCTTCATCCCCCATGACAGGGTCAACAATGACAGGAATGTTTGGGTGTAATTGGCGCACAGAAGAGAGCCAATTAGCTAAATCTTGCGCTTTTTCTTTCGATCCTAAATAACCCGTTAAAATGGCTTTAACCGAATTTAAACTGCCGCGTTCCACAAAACCTTTTAAGTAACCACGAAACCATTCGCCTGGGAGTTCGCCACCATAACAAGTTGAATAATGTGGGGTATTACTTAATACAACGGTGGGAACGGCGGCGACACGCAAACCTTGTTTTGTTAAAGCGGGAACGGCAATACTATTGCCCACGCTGCCATAGACCACTTGTGATTGAATTGACACAACATCATAGAGAAGGGGAGTGGCATCGGCAGCATTTTGAAAACTGTTAGAGGTAAGGTTAAATGTATCCATTGATCTCTCTTACTTACAGGCGTTACAGAGGTATTACACTATAAGAATCTTGTTGGCGAAGGTTGTCAATGTTAATCAATAGATTCGCGATCTCGTCGGCTTTTAAAGAATAAAAAAGGGGAAATATATTTTTTTTCGCACAATTATTCGAGGAAAAAATGTATCTATACTGGTTGGTTATTCGAGGCATACCTGAATGCTAAAGGGTTAGTTAGCATATTAATGAATAATTATGCAATATTCCGTTCAATATAAAAGATGTTTGTATTCATTGACTTAATGAAAAATGCATGATAAAAGTAACGTGTAATCAATAATTCACATGAGGGTTCGGAGTAAATTGGGTGGATGTCCATCTGATGAAATGAATAAGATATCATGCTTAGCTCAACTAGCGGCAAGATCAGCAAGTCCCAAAAAAGAACGACACACAAGCTTTTCCTTTCAGCTATCCTGTCCAGTGAACACTACTGGTGCGGTGCATTATAGCGTCTCTCTCTGATATTCATTCCGCTGAATAAAATCAGCAACCCGTTGTTATCAATTGAATATATTAACAACTGTGCGGTTAGCAAACTCACTTAATTGTCAGTTTTGTCTGTATAAAAAACAGCCTAATGTACAGTTGTGCTTTGAGGAACTATATAATGATTTATTGGATATTTTTAGCATTAGCTATTGTTACCGAGGTTATTGGTACATTATCAATGAAGCATGCCAGTGTCAGCGGTGATTTCACCGGTATGGCAGTGATGTATGTGATGATTGCAACATCCTATGTACTATTAGCGATTGCTGTAAAAAAAGTTGCACTTGGCGTTGCTTATGCTTTGTGGGAAGGAATTGGTATTTTATTTATCACCACTTTTAGCGTGATGTGGTTCGGTGAGTCGTTATCACCGATGAAAATCGGTGGATTAGTGCTATTAATCACCGGTATTGGTCTGATTAAATCAGGTACCAAAAAAGCGACAGTTCGTCAGTCTGCTCAAAAAGTAAAACAAGTCGCAGAGCATGCAGTCAACGTTGCAAAATCAGGCGCTTTAGCACGTAGTGAAGCTAAATCGGAGGCGTAATCATGACCAGTCAATTTGAATGGTGGCACGCTGCGTTTTTAGTTTTAGCGGTTGTATTAGAAATTTTAGCGAACATTTTTTTAAAAATGTCGAATGGATTCAAACGCTATTGGTTAGGTATCCTCTCGTTAGTCGCAGTGTTAGGTGCATTTAGTGCATTGGCACAAGCTGTAAAAGGCATCGAATTATCAATTGCTTATGCATTATGGGGAGCCTTCGGTATCATCGCAACAGTCGCCGCAGGTTGGATTTTATTCAACCAACGTCTCAATTATAAAGGTTGGGGAGGCATTGTTCTGCTGTTAGCGGGGATGGTACTTATTAAGATGTCTTAATCCGTCATATTAGCCCGTTATATTTCAAGTTATGGCGTTGTTGGCTGCACTCATTCGCCCTAGTCACATACTTGTGTATGTTCCTAGGGTCTCATTTGCTTGCCGCCTAGCTATAAGCCCGTTATATTTCAAGTTATGGCGTTGTTGGCTGCGCTCATTCGCCCTAGTCACATACTTGTGTATGTTTCTAGGGTCTCATTTGCTTGCCGCCTAGCCATAACTTGAACTATTTAGGGCTAGAATGTAAGGGCTGGAAGTTAAGTGCTAAAATTTGAATGACAGTTTGATTATAAAGCTATTTAACTGCTGCAACGATTTTGATTTCAACTTTATATTCGGGCTTCATCAATGTGGCTTCGACCGTACAGCGCACGGGTGCACTTCCTGCGACAACCCATGCATCCCATGCTTGGTTCATACCCGCAAAATCCGCTTTATCAGCAAGAAAAATAGTGGCATCTAAGATTTTACTCTTATCAGAACCAACACGTTCTAGCATGATATCAATGGCAGCTAAAGTATTTGTCGTTTGTGCGATAATATCGGCATCTAAATTTTCTGGGACGCTGGTGTAGTAAATAACATCGTTGTGAATAACGGCTTCAGACCAACGGTTATCAGGGTCAATACGTTTAATAGTCATGATTATTCCTTATAATTAATGCAGAGTAAGAATATCAGTTTGTCGAGTTGATGAATATAGCTTCTCGAAATGAAGCGTAATTAGCGCAGCAGCTATAGCGAACTCATGGTAAAGTGAGCGACTTCTTTATTGTTAAATTAACAGGTTCTGTGGTGCACGACGATTTTTCATCTGATGGCTTTCTGGCTAGAACAATTCCCGGTTTCCAACCTCGTGCTGCGCAGGTTACCATGTCCAATGCCGTCACTGAGTCAATCGATGAGCAAAACGTATTGGTAGCTGAAGCAGGAACAGGTACGGGTAAAACCTATGCTTACCTTGTTCCAGCATTGCGTTCGGGGAAAAAAATCATTGTCTCGACGGGGTCGAAAGCGCTGCAAGATCAACTATATCATCGTGACCTTCCTACCATTATAGAGGCAATGAATTACACTGGGCGCACGGCTTTATTGAAAGGGCGTTCAAATTACCTGTGTCTTGAACGGCTCGATCAACAATCTCTTGGCGGGGGAAGTCTCGAACCTGAAATTCTCTCCGCAGTGGTACGATTACGAAGTTGGTCGATGGAGTCTGAGCTTGGGGACATTAGTACTTGCCATGATATTGCAGAAGACAGCACAGTATGGCCCATGGTAACCAGTACCAATGACAATTGCTTGGGCAGTGATTGCCCTAGATATAAAGAATGTTTCGTTTTAAAGGCGCGTCGAAAAGCATTAGAAGCAGATATCGTGGTGGTTAATCACCATTTATTTATGGCGGACAGAGTGGTTAAAGATACCGGATTTGGTGAATTGATCCCACAAGCTGATGTCATGATTTTCGATGAAGCTCATCAAATACCGGATATTGCGAGCCAATACTTTGGGCAGCAACTGAGTAGCAGGCAACTACTTGATCTCGCTCGTGATATGATAATTACCTATCGGACTGAATTAAAAGACCAAGTTCAATTACAAAAAAGTGCCGATAGGCTAACGCAGAGTACCCTTGATTTTAGGATCAACTTAGGTGAAAACAGTTTTCGCGGTAATCTGCGTGATCTATTCAAACTTCCCGTCGTCCAGCGTGCTTTGACCCTATTGGATGATGCACTAGAGCTTTGCTATGAAGTGATCAAAACCTCGCTTGGGCGCTCGCAATCATTAGATTCTATTTTTGAACGGGTGACGATTTATCGCAACCGACTTAATCGATTGAAGGATGTCACTCTCCCCGGTTATAGCTATTGGTTTGAAAGTTATGGGCGTCATTTTTTATTAGCACTGACCCCATTAACAGTCGCAGATAAATTCAGTGAAATGATCGCGAATACGCCAGCGAGCTGGATATTCACCTCTGCCACACTGTCGGTAAACGAAAAATTGAGCCACTTTACGGATAGGCTTGGTTTGGTATCAGCCAAAACATTGTTACTCGCCAGCCCGTTTGATTATGAAAGCCAAACACTGTTGTGTGTGCCACGATTCGCTCCGGAACCCAACCAACGAGGTAGTGCTCAGAAATTGGCTGCCATGCTGAGACCATTGATTGAAAAAAATCGGGGTCGTTGCTTCTTTTTATGTACGTCTCATCTGATGATGCGTGAATTAGCGGAAGAATTTAAAGCGACATTAACGCTTCCGGTATTAATGCAGGGGGAGATGAGCAAAAATAAACTTCTTGCACAGTTTATTTCTGCGGGAAATGCGGTGTTAGTAGCCACAAGCAGTTTTTGGGAAGGGGTTGATGTTAGGGGAGATCGCTTGAGCTGTGTGATTATAGATAAACTCCCCTTTACTGCACCCGATGATCCATTATTACGAGCAAGAATTGAAGATTGTGAACTACGAGGTGGAGACCCGTTTGTTGATGTGCAATTACCCGATGCGGTGATCACATTAAAACAAGGGGTTGGGCGGTTAATTCGTGATACCAGTGATTATGGTGTTATTGTCATTTGTGACAATCGACTGGTAACGCGGCCTTATGGTGAAGTGTTTTTGACTAGTTTGCCACCCTCTCCTCGAACGAGGAGTTTAACAAAAGCAATCGAATTCCTTGAAGCAAAAAGATCAGCAGCGGCGAGTGAGGAAAGCTAAGTCTCAGTACTTTAGTTTTTCTGCAATTACACGATGAGTCTATGATACTATAACCGTCATTTTTCAGGTCACTGCATTAGATGCGGTAACAAAAAATCATTAATTTTAATTTGCCGGAGTTAAGGCATGTCGAGTCGTATTCTTGCTGTTGATACAGCAACAGAAGCATGTTCAGTCGCACTTTTGTGTGATGGTGAAATTATTTCGCGTTTTGCCATTTCGCCTCGGGAGCATACTCAAAAAGTATTGCCGATGGTTGAAGAGGTACTGGCAGAAGCCGGAATGAAATTAAATCAATTAGATGCCCTTGCATTTGGTCGAGGGCCGGGCAGTTTTACCGGTGTTCGGATTGGTGTGGGGATTTCCCAAGGGTTAGCGTTAGGTGCAAACTTGCCAATGATAGGTGTTTCGTCACTGATGGCTTTGGCACAAGGCGCATTTCGTATAGTCGGACAAGCTAACGTACTCGTCGCTATTGATGCACGCATGTCAGAAATTTATTGTGCACAATATCAACGTAATGAACAGGGTTTTTGGTTGGGAGAAGAAACCGAAGCCGTCCTTATTCCCGATGATTTTAAAGCGAAATTTTCAAGCTTAAGGGGTCAATGGGGTTGTGCAGGTACGGGTTGGGAAGCATATCCTCAATTATTAGCTGAACAATCATTCATTACAGATAGTCAGGTTACATTACCCGATGCACAAGACATGCTACCTATTGCGTTACAACTTTGGCAAGCAGGTAAAGTCATCGCTGTTGAAGAGGTGGAACCGACATATTTGCGCAATGAAGTGACGTGGAAAAAGCTTCCGGGTCGCGAGTAGTCTTTTACGTTCAATGCTGGGCAGGGTTGTTGTTTTAATCAATAGCGACTCTGCCAAAATAAAAATATTTATACCAGCAGAATTCATTTATCTTTTAATCCATAAAGTTTATTAATTGTTTTTTGATGTATTTGATTTTATATTTTACATATAAATCAATTGTTTATAAATAAAATTCAGTTAAAACCACGTCTGCATATTTTTAGTTCAGATGATTATGATAATAAAGTACACTTTACGATATTCATTCAAAGAAGTTAATTGTAACATACTAAACAATTAATCTATTTATTACTTTATAACTTGATTTAATTAATAGAGAGTTTATTTAACATATAATGTTATGGTTTTTTAATTTCGTGTTATTATTTTAATTAACTAATTATAATATGGCTAATCGGAGGTGGTAAATGAAAATTCAATTAAACTACCGCTCTGCGCTTAAAGGCATTTTAGTTGTAGGCGCATTAGCACTAACGGGTTGTGTATCGATACCTGCATCAATTCAGGGCACGGTAAAGAACCCTACAGATAATTTAACCTCAGTTCAAAATGCGCCTGAAATGTATATTGGTCAGGAAGCGCGTTTTGGTGGGAAAGTGTTATCCGTTTATAATGAGCCGACAAAAACACGACTGGAGATTTCAGTCATGACGCTCAATAAATACGATGCTTCACCTGAATTAAATTCAGCATCAATAGGGCGCATTTACGCCTATTTGAATGGCTTCTTAGAACCTAATGATTTTACTAATCGCTATGTTACGGTAGTCGGTAAGATCACTGGTGAGCAGCAAGGTAAAGTAGGGCAAGTTCCTTATAAATATGTCACTGTTGATGTGACGGGATACCAACGCTGGAATATTGCGCAAAGTGTCCTATTGCCTCCTGCGGGGCCTTGGGGATACGGATACTACGGCGACCCGTACTATTATAACCATCCTTGGGGCTGGGGATATGGGTACCCGGGTGGCCCAGCACCTGTTCAAACTTACCTAACTGAATAACCGATTTTAATTTTATTTTCTTGAAGAGCCCCTCGTTTTTAGCGTGGGGCTCTTTTTTTGATATCTCATCATTTTTATTGGGAACACAATTGATACTGAAATGAAAGTTCCTCACGACATGGCATGGAAGTGATAGTATCATTGGCAGCCATAGATCTTTTATTTTATTCGGAATTTTTATTGTGACCTCATTTGCTGAACTGAACGCACTTCCTGCGGAACAACTTTCTAATCTTAATGAGCTTGGTTACTTAACCATGACGCCTATTCAGGCGGCGGCGTTACCAGCGATCCTCGCAGGGAAAGACGTTCGCGCTCAAGCAAAAACAGGCAGCGGTAAAACCGCCGCATTTGGCCTCGGTTTATTGCAACGTATTGATGCTAAACAATTCAATACGCAATCACTTGTTTTATGTCCAACCCGAGAACTTGCTGATCAGGTGGCGAGTGAATTACGCCGTCTTGCTCGTTATATTCCAAATATTAAAATATTAACCCTTTGTGGCGGTGTGCCATTTAGCATCCAGCGTGACTCTCTTGTTCATGCGGCACATATTATTGTGGCGACACCGGGTCGTTTGCTTGATCACTTAAAAAAAGAAACGGTCAGCCTTGATGCGCTGCAAACATTTGTACTAGATGAAGCAGATCGCATGCTTGATATGGGGTTTCTTGAGGCCATAGAGGATGTTATTGCTTGCGCGCCGAAACAGCGTCAAACCCTTTTATTTTCGGCGACTTGGCCGGAGGCAATTGCGTCAATTAGCAAACGCATCCAGCAGGAACCACTGGCGATTGAAATCAATTCAGTTGATGAGTTGCCTGCGGTAGAGCAACAATTTTATGAAATTTCCCGTCATGGTAAAATTGATTTATTACAAAAATTGCTGAGCCGTGAACAGCCAGCATCTTGTGTTGTATTTTGTAATACCAAAAAAGATTGCCAAGACGTATTTGATGCCTTAACTGAAAGTAATCAAAGTGTTCTGGCATTACACGGCGATATGGAACAGCGCGATCGTGACCAAACATTAGTACGCTTTGCTAATGGAAGCAGCCGAGTTCTGGTAGCAACCGATGTTGCTTCCCGTGGGCTTGATATCAAAGCACTAGAAATGGTCATTAACTACGAGCTTTCATGGGATCCAGAAGTTCACGTTCACCGTATTGGTCGTACTGCTCGTGCGGGGGAAAGTGGGTTAGCAATTAGTCTGTGTGCGCCAGAAGAAGCACAGCGTGCTAATGCCTTAGAAGAAATGCTTAATATGAAGCTGAACTGGCAGCCAGTGCCTAGTGGATTAAAAATTATCCCATTAGAAGCTGAGATGGCAACGCTTTGTATTGATGGTGGCAAGAAAACAAAGATGCGCCCAGGGGATATCTTAGGTGCGCTAACCGGTGATGTTGGGTTGGATGGCGCAGATATTGGCAAAATTGTTATTCATCCAATGCATGCTTATGTTGCAGTGCGAAGAAGTGTCGCAAATCAAGCTTGGAAAAAATTGCAGCAAGGTAAAATTAAAGGGAAGAACGTCAAAGCTAGGTTATTCAAATAAATTAGTTTTTTCTTTTTACCTATAAACGCCTAAATAAAAGTCCTCTACTGAGGACTTTTATTATTTTACTTTGTCATTTAACCATAAAATAGGCGAAACGATTTAGAACTTCGCCAAGAAAAATGATGCCACACGCTAGCGTGATTAAGGGCAATCCAGAAGTAAACGGTGCTGGGCGTTTTTTCCAAATACTGAATCCCAAAAGCAAAATACCGATAATTCCCCAAGACCATGCGGAAATTCTTAATAAAAAGGTTTCTGCGTAAGCATCAGCTGGTGAATGAGGGAAGGTAATCGCATTTGTTGTAATGACTGTATTAGATAGCCACTCAAGATAAAATGGTTGTATTGCCATGCGCACTGCTATCGCAATGAACACAATCGCTAATGTACTGACCACCATTTTATTTGCCAGCTCAGAGCTGATTAAGTTCTTAACTCGACCTGCGACTAATCTCAGTGTTAGTGCTGAACCTGCGGCAAAAACTGCACCAAAAAACATAAAATAAGTATTTGCATGCATCCATGTCATCATCGACGTATTAAAATAGAGCGATGCCATACAATACACATCAACTAATCCAAGCACCCCAATTAATGCAAGTATACTGCGGTTCATTTTACCTTTGATGAATACGATTAAAGTATAAAGGCATAAAGCACCCAGATAAACTGCAGCAAATACGATTTCACGGCTTAGCCAAGAGGATGAAAAGTGGCGTAGGGCATGGAACGCATTCCATGGGTATCCCATATGTGTCGTTGATGCCAACAAGCCAAGACAACCTAAAATAGCTGCAACCAGTAAAATGGGTTTCATTGCTTGGCTTGCACGCTGATTGCCAATTTCTTTTTCTACCCAACAAAAATAAAGAGCAGTTAAAATAACGATGCCTACAGAGCTTTGTACTAATAGGGTAAAGGTGACTAACGGCCATTCACTCATAATCAATTATCTCCTTTCACTATTGCACCCAAGTGGGGTTTAACGACTAGATTTGGACGCGTAATTGAGCAGTCAGGTAAACCTTGTACTTGGCTTAAATGTCCATATTTTTCACGTAGCGCTTTGATTGTGCCAAATTTAATGGCATTGAGTGGGCAGGTATCAACACAAATAGGGTTTTGGCCTTGAGTAAGTAAATCAATACAGAAATCACATTTGGACATTTGTCCTGTTTGCTCATTCATTTGTGGTGCGCCATAAGGGCATGACCAAGAGCAATAACCGCAACCGACACACTTACTGGTATCAACACGAACAATACCGTCACCGGCGCGTTTATGCATTGCTGTGGTTGGGCAGTTTTTTACACAAATAGGATCATCGCAGTGGTTACATGAAATCGTCAATGTGTATGAAAAAACATTATTTTCATATCCACCTTGGCCATTAGGAGCGAAACCACCTCCTTGAACTTCATAAATACGACGAAAGCGTCGACCCACTTCGAGATTATTTTTATCTTTACAAGCAACTTGGCAGGCTTTACAACCCGAACAGCGGGATGAATCGATAAAAAAGCCTAGTTGTTCATCACTCACAGCGGCATATTCTTTAAAGTCACTCATGCTTTGGTTACCTCAACTAAAACAGTTAGATGTGAATTACCATGAGCAAGAGGTGTCATGCGTGTTGAAGTGAGTACATTTGGGCAACCTCCATGGTCAACACCCTCTTTATCAGGGTTCCACCACGCACCCGATTGCATACCAACCACACCAGGAATAATGCGTTTAGTGACTAATGCTGGAATTTGCGAAATACCTCTATCGTTATGAATTCGAACCATATCGCCTGTTTTTATTTTTCGTTGCTGTGCATCAATGGGATTGATCCACAGTTCTTGCTGCTGTACTTCCTGTAAAACCGGATTGGAATATTGCGTGGAGTTAGCACGATTTTTGCCTTTCCATGTCAACATTTGCAACGGATAGGTCGCTGTGAGTTGGTCTTCTGGCCCTTCAATAGCCGCAACATAGTGTGATAGCGCAGGAATGTCAGGGTTATTCATGTCATACAAGCGTTTTGAGAAAATTTCAATTTTTCCTGATGGCGTTGGGAACGGGTTATTTTCAAAATCACGAATATTTTCTTCAAAAGCAATAAAATCGGTATCTTTGAATAAATAACGTCGTGTTTTTTGTAATTGATCAAAGGTTGGGAAGTCAGCTCTATCTGGGAATCTTGCCTTATTCATGCCAACAAGATATTCAATCCATTGTTTTTCTGAACGGCCTTCAGTGAAAGCATCTCTAACGCCCATTTTTTCTGCGACATCGGTTATCCAATCGTAGTCGGAACGACGTTCAAAATCAGGTTCAATCACTTTTTCAGATAAAATAAAGTAACTGCCGGTTCCCCATGTGTCACCAATATTCCATCGCTCCATAAAACTGGTTTCGGGTAAAACTAAATCTGCATATTTTGCTGAAGGAGAAAGATATAAATCACTGGAAACAATAAACTCGACTTTAGACTCATCGGCAAGTAATTTTGCCGCTGCGTTAACGTCAGGATTTTGATTAACCAGATAATTTCCGGCTAATGAAAAGATCATCTTGATATTACTATCGAGTTGTTCGACACCAAGTAGGCCATCTTCTGGGCGAACTTGGCTTGCATCTTCAGCGGCTTGCATCCAATTCATAATCGATATTTGTGCTTTTATCGGATTTTCACCAATATCAGGGCCATACATGGATTGACGATTGCCAATGCCACCATAGCCTGCTGCCCAAGCTCCACGTTTACCAACATTACCCGTAATTGCAGCGAGTAAAGTTGTACCGCGAGCGCTACGTTCACCACAAATATGTCGTTGAGGCCCCCAACCTTGGATCAATGCTGCGGGTTTGGTCATTGCATATTCACGTGCTAATTGACGGATCGTGTTTGCAGGAACTTTGGTTATTTTTTCTGCCCATTCCGGGGTTTTTGCAATACCGTCTTTTTTTCCCATTAAATAAGCGACTAAGGACTCATTTTCAGGTACACCTTCCGGCATATGTTGTTCATCAAAACCCACCACATACTTATCAATAAAGGGTTTATCATGAAGGTTTTCACTAACAATGACATACATCATCGAATCTAATAAAGCATTGTCAGTGGTTGGCAATAAAGGCACCCATTGATCAGCTAAAGATTGCGCAGTATCTGAATAGCGTGGGTCAACAACAATAAATTTTGTGCCATTATTCTTCATTTTTTGAAAATAATGATTAGTGTGGCCAAACACAGTTTCATTGGGATTATGCCCCCAAAGGATCACTAACGGCGTGTTTTCAAGGGTATCAAGAGAACTGCCGGTTTTTGCAATACCGTAAGTATAGGGGGTCACTTTAACGGTATTCCCTAAGCTGACCGAATGGTAGTAAGGCAGGTAGCCACCGGTCAGATTGAACAGCTTTTTCATCATGGTATCGCCGGAAAATATCCCGCCAGTTACCGCAGTATTCACTGTTAGGAAACGACTTGCGGCTCCATGTTTTTCGGTTAAACGTGTAATATTATCAGCAATCAGCGTGGTGGCTTCATCCCAAGTAATGCGCTCAAATTTGCCTTCTCCACGCTTTCCAATACGCTTCATTGGGTATTTTAATCGTTCCGCATCATAAACAAATTTACGGTAGCCACGGCCACGTACACAAGCACGCATAATGGGCATTGCTTCATCGAGTTCATTATCTGGTCGTGTTGTAATCCGCGTAACGACCCCATCTTTGACATGAGCTCGAATATCGCATTTCCCACCACAGTCGAATGTGCTGCAAGTGGTAACTACTTGGGAGCCATCATCTAACACATTGGTGATTGGAATTTGGGTGGTTTGTGATTGAGCATTGCTCGAAATAAACGGCAAACTGACCAGTGCCACACTAGCTTGCACAAAATGTCGGCGGCTAAGTGGCAGCCCTTCATTGTCATGCAATGCTTCATTTATTGTATTGGTAGACATAATTTTCTCATTTAACTCGCTTGATTAGGGGGGATCATAGAAAGAGAAGCGGTCGTTTATATTGACTAACATCAATGGGGAATGAGTGGTACCCGTTTGTTTCAAAATTGAAAGTAAGAACGATAACCGTTACCACTTTATCGCGCCAAACCTGCGCTAGTTAGCATTTTGTTATATCAAAAATGAAATATTGATTACCACAGTTATTATATGGTAATTAAAAGTTTAAATAATGATGAATATTTAGATATGTTTTTATGTTTATAGTGATAGACATCGGCTTCCTTTGAGCCTAACCCGTAATTGCTGCTGAAATCCTCCAAAATCCATATAGATAAGTGTATAATTAGCCAATATTGTTCAGATTAACCTCTGGCTAACCACACTTAAGATAAACAAGGCGATAGGGTTCGTCTTGTTTTGTCTCGAAGGAATGAAATTTATTTAGTGATAGACCTCTCAACCTTGACACAGTCTATTTTTCAAACTGGTACGCTGAGTTAATAATTTGTTAAAAGATAGGTTGAGTATAATATTTTCACTAAATTCAGGAGTTACATTTTGGAAAAAATCTGGCTAAAAAATTATCCAGCTGATGTGCCGGAAGAAATCAATCCTGATCGCTTCGCTTCATTAGCTGAATTATTGGAAAATGCGGTTTCTTTATATGCGGATCAACCCGCGTTCATTAATATGGGTGCGGTGATGACATACCGCAAATTAGAAGAAAGAAGCCGTGCTTTTGCAGCGTACCTACAAAATGGATTAGGCCTTAAGAAAGGCGACCGTGTAGCCTTGATGATGCCAAACTTATTGCAATATCCTATTGCTCTCTTTGGTGTATTGCGTGCAGGAATGGTGGTTGTGAATGTGAACCCGCTTTACACGCCAAGAGAGCTCGAACATCAACTCAATGACAGCGAAGCAACCGCGATCGTCATTGTATCGAATTTTGCTCATACGCTTGAAAAAATTGTTTATAACACCAAGGTTAAACACGTTATTTTAACGCGAATGGGGGATCAACTCTCACGCCCTAAAGCGACAATTGTTGATTTTGTGGTTAAGTACGTGAAGCGCTTAGTCCCTAAATATAACTTACCGGATGCCATTTCATTTCGCCGTGCTATGCATTATGGGTATCGCATGCAATACATTAAACCCAATATTACGGGAAGTGACTTAGCCTTCCTACAGTATACAGGGGGCACGACTGGGGTGGCGAAAGGGGCGATGCTGACTCATCGAAACATGCTAGCAAACCTTGAGCAAGCAAGAGCTGCATATGGTCCAGTATTGAAGTTTGGTGCCGAATATGTTGTTACTGCATTGCCGCTATATCATGTTTTTGCGCTGACAGTTAACTGCTTATTGTTTATTAATGTCGGTGGCGTTAACCTTTTGATAACAAATCCACGGGATGTTCCTGACACGGTGAAGCAGCTATCGCGTTTTCCATTTACATCCATAACTGGCGTCAATACATTATTTAATGCATGGCTTCACAATGAAGAGTTTCGTAAGCTCAATTTCGCCAAACTAAGATTATCGGTGGGTGGGGGAATGCCTGTGCAAAAAGCAGTTGCACAAAAATGGCAAGAGCTAACCGGAAAGCACTTACTTGAAGGGTATGGGCTGACGGAATGTGCACCATTGGTCACCGGAAATCCATATAATCTAACCGAGTATAGTGGTAGTATTGGTTTACCCGTGCCATCAACAGACGTGAAGTTTCTTGATGATGAGGGCAAAGAGGTTGAATTAGGGCAGCCCGGCGAAATGTGGGTTAAAGGCCCTCAAGTTATGAAAGGTTATTGGAACCGACCAGACTCTACAGCAGAAGCAATAGTCGATGGTTGGTTAGCGACGGGTGATATTGCGGAAATTGACGGCGAAGGGTATATCCGTATCGTTGATCGTAAAAAAGATATGATCATCGTTTCCGGTTTTAACGTTTACCCTAATGAAATTGAAGAGGTCGTTTCGGCACATCCCGATGTTATTGAATGCGCGGCTATTGGCGTGCCAAGTGAAAGCACGGGTGAAGCGGTTAAAGTATTTATTGTGACTAAAAATGCCAATTTAGCCTCTGACGATCTAAAAACATTTTGCCGTCGTTCATTAACCGCGTATAAAGTACCTAAATTATTTGAATTTCGTGATGAATTACCAAAATCAAATGTAGGTAAAATTTTACGTAAAGAGCTACGTGAAGAAGAAAAATTACAAAGAGAAAAATCATCAGCTTAATCGTGATTTTTAGTTAATATTAAGTACATAACGCCGGTCTCTACCGGCGTTACTTTAATCTGTAAACCGTTGCGATCTACAACCATGATCCCATCGTGTTTTAATGGAAAATATAAAGAAGAGAAATTTGTTTTGAATTATCGTTTAGTCACTACTGATAGCGAACTCGCAGAAATCTGCCAACAAGCTAGTGAAGCACCTTGGGTGGCATTAGATACTGAGTTTGTTCGTACTAGAACATTTTATCCCCAATTGGGTTTGTTACAACTGTATGATGGGAAACACGTTTCCTTGATTGACCCATTATCAATAACGGATTTTAGCCCTTTTAAAGCATTATTAACCAATAAAGCGCAAATCAAATTTTTGCATGCGGGCAGCGAAGATCTGGAAGTTTTCTTGCATGATTTTGAATGCGTACCAGAGCCAATGATAGACACTCAAATTGTAGCGGCTTTCTTGGGTTATCCAATTTCTTGTGGTTTTGCATCGTTAGTTGCGGAACACCTTGACGTAGAACTTGATAAAAGTGAATCGCGTACCGATTGGCTAGCGCGCCCATTAAGTGAAAAACAATGCGATTATGCCACTGCGGATGTGTTGTATTTATTACCTTTAGCTAAAATTTTAATGCAGAAGGTGACTGATGCTGGTTATTTAGATGATGCGAAAGATGAGTGCAAACGTGTTGTCGCGCGTCGCCAAAAAACGCTAAAACCTGAAAAAGCGTATTTGAATATTCATAATGCTTGGCAATTACGTGATGAACAGCTTGCATGCTTACAATTACTAGCGGCATGGCGTTTAGATCAAGCAAAAGCACGTGATATGGCGATTAACTTTGTGGTTAAAGAAGAACATTTGTGGAAAGTGGCTCGTTTTCTACCGAGTTCTCTAGGTGAACTCGATGGGTTAGGCTTATCGGGTCAAGAGATCCGTTGCCATGGAAAGCGCTTATTAAGTATTGTCGAAGAAGCTAAGCGACTGGATGAAAGCCAATATCCTGATCCTGTTGCGAATATTACCGAGCAAAGCCAATACAAAAGCATCTTTAAAGAAATTAAAGAGGTTGTTAAAAATATCGCAGAAAACGAAAAGTTCAATGCGGAATTATTGGCCTCAAGACGCCAAATAAATCAGCTACTATCCGTCCATTGGGGCATCAAAGAGATGTCTACTCAACCAGAACTTCTTGATGGTTGGCGTGGAAAGTTACTTGCTGAACCCATTTCAAAACTGCTTAAACAAGCATGATTATTTAAAGGCATAAAGTACGCATTTATTTTGTGCCTTTATCTAAATGATTGATTAACTATTACCCCCTCAATTTTTTAATTATCTGTTTTTTAAATCGACGATATAACGTATTTATTAATTTAATAAGACTCTAATGCTGGATATTCTTAATATTAATCTATATAGATGCTATTACAATTAATTTAAATTAAAACTAATAATTGAAAATACTCTTAAAACCG
>NZ_LXEW01000009.1 GCF_001655055.1 Providencia heimbachae ATCC 35613 | reverse complement strand
AAAATTGGCTGCGGAATCTCGGTTAAAAACTAAAAATTAACGGCATTATTAATTATTATAACTAGAGCTGCAATGATTGTTATTTATTTAATTCATTGAAAACAAACAAATAAAACAAATTTTCATTATTAATAATTCATCTTTTAATTATATGGTTGATATTTGTAAATAAATATCTTCTTCATATACTCAGTCACGGTTAGTAACGGAATGACTAATCATGACTAAGGGATAAACACCCGATTAATAATAGATTAACTATGAAATTAAATGGAGATATATATGAATAAAATATCGGTAATGACATTATCAATATCATTAGCAACCCTCTCATCTTTAGCTTTAGCCGAAACACAATCAGGGCAAAGTCAAAGTTATGATCATAATATTGTCGATATCAGAATTGATAAAACCGAATCAACCATGGGACCACATGGTGGCGCATTAGGTAGCCCTGGTATTGGTTCGCGTCATATGCGAAATGGGAAAACAATCTCATTTTCCGGTTTGAAAAATATGGTAGATAATAAACCAGACCATGTGTTTGTACTGGAAAGTAATGGTAGCCCACATGGTGGTATGGGTAAATTCCAATTTAGCCAAGTTGCTGATGCTGAAGTGTACTTTGGTGATTGGTCACAAACAGGGGGAGAAGGAGATAAGACTCATACGGCGTATTTCTCGGGTGAAAACGCCACCACAGCCGTTCCTACAAGTGGTCAAGCCAGCTATACCCTAGAAGGGGTTAATCAATTTGATGGTGAAGCAAAGCTAGCTGGTTCATTTAATGCTGACTTTGGTGATAAGTCATATACTGGCTCATTGCAAGGGGAAGCATTAAAAATTTCAATGAGTGGAAATATTGAAGACCAAGGGAAATTCAGTGGTAATGCTATCGCTAATGACACCATAGCGGGTAGTAGCATGGGGCAATTCTTTGGTGATAACGCAGAGCAGGTGGCAGGTATTACCTCATTTGATGGTCATGAAGAGATGGATACCGCATTTGGTGGTACAAAAGACTAATAATTATATTTAAAAATGAGTAAAACAATAAAAGTAGACAAAATAGTATTTTGTCTACTTTTTCTATTTAGTAATAAAGTCGCAGGTTACCAATGTTTATATTAATTAGGTTATTAATTAAAATATATATTATATGCATGTCATGTGTTTTCTCGATTTCTGTATTTGCCAACGACAAGTTAGAGGATAGACTTATTGATGTTTTAAATCTAAACAATGATATAAACCCTAATGTTAAAATTGATTTCACAAAAAAAAATCAAAAAAATGTCGACGAGTTAGGTTTTGTTCTTTATGATTTGATTCGAAAAAGAGATTTTAATAAAGTAAATGAAATCATTGATGAATATATCAGCCATGAGAAGCATGATAAAAATTTGGTTAGATATATATTGTCTGAAAAGGCGATAGTAAATCAAGAGTATGATACGGCAGTTACTTTATATAATGAAATTTTGTTAGAACAACCTAATTTATTAATGATTGAATTAAAATTAGCCGTTGCCTTTATTTCTATCAAACGTTATGAAGATGCTTTGTTGGTTTATCAAACATTAATAAATAAATATGAAAAAAAATTACCATTAAACTTAAGTCGTTTTATTAATAACCAAATAAGAATTTTAAAAAGCAAAAACAGTTGGCAAGGGACAGTGAAAATTGGTTCTAGTTATGATTTTAATTTAAATGAAGCATCCAATAATCGTGACCTCTATTGCTTTCGTAAAAGATGCATGGGAAGTGGTAGCAAGTCGATAGCGGGCGGGCAATGGCATTATGCCATTGAGTTATCAAAACGTTACCCATTATCAGGCAACCACACAGCACAATTATTATTTGATGTTGTTGGTTTAGAGCCGATGAAAGCAGTTTCAACAAGAAAAAAAAGTGCTTCTTTCAAAGGGGGATATCAATTTGAGAAAACAAATAAAAAAATCCGTCTATTGCCGGTTATTGAAGCGAGGTGGCGCGACAATCAATACAACAACTTAAGCCTAGGGGTAAAATTCGCAGCAGAATATGAATTAACCAATAAAATAACATTATTTTCTGATTTAGAGGTGAAAAGTAAAAACTATATTGATGAATATCATTTTAATGATGGTAATAAATTAACCTATTCTTTTATGAGTACCTACTTGGTTAACCCAAGATTAGTGGTTTTTGGGAAAATACACGGGGTAAATAGGAATAAGAAATTCCAAAGTGATAGTTATCAGCAGTATGGTTCTAAAATTGGCATGTTAACAATGGTTGGCTCCTATGAACTATTGGTTGTTACTGGTTATAAATATACGAAATTCAAGCAATTCGATGATTATATTAATACAAAAAGAAAAGATCATAATTGGTATTTAAATACACAAGTTACAGTAGAGAGTAATAAAATATTAAGCTTTACACCCTCTGTGTATTTTAATAGTCAAGTAAATAAAAGTACTGCGAATATTATTTATGCTTTTAAGCAAAGTGAGGTCGGTGTTAATTTTACCAAAAAATTCTAATGTTCACCGGAAGGGATAATGAAAGTAAAAACTGTGATAGCAATTAATATTGCGACAGGGTTATCTGTTTGTAGTATTCCACATCTATTATATGCACAGGAGCGCGATAATATCGGTTCTATTATGGTTAATGATAAAACAGCTACTATCAAAGAGCGTGATAGGAAAGGGGCTGACGACCAGTATGATAAAGATGAATCGAATATTTATATCAGTAAAGAAGAAATTGAACGTTATAAGGGGACTAATCCGGCTGATACAATTAACCATGCCGTCGGTGTATATAGCGGTGATGCGCGTAATAGTGGAGCATTAGACCCTAATGTACGCGGGATCCAAGGGCAAGGCCGTGTCCCAGTTACAGTGGATGGTACCGAACAAGCGATCACCGTCTGGCGTGGCTATAATGGTGCTAATAACCGCAATTATATTGATCCGAATATGATTAGCAGTATCAAGGTAATGAAAAGTGCCACACTTGACCGTGATGTCCGCACTTCAACCGGTGGCGGGATTGCAATAACGACGATTGGTATTGATGATGTTGTTGATGTAGACGAACAATTTGGTTTTGACATCAAGCTCGAAACTAGCAGTAACTCAACAAAACCGAGAATTAATAGGTTAAACCATGGTGTGGATTATCGAGATGATAAACGCCTATTGGAAACACTGGATTATCAAAAATTTCGAGGGATCTATTTCCAAGACCACCAAGTATTAGTTGATCCCCACTCTAAAGGAAACGCGAATTTTTTCAATTTACAAGATAATGCAGCCCGTTTTGCCATTGGGACACGGCAAGAAAAGTTTGACCTTATGTTGGCCTATAGTTATCGAAACCAAGGAAATTATTTTGCTGGTAGCCGTGGCGCGGATCAATATTATGGCGAAATCATTACTTATGACCCAAAACAACCGCAAAAAGCTATCGACCCTTATATGCCGTTTGTGGCAAAAATTTATGCCCCCAATAAGGAAGTCGGTAACACGTCAAATGAAATGTCTACGTTACTGGCAAAATTAAATTTTATGCTACCCAATGCACAAGATGTATCCCTTGGTTATCTGCGCACAACCAGCCACTACGGGGAGATAATGCCATCACAGATTCGTTATCATGATTTAACGGGCAATATTCCACAGTGGCCTCTCGCTAATCTAACGTTAAATACCTTTTATGCGAATTATTCATTTAAACCAGAATCCAATAGTTGGGTTGATTTTCGTATCGGGTATTGGCTAACAAAAACTGATTTAAATTCGAATACTGCGGGGGGGCAACCTAGGGAGCCAATGCAAAGGGATTGGTCTTATGAGTATAAAAATAACAAGAAACCTAGAAATCCAAGTATTGATGGTACGTTAGTTAATGGTATTAAATTAAATCAGCTTAATGACCGCTATGGGGTTTCGTTATCCAATAAATTTCAATTAATGCCTGAGTTTAAAATCACTTTAATGGGAAATTTAATTGATGAAAAAATTGGTAGCAGAGATGATGTTTATAATTCGAATGCAGTTCCGATAAGTGGTTTGTTCCGTGCTGTTCCAAGGGAAGGAAAACGCAGGGAATATAACGGTGCAGTAAGGCTTGATTGGCAACCAACGGATTGGTTAAGTCTTAATGCGGGGGCTCAATATATTAGTTATTGGTCTAGGGACACCTTAAAGGAGAGAAGGATAGCAGTCAAAGATGCAACGTTTGCACGGGTAAGCCGCAAAATAGCGAGAAATAGCCAACTATCGCGAGTGTTAACACAGGAAGAATATAAAAAAATAAATAGTTATATTGATGAAAAAAATAATCGTTATATCGATTTAGATAATGGCAGGTTTACAAAAACTAGATTTATTGAAAAAGCATTAGATTTACCTAAAGGATCATTAAATAAGGCTGCATATAGATACCAAGTTACCCCACATGCTCAAAAGTTTGAATTTAGGTTATATGAAAATAAGCATATTAAATGGAAGTTTGATGATAATAATCGACTGACTAGAGAAAATAATCCTTACTATAATGGTGAAATTGATCTAAAAAAAGAAGTCGTTGACCCTGTGACAGGCTTGGTAGCGAAGCGATTAATGGCGAGTGATGCGGAAGGGAAAAAATGGGATGAAATTAGATTCACTGAAGCTGAAAGGTTTAAGAAACCGAAAAGAAATGAAGATGCAGCTTGGGCTCCCGCCTTTGGTGCAACGGTATATATCACAGACAATGACCGTATATTCGCGCGTTATTTAGAAACCGTTAGGATGCCGAGTCTCTTTGAGGACACCGTCGGTTTTTCAAGTAGTCGAGGGGTTAGTTATGTTCCACCTACATTTTTACCTGAGCGTAGCCATACAATAGAAGTTGGTTATGTGCGTAATTTCCAAGAATTATTAAATGCACAAAATCACGCTGATTTCAGAATAAATTATTATAACACCGTAGTGTCTAATGCTTTTGATAGGGATATGGACTTAATTTTTACTCAAGTCGATAAGCACAAAACCGCCGGAATAGAATTATTAGCGCGCTATGACAATGGTTGGGTTTTTGGTGACCTAGGTTTAGATTATCGTTTAAAAAATGAAGTTTGCGATGAAATCTCTTTTATGGAAATGGATCCCTATAATCAGCATGGTGGTTCAGAGTGCACGACGGCGGGGTTTCCTGGTGGATATTTGCGCACACAGCTACAGCCTAAGTACAGTATTCATGCCAATTTTGGGCTGCGTTTCTTAGATGAAGCATTGGAAGTGGGCAGCCGTATGCGTTATCACAGTAAAGCGCAAAATGAAGATGAAAAAGCGATGATGAATAAGTATCCGTATCATTTTGCACCTTTAAATAATAGCCCAATGCGCTGGAATGCTATCTTTACAACAGATGCTTATGTCAATTACCAAGTTAATAAAGATTTATCATTAGAGCTTTTAGCGACCAATCTATTAGATGAATATTATATTGACCCATTAACACGTAGCATGATGCCGGCACCGGGTAGGGCAATACGCTTTAATGTAACGAGCAAATTCTAACAATTAACCCCTTATACTTTTGAGATAAGGGGTTTTTTATTGGCAAAAAATCATGACCCATTTACGTTTTGTTTATGCCGTTATCGGCTCACTTTTGTTACATGCTGGGTTGTTATATTACAGCCATCAAATCAGTTCAGTATCGGCAAAAATTACGGTTCCTATTAATTCTACGGTGATGACAGTTTCTATGGATCAATTTCTTCTTGAAAAACATATTGCTAAGGTTGAAGAAGTAACAGTTGATACCGGTGGGGTAATCAATTCATCGGTTGAAGTAGAAAAAGCGGTCATTGAAGTCGCTAAAGAACGAAGTGAAATTGCGAGTGAAGATAGATCACCAAAAACGAAAGCTAACCTTGAGAAGCCAAGGAAAACACCGGAAATACAACCTATAAAAAGGGTTAAATCTACGATTATCGCTAAGAAACTAAACATTGATGATACTGAGCAGCAATTCAAAGCAGGTGAAAATCAAACGCAATCACAAGCTACAGGGCTACAAGGGGAACAGCAAACGGTGATGGTGGGTGAAAATATCAACGATATTCGATTAAGCTATCTAGCAAAAGTACGCAATGAATTAGATCGCCATAAAAAGTATCCAAGGCGGGCAAGAACAATGCATATGGAAGGTTCGGTGATTGTTCATTTTCAAATTACGCCACAAGGGGAATTGATCAATGTTTCGGTTGTGGAGTCTGAGCACAGTAAAATATTTGGTAATGCGGTGCTTGATGCTGCTAAACGTTATAAATCTGTTGGGGTAAAACCTGAAAATGTAAACGCATTGAATAGTATTAGAATTCAATTTTCATTAGATAAATAATATGTAAGATTTACAAATGACAATGGAAATACATTAGCAATGAAAATGCTAATGTCGGTATTTTGGTGGCAATAAAAAAGCAAGCCGCTATAAATTTTACAGCGGCTTCTTCGCGATCTTATTTTTCTGTTACTTTAATGTCATCACCTTCAGGTAACATGACATTTAATTCAAGAACAGAAATATCATCGCCTTTTTGTTCAAATTGCATTGTTAACATTTCAGGATCAACCTGAACATATTTACAAATAACCTGCAAAATATCACGTTTCATATCAGCCAGATATGCAGGTTCGGTATCTCCGCGGCGGCGTTCTGCGACGATAATCTGTAATCGCTCTTTTGCGATATTCGCTGTCGCTTTTTTTCTCGACAGAAAGAAATCCAATAAAGCCATTATTTACCCCCAAATAGGCGTTTTAAGAAGCCTTTTTTCTCTTCTTCAATGAATCGGATAGGGAGGTCTTCACCTAAAATACGTTTAACACAATCATCATAGGCTTGGCCTGCATCAGATTCGATATCTAAAATAACAGGCTCACCTTGGTTGGATGCACGCAGTACAGATTGATCTTCTGGAATAACCCCAATTAATGGGATGCAAAGAATTTCGAGTACATCTTCCATACTAAGCATATCACCCAGATTCACGCGGCCAGGGTTGTAACGTGTCAACAGTAAATGTTCTTTAATCGGGTCTTCACCTCTTTCGGCACGACGAGATTTAGAGGCTAAAATACCTAAAATACGGTCAGAGTCACGAACGGAAGATACTTCAGGGTTTGTAGTAATAATCGCTTCATCAGCAAAATAGAGCGCCATTAAAGCACCACTTTCAATACCCGCAGGTGAGTCACAAACGATAAAATCGAAACCAAGATTATCGCTTAATTCATCAAGTATTTTTTCAACTCCCTCACGTGTTAGAGCATCTTTATCGCGAGTTTGAGAAGCAGGAAGAATAAATAAATTTTCTGTGCGTTTATCTTTAATTAATGCCTGATTTAAGGTTGCATCGCCTTGGATGACATTAACGAAGTCATACACTACTCGACGTTCACACCCCATAATGAGGTCAAGGTTACGTAGACCGATATCGAAATCGATCACAACGGTTTTATTCCCTTTTTGTGCCAGGCCGGTAGCTATGGCCGCGCTCGAAGTGGTTTTACCAACGCCACCTTTACCAGAAGTAACAACAATTATGCGTGCCATGAATAATTCCTTGTAAATAAGGTCTAATTTAAGTATTCAATATGAAGTTTATTATCAACTAAACACAGTCTAGCTGCTTTGGCGAGAAACTCAGTCGGTATTTGATCGCTCAGCCAATACTCACCTGCAATCGAAACTAATTCTGCTTGCAAATGCGTACAATAAATTTGACTGTCAACATCACCGGAGGCACCTGCTAGTGCGCGGCCTCTCATCACGCCATATATATGAATATTACCATCTGCTAGCAATTCAGCACCCGCACTGACATTTGTTGTTACGATAAGGTCGCTATTTGGTGCATAAATGCGCTGACCAGAGCGTACAGGAGTATTAATAATACGGGTTTTTCGATAGCTAGACTCACTCGTTGGCGGTACTACAATCATATCAGGCTCGGAGTGTACAATTTCAGGCTGAATTTCAACCGTTTTTTGACTTTTCCCCTCACTCAGTACCGGCAAGCCAGCATCGTTAACTTTCTTTCTTAAAAGTGGATCTGTGCAACCGCTGACACCAACGATCCGTAGGCCAGCAGAAACAATAGCCTTATGAATACTGTATAAATCAGCATTGGGCGTGAGTTCCGCAATATTAATCACAACGGGGGCATTTTTTAAGAAGTCAGGAGCTTGGCTTACTTTATCTCGCAGCGCTTTTTTGATGAGTTTAGGCTCTTCACTGTATAAGTGAATAACTGAAAGAGTAAAACTACTGCCTTTAAGTTCTATTGGCGATTGTGGCATCTATCTAGACTCAGCAAATTAAAATTTCCGAAACAATCCTCGGGTGAAGATATTCTGTAAAACAATAGCATGTTATAGTTACTGTATTATTCAAGCAAGCTAATGAACTAAGAAAAAGAGTTAAATATAATGATTTGTGCAATTTATAGAAGTCCAAACCGTGATCAAACATATCTTTATATTGAAAAGAAAGATGATTTTTCACGTGTACCAGAAGAATTATTAAAACAATTTGGTAAGCCTCAATTTGCCATGGTGATATCCCTAGACAAACGTGAAAAGCTTGCCAATGCTGACGTTGAGCGAGTTAGAACTGACCTCGCTGAAGTCGGTTATTACCTGCAATTTCCACCTCCAGTTGAAGATTTACTTTCTGAATACAGGGACGAAAGTCATTAAGACAAATTAAGATAATCCTTAAAAATTAATAACGTCTGGAGGATCACAGTGAAACCCACCTTATTATATACATTAGTCGCTGGTGTATTTTTAGCAAGTTGCACTGCGCAGCAACCTAAAACAATAACCACAGAAAAAATTACTGTTGAGCAAGAAGCTGCAATAGTAAAAGAAGTTGCTGACCTAGATAAAGCTTTTCCAATTGACCGACGTGAACCTTCACAGTTTCCAGCTTATGTAGAATTATTGAAACAACATGCGCAAGCGCAAGGTATTAAAGCATCAACAATTGAGCGTGGTTTTGCGAATATCCATTTTATTGAAAGAGTTGTGAAAGCGGATAAAGGCCAACCGGAAAAACGTGCAACGGTTACGCTTGCGAGTTATTTAAAAAATGTTTTACCTCAATCAAGAATAAACGCAGGGGCTGATAAATATTTTGAAAATCAGTCTACGTTAGACGCTACCAGTCAAAAATATGGTGTACCACCTCAATTTATTGTTTCTTTATGGGGCCTTGAAAGTGGGTTTGGCCGTTCTCAAGGTAAAGAAGATGTTATCTCGGCTTTAGCAACACTCTCCTTTGAAGGTCGCCGAGAAGCGCTTTTTAGCAAACAATTATTAGCTGCGCTTGAGATAATGGATAAAGGCTATATTCCAGAAGACCAGCAATTAAAAGGCTCTTGGGCTGGGGCTATGGGACAGAGTCAATTCATGCCAACGTCCTATTTATCATATGCAGCAGACGGTGATGGCGACGGTAAGATGGATATATGGAGTAATAAATCAGATGTTTTTGCTTCTATTGCTAATTATTTATCTACCGAAGGTTGGCAGTCAGGATTACCTTGGGGCTATCAAGTCACTCTGCCTGTTGATTTTGAGCGTAGTTTGGAAGGCGTGAAGGCAGAGCAAGGAAAAACCGTTAAACAATGGGAACAATTGGGCGTTAAGTTACCTGCATTTGCCAATTTAGATCCCAATGTAAAAACATGGGTTGTTATCCCAGATGATCCAGAAGGAAGAACATTTTTAGTTACTGATAATTTCCGTACAATCATGCACTGGAACCGCTCTTATTATTTTGCGCTGAGCGTTTGCATGATGGCAGACGGTATTGCTAATAAAATACAATAACGATAATAGGAGTGTCCTCTATGTATCAACATCGCGATTGGCAAGGTACTTTACTTGATTTTCCTGCGAACAAGGTTGTTTGTGTTGGTAGTAACTATGTGAAACATATTAAAGAAATGGGCTCAGCACATCCGGATGAGCCGGTTATTTTTATCAAACCAGAAACCGCATTGTGTGATATCAATCAACCTATTGTTATCCCAAAAAATTTAGGCGAAGTTCACCATGAAATTGAACTGGCTATTTTGATTGGCATGCCGTTGAAAAATGCCGATGAAGACAGAGTTTCTCGCGCCATTGCGGGCTATGCGGTTGCATTAGATTTAACACTAAGAGACTTACAAGCTAAACTTAAACAAGCGGGTCAACCGTGGGAAAAAAGCAAAGCATTTGATGGCTCTTGCCCTATATCGGGTTTTATTCCGATGAGTTCTTCAAGTGACTTGCAAAATATACAGTTATCACTTGAGGTCAATGGCGAAATTCGTCAGTCTGGCTCAACACGTGATATGATCACGCCAGTTTTACCGCTTATTAGCTATATGTCTCGCTTTTTCACTTTGCGGGCAGGGGATATTATTTTGACAGGAACACCTGAAGGCGTCGGTCCTTTATTTTCAGGTGATATGTTAAAGCTATCAATAAATGAAAACTTGCTAACGGCTCGAGTTATTTAGTATAGGATTAATTAGTATTATGTCTCAGCAGTTTTGGCAGGTTAAGACGTTAGATGAAATGAGTGACGATGAATGGGAATCACTCTGTGATGGCTGTGGGCAATGTTGCTTACACAAGTTAATAGATGAGGATACAGACGAAATTTATTTTACCAATGTTGCTTGTAATCAGTTGAATTTAAAAACCTGTCAGTGTAAACATTATGAAAATAGATTTGAGTATGAATCAGATTGTATCAAGCTTAATCGTCATAATTTAGAGACGTTTGAATGGTTACCTACAACCTGTGCTTACCGTCTTTTATTAGAAGGGAAGTCCTTGCCAGCTTGGCATCCCCTAAAAACGGGTTCAAAGGTCGCAATGCATAATGAAGGTATCTCCGTTCGCCATATTGCGGTAAGAGAAATCGATGTGGTAGATTGGGAAGATCATATTATGAATAAACCAAAAGGTAGAGGATAACTGTCTAATTTTATTTAATTAAGCAGTCATTTGATATGTCTCTTGGGGCATGGATGGGATATTTGAAAGCCATTCAGTTGGCTTCTATTTAAACTAACTTTAAATAGTCATTGGTTTAAAAATATATCTCATCTATGTCGTTATACCTTTAAAGCAATCTCTGCATTAGTGTATGGCTGAATATTCCACGTCATACCTCGGTTATTAAAACGAATCTTTATCTCTCTCAATGTTATTTTTATCAAAATTAAATTTTGTATTTTTATGAATATAGTCATAAATCAGAAAGGTCTATAATGCCTAATAATCGCGTAAGCTTACCCGATACTCAGCAAAATGAAATATGCAGTAAATATAACGTATTACCTCAGTTACCGGATGGTCATGTAGCCATTGCTTTGGGGACGCTTGGTCTTAACCCAATATATGGTACACGTATTAAGCTACCTGAAAATGGGACTATTAGTTGGTTTTTTCACTGTGGGGAGCATTCTGAAGCAAATGATTTTTATCAGGCAATCCACACTCAACATTTACAGCAAGAATTACCTGAAGTAATCAAATACCTATGCTTGCCAGAAGGAAGTAAATTTATTATCGATAGGGAAGGCTACGAAGATGTTTGGTTTGAAAATTGAAGATACAACTGTATTTACATAGGAATGTATATGCGAAAATTATTTTTTTTATCAATGATGGTTATTTTAGCTGGATGCTCAATGAATGAGCCTAAGACAGAAGATCAGCAAAAAATAGGAATGGCAAACCCAGCTTCGGTGTATTGTGAACAACTCGGTGGAACACTTGATTTTGTAACATCTTCAACGGGTGATATTGCATATTGTACTCTGCCGTCAGGCGATAAAATTGAAGAGTGGAATTTGTACAGAAAAGATCATCAATAAGGTTATTTTCACTTAAATTTTTCGTTAAAAAGCCTCTTAATTGAGGTTTTTTGCATTTTACAAATTGATATTTAACGATATTCGCTATTTTGACTGATTGTTGATTAAGTTTCATCACATAGGTAAACATGATAGTTATAACTTTATTCTTCAATAGAGGGTAGGTAAATAGTGAGTTCACTAATTGATGGAGAGGTAAGCGTTAGCTTAGATAAATATGGATTATTATTACCAAACACCTCATTTTTGATTGAAAAATAGCCATGCTCTTAATTTGAATAGAATGTTGCTGGAGTTTTAGAAGTACATACCATGAATGAAAAGTTAACTTAAGTTATATAGTGCAAATTATTGATATAAAATATTTTTTTCTTCTTATGTCGCATATTAGTTAAATTGTAATTCTCAAAAAGAGACGAGTATTTTATGTTATATAAATAGCTGCAATAAATTAGCTTATTTGAGCGATTGTTTTTTTTATGAACGTGTAAAATTATTTTTTAGAAATAATATTGATCAATAAGTAGTCATTATAAGAGCGAAACAGAACTTAAATCACACTTTAACACATCATGAGAGTAAATTAAGATTATTCTTAATGATAAAAATCATGCTCTAGACGGTATTTTTAGTCGTGGTGAGGAGTATAAAAAAATCATGTATTTCATATTGTTACTTAGATGTGTTTTTTTATAAAAAATTTAAACTAGTAAATCTGCATCAATAAATTTTATATTACGCCAAAAAAAATGATAATTTTATCTAACATAGCAACAAAAAGAGATAATCCAATTAAGAGTATTGATTGGGAGCATATTTGCACCAATATCGAATTAAATTGCGCTTTTTCTGCTTTTTCATTGATTATATGTTTTAGATGATTCCCAATTCATTCTTTGTATTTAAATTAACATAGTTTGTTAAATTGTTTATTTAAATTAATAAAGGTATAAATCTAATTATTAAGGCTTGGAAGAACATAAATCCCGTTAAACTCCTTTCTCGTGTTTTTTTGGTTTAAACAATAACAATTCAATATATTATTTTACTTCGCTTTTTTTTTATTAATTACTAACAAAATAAATTAATTAGATTATTTAATACATTGAAGGTAAGTAAGTAGTCGAATTAAGATTACCCCTCTTAACGAATCACTTCAAAAAGTATCTTAATATGAATTTTCATGTCATTTTTGTCTGTAATATCACTTTTTATCAATTTATATAAAACTTAAAATTTAAAAATTAAAAATAAAATATTATAAATTAATAATAACGATCTTTTTAGCTGTATTTTTGTCTATATTCGAGTAAATCAGCGAAACCAACAAATCAGGAATATCAATTAATACACTGCTTTTGATAGGTCGTGACTATCAAAAATTTAATAAGTGATGGTAAAAACGATTTAATAAAATTTAAGTTTTTATGTATCCTCATTTCGAAATCATACAGCGATATGATTATTAATTCGAAATAGGACTAATTAAGAATATATTTATTTGCATTAAAGCGAATGGCTCAAAGCTAAAAGATAAATACAGATAACCACCAATAAACTGTGGTTTATTTTTTATTTTTTACTTTTCCCCTCGAAATAAAATGAAAACTTAATAAGTTCTTTTTAATGTAAGAATAAAACCTTCATATTAGGAATTGAAAATGAAAAAAGTATTATTAACTACAGTTGCAACTGCGATTATTGGTTTCTCTACAGCTCATGCTGCAGGTATGAATGTAGGCGGTGGTCAAGTTAATTTCCACGGTAAAGTGACTGATGTTTCTTGTACTGTTTCTGTTGATGGTCAAGGTAGCGATGCTAGCGTTTATTTAGCACCAGTTTCTTTAGCTGAAGTTCGTGCTGGTGGTGCGGATTCATACTTGAAAGCGAAACCTTTTGTTATTGATGTGACTAACTGTTTAGCTGCGGGATCGCCTGATGCGATCGCTGGTGATAAATTAGGTATTACATGGACCGGCGGAAATTTATTGCAAGGTGCTGCTGGTAATGCTGTTGGTTATTTAGCCAATACTGAAACAACTGGTGCTGAAAATATTCAACTCGCGCTTTCAACTTCTGACGAATCAGACTTAAAAGGAAAAATCATTCCTGGTGATGCGGCACAAAAGAAAGTAACGGGTGATACCACTAAAGTTAAAGATGGCGCTCGTTTCCAATATTACGTTGGTTACGCAACTTCAACGCCAACTACCGTAACTACCGGTGAAGTACAAAGTTACGCAACTTATGAAATCACTTACCAATAAATATATAAATGATTAATTTCGTATTAGTACTATTTATATAAACGATATTTAAATATTGGAATAATTAGTATTACTTTAATAAGCGGTAGGTATACTGCCGCTTTTATTTTTTGAGGTATCAATGAAAGTAATAGTATTTATATTCTGCTTCATTTTCAGTATGTATTCGTTCGCTAATAATATTATCGTTAATGGCACACGGTTTATTTACCCTGGAAATGAAAAAGAAATCACCGTGCAATTAAATAATACGGCAGATCGTCCAGCTGTTGCGCAAGCGTGGCTTGATACAGGGGATGCCTCAGAAACTCCAGATACAATAAAAACACCATTTCAGATTACTCCACCAATTTCGCGTATTGAAGCGAAAGGAGGGCAAACACTGCGAATTAAATTAATGAATAAAGCGAGTGTAGCTCAAGATAGAGAGAGTCTATGGTGGTTAAATATTTTAGATATACCTCCGATGGTTAAAGCTAAAGATGGTGAGAACCAGAATGTATTGCAATTAGCAATCCGTTCCCGTTTTAAATTCTTTTATCGTCCAGCTGGTTTAAGTAGCCGCGAATTAGCACCAGAACAACTTGTCGTTAAAACGAATGGTAAAAATATTATCATTGATAATCCGACACCTTATTTTATTACTGTCACTAAAATTTCGACTGATGGTAAAACAGCATTAAATGAAAAAACAGCATTATTAGCGCCCAAAAGCGAATCTATAGTCATGCTAAAACAAGCTTTAAAATCAGGAAGTAATATCGTAATTAATAATATTAATGACTATGGATCAGATATTGCGGTAAAAACTACCGTTAAATAGGAATATATAATGAAACAGCGAGAGTTAATAAATAAATATAGCAATACACTCTCTGTGACCTGCTTTGTTACCGCATGCATGTTACCTGCATTTTATGCATGGGGCGAAGAAGATACAGCCTATGAGTTCAATAGTGGTTTTATTATAGGCAGTAAAGAAGATATTGACTTAAAACGTTTCAATTCTTCAGGGATCAGTCCTGGCAAATATTCAGTGGATGTTTATACAAACAACAATTGGAAGGGACGCTATGATCTCAATTTTGAGGCACAAAAAAATGGTCAGTTAGCTGTGTGTTATACACCTGCAATGCTTTCTGATTTTGGCGTCAATGTCGAAAAATTAAATTCAAAAATCAGTAAAGACAATGATGCCTGTTTACCGTTGAAAGAATGGAATAATGAAAAAGATGTCGTTGATACTTTTCATTCTTCTACATTACGCTTAGACATCGCTGTCCCTCAAATATATGAGCAGAGAACTTCTCGTGGTTATGTTGCCCCCCAATTTTGGGAAACGGGTATTCCAGCTTTAAATATTGGCTACATGGCCAACTATTATGATAGTCATTCTAGTGGCTCACAAGGCACAAATAATGCGAGTGCTTATCTCGGATTAAATGCAGGTTTAAGTTTCGATGGTTGGTTACTTAAGCATTTAGGCAATCTTAGTTGGCAGCGTAATGACGGTACAAACTGGAATAGCAATCAAACCTATCTGCAAAAACCGATAGCGGCTTTAAAATCGAAAGCAACGGCAGGTCAATTTTATACAGATGGTGACTTATTCGATAGCATTAGTTTACGAGGGGCGAAGTTAGCAACTGATGACAATATGTACCCTGATGGTATGTCAACATACGCTCCCGAAATTAGGGGAATAGCACAGAGCAATGCTTTAGTTACCGTGAAACAAAATGACTCAATTATTTACCAAACGACCGTTTCACCGGGTCCATTTAATCTGACGGATGTTTATCCATCTGGTTACGGTAATGATTTAGTTGTTACTGTAAGAGAAGCCGATGGAAGCGAAACAAATTTTAGTGTGCCATATTCTTCATTAGCACAATTACTGCGTCCAGGTTTTACCCGTTATCAAGTTGCAGGAGGCAAGGCAGATGCTGATGGTTTGCGTAATCGTCCGTTTATTATGCAAGGCAGCATCCAACATGGCTTGAATAATACATTCACACTTTTTGGTGGAGTGACCGCATTTGATGATTATCAAGCTTATTTAATTGGAACGGGTGTTAACACAGGAATTGGTGCAGTGGCTGTTGATTTAACGCAATCGCGGACTGCGTTTAAACATAAAACTGAAAATGGGCAAAGCTACCGTTTAACATTTAGCCGCTTATTTACACAGACTGATACCAATTTAGTATTAGCAGCTTATCGATATTCTACTAAAGATTACTACAGTGTTAGTAACGCGTTATACGCAATAGATAATGATAAGCGCGGTGTTGTGGATACCCTAGGTCGTGAAAAAAATGGATTCAGCTACACCGTTAACCAAAATCTCCCAGATGGTTATGGCGGGTTCTATTTTACAGGACGGATTTCTAATTATTGGGATAAATCAGGTACAGAAAAACAATACCAACTTAGCTACAACAACAATCTTAATCGTCTCTCTTATGGCGTATCACTTATGAGAGTCTATGAAGAAAATAATAACAACAATAAAGATGATCGTATTAGTTTAAATTTAAGTTATCCACTGTATTTTGGTGAAAGCCAAAGCACGACATTGACATCAAATACAATTTTCAATAATGAAAAATTTGGTTCTAGCCAAATTGGTGCAAGTGGAGCATTCGACCGAGATAACAATTGGACCTATGGCGTGAATACTTCGGTTGCCAATGGTGGTCAAAAGAATATTGGACTAAATACGGGTTATCGATCTTCATTAATAAATACCAATGCAAATTATAGCCAAGGCCAGGGATACCGCCAATTTGGGGTTGGAGCGAACGGTTCGGTTGTTGTGCACTCCGGTGGAGTTACATTGACCCCGAATAATTCATCAACATTGGCGTTAATTGAAGCAAAAGGAGCAGAAGGTGCATCTATTATGGGAGCCCCGGGCACTCGGATTGATGGCAATGGCTATGCGGTTGCGCCATATGTTAGGGCTTATCGAATTAATAATGTTGAAATTGATCCGAAAGGTAGCCCAGAAGATATCGTTTTCGAAAATACCTCTATACAAGTCGTTCCTTATGAAGGCAGTGTAGTTAAGGTAAAGTTTGGCACTAAAGTGGAAAGAAACATTGCGTTTAATGTTATAAGACCAGCTAATAAGTCTATACCCTTTGGTGCAAACGTAACTAATTTACAAGGTGAATCGATTGGTATTGTTGGGCAAGGTGGCTCGGTATTTGTCAGTAGCGAAACAGCTAAAGATGCGGTTATTAAATGGGATAATGGTCAATGCTCATTCTCTCTAGAAGCTGGGAACAGTAAGGAAATTTTATGTCAATAATGAAACAATGGCACTGGTATATTGGAATTGGTGTCTTTCTTACTGCAAGTTATGCTTCAGCTTCTTGTACACGCACTTCAACAAGAACCTACGAACTAAATATGCAAATGGGAAGGGTTATTGTTGATCCTAATCTCAATGTTGGAGATGTAATTGCAGAGCAAACATGGGAAATGCGAGAAAATGCAAATGCCATTTATGCTAACTGTAAGAAAGGAACAGTAATAACGGCACAAGTTACCATGCCAACCTTAACGGCACTTTCAAATAAAGTTTATCAGACCAATGTTCCTGGAATTGGCATGAAATTTCACCGCGAAGGTGCTGTTAGGATGACATATCCTGATGTTTTTTATGCCCCGAATACTTCAAATTATTATTTGGCGGGTTCGACGTTTATTCTTACTTTAGTTAAAACAGCCCCAGTGACAGGATCGGGTACTATAGCGAGCGGTCTTTATACATCATATGGCTATATTCCAAATAATAATCCTTTTTTAATTACAAAATTGGATGCACATGCGATCACTATTGTTTCACCATCTTGCCAGGTGGAAGGAGGGCAAGAAAAGAATATTGTTCTTGACCCTATCAAGCGAGCTCAATTAAGTGGTGTGGGTACAACCGCCGGCGAAAAAGATTTTGATCTCAGGTTGATATGCAGTGGTGGTGTTAGTGTAACGGGTTATGCAAATGTTAATCTGACATTTAATGGTGATATACCACCACGTATGAATAATAACCAAGGTGTTTTAATAAATCAGATTCAATCATCTAATGGTGCGGCAGGTGTTGGAATACAAGTTTTAGAAAAAGAAAACAAAAAGCCAATTATGTTTAATCAAATTTATAAGGTTGGTAGATTAATAGATCAACAAAATAAATATCTTGATTTGAAATATACCGCAAGATATTACCAATATGGTCAGAAAATATCAGCAGGTGAAGTTAATTCTAAAATGGTTTTTGATATCACTTATGACTAAATGAGTATTAAGTTAAATAACTTAAATTTTTTAATTGATGCATTAAACCTAAATTAGTTAAAAATAAAGGCTAATCTGTAAATTTAAGATTAGCCTTTTTGATGGGAACAACATTAATAAAAGATAAGAAGTTAAATGAAAATAACATAGTATGTTGATATCTATGTCATTGTCATTTTTATTAGCACTTTCTTTTAAAAGAGAGCGGAGTGAGATTATTTTAAGAATGATTTTTAGATGCAATAACGATGCTTTCAGCAGTATATTTCAATTCTTGATTTATTGAATTTGTTAGCTTATTTGTATTATCATCCGAATAATCTTGAAAAAACCACTCGATAGGACAATTTAAAACAGCAGCAATATCCATTAAGTGGTTAATAGGAATTTTATTAACACCATTTTCATAACGAGATATCTGTTGTTGACTTAGATTTAATTTACTCGCCAAATTAGTCCCTGAAAGGCCTAGTTCTTTTCTCCGATTTTTTATTTTGATACCAATAATACTATGAATGTCCATATGATATCCTCAACTTGCTTGAAGGGTTATTATTATTAAATAGTTTACACGTTCTTATTATATTAAAAAAAAGCGAAAACTTAAAGATTAAATAGCTATTTATATTATAAATATTTTATAATTTTAACCTATGTGAGAACTAACTAAAAAGGTAGTACTATTGTTAATAGTAAGGCCTTTTTTATGAGTGTTAAAAAAAAGCACGGATTAATTTTAAGGATATTTTTATTAAATATATGATATGGATAGCTAATATAAAAACACATAACCAAATGATAGTAGTTTCATATAAAAACTTTATTATTATCAACGATATGGAATTATTGATTTATTTACATTCGATAGCCATTCAAATAAAATAATCAATGAAATAAATGTTAATTAATTTAATGTCGAGTGTAATGATATTGTTTATATAATGACTTGTTAAATTATTTGAATCATTTATATAATATTGAATAATTTATTTGAACTACTAATTAAAAACTACTACTGCTGTAATAAAAAGCGTCATTGTTAGGATTTTAGTTTCAAACAGACTCAAAGGTTAACATTATTTTTCTTCTAAAATCAATGTGATATAAGTGATTCGCTCATAATTCTGCAAATTGCAGGGTTGTTAGCTGTACTTAGCTACCCAGGGCATATACTTGTATATGCCCCTTATTATCCTCGTTTGTAGCTTACCCGCAACTCGAATTATTTTAGATATAGTTGTGAATGAATAAAGAAATTATGCTGTAAATTAAAAATAAATAGCAGCCACACAGGGTTAGTTACAACATGCTATTGGTTTTTTATAGGTTTAGAGTTTTATGTACCAAAATGTCATTTCTATTATAGAAAATAAAGTGTTGTAAAAATCATCCCGAAATTGATGAGGTCAATTATACTATAAGTACTTGGTTCTTATTTACGCAATTCATGAGGTTTATGATGAAATTATATATTTATGACCATTGCCCATTTTGTGTTCGCGCTAGAATGATTTTTGGTTTGAAAAAAATAGCGGTCGAGCAAATTATCCTCATGGATGACGATAAAGAAACGCCGATAAGTATGATTGGCCGAAAAATGTTACCTATTTTGCAAAAAGAGGATGGTGCTTTTTTGCCTGAAAGCATGGATATAGTGCATTATGTCGATCAACTAGGTGAACCAAAATTAGCCAATGGTGAGGTTTCTTCTCAAATTGACCAATGGTACAAAGAAGTATCAGGAGTGAGTCACAGGCTAGTAACACCACGTTTTGCTGAAACTAACTTTCCTGAAATAAGTACAGTTGAGGCGAAAGCCGCATATCTTGAACGGATTGTAAAATCATACGGTGATTTATCAGTATTACGCAAAGAAGCCCATACATTATTAGTTGAATTAGAGCCGCAAATGGGATTACTCGATGCTTGGTTAGATAACCGTGAAGAAGTCGTCGATATAAATGATTTTATTATTTTTCCAATCCTTCGTAGTTTAAGTATTGTTGCTGAGCTCTCTTTTAGTACCAATATTCAAAATTACATGACTCGTATGGCACAGGGATCACGTGTTAACTTGCTTTTTGATCAAGCAAAGTGAGTCACCATTATGGCTGAAGAGTCTTCAATACAGAAAATCCTAAACCCGCAACTAAAATTTAACTGCGGGTTTAGGCGGTAGTTATCTTAATTACAGAATTTTAATTTACATAATCACGTAGTGTGTAAACCAGCTGATAGTGGCCTTGAACCAATACTAATCGATTACTTGAGTAGCTAATAGTTGCACCATTACTTAGCATCCGGTTAATCAATAAGTCCCACTTTGATAGCTCTTCATCTACACATTCGAGCTCTGTTTTGCTTAGGTTTTTAACAGTTAATTTAGCGTTATTAACTACGCCAAATCCATTGAAATCATTACACATAGAGGCGGAAATAAACATTTTTTCACCAAATGAAATTGATGGAGTAGTTTGTTTATTATGAATAGCTTTGCCATCTACTTCAGTCAAAACAAAATTATGGTGCATTAATTTTTGTTCAAACGCTTGATTGTTATTTCCTGCATTAACTCTTGGTGTTTGACACGCCGCTAATAATAGACCGAATAATGTCAGCGGTATTAAACGTTTCATTATAAGTAGATCCTACGAAGGCTTAACAACATTCGGGCAATTTTCACCTAGACTTATTTGGCGAATATTATTTAGCGTTGTAAAGCTAATGCTGGTTAATGCTTCTTCAGTTAAAAAAGCTTGGTGTCCTGTGAATAGCACATTATGACAGGATGAAAGGCGACGGAAGATATCATCTTGGATGACATCATTAGATTTATCTTCAAAAAAGAGGTCACGTTCATTTTCATAAACATCCATTCCAAGCGCACCAATTTTTTGTGATTTAAGTGCATTTATCGCAGCGGCTGAATCTATAAGAGCACCACGACTCGTATTTATAATCATCACACCATCCTTCATTTTATTAAATGAAGTTTCATCAAGTAAGTGATGATTTTCAGATGTTAGAGGGCAGTGTAGTGAAATAACATCAGACTGCTCATATAAGCTATCTAAATCAACATATTCGGCACCAAGATCTAATACTACTTGGTTGGGATACGGATCATGAGCAAGTAAACGCATTCCAAAACCTTTAAGGATCCGTAAAGTTGCTTGTCCAATTTTCCCTGTACCAATGATACCCACAGTACGGTTATGCATATTGAAACCTGTCAGGCCTTCAAGGGAAAAATTGGCATCGCGTGTACGTTGATAGGCTCGATGAATTCGTCGATTAAGACATAGCATCATACCTACGGCATGTTCAGCGACAGCTTCAGGAGAGTAAGCGGGAACGCGCACAACTTGAATACCAAGTTCACTTGCCGCTTTTAAGTCAACATTATTAAAACCCGCACAGCGTAAAGCGAGTATACGAATATTTAGAGCTGCGAGCTCTTCTAATACTTCTCGAGTCGCTTCATCATTCACAAAGATACAAATGGCATCAGCACCAACGGCATTCTTTGCTGTTTGTACCGTCAATGGAAAATCAAAGTATTCAATACTAAAATTAAACTCTGATTGTTGATTGACTTGTTCCATATGTTTACGATCATACTGTTTGGTACTATAAGAAACGATTTTCATCAGAGAGACTCCACAAATGATTAGGAACCAAAAATAACAAATGCGTAGGTAAAAAGAGAACCTACAAAATATAAGATCAGAATAAGACAATTGGGGGTGTAAATCATCAACAAATTGAGAAAACTAGTATCTGTTTACTTTTAATTATTGCTTATGTTTCATAAACAGCAATTTAATGTGAAAATAGAATCAAAAATAATCAAGGCTATAGTGTCACTCTGATGAAACAAGGAAGCTATTAATGAACAGGGCATGTAAAATTCTACTTTTGGTTTGTAGCATTAGCTTTGCTTTCTTTATTTTATTGTGGGTAACGTTTACTCGTTGGGTTCCTATTGTTGCTGCACATTTCTTGCCTCCATCAGTGACCCTGTCACTTTCTCAGCCGAGATTTAACAACCACCAACTCCAAATCAATCAAATAACGCTTAATGCGGGAACGTGTCATTTACTTGAAATTAATGACATTAGAGCGTCATGGCTTCCATTACATATAAAAGTTAATAGTCTGAATAGTTCCGCTGTATGCTTAAATGAAATAGAGGCAACGGATAATCCTTCTGAGCCAATAAATATTGCTGAGTTAGTCAATAATATCCCCTACTTTTCACTGGTTATTGATAATGTTGATACCCAACCGTGGTCAGATTACAACGGAAGCCTCTGGTTACGAAGTAACACTGCATCCCCACTACAATTAGATTATCGCGGTGAAAATTTAGAGGTATCATCACGGATTACTGCGGATGAGCAGCTAGTTATTAATGATTTTTCTGTATTTTTACCTGAATTCAAACAGCGAGTTGAATTAACTGGGGGCTTAAAGCTTCCTCTTACAGCAGACAAATTACCTGAAAATGGGGCAGTCGAAGCTAAATTTAAATTATTAGCCCCTAACAAATCGCTACTCGCTAAACTTGAATGGCAAAATAACCAAGGCACATTGAATCTAACTGATTTAGATGAGCAAAAAGATATATTGAATTTACCTTGGCATTTATCTGATACAAATTTAAAAATTACTCAAGGGCAATGGCAGTGGCAAGAAGCCAATATTCCAGTTCAGGGCGGCATAGCACTGCAAATTGATCATTGGAATAAAACATTGAGTGAAATGGTTTTTACTGGGCGATTAAATATAATTACTCAAGCGAGTAAAGGTAAAGCTAATCTTGTTTTAACTCTTCCACCGAGCCAGATTAATTTTTTAGATGCCAATATAAATTTAAGGTTAAATGGACAAATTAAGTACAATGATCTTGCTGTCGATATTAATTTACCCGCCAAAATTACGGGGCAATTAGCGCTACCGTCTATTTCGTTTCTGCCTGGATCATTATTAAGAGCTTATGGACGAGTTTCGCCTACTATTTTACTACAAGAAATCCGATTGCCATTAGCGGGCACATCTTTAAGCCATGAAGGCATTTCAGGTCGCTTACAGGCTATTTTAAAAATAAAAGAGCAATATTGGGGCGATTTTGCGATTCATTTAGATGGCAGTGCGAATAAATTTACCATTGATAATGGCAAGTGGTTCTGGAATTACTGGGGAAATGCAAGACTACCCGCTTTAAGTGCGCGTTGGGATATAAAAGGACAAGGTAATTGGCAAGATACATTAATCACACTCAATAGTTTAACGACAGGTTTTGACCAAATAAAGTATGGTTTGCTATCTATGAGTTCTCCACGATTGATTTTGACCAAACCTTTGCAATGGCAGCGTGATGAGAAAAAAGCTAATTTTTATGGTTCGTTAGAAATGACGAGCAATAGAATGCTATTTGGCACTAATAGCTACTTACCGAAAATAACCGCAAAAGCAGATATAAAAGGTAAATCACCTGCAGATTTCCAATTAAAGGGGGATCTAAGCACTAAAAATGTAGGGCCTATTGTCATCTTTGGTCGTTGGGATGGCGAACGCTTAAGAGGTGAGGCTCGTTGGCCTGAGCAGTCAGTAACTGCATTTCAAACATTAATTCCTGTTGATTTAGGTATTGAACTGCGCCAAGGAAAACTATTTTCTCAAGCTGCATTTTCAATGACACCGGAGGAGGGGTTTACTGCTGGTGGACATTGGCGAGTTGCAAATACAAGCTTGTGGTTAAAAGATGGGGAAATAAATGGACTTGATTTCGTTCTTCCGTGGCGTCTAAAAAACAGTACTTGGACGCTAGGTGAGAAATCATCAGTTGAACTACGAATAAAACAATTAACAAATTTATTTGAACTGACGGACATAACCGCCGATCTCACCGGAACTTATCCGCCTTCAGATGCCAAACCGCTATCATTAAGTAATGTTGGTTTTAAAATGTTAGGTGGAGAGGTTCACCTTGACTTACTTAGGTGGCCACAGAATAAGGCATCAACAATTAAGCTACATCAAATTGAGCTTAGTCAATTATTTACCTTACTAAAAGTATCCCAATTTGCCGTTTCAGGAAGAGTCAATGGGGAGTTACCTTTTTACCTTAATAACCCAGAATGGATAGTAAAAAAGGGTTGGATGGAAAATAGTGGGCCTTTGACCTTAAGACTTGATACACAATTTGTTGAATCAATCCAAAAAGATAATATTTCAGCGGGTTCTGCAATTGGTTGGTTACAATATCTTGAGATTGAGCGTAGCCGAACTGATGTAAATATTACCAATTTAGGTTTATTATCAATGAAAACTATCCTTGAGGGTTATAATTCCCAAGAGAAGAAAAAGCGAGAAGTACATTTAAATTATCAGCACGAAGAAAACATCTTTCAACTTTGGCGAAGCTTGCGCTTTGGTAGCAGTCTAGAAGAATGGTTAGAAAAAAATCTATAAAGGATAAATGTGAAAATATTAAAGATTAGCTTATTAGTCACTATGGTTATTGCTTTGTCGGCTTGCCTTAGAGTAGAGGTAGCAACACCCGATAAACCGATCAATATAAATATGAATGTTAAAATTGAACATGAAATCCAAATAAAAGCTGACCGCCAGGTTGAGGAATTACTTAAAGAAAATAGCGACTTATTTGGTGAGGTGAATGATAAATGATGACATTTATTAAAGTTATTATTCTGTGTTCTCTATTTGGTACATTTTCTGTTTATGCTCTTACTGTCGATGAGGCCAAAGAGCACGGTATGATTGGTGAAACATTATCCGGTTATTTAGCTGCGGTTGATCAAAATGATAAAGATGCTGTTAAATTAACAGATAAAATTAATCATGAGCGTGATTTAAAATATAGTGAAATCGCGCAGAAAAATAATCTTAAAACTAAAGATGTTGCTAGAATTGCAGGCCAAAAATTAGTTGAAAGAGCAAGTTCGGGGGAATATGTTCGAGGTATTAACGGCCAGTGGCTCAAGAAGAAATAAAAATGCGCACTAAAAAGTGCGCCAAGGTAGTAAGGGGAATACGTAGATTGCTTTAATGAAATAGAGACTTAAATTTAAGCTACAAGGTTGTCAATATGCTCTTTAGCTTTTAAATGGGCTTGTTCTGCTAACTCGGGGCTCAGTGCAATGCCCTCTGCAAAAATAAATTCAATATCAGTGATACCGATGAAGTTTAAAAATAAGGTTAAATAAGGGACCATAGTATCAGTAGGTGTATCCTTATATATTCCGCCACGGCTAGTCAAAACATAAGCTTTTTTGTTTTCCAATAAACCCACAGAACCTTGTTGAGTATATTTAAATGTCATGCCTGATCTGGCGATAAAATCAAAATAGTGTTTTAAATGCGAAGAAATAGTAAAATTGTACATTGGGGCGGCAATGATAATGACGTCACTATCATTAAGCTCATTAATTAACTGATTTGACAGATCCAAATGTGCTTGTTGTTGCTCAGTTTTCGTGTCAGCAGAGGTAAATGCTGTTAATATTTCACCATCGAGTGCTGGGATAGGGTCATTGACTAAATCACGAACAGTTAATTCATCTGTTGGATTTTTTTCCTGCCATTGTTGAATAAAATATTCTGCCATTTTATTACTTTGTGAATAGTCGGCTAGAATACTTGATTTCAATAACAATAATTTACTCATTTCTTTCCTCAAAACTGATTAGTGTTGCATTATTATTTATAATACTTGATATGTAACTGATTGATAGAGAGAAATTCAGATAGCTTAGTTCAAAAAAATTGATGGTATTTTCATGATATAACTAGAATCATAATTAAATATAAGAATATTATCTGATTTAATGACAATAATATATTTTGTTGTTAAATATGTAACAATATGAAAAATAAGGATTTAAAATTGAAATCCATACTGGCAGCATTAGAAGCTGATATTGGACAAACGTCATTACGCGATCAATTTTTTTTAAAAAAAAGGATCTATGGTATTGCTAAGATACAAGATGAAAAGTCTCGTACAGCAATTCTGGATGTGATTAAAGCCGATATCGAAACGGCCAAACAAAAGGTAGCGACTAAGCGCCTCAATCCGCCGACAATTCGTTATCCTGATAATTTACCGGTAAGTCAGAAAAAAGACGTTATTTTAGATGCGATTAAAAAGCATCAGGTTGTCATTATTGCAGGCGAAACAGGTTCTGGTAAGACAACCCAAATACCTAAAATTTGTTTGGAGTTGGGTCGGGGGATCCAAGGATTCATCGGTCATACGCAACCAAGAAGATTGGCTGCTCGTTCTGTTGCTACCCGTCTTGCCCAAGAATTAGAATGCGAATTAGGACAAAATGTAGGATATAAAGTTCGTTTTAGTGATCAAGTTGGCGAAAATACGCAAGTCAAATTGATGACTGATGGTATTTTATTAGCAGAATTACAGAACGATAAATTACTTCTGCAGTACGATACAATTATTATCGATGAAGCGCATGAACGAAGCTTAAATATCGATTTTATATTGGGTTATTTACGTCAATTGCTGCCCAAAAGACCCGATTTAAAAATTATTATTACCTCTGCGACAATTGATCCGGAACGTTTTTCTCGTCATTTTAACCATGCTCCAATTGTTGAGGTTTCAGGCCGTACTTACCCTGTGGAGGTTCGTTACCGCCCAGTCATGGGAGATGATAACGACAATGAACGAGATCAAATAGACGGGATCATTGATGCCGTTAATGAACTATCCGTGGAAGGAAATGGCGATATTTTGATTTTCATGAGCGGTGAGCGAGAAATTCGTGATACAGCTGATGCACTTTCAAAATTACAACTTAGACATACTGAAATTTTACCTCTGTTTGCTAGGCTTTCAAATAGTGAACAAAATCGTATTTTTCATCCCCATGGTGGTCGGCGAATTATCCTTTCCACTAACGTGGCAGAAACATCATTAACTGTTCCAGGGATCAAATATGTCATTGATACTGGTTATGCAAGAATTAGCCGTTACAGTTACCGAACTAAAGTCCAACGATTGCCTGTAGAGCCTATTTCACAAGCCTCTGCAAATCAACGAAAAGGGCGTTGTGGCCGTGTTTCTGACGGTATTTGTATTCGTTTATATTCTGAGGATGATTTTTTATCACGCCCAGAATTTACCGATCCTGAAATTTTAAGAACAAATTTAGCCTCCGTTATTTTACAGATGACATCGATCGGATTAGGCGATATTGCAGCCTTTCCTTTTGTGGAAGCACCCGATAAACGTAATATTCAAGATGGTGTTAAATTACTTGAGGAGCTGGGGGCAGTTCAACCTCATAAGCTTGCTGAACGTGGATATCAATTAACCGAAATTGGCCGCCAATTAGCTCAACTTCCGGTTGATCCAAGACTTGCTCGAATGGTTATTGAAGCAAGAAAACATGGTGCAGTACGTGAAGCGATGGTGATCGTTTCGGCATTGTCAATTCAAGATCCAAGAGAAAGACCCTTAGAGAAACAGCAAGCCTCCGATGAAAAGCATCGACGTTTTCATGATAAACAATCGGATTTCCTTGCTTTTCTAAACTTATGGAACTATTTGAAAGAGCAGCAAAAAACACTGTCAAATGCACAGTTTAGAAAAATGTGTCGCCAAGATTTTCTGAATTATCTTCGTATTCGTGAATGGCAAGATTTGTATACTCAGCTTAGACAAGTTGTAAAAGAACAAGGGTTTGCGATTAATAGTGTGGAAGCTGATTTTCGTAGTATTCATGTATCGTTACTTGCTGGATTACTTTCTCATGTCGGTCAAAAAGACGCAGATAAACCTGAATTTACCGGGGCTAGGAATGCTCGCTTTACAATCTTTCCTGGCTCGGGTCTATTTAAAAAACCGCCTAAATGGGCAATGGTCGCTGAACTTGTTGAAACATCAAAACTATGGGGCAGAATTGCCGCTTCAATTGACCCTGAATGGATTGAGCCATTAGCGGAACACCTTACTAAACACAATTACAGCGAGCCTCATTGGTCAAAATCGGAAGGCGCTGTTATGGCTTCAGAGAAGGTGACACTCTATGGTTTGCCAATTGTTGCTTCACGTCAGGTTAATTATGGCAATATAGACCCGTTATTATGCCGTGAATTATTTATTCGCCATGCTTTGGTTGAAGGTGATTGGACAACCCGACATGCATTCTTTAAAGAAAATCTGAAGTTATTGTCCGAGATTGAAGATTTAGAACATAAATCGAGACGCCGAGATATACTTGTTGATGATGAAACACTGTTTGCTTTTTATGATCAACGAATTCCGAATGATGTTATTTCATCTCGTCATTTTGATAATTGGTGGAAGACGGTATCTAAGCAGCAATCTGACCTTCTTAATTTCGAAAAAAATATGCTTATTAAGGATGATGCTGCGAATGTATCAGCCCTTGATTATCCTAACTATTGGTATCAAGGTGATTTAAAATTCCGCCTTAGTTATCAATTTGAACCGGGTACTGATGCTGATGGTGTCACGGTACATATTCCATTAGCGATTTTAAATCAGGTCCAAAATACGGGTTTCGACTGGCAAGTTCCCGGATTACGGCATGAATTAATTGTAGCTTTAATTAAGTCATTACCTAAACCGATTCGACGTAATTTCGTCCCTGCACCTAATTATGCATCTGCATTTCTTGAACGCGTGCCTGTACCTGAAGGTAGCGTTCTCGATAAGCTCGAACGTGAACTGCGCCGGATGACAGGCGTTTCGGTTGATAGAGATTCATGGCAACTTGAGCAACTACCGGTGCATTTAAAAATGACGTATCGGGTCATTGGCGATAAAAATAAAACTATTGCGGAAGGGCAAGATCTAGATGCATTAAAAAATAGCCTAAAAGAAAAAGTGCAAGAAACACTTTCAGAAGTTGTAGATGATGGTATTGAACAAAACGGATTACATATTTGGAGCTTTGGCGAATTACCTCAACGTTACGAACAAAAACGCGGTGGATATTCAGTTAAAGCTTATCCTGCATTAGTCGATGAAAAAACGAGTGTAGGCATTCGTGTATTTGAAACTGAGCTTGAACAACAACAAGCCATGTGGGCTGGGGTACGTAGATTATTACTATTGAATATCCCATCTCCAATTAAATATTTACATGAAAAACTACCCAATAAATCGAAACTTGGGCTCTACTTTAATCCATATGGCAAGGTTTTAGAGTTAATTGATGACTGTATTGCATGCGGTATCGATCAATTAATTTCAACTTATGGTGGGCCAGTTTGGAATGAAGAACAATTTGAAAAATTAAAAGAGTATGCACGCGCTGAATTAAATGATGCGGTTGTTAATATTGCTAAGCAAGTTGAGCAAATTTTAACATCAGTTTTTGCCATAAATAAAAGGTTAAAGGGGCGTGTAGATTTTTCTATGGCATTAGCGCTATCAGACTTAAAAGCACAAATGTCCGGTTTAGTATTTAAAGGGTTTGTAACGACTCATGGTTGGAAACGCTTACCTGATATCTTACGTTATTTGAATGGCATAGAACGTAGATTAGAGAAATTAGCAATTGATCCAAATAGAGACCGCGCACAGATGAGTAAGGTAGAACATGTACAAAATATGTGGCAGCAGTGGATGTCAAAATTGACGCCATTACAGAAAACATTACCTGAAGTGCAAGAAGTTCGTTGGATGATTGAAGAATTACGAGTGAGTTTATTTGCACAGCAATTAGGGACGCCATATCCAATTTCTGATAAACGAATAATTCAAACGATGGAAAATATCACTGCACAATTGTAATGATTACAAATTTATCATAATTAATATAGGCACTTAGATCGGGTTCTCTGATGATTTAAGTGCCTTTTCTTTTTATATTCCAATTTAGTTACAACATACTAGTGCGTTTAATGAAATTTACACCTGAAGCATGAGAAATATTACATAAAAATAAAAAGTCTAAAAGGGTGGTTGGTTCAAGGGTAGTAAATGGAAAGGTGACTTAAGATTTGGAACAAGGAATGGCATAAAGGAGAAGGTAAATTTAGACTAACTTAATTCACCTTCTCCTAAGATTTTTATGCCACTAAATAGTAAAGAGCCGGTATTGCCGTAAATGCAATACAATAGGCTGCTATTTTTTCAATTAATTTTAATGGCATTTTGGCTGTTTGTTGAGAGCGTGCATATAAGAAAACGAGGATGCCCGGTGCATATAGCACGACAGATAACAAAAGATTAATTAACCCAGAAGCGTATAAGAGCCATAGCCCATAAGTGCTGGCCACAAAACCAACAGCAAATAATGCTTTATTATGTCGCTCAAGTGCGACTTTTATTAAAAAAGCACCCACTAAGAAATAAGGGACTAGTATCATCTCAGATGCAATAGTTAGCAATGTATTGTAATTACTACCACTGAGCCAGATAAGAACCAGAGAAAGCTGTACAGCACTGTTAGTTAGCCATAAGGAAGATGAGGGGGCATCATTCGCATTGAGTTTGTTAAATATTTTTGGAAATGACTGGTATTGGGCTGCAATATAAGGAACTTCAGCAGCCATGATTGTCCAGCTTAAATAAGCACCACAAACAGAAATAATGAGACCCGCAGCAATAATGATATCACCACTCGATCCTATCAAATTAACCATTAAAGTTGCCATTGATGGGTTTTTGATTTGAGCAAGCTCAGCTTGCGGCATTATTCCTAATGATAGCAGTGTAACTAAAATATAAATTATTAAAGCGGAACTAACAGCAAAAATAGTTGCTAAGCCCACATCACGACGATTTTTAGCTCTAGCAGAGACAACAACCGCACCTTCGATACCGATAAATACCCATAAGGTTATAAGCATGGTGTCTTTGACTTGTTGCCAAACAGGCACTCCAAGTTCAATACCACTAAAATCAGCATTAAATATATCGAGCTTGAAAGCTAAAAAGGCAAGCACAACAAATAAACCAAGTGGCACTAACTTTGCGAGCGTTGCGAGTTTATTGATACCTGCTGCAGTTTGCACTCCCCGCAAAACTAAATAGTGAACAATCCATAAAAGAATAGATTCACCAATTAATGCTTGCCACGTGTTGCCATCACCGAAAATGATGTTATCTGGCGTATCTGTAAAAAAACTAATGGCTGCAAAGACAATGACTAAGTAAGACACATTGGCGACAACAGCACATAGCCAATATCCCCATGCAGAACAAAAGCCAACGAACTCACCAAATCCTACTTTTGCATAAGTGAATATTCCACCATCTAGGTCAGGACGGAGCCGGGATAACAGTAAAAGTGAAAATGCCAAAAATAGAATACCAACGCCAGTAATACACCAGCCAATTATCAAAGCCATCGGACTGGCAACTTCAGCCATATTTTGAGGAAGGCTAAATACACCAGCACCAACCATTGAGCTAAGTACTAATGCGGTTAGGGCTGTAAGACTTAATGTATTTTTCAAGGTATATCCTGGTTGTTCTACAATCAAAAGTTAAAATGACGTTAATTTAATAATTATGATAAGTAATTAAACCAGTTAATTTCAAAAAACCAGTTTAATAGACTGTTAAAAAACAAGTGTGAGATTCTACGAATGAAACGAAAGATATGCAATGGAAAAATATGCAGTTAATTAGATATTTTATGCACTTTTACTGTTGATCCTGAAATTTATATTGATATAAGGATTTGATGAATCAAATGATACATTCAAAATGTAGGGAATGAGAGGGTGAGGTTGGATATAAGGTCAATATAGAAGAAGCGTATCGTTAAAAATAAGAAAAGCCAGTTTAAGATATAAACTGGCTTCAGCGAGATTTATTTTCTATTACTTAAATAGGTCAGCACTAATGGTCACACTACCACCATTTGATTGCCATTCTCTTGTAATATGGAAGTATTTAGCACCTTTAGCCTCAGCACGCTTAGCAATTTGATAGCGTACTTCAGGGGTGTTAGTGTAATAACCAGAGAATGTAATTGAATCAAATGGAACCATTTGTGCAGCGGCAGTTTTATTAACTTCTTCAATAGCATATCCGCTTGGTAAAGTCACGCTTGTACGGCCTGGCTGACTACTTGAAGTTTCAAAGAAACGCCCAACTGCAGTTGTAGGTTCTTCTGAAGAAGCTACACCGGGTATGCGGACTTTTTTCGCTGCTTCCCCACCTTCAGCTAGCAGAGCACGTCCTGCATCTGAATCGGCAGGAATAATAGCTTCTTCTAGCTGGACTTGGCGCTTAGGTGCATCTTTTTTATACACATAAGCAGTTGCCAGCGTGTTACCACCATCATTCATTGCAATATTACGTACAACATAGAATGATGCGGCATCTTTTACTTTTGCTTTTTTGGCAATCGCTTCATAAAGGTCAGGTTGTGAAGGATAGAAACCGCTTACGGTAACTGTATCAAAAGGTTCATATTGAGCAGCATCGTCTTTTGACATTTCTTCAACACCACCGAATACTCGGCGATTTGACTCTACAGTTTTAGGTGCGTCTTTTGCAAAGACATCAGCAACAACACGCATGTTACCGCTATCACCTATATCATCAAGGCTTTGAATGTAAAAGGCATAAGCCCCCATTTTATCAGCCCTACGGGAGACTGCGTCGGATGCTTCATAAATAGCATTAAAGCGTCCGGTGACTGTTATACGCTCATAAGGTTTTAATTCTTCGGCCTGTTTTGGCGTTAATTCAACAGCCGCCTGAGTAGCAGTTATACTCGTTATTGATAACACCGCGGCTGCGATGACCGTAGTTTTCAGCTTCATACAAAATCCTTCCGCCTTGCGCAATTTATTATAAACGTGCTGAGCCTTTTTTTACCACATGTTAGTGATTATTACACGTAACCGTTCTCGTTGTCTCATGATTTTCTTTTTATGGGAAATAAATAATGATTGACTAGTCAAATTTACCAGTTTTTTCAAAGTATCCAGTATTTTATTGACCTAAAACTAAGATTTTCCCTGAGAATCCCATTTACTGTCTAAGAATGGTGATCAATTATGGATCAATAAGGTTATTTTCAGTAGGTTATTAGAACATTTAAAAATTGTTTTATGCGAAAATAGGACTTTTCCATGTGGGATGGTTACTTTTTTGGCAAACACCGTACATACAACATTACTTTAAGCTTTAAAAAGGGAACATTATGCGTATTGGTATACCAAGAGAACGACTTGCCAATGAAGCGCGTGTTGCTGCTACACCGTCAACAGTAATTCAACTACTTAAGTTAGGATTTTCTGTCTGTGTAGAAAGCAATGCGGGGCATTTAGCAAGCTTTGATGATGCAGCATACGAGCAGGTGGGAGCAGAAATTGTTGACCGTGATACTGCTTTTGCTGCGGATATTGTTTTTAAAGTAAATTCACCACTAGATGATGAAATTCCTCTGCTTAAAGAGGGGGCAACATTGGTGAGCTTCATTTGGCCTGCGCAAAATGCAGAGCTAATGGATGCACTAAAAGCACGTAACATTAATGTGATGGCGATGGATGCTGTTCCTCGAATTTCGCGGGCACAGTCACTAGATGCTTTGAGTTCGATGGCGAATATTGCGGGCTATAGAGCTATTGTCGAAGCGGCACATGAATTTGGTCGTTTCTTCACAGGGCAAATTACCGCAGCAGGTAAAGTGCCACCAGCGAAAGTGATGATCATCGGTGCTGGCGTAGCAGGATTAGCGGCTATCGGTGCCGCAGGCAGTTTAGGTGCAATTGTTCGTGCATTTGATACTCGTCCTGAAGTTAAAGAACAAGTGCAAAGTATGGGCGCTGAATTCCTTGAGCTTGATTTTAAGGAAGAGGCAGGGAGTGGGGACGGTTATGCTAAAGTGATGTCAGAGGCCTTTATTAAGGCTGAAATGGCGTTATTTGCCGCACAAGCCAAAGAAGTCGATATCATTGTTACAACCGCACTTATTCCAGGTAGACCAGCACCTAAGTTAATTACTAAAGAAATGGTTGAATCAATGAATCCGGGTAGCGTTATCGTTGATTTAGCTGCACAAACTGGCGGAAACTGCGAATTAACTCAAGCAGATAAATTGGTCGTAACAGCTAATGGCGTGAAAATTATCGGCTATACCGATTTACCAAGCCGCCTTCCAACACAGTCTTCACAATTATACGGGACTAACCTCGTTAATTTAATGAAACTGCTGTGCAAAGAAAAAGATGGTCAAATTGTTATTGATTTTGATGATGTCGTTATTCGTGGTGTGACCGTCATCAAACAAGGGGAAATAACTTGGCCAGCTCCCCCAATTCAAGTTTCAGCTCAACCGCAGGCGAAACCTAAAGCGGTGGAAAAAACGAAAGCGCCTGAGAAAAAAATGTCACCGGTCGTAAAATATGGCTTGATGGCACTAGCGATTATCCTTTTTGGATGGTTCGCTAATTCTGCTCCGAAAGAATTTTTGTCGCACTTTACTGTTTTTGCCCTTGCTTGTGTCGTCGGTTACTACGTGGTTTGGAACGTGACACATGCGTTACATACACCATTAATGTCGGTGACGAATGCTATTTCAGGGATCATCGTTGTGGGTGCGTTATTGCAGATAGGGAGTGGTGGTTGGGTAAGCTTCTTATCCTTTATTGCCATCTTGATAGCCAGTATCAATATTTTCGGTGGGTTCACAGTAACACATCGCATGTTAAAAATGTTTCGTAAAGGATAAGGGGTAACTTATGTTGTCGAGTGGAATTGTGACAGCTGCATATATTGTTGCTGCTATCCTATTTATTTTCAGCCTTGCAGGGTTATCGCGCCATGAGAGTTCCCAGCGAGGAAATACTTACGGTATTATTGGGATGGCGATTGCGTTACTTGCAACGATCCTTGGACCCGATAGTGGTAATGTTGGCTGGATGATTATAGCAATGGTCATCGGTGCGGTTATCGGTATTCGGTTAGCGAAAAAAGTTGAAATGACAGAAATGCCGGAACTCGTCGCTATTTTACATAGTTTCGTGGGCTTAGCGGCTGTTCTTGTCGGTTTTAATAGTTTTATTGCGAGCGAAGGGCACCTTGATTCAGTCATGGAAAATATCCACCTGACTGAAGTCTTTTTAGGTATTTTCATTGGTGCGATAACCTTCACAGGCTCAATTGTGGCTTATGGTAAGTTATCCGGAAAAATGTCATCGAAGCCGATGATGTTGCCGAATCGCCATAAACTCAATTTAGCTGCGCTCGTTGTTTCATTAATCTTATTAGTTATTTTTGTCAGAACTGATAGCGTTGGCCTACAAGTGTTTGTCATGTTAATTATGACGGTCATCGCTCTTGCATTTGGTTGGCATCTTGTTGCTTCAATTGGCGGTGCTGACATGCCAGTTGTTGTTTCAATGCTTAACTCTTATTCTGGTTGGGCAGCCGCAGCGGCGGGCTTTATGCTAAGTAATGACCTATTAATTGTGACTGGTGCACTGGTAGGTTCTTCTGGGGCAATCCTGTCTTACATCATGTGTAAAGCAATGAATCGCTCTTTCTTCAGCGTCATAGCCGGTGGTTTTGGTACCGATGGTTCTTCAACAGGCTCCGATGAAGAAATGGGTGAATATCGTGAAACAACAGCGGAAGAAGTGGCTGAAATGCTTAAAAATTCGACTTCTGTTATTATCACGCCAGGCTATGGTCTAGCGGTAGCTCAAGCGCAATATCCTGTTCAGGATATTACAGCAAAATTGCGTGAGCGCGGTATCAAAGTTCGTTTTGGTATTCACCCTGTCGCTGGGCGTTTGCCGGGGCATATGAACGTACTACTTGCTGAAGCGAAAGTACCTTATGATATCGTATTGGAAATGGATGAAATCAACGATGATTTCTCAAATACCGATACCGTGTTAGTTATTGGTGCCAATGATACCGTTAACCCGGCAGCACAAGAAGATCCGAACAGCCCAATAGCGGGCATGCCAGTACTTGAAGTTTGGAAAGCAAATAACGTTATTGTCTTTAAACGTTCAATGAATACAGGTTATGCGGGTGTTCAAAACCCATTATTCTTTAAAGAAAATACACAGATGTTATTTGGTGATGCTAAAGATAGCGTTGAAGCTATTTTACGCTCGCTTTAATCTTTAATTAATATTTATTTAGGGCTCTTGTTTTTAGAGCCCTTTTTTATATTTAATTTACTATTATGATATTAAGCGGATAGTGGGTAATAGCTTAAATCATATCCGGTATGCGGTTAGGACTTATAAAACAAAAGGCCAATGGTATAATTCATTGGCCTTTACAATATTACGTTATGGGCGTTTAATCGTCATCAGCAGGACTAATAGGGCATACAAATCCATCGGGTTTTATGGCCAATAAGTCGCATTTAAGCTTATCAATGACGTGTTCCGCAGTATTACCTAGAAATGCGGCTGATATCCCGGTACGACCTAAAATACCAAGCACAACAACACCAGCCTCAAGTTCTTCACACATATCTGGAATGATTTTTTCAGGCAACCCTTCGCGAACATGAGTAAATTTTTCATCAATACAGAATTTTTGGCGTAATTCTTTCATCGCAATGAGATGCTGGCCGCGTAGCGCGTTGTTATACAAACTAGGATCAAAATCTGGGAGTTCAATCGCAATATTCATCGGAGCGACAGGATAAGCACTCACTAAGTGAATATCTTGCTCTTTGATAATGCGTTGAGCTAAATCTTTGGTTTTCTCAACCAGCTTGATATTGAGAGCGTCATGATAAGATTCTTCGTTAGATAAATTAACCGCGACAACAACGGAACCATGATCGGGCCAAATTTTATCTTTAACCATCCAAACTGGCGCTGGGCATTTTCTGAGAAGATGCCAATCTAACGGTGTGAAGATGATTGACTCGAAATTATCTGTTTGGTGTGCCATCTTCAGCAATAAATCATGTTCTCCGCTAATCACTTCCTGAATTATGGCTTCATACGGCTTATTGTGCCAGATGACTTTAATTTCGATATCAATACCCGCTTCAAGGTAAAAGTGGGCTTGCTGCTTGATCCATGCGGCTTTTTGGCTGATAACACCTTTTCGCATGGCATTACGCTCTTCAGGAGAGAGCAGAGTAGTCATATCATAGGAAAGGTCGTAGATAGGTAAAAAAGCTTTTATCCGTCCACCATTACGCTGCACGATGTAAACAGCACGTCTTAACGCAGGTTGGTCATCCTGATTTGGGTCAATTGCAACTAGGAGATTTTTGTAGTTTGCCATTTTGAAATCCTCTCAACAACGGATAGGTCCATATAGATAAACTATGATATCAGCGTTAAATAGGCAAGATTTCAGGGAAAAAAAACGAAAACGGATCACTGGGAATGTGATCCGTTTGGGGGGATTAGCAGGTAATAGCTGAAACTTTACCCGCTATATCAGTAAGTTTCGTCATATCTTCAATTGTGATGTATTTACCTTTAACACTTAACATGCCACTTTTTTGGAAACGACCTAAAAGGCGGCTTATGGTTTCAACGGTTAAACCAAGATAATTACCGATATCACCACGTGTCATTGTTAATCTAAACTCACGCGGTGAAAAACCACGTTCTGCAAATCGATGAGAAAGGTTAAGAATAAATGCGGCTAGACGTTCTTCTGCATTTTTCTTGGATAACAGGAGGATCATTTCTTGATCTCCCTTAATTTCACCACTCATCAGACGCATAATTTGTTGACGTAAGTTAGGCATTTTGCCTGACAAGTCATCGAGTGTTTCAAATGGAATTTCACAAACCATTGAAGTTTCAAGCGCTTGAGCAAAACTTGGGTGCTGTGTATGTATAATAGCGTCAAAACCAACCAAGTCGCCCGCTAAGTGGAAACCTGTAATTTGCTCATCACCTTCTTCGGTGATTGTGTAACTTTTTATTGTGCCTGAACGGATGGCATATAACGAACGTAGCTCATCACCTGCTTTAAACAAGGCTTGACCTTTTTGAATTGGTTTTTTGCGTTCAATGATATTATCAAGTTGATCCAGTTCATGTTCATTCAGTGTAAAAGGAATGCAAAGTTGACTAATGCTGCAGTCCTGACAGTGAATAGCACAACCACCAGACTGGATGCGACGAACAACTCTTTTTTCTGGGATCATATTAAATGCTCAATCAAGTTAAAATTATTGATATGAGTCAATTTTAGCATAAGATAATGCGGCTGGTAAGTAGTAATATAGAACAGAACAAAGTTATCAAATAAAAAAGCAAAAGAAGCTAAAAATATCAAATTAATGATTTTAGATGGAAATGCTAAATTAAGTACGATTACTAAATGATAAGCCGGATATAAATTAAATAATTGTATTTTAAATATAATAAAAGGTGTTAAGTAGATATTTCTTTAGCTAAATAAATTAATGAGTTATCTGTATTTTCATTAAACTAATTAGCATTAATTTAACAGAAAAGTAAACATAAAAATATCAATTTTTCAAATGAACCTGTAAAAGGAAATCATAGTGATAAACAACCAATTAACATTACCAACAACAATGAAAGTTGTCGACATTATAGAACCCGGCGGACCAGAAAAATTGCAATTAATAGATAAACCACTACCTAGTTTATCAGCTGGATACTTATTAGTGAAGGTTGAAGCCGCAGGCGTTAATCGACCTGATATATTTCAGCGAATGGGGTCATATCCACCACCACCAGATGCTTCGCCTATTATGGGATTAGAAGTCTCAGGCACAATAGTTGCGAAAGCGGATGATGTTACTCAATGGCAGCTCGGCGATAAAATTTGTGGTTTAGTTGCTGGTGGGGGGTATGCAGAATATTGTTTAGTTCACAAAGATATTGCTTTGCCATTAGGCAATTTATCATTTGCAGAGGGAGCAGCCGTTCCTGAAAATTTTTTCACAGTCTGGGCGAACGTATTCCAAATAGGCAAACTTAAAAAAGATGAAACCGTGCTTATTCATGGTGGAACATCAGGAATTGGTAGTATTGCTGTCATGTTAGCCAAAGCATTTGGCGCAACGGTGATCACAACGGTGGGCTCGGAAGAAAAAGTCAATATTGCGAAATCGTTAGGTGCTGATTGTGTGATTAACTATAAGACAGATGATTTTGTCCAAGCCTCGCTAAATTATACGTTATCACGTGGGGTTGATATGGTTGTCGATATTATTGGCGGTGATTATGTTGCTAAAAATTATGTGGTTGCGGCTAAGTGTGGGCGTATTATTCAAATTGGTATGATGAAAGGAAATCCGACACATTTGAATATGATGCCACTGATGGTGAAGCGATTACAACATACGGGCTCCACAATGCGCTCACGAACTATTGAAGAAAAATGTCAAATTTCACTTGAGTTAAAAGAACAGGTCTGGGACATGTTGCAAATAGGTAAAATAAAACCCATTATTAACAAAACTTACAGTTTGGCTCAAGTTTCTGATGCGCACCGCTATATGGAATCTGGCGATCTTTTTGGGAAAATTGTTTTATTAAATAATTAAATAAAGAAATCCTCATCCTGGTTTCTATTAGGGTGAGGATATTGCCAATAATTACATTTAACTTTTGTTTATAACAAATAATTTACATTATCAAGTCTTTTTGGCGTAAATATCTCTTTACAGCTGACTAAATTTTGAATTTTTGTCCCCGCCCACAAATCCGAACGAAATAAATATGAGTTTATTAATATTTTAATGAAGATAGATTATATCTATAGATAAGTTGGCTCATTAACGGTTTGCCTATCAATATTTAATAATGAAATGATAGAGAATATGACAATGTCATTAATACATTGTTGTCTTATAAGGACATAGACCCGTTATTGCACTTTCCAATGATAATAAGTTAAATAACTTAAAAGCAGTGGGTGTTTTTTTGACACTGTGAGTCGAAGGTGTAGTGATAAATGAATAATTTTAAAAACTCAAAAATGAATGTAGACGCCTTATTTCTTGGGCCAAAATCTGAAAATGCCGTCTTTTTCAAAGAAATGATGGAGTATGCTGTTTCTGAGCATATGCATTGGCGTTCAGGTTATCACCCTGAAGACCCCGACCTTATCTCTACGGTAGACAGGTATGCTCCGGAATATCGAGATACTTTATATCGTACAGAAGGTATTTTGAATCAGCTTTCATCTAAACTTAAAACAACCTCAGTACCTTGGTTTTCACCTCGTTATATGGGTCATATGAATGCGGATACCTTTATGATATCCAACCTCGCTTATGTAATGGCCATGATGTACAACCCCAATAATTGTGCTCAAGAATCTTCACCAACCACGACTGTGTTGGAAATAGAAGCTGGGCTGGATCTTTGTGGAATGTTCGGTTATGACGTACAAAATTCTTGGGGTCATATAACATCAGGAGGAACGGTTGCTAACTATGAAGGGTTATGGGTTGCCCGTAACTTGAAGACGCTTCCTTTGGCGATGGCTAAGCATCCACAAGCTCAAGCGCTATTGAGTGATAAGTCTGACCATGCATTATTAAATATGTCTACGGTATCTATATTGGATTTAATAGATGTACTTAAAAAACAAGGATTATTTGAAGCAGTTAGAGAGATGACTTGCCGTGGTGAAGGAATTGAGCAAGGAAAGCTTGGCAAGCTATTAGTGCCACAATCCAAACACTATTCGTGGTTAAAGGCAATGGACATTTTGGGGTTAGGTCAACAAAATATCGTACAATTACCTGTTGATGAAAATTACCGTACAGATGTCAATCAAATGAGACAAATCATTTTTTCATTGATTGAACAGGGTGAACCTATTTTGGCGGTTGTTGCGGTTGTGGGAACAACCGAAACAGGGGCAATTGATAATGTCGCTGAAGTGATCAAATTACGCAGTGAATGTGAAACACGCTTTGGCGTTTCTTTTTATGTGCATATTGATGCAGCATATGCGGGATATGCTTGTGCAATGTTTCGCGATGAAAACAATCAATTTATCGACTATGAAGCATTAATACAGCGTTATCACAATGAAGGTGTTTTCCCTCCTGATGTTGTCTGGCCAAAACCGGATGTTTATGAAAGTTTTAAGGCACTTAATCAAGCTGATTCAATTACCGTTGACCCGCATAAAGTTGGCTTTATACCTTATGCCGCGGGCGCAATTTGTATGAAAGATAAGCGAATTGTGGATCTTATTTCCTATCATGCCGCCTACGTTTTTGAAGAAGTTCAAGAAAAAAGCCGCAAATCAGATAAACAGCAAAATGTATTACTTGGATCCTCAATTATGGAAGGCTCTAAGGCAGGCGCTACCGCAGCCGCTGTTTGGGCTGCTCATCGTTTAGTGCCGTTAAATCTGTGGGGATATGGGAAAGTGATTGCTGCGGGAGTGACAACCGCAAATTGGTTGATAGAAAAAATTAATTTAAGCCAACCATTTGTTATCGATAACCGTGAATTTGAAATTATGGCGATGCCATCACCGGATTTTCATATGGTCAATTTCATGTTTAAAGAGAGCAGTAACACCTGTCTCGTGAAGCAAAATCAACTTAATAAACGTATATATGAGCTGTGTTCATATGCTGCGGGGCGGACTTATGCCAATGATTTCCTGACATCATCGACGTCATTAAGCTATGAAGAATATGGGGATAACCCTAAAAATCTATGTTGTGATGCTGGTTTTAGTGAAAGTGAATGGGATAAAGTGCGTTCTATTTATGTTTTAAGAGCCGCAATCATGACCCATTGCCTGCGGGATAAACAACATTTTGATAGTTATTGGGAAGAATTAACAAACATCTTTGAAGACAAATTACAACAGCTCATTGATGAAGAAAATAAACATAGTCAACCCAATCAAAAGGTTAGTATTTAATTTTACTTGTTAGGATCTCAATATGAAAAATCGCACATTTGGTAGTGTTTTTATTGTTGCAGGTACTACGATCGGCGCGGGAATGTTGGCAATGCCAATTGCCGCAGCGGGTAATGGCTTTATGGTTAGCTTAGCCATGTTGCTGATCTTATGGGCGCTGATGTGCTACACAGCCTTATTATTAGTGGAAGTGTATCAGCATGAATCTCATGAAACGGGGATCGGCAGTGTTGCAGAACGCTATTTAGGTTCTGGTGGTAAATTTATTACAGGCTTCAGTATGATGTTCCTAATGTACGCGTTAACCGCTGCTTATGTGAGCGGTGCAGGGGAAATCATCACTTCAAATTTAAAAAGTAGTTTTGCCATTGATATGGCAGATTGGATGGGGATTGTTGTTTTTACGGTGATTGGTGGGGGGGTTGTTTGCTTTGGTACCTCATCGGTTGATTTTATCAACCGCATTCTATTTGCCGCTAAAATTGTTTTTTTAGTCATGATATTAGCATTAATGGTACCCCATGTTGAGCAGCAAAATTTATTATCGGCCCCAACACAAAAAGTATTGATCCTGTCGGCGATACCTGTCTTTTTCACTTCATTTGGTTTTCATGGTAGCGTGCCGAGCATTGTGAAATACATGGGCGGTGATGTAAAAAAACTACGGATGATATTTATTATTGGTAGTGCTATTCCGTTGGTTGCTTATATCTTATGGCAAATCGCCACATTAGGCAGCATTGGCACTACAACGTTTGTCGGAATTTTAGCAGAAAATGCAGGGCTAAATGGATTACTGGATGCGATTAAGGATGTTGCTCAATCGGGTAGAACTGAATTAATTGCTCAAATGTTTATGAGTTTAGCTTTAGCGACATCATTCCTTGGCGTAGCATTGGGTTTATTTGACTTTTTAGCTGACTTATTTAAAAGGCAAGATAATGCCTCGGGAAGATTGCAAACTGGGCTATTAACATTTTTACCCCCGCTGGTATTTGCATTATTTTATCCGAAAGGCTTTGTGATGGCATTAGGCTTTGCGGCTATTGCTCTGTCAGTGCTCGCCTTATTATTACCAAGTGCAATGGCATTTAAATCTCGCTATACCAATCAACGTAAGTATCAGGTACTAGGTGGTACAACAGGGCTATTGGTGGTTTTTTTATGTGGAATTATTGTGATAGGTGTTCAGCTAGGCATTGCGTTTAATATATTGCCGAATATTGGTTAGTTATTATCGTTAAAATATAAACGTCATCAAGCCAGTGACTTTTACAGTTACTGGCTTTTTTATAGGTAATAATTTAAGTCGCCAGCAGGGTTATCATCGACACTCACTTTTCTTTGGAGTGGCTTATCTGCGAATAATTATCATTAGCACGTTATGCACAAAAACAGATATATCTAAAGCTGGTATTTTTTGCAAAATATACTATGATGTTAGATATATCTGTTTTAGATGTCAAAATAACGTTGAGTATTTTAATGAGTAATGAAAAACTGCCTGATGTATGTGCATGTAACGGAAAAAGCGTCAAGCGCATGTTTAATCCGAAGCAGTTGCGGATTTATATTCTCCATCTGCTTATCGATGGTGCGAATTACGGTTATGAGCTTATCAAAAAAATAGGCCAGGAAACAGCAGGGTTTTATTGTCCAAGCCCCGGCGTTATTTATCCTACATTAACTTTGCTGGAAGAATTAGGTTTTATTGCGGCAGGTAAAGAGAGTGGAAAGGGGCGTAAGTGCTATACAATCACCCCCGAAGGAAGATGCTTTTTGTTATTAAAAGCAGATATTTTTTCTGAAGTTAAGATGAAATTAGATTATGCACAAGAGCTTAGAGCCGGTAATTTGTTTGCAAATGAAATTGAGTGTGCAGTAGATAAGTTTAAATCATTACTAAGACACAAAATTGTTTTACAGCAATTAACTTGCGAAGAATCGGCAAAGGTTGTGAACATTATTAATAGTGCAGTTGATAGGATAGAGCAAGTGAATGCCGCGTTAGTGGTAGAGGATTAATAAAATGGCCAAAACAAATGATATTATTCAAGCTAAAGAGCAGTCATATATGAAAGAAACCCCGAAATCAGCACCAGAAAATTCAACTGACCTCACAGACACTGAGTCAGTTAAAAAAAATACGACAGATGCTAAATTTAAGGAGGCAGTATGCCCTAAAGTGCCGACGTCTTATTTTAAACGTGCGAAAAAGCAAAAAAATCAATATTAAAATTGATGGTTTACAAAATCTTTATTCTTATAACGATAAGTTTTTATCAAGGATAATTTATTTTTGATAAATGCGTATTTCGGGTATAGGTATAGTTATTTTGTAAACTCGGTATCTTCTTTTGGTAAAATGTTTTCAGTCACATCACAATCAAAATGTTATTCACAGCCCTTGATAACCGATAATTATCAAGGGCTGTTTAGGTTAAAAATCTAATTGGCTTTGAATCTTGTGTATCTCTTCAATCCATCGTTGTTGTAACTGTGGTTTTTGATGAGAAGGTTTACGCTGCCTATCTGCTTGCAATTTTTCCTCTAATTCAAATAACTGCTCAAGCAATTTATCTTCATGAGCAAGAGTTTCAACAATAGCTTTAGATGCTAAGTTTGGTAAATTGCTACTCATGTTATATTGACTAGATAAATGCGATTGAAGCTCAATTTGCTGATAAATATCGTCAACATTAAGATATTCTTCTAAACGATTATTGTGAATATACCAAAATCTCTGGCAACTGTTTTCTATCAACCATTTATCATGACTGACAACCAATAATGCGCCCGTAAATTGTTTTATTTGCTCACTAAGTGCTTCTTTGCCTTCGATATCAAGGTGATTGGTTGGTTCATCCAATAAAATAAGCTCATATTGGGCAAGACTTAAACCAATAAAAAGTAATCGTGCTCGCTCACCACCGCTGAGTGTGGCGACCTTTTGCTGATGTCGGGTATAAGCAAAACCAGCACCAATTAATGCCATTTTTCGTTGCTCATCATTTAAAGGGGCAAAATTTCGCAATGCCTCTAGCAAACTATCATTATCATTTAGTTGTGCTAATTGTTGATCGTAATAACCCGTGTTAATTGTTGGATGAAATTTTAACTGTGAGCTATTGCATTCATTTTGCAAATAATTTTGCCAAAGCAAACGTAAAAGTGTTGATTTTCCACACCCATTGGCACCAATGATAGCAACATGATCGCCACTTTTGACTTGATGAAAAAGGGTTGTAAATAATAACGCGCCATCTGGCGTATTAATATTTGCACAATCAAGTTCGAGAACTCGATTGGCCGGTATTGATTTACCGCTAAGTGTTAACTTCCATTGGTAACCATCTGAAAGTTCGGTTTGAACCTCTTTCAATCGGTCAACTTGCTTTTCCATTTGTTTTGCTTTACCTGACAGACTTTCATTGTCATAAACATGTCCCCAGATCGCCAAGCGTTTTGCACTTGCTGCAATCCGGTCTATTTCTTTTTGTTCCGCTTGATGACGACGTTCATCAGTGACATCTTTTTCTATCAATGCTTGGCGAGCTTTGCTGCAAGGTAATCGATAAAAATGCAATGATTTATCACGCAATATCCAAGTACAGTTGGTGACTTTATCGAGTAAAGCTTGGTCATGGGATACCAGTACAAAGCTACCTTTCCATGATTGTAAAAAATCACCTAACCAAAGCAAGGTAGGCAAATCGAGATGATTGCTTGGTTCATCAAGTAATAGCAAGTCAGGTTGTGAAATTAATGCACGACCAAGTAATAGTCGAGTGTGCTGGCCTCCACTTATTTCATTGGCTTTTTGCGTCCATTGTTCAGTTGTAAACCCGAGTTCAGATAACAGCACTTCCGCCCGCCAGCGTTCGGCCATTTTGTCTTGCTCTGGAATTTTTTGCACAAGGGCATCGATAAGCGTTAATTCTGCAATATCATCAGGTAGGTGCTGTTCAATATAAGCCGTCACACAATGGTTGGCATAGGTAATATTCCCACTAGCAGGGGATAATTGATGTGTGATTAGCTTAAGTAAAGTACTTTTACCGCTACCATTATGGCCAATTAAGCCAATGCGATCACCTTGTTGCAGTGTAAAGGTAATATCATTCAATAATAGGGTAGTAGATGTGTCGTAATTCAGTGATTTTACAGATAATAATGTGCTCATAGCTTACTCGAATTTTAGGCATAATAATGCCGGGGTATAGTCTTGACGACAACCCAGTAAGCTGAGGGAGGCCTCTTTAGTTAGTCGCTTCGCTCAGGCAGGGTTATCGCAGTATAAAACTGTGAAAGCCTGAGCTTTGGCGATTACCAAAGAAGTGTGAATATTCAATTAGATCACACAACAGCATAGATTAGCCTCCTTATTTTTTCATAGGGTGAAACAATACCTCATCATAGCAAATTCGATATTTTTATAGCAATAGTAATAATTACGCTGTTTATTCATTGTTATAACTTATTCTAATGATGGCGGTATTTACATGAATTATATTTCTGAGGGATTGGGAGTTCGCATAACCCCGTTTAAAGTTAGTCCTTAACTTAAAAGAGAGTCGCTAATGAATGTAGAAATAAAACAAGCCACAATTAAAGATGCATCTTTAATTCTTGATATGATTATCGAACTTGCAGATTATGAAAAAGCGCGCCATGAGGTCAAGGCGAGCGTAGCGGATATTGAAGATTCTTTGTTCAGTCAAGATTCAAAAACAGAAGCGCTTATTTGTTATATAGATGGAAAAGCAGCGGGTTATGCGGTCTTTTTTACCAGTTATTCCACATGGCTGGGAAATAACGGTATCTATTTGGAGGATTTATATGTCTCGCCTGATTTTCGCGGAGCAGGGGCAGGAAAAAAATTATTAAAACATATTGCGGTCTTGGCGGCAGAGCGAAAATGTCAACGTTTGGAATGGAGTGTGCTGGATTGGAATCAACCGGCTATCGACTTCTATAATAGTATTGGTGCAGAGCCACAAGATGAGTGGATCCGCTATCGTATGGATGCAAAAACCATCGCTGAATTTGTGCGTTAATTTCATATAAAATAAATTCGACAAAGAATATTTATAAATCATACTTTTATTATTCCCCTCACGATAAAGCTAGTAAGGATAAATACTGGCTTTATTTTTTGCTTGCTATGGGTAAATTTATACAAATAATGCCTTATGTATACTTTTGTAATCATAATATGTTTTTTTGTGATACATGGCTATTTTACTTAAGTATAATTCTGATAAAATCACATTAAATTAGATAGATAGCATTATTAAGAGAATGTTCGATGGTTTTCGATAATGTTAAAAATAATAAAAAAATATTTTAGGTTGTTATCGATATTTATTTCACATATAGGCAGTTATGTGGGTTTATTAATTCACCAGGTTAATAATCAAAATAATTGTTATTCGCTATTTTCTTCATTGAATGGAAAAGGGATGGTATGAAAATAAATAAGCAGAAAATGTCTTTTTACATAGTTTTAATTTTAATTATTGCAGCGGGTGGTTTTTATTACTGGAGTGTAAACTCTGGCGGGTTGCCTTCTGGCTTTGCGCAAAGTAATGGGCGTATAGAAGCCACAGAGATTGATATTGCGACCAAAACAGCGGGGCGGATTGAAAACATCACGGTTAAAGAAGGAGACTTTGTAACGGAAGGACAAGAGTTAGCGAGAATGGATACCCGTGCTCTACAAGAACAATTACATGAAGTACAAGCTCAGTTGCGCCAAGCGATTAGTGCGGTCGTGACAGCGGAATCAGGTTTAACGCAACGAAAAAGTGAAAAGTTAGCGGCTCAAGCTGTAGTTCGTCAACGTGAAGCAGAACTTGATGCGGCACAAAAACGGCTAAATCGTTCAAGAATATTGGTTAGAACAAATGCTGTATCCCAACAGCAAGTCGATGATGATACCGCTCAAATGCAAGGTGCAAGAGCTGCACTTGAAGCATCGAAAGCCCAAGTCGCAGCGGCAACAGCGGCAATAGATTCCGCTAGTGCAGGGATCGTTCAAGCCAAAAATCGTGTTGAGGCAGCCACTGCAACAGAAAGACGTATCATTGCCGACTTAGATGATAGTGTCTTAAAAGCGCCTCGAAATGGTCGTATTCAGTATCGTGTAGCAGAGCCGGGCGAAGTGCTAGGCGCTGGTGGACGTGTACTCAATATGGTGGATTTAAGTGATGTATACATGACATTCTTCTTACCAACAGAAGATGCCGGAAAAGTGGCTTTAGGCAGTGAAGTTCATATTATTTTGGATGCGGCGCCAAACATTGTTATTCCAGCGAAAACTACATTTGTTGCGAGTGTGGCACAATTTACCCCCAAAACAGTAGAAACCCAAAATGAGCGCTTAAAGTTGATGTTCCGTGTTCGTGCACGGATTTCACCTGAATTACTAGAACAACACCTTGAATATGTCAAAACAGGTTTGCCGGGAAAAGCCTATATCAGTTTAGACCCTAATGAACCATGGCCTGCTGACCTTGAGGTGAGAATTCCACAATGACCAATAAACTGATGGATGATGTGATTGTTGATATAAAACATGTCAGCCAACATTATGGTGATAATTGTGCGTTGGATGACATTGTACTTTCTATTCCGGCTAAAAAAATGGTCGGGTTGATAGGCCCTGACGGAGTAGGTAAATCAAGCCTGATTTCATTAATCGCCGGCGCAAGAGCCATTCAACAAGGCAGTGTAATGGTTCTTGATGGTGATATGACGGATGCACAACACCGCAGAGCGGTTTGCCCAAGAATTGCGTATATGCCACAAGGGTTAGGTAAAAACCTCTACCATACACTTTCTGTCTATGAAAACGTGGATTTCTTCGGTCGACTATTTGGTCAATCAAAAGAAGAAAGGCAATATCGTATACAAGATTTGTTAGAAAGTACGGGACTTGCCCCTTTTAAAGACCGGCCGGCAGGAAAGCTATCTGGTGGTATGAAACAAAAGCTGGGCCTATGTTGTGCTTTAATTCATGACCCTGATTTATTGATATTAGACGAACCAACCACTGGGGTTGACCCCTTATCTCGTGCTCAATTTTGGGATCTTATCGACCGAATTCGTGAACGACAAACCAATATGAGCGTTTTGGTTGCCACGGCCTATATGGAAGAGGCTGAGCGTTTTGATTGGTTAGTGGCAATGGATGATGGCAAAGTTATGGCAACAGGCCATGCATCTGAATTAAAAGCTCAAACTCAATGTGATAACCTTGAAGCTGCCTTTATCGCGTTATTGCCTGAAGAGAAACGTAGCGGACACAAACAAGTTATTATCCCCCCTCGTGATACATCGAAAGATGATGTTATTGCTATTGAAGCACAAGATTTAACCATGCGGTTTGGCCAGTTTGTTGCGGTAGATCACGTTAATTTCAAGATCCCTAAGGGTGAAATTTTCGGTTTTCTCGGTTCTAATGGTTGCGGTAAATCAACCACAATGAAAATGCTAACGGGGTTGTTGCAAGCAAGTGAAGGCCAAGCATGGTTATTTGGTCAGGAAATCGACCCGAAAAATATTGAAACACGCAAGCGTGTTGGATATATGTCCCAAGCCTTTTCCCTTTACAGTGAATTAACCGTTCAACAGAACCTTGATTTACACGCTAAACTTTTTCATATTCCTGAAGAGCAGATAAAACAACGTATTGACGAAATGTGTCAGCGATTTGAGCTTGATGATGTGCGCGATACGATGCCCGATGATTTACCTTTAGGTATTCGCCAGCGCTTATCACTTGCCGTTGCGGTTATCCATAAACCCGAAATGCTGATCCTTGATGAACCGACCTCTGGCGTTGACCCAGTTGCTCGAGATATGTTCTGGAATTTGATGGTTGACTTATCAAGACGTGACGGCGTCACTATTTTCATTTCTACTCACTTTATGAATGAAGCGGAACGTTGTGACCGTATCTCACTAATGCATGCAGGAAAAGTATTAGATTGTGATACTCCGGCTAATTTAACCAAAAAAAGAGGGCTTGATACCCTTGAAGCAACCTTTATTGCCTACTTGCAAGATGCCGTTGGTGAAGCCGCAGCCGAGCAAGATAGCGTCCCTGAATTCCATGTTGATTCTGCATTAAAAGCGCAAGCTACAGAAGCGCTTAAAAAGCGTTTTAGTTTACGTCGATTATTTAGCTACTCTATTCGAGAAGGCATGGAATTGCGGCGTGATCCGGTGCGCTCAACACTTGCATTGCTCGGTACTGTGATCCTAATGTTTATTATGGGATACGGTATCAGCATGGACGTTGAAAACTTGAGATTCTCGGTGCTAGACCGTGACCAAACAGGTCTTAGCCAAGGCTACACTTTAAATTTAGCAGGTTCTCGCTATTTTATTGAGCAGCCGCCTATTCAAGATTATGATGAACTAGAGCAAGGTTTACGCAGTGGAAAAATTACGGTAGCAATTGAAATTCCACCTAATTTTGCACGTGATGTTGCCAGAGGTAATAATGTCAAAATAGGTGTGTGGATTGATGGTGCAATGCCAAATCGCGCTGAAACGGTGAGAGGGTATGTGCAAGCGATGCATCTTGCTTGGCTAAGTACGATGGCGGCACGTCAACCTGTTGGCGTCGCGGGAATACCTGCAATCGACATTGAAACTCGCTATCGTTACAACCCAGACGTACGTAGCCTTCCCGCGATTGTTCCTGCCGTTATTCCATTATTGTTGATGATGATCCCCGCGATGCTGAGTGCACTGAGTGTGGTGCGTGAAAAAGAACTCGGATCAATTATTAATTTATATGTCACCCCGATCACCAAATTAGAATTTTTACTTGGTAAACAACTCCCCTATATTGTTTTAGGAATGTTTAACTTTGTGATGCTGTGCATTCTTTCGGTGTATATATTTGGTGTTGAATTTAAAGGGAGTTTTTTGACATTAACGCTTGCAGCCTTCCTTTATATCACCATAGCGACGGGAATGGGGTTGCTTATTTCATGCTTTATGAAAAGCCAAATTGCCGCGATATTTGGAACCTCGATTATTACACTCATCCCGGCGACGCAATTCTCAGGTATGATTGACCCGGTTTCATCTCTGGAAGGGATAGGGCGTTGGGTCGGAATGGTGTATCCAACCTCCCATTTTTTAACCATTTCACGGGGCACATTTTCAAAAGGGCTTAATTTATTTGATTTACAGGGGTCGTTTATACCGCTGTTGATTACGATCCCAATCGTCATTGGGCTGAGTGTCTATTTCCTGAAAAAACAGGAGTCTTAGCAATGATGCGGAAAATACAAAATATTATTAACTTAGGTATCAAAGAATTACGCAGCTTGAGCCGTGATAAAGCGATGATGGCATTGATCGTATTTGCCTTTACAGTATCAATTTATTCATCTGCAACAGTCACACCGGGCTCACTGCATAATGCCCCCATCGCTATTGCTGATCAGGATAAATCGCAACTATCCAATCGAATTATTAATAGCTTTTATGCACCCTATTTTTTACCCCCTGCGGATATTACGCCCGACCAAATTGATGGATTACTGAATCGAGGTTCTTATACCTTTGCCTTAGATATTCCACCTAATTTTCAAAGGGATGTGCTTGCAGGCCGCCATCCTGAAATACAGGTTAATATTGATGCGACTCGTATGAGTCAGGCATTTTTAGGCAATAGTTATATTCAAAATATTACCTTAGGGGAAGTGAATGAATTTTTAGCCAAGTCTCGTAGTAATGCCAGCTTACCGGTTGATTTGGAAGTGAGAATGCGCTTTAACCCAAACTTAACGCAGTCATGGTTTGGCTCTGTAATGGCGATTATCAATAATATCACCATGCTTTCTATTGTATTAACGGGAGCGGCTTTGATCCGTGAACGAGAACATGGCACGGTTGAGCATCTGATGGTGATGCCATTGACGCCTTTTGAAATTATGATGTCTAAAATTTGGTCAATGGGGCTGGTCGTGTTGATTGCTTCGGGGGTTTCGCTGCTTTTAGTAGTCAAAACGCTGCTACAAGTCCCGATTGAAGGCTCTATCCTATTGTTTATGTGTGGTGTGGCACTAAGCCTATTTGCAACGACATCCATTGGTATTTTTATGGGGACGATTGCTCGTTCGATGCCACAGTTTGGTTTATTAATGATACTCGTTCTATTGCCATTAAATATGCTTTCAGGAGGGATGACAGCTCGAGAAAGTATGCCGCAGCTAGTTCAAGACATCATGTTAACCATGCCAACAACACACTTTGTTAATCTTGCTCAGGCTATTTTATATCGGGGGGCTGGCTTTCAGATTGTGTGGCCTCAATTCATCATTTTGGTGATAATTGGTGCTGTATTCTTTAGTCTTGCACTTGTGCGTTTTCGCAAAACAATTGCAACGATGGCCTAATGTTATAAATAAATGCTGTTGTCATTATGTCAAAAACGCTTGCTGATATTCCCAGTAGGCGTTTTAATGTTTAACCTATCAATAATTAAATAATCAAAAGATTATACCTATCAAATCGATAGTGCCTACTGATTGGATAAAGCTGCTGGAAAACAGTAACTTAATAGGCAACCCAACAGGAGGACATCAAATGTCATTAATTAATACTCAAATCAAACCTTTCACTAATCAAGCATTTAAAGACGGCAAATTTATCGAAGTTACTGAAAAAGACGTTGAAGGTAAATGGAGTGTATTTTTCTTTTATCCAGCGGACTTTACTTTTGTTTGCCCAACAGAACTTGGTGATGTTGCTGATCATTACGAAGAATTCCAAAAAATGGGCGTTGAGATTTTCTCTGTTTCGACAGACACACATTTCACGCATAAAGCATGGCATGCAAGTTCAGATACTATCGGCAAAATCAAATATGCCATGATCGGTGACCCAACTGGCGCATTAACGCGTAACTTTGAAAATATGCGTGAAGCGGAAGGCCTTGCAGATCGCGGTACGTTCGTTGTAGATCCACAAGGTATCATCCAAGCAATCGAAATCACAGCGGAAGGCATCGGCCGTGACGCATCAGATTTGCTGCGTAAAGTTAAAGCAGCTCAATATGTTGCAAGTCACCCAGGTGAAGTTTGCCCAGCGAAATGGAAAGAAGGTGAGGCTACATTGTCTCCGTCGTTAGACTTAGTCGGCAAAATCTAATTCGCTCACTGACTCGTCATATTTCAAGTTGCAGGGTTGTTGACTACACTCAGCAACCTGCAACTCGAATTATTTTGAGTATAAATTGATAGATTAACTGAAAAATATTGAAGTTATAGGTAACTAAATAAGCCTGTAGCTAAAAGCGTGACGGGTATATGTACCCGATTTTATGATTAAAATTAAAGGGGATTACATGCTCGATAATAATTTACAGGCACAATTGAAAGCCTATTTAGAAAAATTAACTAAACCTTTAGAGTTAGTTGCAAATTTAGATAGCAGCGAAAAATCAAATGAAATAAAACAATTAATTGAACAAATTGCTTCGCTATCAGACAAAATTAGTGTTCGTGAAGTTCATGACAAATCATTAAGAATGCCATCATTTCTAATTACTAATCCAGGTGTGGATAGTGGTGTTCGCTTTGCGGGTTCCCCACTAGGACATGAATTTACTTCTCTTGTTTTAGCATTATTACAAGTTGGTGGACATCCATCAAAAGAAGCACAAGAACTATTAGAACAGATTAAAAGCCTTGAAGGCGAATTTCATTTCGAGACTTATTATTCATTATCGTGCCATAACTGCCCAGATGTTGTTCAAGCATTTAATTTAATGGCGATTTTGAACCCAAATATCAGCCATACGGCGATTGATGGCGCGCTTTTCCAAAATGAAATTGAAGAACGCAATGTGATGGGCGTCCCCGCTGTTTTCTTAAACGGAAAAGAATTTGGGCAAGGGCGCATGACATTAAGTGAAATTGTCAGCAAGGTTGATACTAAAGCCGATGAGCGTGCGGCAAAATCATTGACCGAACGTGAGCCATTTGAAGTATTGATTATTGGTAGTGGTCCCGCGGGAGCTTCTGCTGCCATTTATACCGCTCGTAAAGGCATTCGTACTGGCGTGATTGGCGAGCGCTTTGGCGGCCAAGTTATGGATACGGTTGATATTGAAAACTATATTTCTGTGATTAAAACAGAAGGTGCGATATTTGCCGGTGCATTAAAAAACCATGTAGATAATTATGATGTCGATGTCATTGATGGTCAGTCAGTGACTAAATTAATCCCCGCAGAACAAGCGGGTGGCTTACATCAAATTGAAACCGCATCAGGTGGTATCTTAAAATCACGCAGTATTATTATTTCAACCGGCGCACGTTGGAGAAACATGGGTGTACCGGGGGAGCAAGAATATCGTACCAAAGGGGTAACATTCTGCCCACACTGTGATGGCCCTCTATTTAAAGGCAAGCGAGTTGCGGTGATTGGTGGTGGTAACTCAGGCATTGAAGCCGCGATTGATTTAGCCGGTATTGTTGAACACGTGACTGTGCTTGAGTTTGCACCAGAACTGAAAGCGGATTCAGTATTGCAACAAAAAGCGCGTAGTTTAAAAAATATCGATATCATTTTGAACGCACAAACCTTAGAAGTTAAAGGTGATGGTAGCAAGATGACGAGCCTTGAATATAAAGATCGTACTAATGAAACAGTGCATTCTTTAGCCGTGGCTGGCGCATTCGTACAAATTGGTTTATTACCCAATACCAACTGGTTAGGGGATACAATTACCCGTAATCGCATAGGTGAAATTGAAGTTGACGCTCGTGGTGAAACCAATATTAAAGGTATTTTTGCTGCAGGTGACTGTACCACTGTTCCTTATAAGCAAATCATTATTTCAGCCGGAGAAGGCGCAAAAGCCGCACTTAGCGCATTTGACTACCTAATCCGCACAAGTACCAGAACCGCTGAATAGGAGTTTTTTACTCTAAATTCAGTAGGTTGTAGTCAAAAGGCACTCGGGGGCGAGTGCCTTTTTTTGTGTGTATTTTAATCGTTATATTTCTAATGAATATCTTCATGACTCCGATAAATCAACGATAACTCAGGATGATGCCATAGGCTTGCTGGGGTTACAGTGGTGCGTTCCCATGGAATTTGTCCGATAAACCATAGCTTCCAAAAATTTAATTTCGCATTCGGATTTTTGCTTAATAATTCATGGAAAGTTTCTATTTCACCAATGCGAATAGATAATGCGGATTGATAAATATCAAAAACAAATTTAGAGCAAAATTGTCTTGAGGATTCATACTTAAATCCAGTGTGGTAAAACTTATTAAGTCTCGGTGGAACTTCCGCCACTAATGCATTTTTTTGCTCATTAGTTAGGTGGCTCGCTAGTCGTCGCACACCATAACGTTTATCCGATGAACGCGCGATAAAGCGTGACAATGTGGTGGTAGTTGAGAGAGGGACACGGCTTTCGGCGATTAAATAATCATTACCATCATGCCCGATAATCATGCCAACATGATTACTCCAGCATTGCGATGCAGATGCAATTTGACGAAATAGCTCAGTACCGATACTGGTAAAAATGACATCACCAACTTCGAGATTATAAGGATAATTAATTTGTTCCATCAACACACCTCAACATAAATAAAATAAAGATATTGAGACCATTTAAAGCGACATAAAGAAAAGCCACAATCAGACAATAACTCAAATCTATAATTTGTTTATCTAAGGTATATCATCATATTTTAAATTAATTACTCATCTAAATTAGTGTTGAGTGATCTAGAGTATATGCTCTCAAGTCTTTCACTAAGCAATTTAACGCTATTGGTAATATCAGATTCTGCATGTGCTGCATAACCAAATAAAATTGCATTGTTATTTTTACTATTAATACAATACCTTGATAGCGGCTGTGCGCCAAAACCTAATAAGCGGCATTGCTGTAAAATGATATCAATATCATAACCTTGTTTGACCCAACATACGGTATGAATTCCAGAATCGGTCAGCTGTACATCAAATATATCAGGTAGATATGAGTTAATTGCAGTAAAAAAGGTATTTTGCCGTTCGTGACATATTTTACGTATTTTTCTAACATGCCGAGCGTAGTGGCCTTCTTGAATAAATTGCGCTAAGGCGGCTTGTTCTAAATAGCTACAATGGCTATCGCTGTAGTATTTCATCATCGTAAATGCATCACTCAGAATTTCTGGCACAATTAAAAATCCGAGGCGAAATCCGGGATACATCATTTTAGAAAATGTACCTGCGTAAATAACGCGTTGGTGGTTATCGAGTCCTTGTAATGCTTGAATGGGTTTAGATAAAAAACGAAACTCACTATTATAATCATCCTCAAAAACCCATGCGTTATTTTGTTGTGCCCAATCTAATAAAGCTAATCGGCGGGCTAAACTCAAGGTGGTCCCAAGCGGGAACTGGTGGGAAGGGGCGGTATAAACTAATTTAGCATCGGGATGATATTTAGCAGCATAAGCTATATTCATTCCCTCATCATCCGATGGGATAGGTATTATTTGAGCACCTTGCCCCATTAAAATGGCTTTAGCACTGTCATAGCCCGGGTCATCTAACCAAACTTTATCCCCTTGTTTCAGTAGTACTCTGGCTGCAAGATTTATGGCTTGTTGTGTTCCATTAACGATAATAATTTGCTTTTCTGAGCAGTGAACGCCTCGGGTTGACCGTACATAATCGACTAATAACTGTTTTAATGGTGAATAACCATCTGGATGATTGTAGTGAGTAATGACATGTTTTGATTTACGCCAAACACGCCCTAATAGCCTTCCCCAAAGCTCGTGTGGAAATTGGTCAACACAACCAATACCGATATTAAACATTTGGTGTTTATTGGTATTAGGGCGTGATTGATTCCATGATCTGGTGAGATGATTAACCATAGGGTTCAGATTAAGTGCAGTATATTCAAGATGTTCAGTAGCATGTGGGTTATTTGTTGTTCGAACCAGTTCATCTGGGATATTTGCTGAAACATATGTGCCAGATCCTTGCTTAGAATAGAGATATCCTTCATCAGTTAACCGCTCAAAACCGGCAATCACAGAGTTACGTGAAATCGACATCATTTCAGCTAACGCTCTGGTTGAAGGGAGTTTGATGCCCGTACTTATTCTTCCGTCAAGTATGGCATTACGAATAGTGTGATATACGCTGTCTTTAATACTGTTCTCTTTTAGGATCCCTTCATCTAGAAGTAGAAGCGGAAATTGAGCTTGTTGCTTACATCGCATTTAAGTGGATCCTATTTAAATAACAAAAGTGTATCTTATACGGCACCATATTGGTATGTACTATAGCTGCATTATGTAATATATCTACAAACGGAAGGGTTATTATGAATAATGAAGCATTACCAGTTACGGTTGAGTTTGTCTCAGTAGAACATTATCCGCAGTGGTTAGTTTATTGGTTAGATTATCAAGCATTTTACCGTGTTGATTTAGATGAAGATGTGACTCTCAAAGCATGGGAACGTTTTTTTGATGCTAATGAACCTATGTACTGTGCTGTTGCACTTGAAGGGGATAAGGTTATCGGTTTTGTTAACTACCTATATCATCGGTCTACATGGGCTAAAAATGACTTTTGCTATTTAGAAGACCTTTATGTCACCCCTGAAGTCAGAGGGCGTCATGTTGGTAAGCAGTTGATTGAGTTTGTCCAAGCACAGGCACAAGAAAACCAATGTGGTCGTTTATACTGGCATACTCAAGAAACCAATTTACGTGGTCAAAAATTGTATAATTGGGTCGCAGAAAAACCAGGCGTAATTGAATACAGAATGCCGCTGTAAATATATTGAGTAATAATTATTCTACGCATTTCAGTGAGTGATTGGCTGGCCCGTTGTTAGGCAACAACGGGTTTTTATAATATAAGTGTGAGTTACTTTTGATTTTTACAAAATAACGCAATACAAAATGTTCATTATAAAAATAAGCGCTTTTTTTACCTAACATTTACATGCGTGTAACGTTAGGCTTGTTGATATCCTAATTTAATGCAATGAAAAAATAAATTAATCAACATGGAAAAGATTTTATTCGTTTTATGGCCATTATTTGCACTAATTGCTATGGGTTTTGTGTTACGTCGTACAGCGCTTTTTTCGGCGGATTTTTGGCCTAGTGCTGAAAAGTTAAATTATTTTATTTTATTTCCTGCATTGCTAATTAATAGCTTGGCAAAGGCACCTCTTGATAATCCTAAATTACCTTATTTAGCGAGTGCCATATTTTTTATTCTCGCGGTAAGTGCATTGTTGGCACTCATAAATAAATATTTATTTAAAATTAATATTCCCCGCTTTGGTGCATATATACAGGGAATTATCCGTTTTAATACATATCTAGGATTAGCGATTATTGCAGACCTGTTTGGCAATGAGGGGATCGCGATTGCTGCGGTTATCATGGCGATTTTAGTACCAAGCACAAATATCATATCAGTTTTGTCATTAACGGCAGGTAAGAAAATTTCAATCAAACAAATTTTCTTACCAATCATTAAAAACCCGCTGATTATTTCATGTTTTCTCGGAATTTTATTAAACTTATCACCAATTGGTTTGCCATTTGGTTCAGACCAGTTATTAAAATTATTAGCGGCAGCAAGCCTGCCATTAGGCTTGATTTGTATAGGTGGTGCATTACAAACTTCCACATTGAAGAAAGAGTTTAAGCCACTTGTATTAACAACATTATTACGTTTGCTTGTGATGCCTATCTTAGCTGTATTTACAGCCTATTTATTTTCATTGCCTGAGCTTGAAACGGTTTTATTAGTTATTTTCTTTTCGATACCTACAGCTCCAACGGCCTATATTCTTACTCGACAGTTAAGTGGTGATAGCCAATTGATGGCGGGGATCATTACATTACAAACCATTATCGCTGTGCTCACATTACCATTAGTTTTAACCTTAGTTATGCATTAAATTTTTAATTAAAACATGATGAAATAAAAGCATTAAGATATATTTTGCAACCGCTGCGCACATACACTATGTTATCGACTGATGACTACATCTGATAAGGAGTTGTGTGTGTCTTTGGAAAAAAGTCTGAAATCTAAAAAACTGTCTATTGAAGATGTTTTAGATAAACTTTCATCTTTGTACTCAAATGCGATTGAATCGTTAAGAAATGCAATCGCTATTTATGTAAAAGAAGGGCGCTTACCTGATATAGATGCGAGAAAAAGCGGGTTGTTTGCCTATCCTGAGCTTTGCGTGATGTGGCAAGGTGAAGTTGATCATTGTGAGAAAACTCGGGCGTATGCAAGATTTGTAAAGCGTGGGAATTACAGTATTACGATAACACAGCCTGAATTGTTTAGAGCTTATTTGGTTGAGCAGCTAACAATTTTACAGCAGGATTATGATGTTTCGTTTACTGTGCGTCCTTCACAGACAGAAATTCCTTATCCTTTCGTTATTGACGGCTCAGACCTGAGCCTTGATCGAAGTATGAGTAGCAGTCTTGCCGCGCATTTTCCTATTACAGATTTAGCCGATATCAGTGATGATATTACAGATGGTCTGTATCAAATCACCGATGAAATGCCTCTTTCCCATTTCGATGCATTACGCGTTGATTTTTCTTTAGCGCGATTAAAACATTATACGGGTACGCCTCCTGAACATGTTCAACCTTATATTTTATTCACAAACTATAATCGTTATGTGGATGAATTTGTGAGTTGGGCCTGTGAGCAAATACGCGATCCTGAAAGCCGTTATATTGCGCTGTCTTGTGTTGGACACAATTACCTTACTGATGAAAATGCCGATCCTCAAATTGCGATTTCTGATTTAACATGGAAAAAATTCCAAATGCCTGCATATCATCTGATAGCAAAAGATGGCGCGGGTATTACATTGGTCAATATTGGTGTTGGCCCATCTAATGCAAAAAATATTTGCGATCATTTGGCGGTATTACGTCCTCATACTTGGCTAATGATCGGACATTGTGGTGGATTACGTGAAAGCCAAAAAATTGGTGATTATGTTCTTGCTCACGCTTATTTGCGTGATGACCACATATTGGATGATGTATTACCACCAGATATTCCTATTCCAAGTATCGCTGAAGTACAAAGAGCTTTGTATGATGCAACTAAACAGGTCAGTAACATGCCTGGAGAGCTGGTTAAACAGCGTTTACGTACAGGGACAGTCGTCACTACCGACGATAGAAACTGGGAGCTGCGTTTTTTTGCAACAGCACGTAGATTCAGTTTAAGTCGCGCAGTTGCTGTCGATATGGAAAGCGCCACTATTGCGGCGCAAGGTTATCGTTTTCGCGTTCCTTATGGCACATTACTTTGTGTATCAGATAAGCCACTACATGGTGAAATTAAACTACCAGGCCAAGCAAATAGTTTTTATGAGGGTGCTATTTCGGAGCATTTACAGATAGGTATTCGTGCTATTGACTTACTGAGACAAGAAGGGGATAAATTGCATTCAAGAAAATTGAGAACCTTCGATGAGCCACCTTTTAGATAATCAGGAGAAGTCATTAATGGAACGCATTCCTATACTTGAAACGGAACGTTTGATTTTATCAAAGCATGAGGTGGATGATTTTCCGAGTCTAGCTCGATTATGGACGACTGATTCTGTTACTCATTATATTACGGGAGTCCCCTCAACAGAGCGTGAATCTTGGATGCGAATGCTGACATATAGCGGTTTGTGGCCATTATTAGGCTTTGGCTATTGGGCCTTACGTGACAAGAAAACCGGTTTGTATATAGGCGATCTAGGTTTTGCTGATTTTCACCGCGTCGTGGAGCCGTCAGTGAAAGGGATCCCTGAAGCGGGTTGGGTGATTGCGCCTGAACACCAAGGTAAGGGTTATGCAACTGAAGCTATGAGGGCTGCATTAGTCTGGCTAAAATCGCAAAATAAACATAAACAAACAATCTGCTTTATTGAACCTAATAATGAAGCCTCTTTACGTGTTGCCAAAAAATTAGGTTATATCGAAGATGGTGAAATATTCATGAATGGGGAACTAACCCTTCGGTTTCAGCAAAATTTAGATTGAGTCTTTACCATTAGACTGATAACGAGTTATAACTTTATGAATGATGAGCTCGATATTTCTCAAGTAAGCCAATTATCAGGGCTAGCGCCTTCGACTCTGCGCTATTATGAAGAGAAGGGGCTAATTACACCAATTGGCCGCAAAGGGCTTAAGCGTGTTTATCTATCTAAAGAGGTTATGACTCGTTTATCGTTAATTTCGTTAGGCCAGCAAGCGAAGTTTTCCCTCGATGAAATCGCTAAAATGTTAAATAATAAAGAAGGTCCTAGCGTTGAGCGTGCAAGTTTAATACGTAAAGCCGAAGAAATTGAAAAAACGATTGTAAATTTAAAGGTACTGAAAAGCGGCATCATACATATCGCAAATTGCCCTGAAGAAAACCATTTAATGTGCCCTAATTTTCAAAAAATCATGACCACTAGTTTGAAGCTAAGTCGTAAAAAGCATAAATAAAGCGCATGTCATTCTTCTATTATCCCATTATTGATAACAATTAATCCTACTATCATGCATAGAATGGGATTGAGAACATGATTACACTGTTAAAATTACAAGATTAATTTTAAGGTTGTTATGTCTACTCATTTTCTTGCTTTTGAAAAACCGATTGTTGAACTCAATGAAAAAATTGAAGCATTAGTTGCGTTTAAACAACAGGGCCACCCTTCTGAAATTAAACTTGAAGACGAAATAAAGTTACTTGAAAAAAAATGCTATTCATTAACTAAAACTATATTTTCGTCCCTTGGTGCATGGGAAATCGTGCAGTTGGCTCGGCACCCGTCAAGACCTTATACCCTTGATTATATTCCGTTAATTTTTACAGAATTCCAAGAACTTGCTGGTGATAGAGTATTCGCTGATGATAAAGCCTTAGTGGGGGGATTGGCTCGATTAGATGGGCGCCCCGTTATGGTGATGGGGCAGCAAAAAGGACGTAGTACCACAGAAAAAGTAAAGCGCAACTTCGGTATGCCATCACCTGAAGGCTATCGCAAGGCATTGAGATTAATGGAAATGGCGGAACGCTTTCATTTGCCCGTGATCATCTTTATTGACTCGGCAGGGGCTTATCCAGGTATTGGCGCTGAAGAACGAGGCCAAGCGGAAGCCATTGCACGGAATATCATGGAAATGTCCCGCTTAAAAACACCGATTATCTGTGTTATCACTGGCGAAGGATGCTCAGGAGGAGCGCTGGGTATCGGTGTTGGCGATCGGATTAATATGTTGGAATATAGCACTTATGCGGCAATATCTCCGGAAGGTTGCGCTTCCATTTTGTGGAAGGATGCCCAAAAAGCCCAAATTGCGGCTGAAGTGATGGGCATGACAGCGCCACGGCTTAAAGAGCTCGGGATCATCGACACCATCATTCCTGAGCCTTTAGGGGGTGCACACCGTAATTATCAACAAGCTGGTGAAAATTTAAAGCAACAATTGTTGGTAGATTTACATATGCTTAGTCAATTGGATACAGAAACTCTATTAGCAGAACGCTACCAAAAAATCATGGCTTTTGGTTATTGCTAGTGTTATTAGTTCAGGCCTATTGATAATAAATACGTGGGTAAATGTGATGTCAGTTGACTTGAATTTATTGAGAGTATTTGTCTGTGTAGCCACGGAAGGTAGCTTTGCCAACGCAGCTAAGCAGTTATCAATTCCAACATCGAATGTGAGTCGAAGCATCAAACAGTTAGAAGAACAACTTAATTGCCGATTGATCGAACGCACAACAAGGCGAATGCGATTGACGGAGCAAGGTGCTGTATTATTGCAGCAAAGTGAAAAACTGTATCATGAATTAGACGAAACCATTAGGCAGATTAGTCATCCTCAAGCGCTGTCAGGCACTTTAAGACTCACTATCCCGAGTGAGTTTGGTAGTCTATTACTTGCTGATTTACTGGCTCAATTTGCTTTATCCCATCCTAAATTGAGCCTTCATTGTGATACTCAATTAATGCCTTTAGATGTAATTAGTGATGATATCGATTTATTGTTAACATTTCATCGTGGTGAATTAGCGAACAGTAGTTACCATTCACGCTTAATTAAGTCATGGAGCAGTGTCGTTGTTGCAGCGCCAGCGTTGATAAAAAGAACGGGGATGCCAGAAACCCTAACTCAACTTGCCAACATGCCATGCATTTCGAGTTTAAGTGCATTGCAGGGGCAACCATGGATTTTTATCAATAAGGAAGGGCAACAAAAAAAGGTCAATATAAACAGTCAGTATCGTGTTAATAGCGGTATATTGGCAAATGCCGCAGCTATAAGTGGGGTAGGTTATGCCATATTATCTTATGAAGGATGTAAGACTCAAATAGAGCAAGGTAAGCTGGTAGTGGTTACTTTTAAAGATCAACAACCTGCGCCGATTGAGCTAAGGGCTGTTTATGCGAGCCGTAGCGCGTTATCGCCAAAGATTGAAGCCTTTTTAAATCATATTCTACAATGTGTTTAATTATTTAAGCCGAGCATCAAAACTAAAATCGAGCGGTTTAATACTATTGATTGCCTTAGTAAATTGGGGATGGTTCGGGTTAATAATTGCATTATATTCATATGGGATCACGCAAGAAGGGATCAGTAGTGCAACACTCGCATTATCGGTTAGCCAAGCGGTGCCGATATCCATTGTAGATGTAGGGGCTGGATCACTCTGCCAATCGTCAGGTAGATGCTCTAACGGTAGCCTCATCACTTGCTTATCGCTGATTTCAATTGAAAATAAATTATAATGATTCAATAAGCGCTCTTGATTAAGGTGCACCAGTATTTCAAGAGTAGCTAAAGAGATTTGTGTAGAGACATAAACTGCGGAGGTTCCTTTATGATTCCAACGACCACCGTATAATCGAGCACCTTGCCCTGACCATGCATCATGTACAAAATCAGATTTGATTAACCGGTATAAAATCATGAAAAGACACCCTGCTCGATGCGCCCGATAAGGTCTATAACCTCTAATGCCCCGCTTTCTGTCGCAATTAATTCAATAGGACGAAGATGTCCTAAGCCTTTTACCGGATGGTTTAACCAGTCGTTGGCCGCAACCTTATCACCGTTAAATAGTCGTACTGCAGCATCAAAAACACGAACTAAACGCGCAATTCGTTCACTTTCATCCGTATTAAGTGGCTGACCGGCATTTTTACGCCGAGCAAAATTACGTTCGTTAATACCGGATATGCGAAGTAATTCTGCTTTACTCATTCCTGACCATTCTTGGATATTGTCCAATACGTTGACCGATAGCCCTTGGCGTAAAAAGTGAGTGAGTTCAACGCCTCTTTCTGCAGGCAAACCTGCAAAGCGCCACAGTGGTTTGAATGTAGGCGATACAATATTTGAGGTAGGAAGGGTGGGAATATAATTTCTCATTTGAACCTCCATTGACATTTGTCTTTCTTAGTATAGACAAATGTCATGATGGAGTAAAACCATAGGTCAAAAATAAACCGCTTATTTAGTAGGTTTTTTATCACCACGCAGGCGAATTGTTAAGCCTTTTAAAAAATATCGTAGTAGCTGGTCACCACAATCGCGGTAATTTTTATGTCCTGGTTTACGGAATATAGCGTTAAGCTCTGGCTTCGACACATTAAAATCAACTAATTTATAAATTTCAATCATATCGGTATCTTTTAACTCAAAAGCTACGCGTAATTTTTTTAGCATTATATTATTCGTTAGACGCGAGTCAACTTCAGGAACTGGGTGATTTTCATCTTTCCCACGGCGATGAAAAATAAAACCATTTAAAAAATGTCCCATAACGTTATCGTTACATTCAACATAATCATGGTCGGTTTCTTTTTTCAGCCAACTGGCCATCTCTTCCTTGGTGACCGTTAAATCTGCAAGTTCTACGATTTTGACCATTTGAGCATCGCTCAAATCCAGCATATAGCGAACACTTCGTAAAACATAGTTATTAAGCATGGTTGTTGGTTATCCATCATTTGTTAATATAATTAACAATAAAAATTAGTGCAGTAATAAATAGAATCAACAGCAAAAATTGCTATTGCAAAACTCGTCATTACAACGTTTTTCATCGATAAGGCACAGGGGCGGTTGATGAGCAGGCTTATTATGTCGAGAGTGTTAGAATAAAGCAAAGGTTTACGCCGATGCTTATCCATTTTAAACCATAAATAGGTTAGCCCATAAAGTAAATTAGCCCATAAAAGAAGGCGAGCGTTAATCCTACTGTTAATAACATATTTTTAATCACAGATGCGATGACTACACAGAAAAGCGCTCCCCATAAGTAAGGGTTGTCAGGAAAACTTTTTAATTCATGCTCTGTTAATAAAATAACCGGTGCGCAAATCGCAGTAAGCAAGCAGGGTGCTGAGTAACTTAAGGCTTGGCGAATAATTAATGGTAATCGCACAGGCAGTTGCGGGATCAAAAAAACATAGCGCAGGGAGAAAACAACTGCGGTTAGCGTGATAATCAAAGCCCAAATCATTTTTCTTCCTTCAGCAAGCGCGATACGGCAACCGAGACAAACATCCCACCAACACCGGCAATGACGATCGCACTACTAATCGAATACATCGATAAAGTGATTGCAGTAATTAATGAGAATAAAACCCCACAAACTGTACTTATTTTTTTTGTTAACGGCACAACAATCGCTAGCAATGTCGCAACCACTGAAAAATCCAAGTGTAATCGACTAAGATCACCGACCATATTGGCCATCAATATTCCCAGTAGGCTGGTAATAACCCAAACAAGATAGAAGCTAAAGCCTACGCCGAATAAATAAGGAAAACTGAGGACTTGTCGTTTCGCAGCACTGATGGCAAATAATTCATCCGTGAGTAAAAAACCAATACCGATACGTTGAGGGGTAGTGAAACCACTTACATGAGGACGCATGGTTAGCCCATATAATAAGTGCTGGGAGGTAATGAAAAATACAGAAATAACAATGGTAATATAACCTGCCCCTGAATTAAGCAGTCCCAAAGTGACAAGCTGTGCTGCGCCTGCAAAAAGCATCGCTGACATAGCAATACTTTGCCAAAAATCCAAACCGGTCTCGACGGCCATTGACCCAGCCAAGACTCCCCAAGGAATAACGGCAAGATGTAGGGGAGAAGCATGAACGGCACCGTCCATCATTGCTCGCCGCCAGTGATTTTTTTGTTGATAACTCATATTAAACTAGCACCTATTAACTCATATTGATTAACGAATAAAATTTATTTTATCTTGGTGATACAAATGTCTGGTGGATAGAACAAAATTACTTTTTAACAAAATCTATTTAATTACTTTTAATAAAAATCAGTTTGCCACTAAAAATAGGCGTTAATGTTATATCTCGAAATCAACATAAATTCACTATAGCGATTATTACGGTTGTTTTAGTGTTTAATAATGATATTTAATAAATAGTTAGATTATTTAGCTATCGGATAAGTTGTTTTTAGTAATAAGCTGAATAACATTGTTGTTTTGGTTTATAGTTTCATTTTCCGCTGCTAAACTATGGTGTTTAATCCATCAATTAGAATATGTTTAGCACAAATAACTGTAAATGGGTTGTTTATGCAGTGATATCTTTTATAAAAAACACAAAGCCTGTATTATAGTAACCATACAGTATTAATGTGAATTTTTTGTTATAACTTTTATTGAGTTAGGGGTTTCTTATGCTTGAAAATCTCGGTATTACAAACTTGTGGACTTATCTTATTGGTGTGATTTTTATTACTCTGGTACCAGGCCCTAATTCTTTATTTGTTTTAACTAGTAGTGCAAAATATGGTGTTAAAAATGGATATAAAGCAGCATTAGGTGTATTTACTGGTGACGCTGTGTTGATTTTTTTGTCATTTTTAGGCGTGGCTTCATTAGTTAAAACCTCTCCAATATTTTTTAGTGTTATTAAATATGCTGGTGCGGCTTATTTATTTTACTTAGGAATAAAAACACTGTACAGCGTATTACATAAAAAAGAGCAAACGACAGATGTCGATGGGATCATTTTAGAAACGAAAGGAACGTATAAAAAAGCAGTATTCTTGAGTTTATTGAACCCTAAAATGATTATTTTTTATGTTTCATTTTTTATTCAATTTATTGATCCTGCATACCCAAATGCTGGCGTCCCGTTTTTTATCTTAGGCATTATTTTAGAAGTCTGCAGCATGATTTATTTGACAATGTTGATATTCGGTGCAGTGGCAGTGACCAATATGGTTAAGCACAATAAAAAGTTGTCTAAATTTTCAAATAGCTGTATTGGTGCTGTTTTTTTAATGTTTGGTGCAAAACTGGCACTTACCGCCTAGAAGTCTATTTTATTTTGATTAAACAGCTGGTCTAATACCGGCTGTTTTTTTCGATATAAGGTTTATGAACTTAACGTTTCATTACCGTCACAAACTCTCCGTTAACCGAACGTTGTTCAACATCTACCCATCCCATACGACGATAAAGTACCTGCATATCCGGAGTATACAAGTAAAGATTCTCATCAGTGTTTAGGCGATACTCTTGGTATAAGCGCTCAATTAAGTGAGTAACTGTTTTATTTGATTTCCATTATCAGAAGGAGTGCGTTTCGATACGGTATTGAGTACCATATCACGGTAAGTAGCATGGGGGTCTTACTTGACGTCAACTGTAGTGCTTCCGGCTATTACTGCTCGGGTTTGAGGTTAAACGTAATGATAAAGAATAGGGTAAAAGTCATGAGCGAAGAGGTAAAACACTTTACGGCAACAGGTATGATCCGCAATGAAAAGGGGGACTTTTTATTGCACAAGCATCAAAAACTAGGAATTTGGCTTCCTCCTGGTGGGCATGTTGAACCTAATGAAGAACCTCAAGATACAGTGGTTCGTGAGGTTTTAGAAGAAACAGGTCTTGAATGTAAGGTAGTAAGTTGTGCTTATCCATTCAAAACACGCATTAGCCATTCATCTCATGTACAGTCTTTACCGATGCCATTGGCTATTTTAAAAGAGTTTATTACCGATAAGAAAATAGGTGGTCATTGGCATATTGATATGGTGTATTTATGTGAACTCACAATGCCAAATAAACAACCTTATGATGAGTTTCGCTGGGTACCTTTTGAAGAACTCACTAAGCTCAATATCCCAGATGATGTAGTTGAGTTAGCGAGTAGAGTTAATGAATGCTATCAAGACTAATTATTTGAAATTATTGGATATTAAAAAATAGTAGAGAGGTTCCTAGTAATATTAAAAGTGAACCGATAATTTTATCCATAATTAATTGATATTTAAGTATTTTAATGCGAATCAATGGCGCGGCAAAAAATAGTGCAATAAGACTGAACCATACCCAATGAGCAAAAGAGATAAATAACCCATAGCTGAAGTTTAAAAGTAATGAATTTCCTGCATGGATCACTTGGGTATAAACGGAAACAACAAAAAACATTGTTTTGGGGTTTAGGGCATTAGTCAGAAATCCATTTTTAAAGGCTGAAAATACAGAAGGTTGTGGCATCACACTTTCTTCAGTATCAATTTTAATTTTATTAGTTAATGATTTAAAGCCGATATAAATCAGATAGGTCACCCCAAGTAGTTTAACGGCTAAAAATAACGTGGGTGAATTCATGATAATGAGCGTTACACCAAAAATAGTATAAAACACATGTACTTGAACACCGATAGCAATACCTAGTGCACAAAATAAACCGGTTTTTATGCCATGGGTATAACTATTGCGCGTAACCATGGCAAAATCAGGTCCTGGACTAATAACGGCTAAGATTGTAATTGTGGCGACTGCAATTAACTCATTCATGTTAATTCCCCTAAAAGACAATGAAAACTAACTTAACTATTCTATTTTTTAAGTTAGCTAGATTATTTATTGTTTTTATTATCAATAGATTGTAGTTATCTAAAAAGCGATTTATTCTGACATTAATCTGTTAGTTTTCATTACCTATTTAAATGGAGTGACTATTCTATGAAACTTCCTCCCTTAGCTTCGTTGCATTTTTTTGATGTTGCGGCACGATGCGGCAGTTTTGTGAAAGCAGCACAAGAATTGCATGTCACTCATAGCGCAATTAGTCGGCAAATTAGATTGTTAGAAACGTATTTGGGTATTGAGTTATTTGAACGACGTAATCGTGGAATATTTTTAACCGCGGAAGGGCGGCAATTATTCAATACAACGACGAATATGTTTACTCAACTGAGTGAAACGGTTGTAGATCTTAAAACAAAAACTGAATCTAATGTGGTGAGTTTATCTTGTGAACCCACGATAGCGATGAAGTGGTTAATTCCACGACTTACTGGCTTTTATCAACAATATCCACACATTACGGTACATCTCATTGCTGCTGGTGGCGCAATCGATTTTACAAAGACAGGTGTTGATCTGGCTTTACGACGTAATGATTTTAAATGGGATGAAAATATTTATACGCGAGAAGTCTGTAGTGAAAACATGGGGCTAGTTCAGCCACCAGAAAATAAGCATACGGATAATATTAATAAGGCAATATTACTCACCAGTGCATCAAGAGCAAATGCTTGGGAAACATGGGAAAAACGAACAGGGATGTTGTTGTCAAAAAACAAGAAAATCACTTATGAACATTTTTACCTTTGTATTCAAGCGGCTCTTGCTGGACAAGGGATTGCACTTGCCTCATTTTTAATGGTTGCAGATGAAATACAATCAAAACAATTAATGGCGCCAAAAGGTTTTATTGAAGATGGCTCGGCGTACTATTTATTAGCTGCTAAAACTCCAAAGCCAAAAAGTGCGGTATCCATTTTAATGGAATGGCTTATGGAACGAATGAATGAAACCTTAAATTCAATCACTAAATGAGATCAGAAAAAGAAAACACATCTGATTGACGATTAATTCATCGAACCTCGCTGTAAAACAAAGATTTTGTGACATAACCCTTTCTTTGCGTGTTATATTTCCCTGCTATGGTTTGGTGTATTTCAGTCGGAGTAGATAATGAGCAAATTACGGGTTGGTGTGATTTTTGGTGGCAAATCGACAGAGCATGAAGTGTCTTTACAGTCAGCTAAAAATATTATTAATGGTCTTGATCGCAATAAATATGATGTATGTCTTCTTGGTATTAATAAAGATGGGCAATGGCACGAATATAATGAAGCCGATTTTTTATTGCATGGTAACGACCCATCCCGTATTGCCCTGAATACCCCTAAACGCAGCATCGCGATTGTGCCAGGAAAAACGCGTGAGCAATTTATCTCATTAGAAGATGCGCGGCCACTGCCGCAAATTGATGTCATATTTCCGATAGTACACGGTAATTTAGGGGAGGATGGTTCATTACAAGGCCTACTGCGTATGGCTAATCTTCCTTTTGTTGGGCCGGGTGTATTAGGTTCATCTGCCTGTATGGATAAAGACGTCACAAAAAGATTACTTAGAGATGCCGGCCTAAATATTGCACCATTTCTTACATATACAAAAATTGAACGTGAATCTATTAATTATAAATCGACAGTTGAAGAGCTTGGTTTGCCTTTATTCATCAAGCCTGCGAACCAAGGCTCTTCAGTTGGTATCAGTAAAGTTAACAATGAAACCGAATTTTATGCAGCGCTCGATTTTGCTTTTTTATTCGATATTAAAATATTGATTGAAAGTGCAGTAAAAGGGCGGGAAATAGAGTGTGCGGTTTTAGGTAATGATCAACCATTGGCGAGCCCATGTGGTGAAATAGTGTTGCATGATAGCTTCTATGCTTACCACACTAAGTATATTGATGAAAATGGCGCATCGGTTGTCGCTCCTGCTGAATTAGATAATGATATTAGCGATAAAATAAGAAAAATTGCGTTAGCGGCATATCAGGCACTGAACTGTAGTGGCATGTCTCGTGTTGATGTCTTTTTGACTGAAAACAATGATGTGGTTATTAATGAAATCAATACATTGCCTGGGTTTACCAATATTAGCATGTACCCTAAATTATGGCAGCAAGGCGGCATGACATATCAACAGCTGATCAGTCGTTTAATTGAGCTAGGTATTGAAAAATACCAGCAAACCGCAGCTTTAAAAACGGCATGTGACCCCGTGTAATATCAAATGATATAGCCAGTTATTATTGAAGTCACTGGCTATGTTTTTCGTATTTAAATTATTTATTACAATGAGGCTGCCAATCTGTAGGAATGGCAGTTTGCAGATCATTTAGCCAATTAATTAAGAAATTTAGCGCTTCCGGATTGTAACCATCACGGCCTAAATAGAGGAAATAGGCTTTTTTCCACCATGGCCATTGGCTTTCTAATTGATAATTAAACCAAGATGCATTGAGTAATCCATGTGTGCTGTTTTTAATTAAAATAACGGTGCTGTCTGGTTTTTTCGCTAATAACTTTTTATAACGACAAGCATCGGTTCTTGCATCAACATTTAAGTCATCTCCCCCCCAAATAGCTAAAATTCTGCCATTCATCTGTGGAATATCTTTTGAGGCGTCATTGAGATAATTTTTAACCACAAAATTAAAGCGGTCAGTTGACATTTCAGGGCTTGTTGCGGGGTCATGGTTGCCATTGATACCAAAAGTATGGTCGTTGGATTGAAGTTGTTCATCGACTAGTTGGTTAATGGCTTTTGGTGAAAGACCCGCTCGATTTAAGCGAGTGCGATGATAAAAAGCACCTTGGTCACGCCAATTTACGGCACCGCCAATAATGACTGAAAAATCCGGTGAGCTATTAGAAGCGGCAATTGGGATAACCCAACCTGCTTGTGAAAAACCAAAATAGCCGATCTGAGTGGTAGGGTATTTTTCGCGTAATAAATTTAGCGCCACTTGTGCTTCAGTAGCGCGTTCGTTCATGCTTTGCGTTAGCCAGTTTCCCTCACTTTCACCGATGCCTGCCTTATCCCAGCTAAATACGCCTATGTTATTGGCAACAAGTGTATTGATTAAAGGCATATACCCACCATTAGAATACCTATCTTGAGGGCCATCCCCATGAATAAAAAGGGTAATCGCATTTGGTCTTCCTGATGGTGGCAAAATGAGCGTACCTGATAATAAATTATTATTTACCTTGAATTTAATATCAACAGTTTGTGTTTTTTCTAGACTAAAGTCATCAAGTCGGGCAGTGAAAAGAATAGCAAATACAATCAATAAAGTTGAAAGTATTAAGTAGATTAAAAACCGCTTTTTAGTCATTAGAATAGCCATATTGCCATTTTAGACTAAATAGTCTAATTTTAATTGTGCTAATTTGCAAATAAGATCTGTGTTTTATGGGTGTGCTTTATGTTGTTTCATCAATTGCAAAAAAAGCCTTGTTTCTGCGGGCGAGGTGAGCCGGACAAATTGGATGTGTTTATATTGAGGATCAATAAAATAGCTTATGTTACGTTTTTTATTTAAGTGATAAGTTTTAAACAACCAAACAATGATCGAATCTCGGCTAAAGAAGGCTTTTCGCCATGTTTCTGTATTTCCAGTATTAGACCAAAGTTCAGCTTGGCTTAAAATTCGGGTAATTGTACGGCTAATAGATTGATAGAGGGTACGAAGGAAAGAATAATCGAGCCAAACGACCATATCAACAGTTTGCCATTTGATTGGGATGGTACGACTGTAGTTACCATCAAGTATCCAACCCGTTTTAGCACTATTTAATGCATGAGTTAATTTTTGATTAAGTTCATCATCACTCGATGATTGCCAATTTTTTTTCCAATAAATTGCATCAAGTTCAACATAAGAGACCTGGAAAAGGGCGGCGAGTTCTTTGCCTAGCGTACTTTTCCCACTCCCTGTGGTGCCAATAACATTGATCTTCATTATTTATATCAACACTCTATATTATCAGATGAAGCAGAAGGGTCTTTATCTTTAACCACTCATGCTGAAACCATTTTGAAAGCAATGGTTTCAGAGAGGGGCCATCATGCTGGCATGCTGGGGCTACTCATCGAGAAAATTACTTGCACCAAACATAGTTGATATAGCGAAAAAGAGGTTCGAAGCCGAATTTTTTATATAAATCAAAGCCTGCTTCTGATGCGTCAAGGAAGCAATGCTCAACACCTTGCTGACGACAAAATGCTAAAGCATAGTTGATAAGTTGTGATGCATAGCCTTTTCCTTGGTGAGAAGGCTCGGTACCGATATCATCAAAACGAGCCAGTTGACCTTCTATTGTGACAGTCATTGACGTTGCAGGCTCACCGTCAACAAGTAAGACTAAATGGAACTGAGGGGCACCTTGCTGCAAAGCATCTTCATGGTAGCGTACATATTCATTAATAACTTGATCATGTTCATCCGATAAATAAAACGCAGAAACGAGAGGTTTAGCCCATAAAGAAAGGTCATGATTAGCAAGGACAATATCAATTTGATGATCAGGTAATGCGACTTCACGTTGTTCATCTAAGGAAAGTGCCATTGCTGTTGTGACGCTGTCACGTTTGTAGTTAAGTGCTTCCGCTTCTTCAACAATTTGCGGTAACATTTCTTCAGGAATAACCAGCGTATGGTTTTTTTTCTGTGCGACAAAAAGGTTATGTGCCTGCATAAACGTATGAATAGTTGATTCAGGCTGAAGATAAATAAAATTAAAAGCAGGGGAATCTAATGGGGTCAGATAACAGATAGTATGCTGTGCAATCTGTATGCTGTGCTCGCAAATCGAGGTCCAGAACGTCTTTTCAATAGATTGGTAATGTCTTAAATAATACAACGGAATATTCATTTCTTAGTTACCTGAAGCAAAGCGTGTTAATCGATATGGGCGTAATGCAGCCTGTTCAGTCCCATGTATAATCTCTTCTTTAGCTAATTGGCACATCAAAGGCGCTAGGGTGATTGCTGCATGCATACAGATAATATATAAACCCTCGAAATCAGCAACAGTTCCGACGATTGGCATCTCATCTTTTGGCATAGGTCGCATTCCTATGAAAGCTTTTTCAAGATTTAGCGTTTCAGTACCTATAAAGGAATTTTTAATTGTTGATAAGGCGTTTTGTGCGATGTGTATTGCACTATGCTCTGGCGCATCATCAATATAGTCTTCTGCACAGAGTATTTTACCTGCAGAAACAGGTCTGAACTCCATTTCAGGCGTTGAAATAATATGTTTAATAAAAGGTTGTGCATCTGGATGATTAAAATGTGCAATGATTGACGGAGAAGCAGATAAAGGTAGGCTTATCGACAATGACTCCACTAAATCAATCGACCCAACACCCGCAGTGACAATAACTTTTTCAGCGAAGAGACTACCTTGATTAGTGGTAACGCCGATAATTTTGTTATCTTTAAGTTGAATATTAAAAACTTCATGTTCTGGGAGATAGGTAACACCTTGTGCGATAGCCCCTGCTAGCAGTGTTTCAGTGACATGAACGGGGTCAACACTTCCTTCATCGATAGAAAATGCAGCAACAGATGGCAATGTCTGTAAATTAGGTTCCATCTGTTTTAATTCATTCTTAGTTAGTGCTCGGATATTAAAACCTGTTTCTTGATGGTCTTGGATAAAATTTTGGGTGGCTTCATCTGAATCATGCCAGCTAATAGCCCCTGACCAATCAATATCAAGCTTACCCTTTGTGAGTTTATCGAGATTTCGCCATTCCTGTAATGCCTGCTGACGGAGTTTACTATAGTTATCAGGACGACCATAAGAGACGTTAAGCCAAGCAAAAGCATGTTGTGTAACACCTTGAGCGGCACGACCTTTGTCTACCAGTGTGATTTTTCCTTGGTAATGACGGGATAAGTACCATGCAAGGGTGGTTCCGACAATACCTGCACCAATAATAACGATATTTTCATTTTGTTCTAAAATCATGTTTTACCTGAATAACCGAATCAAGTTGAATAAGCGTAGTACTTATTTGAAATAGCGTGTTTTAATTTTTTATTATCTGATTAATTAACCTGACATTATAGAGACAAAATAGTAAATATATAGGCGTTATTATTCATGTATATCGGTGAAATAGGGTACAAAGTACAGATTATACTTGGGCAAATGGATGACCAATTAAGATCACGCGAAGTAACCTTAATTGATCATTAAACCTAGACTCGAATAAATCGCGTGACAAAGGCAATCACAATCAATAAAACAGAAATAATCAACAATGCGGTCCCAAGCGTAAATTGAAACGCGACAAATCCTATGGCTGCGGGGCCTGCTAAAATACCAAGATATCCAAGCGTCGAAACGGCGGGTACTGCCAGCGCTTCAGGCATGGTATTTTGTTTACCGATGGCTGAAAACATGACAGGAACGATATTAGAGCATCCAGCGCCGACTAAGGCGAAACCGGCGATGGCAAGCGGTAAATAGGGGGATAAAACCGCGATAAGAAAACCAAAGCAAGCAAGAAAAGCACCTAAAAATACCACTCTAGATGAACCAACTCGCATAACAATTTTATCACCCGTTAATCGTCCTATAGTCATCGTTGTGGCGAACGCAGCAAAGCCAAGTCCACCCAGTGTTTCTTGCAAGCCATGGTGTTCAATCAAAAACACAGCACCCCAATCAAGTACTGCGCCTTCAGAAAGAAAAGTTGCAAAACAAACAATACCAATAATAAGGACAACCCCTTTAGGTACGGCAATTAAAGGGCCAGATGGCGCACTCGCGTAATTTAAAAATCCTTTATAGCTCATCGTCAGTAATATTAATGCAATGATGCTGATAATGGTTGCGGCAAAAGTGGCATGGATACCAAACAATAGGATTGCACTCATCGATCCTGCACCAGCAATCCCTCCGATACTATAAAACCCATGGAATCCTGACATAATCGGCTTATCCGATGATTTTTCAACGATAACCGCTTGCACGTTCATAGCACAATCCGTTAAACCAATAAAAATACCAAATAAAAATAACCCAACAACCAAAAAACTAATTTGTGAAGTAGAAGGTAACATGGGTAACAAAATGCTAAAGGCGATGGTGGAGAAAACCATTAGTTTTCGGCAACCATATTTAGCCGCGAGAGCACCGGTAACCGGCATAGCAATCAGTGCGCCCCCACCGAAGCAAAGTAATAGCATGCCTAGCGTTGCATCATTTGCTCCGGTGTTTAGTTTCACATAGGGTACGAGTGCTGCCCATGCTGCGGTTACAAAGCCTGCGATAAAAAAGATAATACGGGTAGACATCTGCTCAGTTTTAGCAGAATCTTCGTTAATATTGGCTTCTCGTTGTTGAGTTGATTGCATTTTATCGATTTTCAATAAGTTAAAATAAACTAACCTTTATTTAGGATAGTCAGGATCCGTTCATGTAATATAGGACAGCCAGAGGCTAAAACTGGGCCACCTGACTCCGCGCGACCTCCATCCAGTGTTGTTACTCTTCCACCAGCCCGCTCAATAATAGGGATTAATGGAACAATATCATAAGGTTCTAGTGCGAATTCAAAACAAATATCGATTCTACCCGCCGCTAACATCGCCATTGCATAACATTCACCGCCATAACGGGTCATTAAAACTTGCTCGGTGAGTGTCATAAAATGGATATCAGGATGTGAGGCGAAAGGTTCTGGCGAATTGGTATGTAAAATAGCTTGGCTTAATTCAATATTTTTACGTGTTTCTAAGCGATATTGCCCATGAGCACTACTTGTCCAACTTCCATTTTCGTCGGCCCAAAAACGTTCACCCGCATAAGGTTGGCTCATCATTCCCATAATTGCTTTTCCATGGAGAGTGAGCCCGATTAAGTTTGCCCATAGTGGTAAACCGCATAAGAAAGGTCGAGTACCATCAATAGGGTCTAGTACCCATTGAATAGGCCCATCACCTGTGATGCCATACTCTTCGCCCATAATTGAGTGGTTAGGATAAATTGCAGAGATATGCTCACGCATAAGTTTTTCAGCAAGTTTATCAGCTTGCGTGACAGGGTCAAAACGGTAATCAGCTTTAGGCTTATTTTGTAGTACGGTTAATTCATTCGTCCGGTAATGTTTTAAAGATGCTTTACCGGCAATATTCGCCAGTTCGTGTAAAAAGAAACTATCAGGTAGCACAGAGGTATTCATTTTTCAGTCCTTTATCCGTTTTTATACATATAATTTGACATCTAGACGTGCTCGATTATGATACTTTAAATCGCTAACAGGAGTAATATATGCTCGATTATGCCGCTTTCCCAGATCAAAGACAAAATAAAATTCGCCAGCGACTAAAAGATGAAGGCCGTGTGATTTGCACGGCATTAGCCCGAGAAATGGCGGTGTCAGAGCATACAATTCGTCGGGATTTAAATGAGTTAGTGCAGGAAGGCGTTTGTCGCCGTGTACATGGAGGCGCAGTCAATATACTCGAAGAATCAGGCTCGTTCGAGCAAAGAACTGGGCAAAATCAAGCAGAGAAAATCAATATCGCGCAGAAATGTGTGACTCTTATCAAAGAAAATGGGTGTGTTTTTATTGATTCAGGATCAACAAATTTAGAAATAGCACGGTATTTACCGAATGATTTCGTTATTACTGCAGTGACTAATTCACCTTCAATTGCCCTTGAATTAATGAAAAAACCTCAGTGTGAGGTGATTCTAATTGGTGGAAAATTGAATTCGCAAATTGGTGCGAGTGTGGATAGTGCTGCGCTTCGACAAATTAACTCAATTCATTTTGATCAATGCTTTCTTGGGGGTTGCGCGTTAGATCCCCAAATAGGAATTACGATATTTGATTATGAAGAGGCTGAGTTTAAAAAAGTATTAATTGAACAAAGTAACCAAATTATTATGGGAGTCACGATGGATAAATTACCGGGTGTGGCGCGATATGCAATTGCGGATTGTGATCAACTTTCGGTTTTAGTAATGGATAAGCGTACCCCTGTGGATGTAACCACTTTATTTGATGGTAGTTCTGTTCGTATATTACTCACAGATTAACGCATTATTATTTTTTTGAAGATAGCAAAGAAAAATCACAGAATGCTATGATTGTGAATGATAATCAAAATTGAGATCAGCCAATAAAAGATAATTTATGGATATTTAGGCTTCATAATCACATTATTTCCCATCATTATTTCACCGGGTGCAAGCTTTGCTATTGCATTGAATAGTACTCTAAATAACGTAATGAAAGGGTTAATTGTTCCTATCGTTGGGACTGGTTTAGGTATTATCACTCATGGGCTATTAGTTGGAGTAAGTCTTACAAAGATATTAGCTTCTTCTGAATGGGTAATGATGAGCCTAATTGGTATTTTAGGGGCTATTTATTTACTTTATCTTTCCTTTTCATTAATTACTTCAGGTATTAGGGCGAGTGAAAATCAACATCAAAATAAGATAAAAAAAGTAACAATCAAAGATGTTTTCATGCTAACTTATTGAATCTAAAAACTATTATTTTATATCTTGTGGTTATTTCAAGCTTTGTTGGTGATAATCCGACATTGCTAGATTTCCTTTTTCTATCAATTATTCATACGGTTATAATGGCACTCAGGTTAGTTCTTTCTTGCGGGATGCTGGTTTCTTTCTCATCATCGGTACAAGTAACGATGATGAGAAAATACATTAATCTTGGAGGAGGAATACTATTGCTGTTGATAATATTAAACCCCTTTATATTGGGTTAAATATTTTGGCAATATTTTAAGTTTTATTCAGCGATAAAACTGGTGTAGTTAAAGATAGGCTGAAAACCTAACTTGCGATATATGGATAAACCATCACTGGATGCTTCCAATACACATTGTTCAATACCGTGTTGCTGGCAAAATTGTAATGCGAATTTAATCAATATTGTTGCTAATCCTTTTTTCTGATATCGAACATCAGTACCGATATCATCAAGGCGAGCTACCTGACCATTTATGGTTAATGTTAAGGCAGACACTGCATTCTGTTCATGAAATAAGACAAAATGCATCATATTAATATTTTTATCTAAGGCGCGTTGGTGATAACGAATATACTCATTAATAACCGTATCATCATCTATTTCACCATCTTCTTTTGCAGAAGGAAACGCCGTGATTAAAGGTTGTGCCCAAGATATTAGTTGTTTATTGCATTGCTGAATGTGGTAGTTCTCTGGAACGCTGTATTTAGTCTGTTTAATCAAATCTGCATGATTTAAAACCATAGCGGTTGATTCACCATCGTTAATCAGATTTCTTTGACTAATGTAGGGTTGAAACTTTTCAAGTTCAGCATTATGAACAACAAGGATATAGGATTTTCTTTGTTCTTTAAATAAACTTTCTGCGGATTTAAAACTATCAACAGATGCCCCTTGATGTAGGTAGATAAAGTTAAATTCAGGGGTCATTAACTTGGTAAAATAGGCAATTGTCTGGTCATCAATATTTACCGTATTACAGCAAATTGCTGACCAAAAATATTTTTCTTGTTCATAAAATAATGCTTCATTATTGTTCATTTTATCACATGCTGGATACATAATAATTTAGTCATATCTTATCAATAATCACTTTCTTGTCATAGTTATAACAAACTATAACGCATTTATATTACCCATTATGGATAGGAGGCTTGCTAGCGGTGTGATCCGCTGTTTTCTCATAAGGCTATTTTGTTGCATTTTAGATTAATTAAAGAAACAATAGTGGTTACAATCTGATAATGAGTCTCAATATTAGGGAAAATAAAGTGAACAGAGTTCCTGATACAATAACTTTTTTTGAACGCCTATTACCCTTAGTTGTTTCGGGTGAAAAAATTATTACCATTCGTGATAAAAGCGAGAGCCATTATGTACCCAGCTCAATAGTTAAAGTGTATGCACTTGAAACAGGGGAATATTATACGGATATCGAAATATTGTCAGTCGAGCCAATTTCATATGATGATATCTCTGATTTCCATGCAAAGCAGGAAGCGATGAGTCTCGATACGTTGAAAAAATTGATTCGTGAGATTTACCCGACAGAGCAATACTTATATGTAATCCACTATCGGTTAGTAAACTAAAGCGCTAGCATGTTTTGTAGATGGTTTTCGCTATTTTGATAAATGCTTTTGTTGCGGGTGAAGCGTCACGCTCGTTATTTACCGCAAAAGCGATGGTTCTTTTTATGGCTGGCTTTAGTGGTTTGGCCACAATATTATCCGAATTATCAGGAATAGCTAATTGAGCAACGATGGAAACTGCTTCTCCTCGAGAGACTAATGCAAATGTACTCAGTAATTGTCGCGTTTTAAATTGAATTTTTGGTGTCAGTTTTTGTGCATGAAATAAGTCCATAACCGTTTTTCCTGAACCGGCTTGAGTTAAATTGAAAGGGTATTCACAAAGCTCTTTCAATGAAACTGCATCATTGTTTGCTAATGGGTGACCAACAGGTAATATTGCGACCATTTGGTCTTCTTTTACCTTATAAGTATCAAATCTTTCATCAGGTAATATGACAAAGCCAATATCAATACGCTTTTCTTGAAGCCAATGAATTACGCTTTAATCATCTCCTTCATCGACAATAATATTAATAAGAGGATATTGTTGACGAAATTGCGCCAGTACAGGGGGTAAAATTCGCGAGGAAGAACCAGGGCCAAACGAGCCTATTCTCAATATACCTTTCTTTAACCCATTAGCCGCCAGAGCCTCTTGCCTCATCGCTTCTTGAATACTGAGCATATTATGGGCACGCAACAGCAATATATTGCCTATTTCTGTCAATGTAGTTTGGTTCTGTTCGCGGGTAAATAGGGTGACATTGATATCTTTTTCAAGGGATTTTATCGCATGAGATACTGCGGATTGAGAGATATTTAATTTCATCGCAGCTAATGTGAAGCTTTTTAATTCCGCAACAATGGTAAATATTTCAAGTTGAGTTAATGTCATGAGTTTTTGCTCATTTGTTTATGAGTTTTGAGAAGTAATAACTTATTCCTATTCGGCTGTCCAGTTAATTCAGGTTCACAGATTAGATTGCTATAGGAGCATAAATGAATAACGTAAAAATAATGACACATCGGTTAACGATAAATACTATGTTCATTCAAATGGTGCTTGTTTCCGTTATTTGGGGGGGAACATTTATTGCGGGGAGAATTTTACAACCAGAAATTCCCCCTTTGCTGTCAGCAACGGTACGCTTTATTTTTGCCGCTATTTCATTGGTTTTATTGTTAACTGTTACTCGTTTGGGATGGAAAAAGGTAACACTGAATCAATTCCTCCAAATTATGGTGCTGGGTGTGAGTGGCGTATTTATCTATCAAGTTTTATTTTTTTACGGATTGCAAATTATTCCTGCTTCTAGGGCTGCATTATTAGTTGCGATTAACCCAGCCATGATAGCGTTAATTGCTTTCCTATTATGGAGAGAAAAAATCACATTAACTAAAGGGGTAGGGATTGCTTTTTGCGTGATAGGTGCCGTTGTTTTATTGTCAAATAAAGCAGCTGAAGCTGATGGTTTTTTAACAAATAAAGGTGACTTGGCTATTTTAGGTTGTGTGATTAGCTGGGGAATTTATACCGTTGCAGGAAAGCGTGTTATCCGTGAAATTGGTGCATTACATACAGTGACTTATGCTATTTTATTGGGTACTTTTTTGTTGGTTGTTGCCTCATTATTTACACAAACGCTAACGTTAGATAACTTCGCTTTATTCTCCTTTTATGACTTATTGAGCCTTGCATATTTGGGTATTTTAGGATCGGCAATAGCCTACGTATGGTATTACCAAGGCGTAGATCAATTGGGTGCGGCGAGTGCAGGTTCATTTATTGCACTTAATCCATTAACTGCAGTTCTCATTGGATCACTGTTTCTTGATGAAAATATAAATACAATTGTGTTTGCTGGCGGTGCGATGGTAATTTTAGGGATACTGATAACCAATAGAAAAAATAAAGCATAAAATAAGCTTACCAATTAAAGTTCACCGCACACAATTGCGCGGTGCTCAAAATCACTCGAAGTGTTTTTGGTGTTTTAAAATAAACTCTTTTAACGTTGTGGGTGACTTACCTGTAATTCTAAGGTAATTATCGAATACCATACCTGTGCGGTCTAACTCTCCAGATGTAAAGGTGACATAGTGGTCATAAATGCTCTTCATATAAGCTAATTCTAAATTATTTTTAAGAGCATGTTGCCAAAATTCATCGGGGTTTTCAGCTTGATATTGGAAAGGAATACCAATTTCATCTGTTAAACATTGAGCTATTTGTGGATAACTTTTATTTTCATACCCTAAACGGTATATATTACCAGCATGTTGTTCAGGCGAAAGTAAACAGTAAGCCGCAAGTTCGGCAACATCCGGACAATCAACCCAACTAAGCACTGCATTCCCAAAATATGACCGTAAAACACCTTTTTGTAGATTATTATCCCCCTGATAACCTAATAAATTTTGCATGTAGGATTCGGGACGTAAATGAGTATATTGAATACCAGACCATTCAATATAACGCTCAATAAGTTGGTGCCAAGCCCAATGAGCAACTTGGGCATTATCATCACCACACGCACCTAAATGAACGATGTATTTCACTCCAGCTGACTTTGCCATATCAACAAAAATTTTGCTTTGGGACAGCATGTCGATGGTATAGCCTGTCATCATAAAAACAGAATCAATACCTTGGAGGGCAGCTTTGATGGTTTCTGGTTTATCATAATCCATTAAAACAGTTGGATAGGGCGCAGCTTTAATTCTTGCCGGATCTCTAACTGCTAAGACGACATCTTGGTAACCTTTGCGTTGCAATGCTTGAATAAGGTAATTGCCAACTTGACCTGTTGCACCTGTAATCAAGAGGGTATTTTTCATAAATTATTCCAGTTTTATTGTAGAGAATCACTTAAGTGGCTTTAAATTTATTATAAGGAGCCTAACCACTCATTATAGGTGATCCGGCTGGTATCTTCAGTCTTAGTTTCACCAATTAACTCAATGAATTTAGGTTCTAAAGTCTTGCAATAGGTAAACCCACACTTTTCTTGGGCAATTTTTGATTGCTGATTGCCTTGAAAACAGTCGAAAAGCTCAGCTATGTTGGAAATTTTGGGCGCTAGTTACTGAATATTGTAAGGCTCGCCGAGATGTTCAATTTTATGCTCAAAAGCTAGCGATTACGCCATTTTATTTATCGAAAATAACGCAAGACTTTTTTAATGATCCGCCAAAAGCATTAATTGATAGGCAAGTAGTCTTAGAGATTAAAGCTCTACATGATGTTGGAAAATTGTCCATTAAACAAATTGCAGAACAACTCAATTTTGAAGACACCTCGTATTTATGCTGTTATTTTAAACGGAAAACGGGAATGACTTTATCTGAATTTAAAAAATATAGGCATAATAATTCGCGTATTAAAATTAATTAGGATCTAGTTTAGATGAGTGTTTTTTTATGAAATCAATAAAACAACGCAGCCTAGGTGAGACCGATTGATTTCGATAGTACACTGCATTAATGGGTTGTTTTATGTTGACTGTTTGATCTTTAAGTACTTGCACCAGCTGGCCTTTTGCAAATGCATCTATCGTTACAAAATCTGCGGAGCATAAAATACCACTTCCATTCATTGCAAGATGAAAAAGTACCTCACCACTGGTTGCTGCAATGTTTGGCGTAATTTTTAAAAAATTACCCTTGTTATCTTTTATTGGTAGAGTATTTAGCGACTCTGGGGTTGTAAACCCCAGTAGGCAATGATTGCTAAGGTCATCAACACTTCTTGGTATACCCTTTTTTTCGAAATAAGCAGGGCTAGCAACGAGCCTTTTTTGACTATAACCTAGTAATGTAGCATTGAGTGATGAATCTTTTAAAACACCAATTCTAAAAGCCACATCAATTCTTTTTTCAAGTAAATTAGCGATACCTTCATTATTATTTATTTCTAATTCAATTTGTGGATAACGTTCATAAAATGAAGGAATTAAAGGAGCAATGACATGGGTAATAAAGGGCGTAGATGCATCAATACGTAACTTTCCTGAAGGTATCGATTGGCGTGCGGAAAGCATTTCTTCGGCTTCTTGTGCTAAATTAACTATTTCTCGCGCTTTTTGCAAAAATGCAGCGCCTTCTTCACTCAGCTTTATTTTTCGCGTTGTTCGATAGATAAGCGTGGTTTCCAACTTTTCTTCTAACCGGAGTAAAGCACGACTTACGGTGGATATGGTCATTCCGAGCTGTTCTGCTGCGGCAGTAATTGACCCACAATCAATCACACTAATAAATGCTTGAAGTTCTTCAAAGGTAATTTTCATTATTGCATTTCCGACAAAAGTTATTTCCACCTTAACGGCTTTTATATTGTGATTCAATATGAAAAAATCTTGCCATATAAAAGTGGGTAGAGAGTTTATTTTTAATAAGGTTTTTCAATGAAAATTAATACTGCGCTTTTAGCGCTATCAGTAGGGGCTTTTGCGATTGGTGCTACGGAGTTTTCTCCAATGGGGATGTTGCCGTATATCGCTGAAAATATTCACGCTGATATTCCTTCAGTGGGCTCCATTGTTGTAATTTATGCCCTTGGCGTGATGATTGGTGCGCCTATTATGACGTTATTACTTGTAAAGCGTCGGCCTAAGGTTGCTCTAATCTTTTTGATGTCAATATTTACGGTTGGGAATTTGCTTTCTGCACTGTCTCCAGATCTAGTGACATTGTCACTTTCTCGATTTATAACGAGTTTAAATCACGGGGCATTTTTTGGTTTAGGTGCAATCGTTGCCGCAAGTGTTGTACCTGCTGGTAAACAAGCGAGTGCGATAGCAGCGATGTTTATGGGATTAACGATCGCTAATATTGGCGGCGTCCCATTAATGACAAAATTAACTCAAGTTGTGGGCTGGCGTCAGGCATTTTATTTTATTTCAGCCTTAGGTCTATTAACCATCATCAGCTTAATTTTAGCTATACCGAGTCATTTACAAGGAAAAACACTCAATGTTAGGAGTGAACTACGTATTTTACGTAAACCGCAAGTACTATTAGGAATGTCTGCAACAGTACTCGGAGCAAGTGCAATGTTTACGTTGTACACTTATATTACACCAATGCTAATGCAATTTATAAATGCGTCAGATCAAATGATCACCATCATGTTAGTGATTATTGGTGTCGGTTTTACTATTGGTAATTATATTGGTGGATTATTTGCAGACAAATCATTATACGGCACGTTATTGACATTATTTATCTTGCTCGCGCTAAGTATGGCTGTATTTCCTTTTATTGCAGTAAATCCGATAGGTGCGGGTATAGGACTTCTTTTTTGGAGTATCTTTAGCTTTGGTATTATTCCTCCAATTCAAATATTAGTGATGAATGCAGCTATAGGAGCGCAAGCGTTGGCATCATCAGTTAATATTGGGGCATTCAATTTGGGCAATGCAATTGGGGCTGCCATCGGTGGGGCTGTATTGGCGAATGGCTATAGTTATTCAATGATTAGCTATATGGGAACATTGGTCGCAGTGCTTGGAATGATGGTTATTTTGATTATTATGCGCAGAAATTCTTATCAAAAAGCTGAGCAAGAAATAGCATGTGCCTGTAGTTGATGGGTAAAAAGTAAATATTCTTACGGTGGCAATATTTTTCCACCGTAAGAAACAACATTCGCTTTACGACTTTGTAGTAGATAATAATTATAGATGGCACATTTGACTAAAGAATCGGATAAAAAATATAAACTATATTAATTATCCATTCAATGTGGATAATATGTTTTAATTAAATAATTTATTCTATTTATTGTAATGTGAAGTTCCAAGCGAATAGCTTTTAAATATCACATAGAT
>NZ_LXEW01000008.1 GCF_001655055.1 Providencia heimbachae ATCC 35613 | reverse complement strand
CGGATAGATAAATAGCCTTCGAAATAATAGATTAAATTTCCTGACCTTTATATTTTTCATGGTATTTTCTTTTAATCAAAAAAACAATTTTTTTGATTATCCAAATAAAAGATTGGGATAAGATAAATTTAGGGTAAAGTTTACCGCTTATGTTTTTTTCATATTCCATAAGTAATCCTATAAGCATTAATATTTAAATTAGGATTACATAGGCGAAAACTATAAAAAAGTGACAGATGGTTTTTTTTACAAAATACAGATCAAATACAGTGCCTTTTGTATTACATTACAGATACAGGGAAAATGTTAGGGGCTTAAACAGTGTTACTGTATAAAAATATTGCGCAAATACTGCAAAATAAAATCAGCAAGGGTGAGTTTCTTGGTGGGGAAAAATTGCCTTCGGTGAGGGACATTGGTCGTTCTCATGATGTAAGTATCACTACGGCACAGCTTGCTTATCGTGAATTAGAAAGAATGCAGTTGATTTATGCTGTGCCTAAATCCGGTTATTTTGTGATCCCACAAAAAACGGAGGCTCTACTGCCCAAAGTGGCCAATTATATACAAAAACCCGTTCAAATCGCCCAATGGACGCCAACAATGGATTTTCTTCGCGTTGCGGAGCGCCATGGAGTGACATCGCTATCATGTGCGGTACCAAATATTGAAGATAAGAGCTTAGAGCCTCTCTGGCAAGAAATGAGTATGGTGACACGCCGTAAAAACTCGCTAACGTTGGAATATGATAGTCTTCAAGGCTTAGAGGCATTACGTGAGCAAATTCATCTTATTTCAGACCATCGTCAATTATTCACTCCTGATGATATTGTGACGACAACCAGTGGACATCAATCAATTGCGATTGCTTTACAAGCCTGTACTCAGGGAAATGATGTTGTGGCGGTTGAGTCGCCTGCATTTCCGGGGCTTTTGCAAACGTTATATGGATTAGGGCGCAAGATTATAGAGGTGCCAACGGATCCAGAAACAGGTATAAACCTCGATAGGCTCGAGGAAGCGTTTGAATGTTGGAAAGTTAAAGCAGTGGTTGTGACGCCAACATGTAATAACCCAATGGGTTGTATTATGCCTGATAGCCATAAAAAGAGACTGCTGGAAATTGTGGTAAAACATAATGGCACAGTGATTGAGAATGATTGCCTAGCAGGCCTAGCATATGAATATCCAAAACCTTCAACGATTCAGTCATTCGATAATGATGGTCATGTTATTTTATGTAGCTCATTTTCAAAAACAGTGGCGCCAGGAACGAGAACTGGATGGATTATACCCGGTAAATACAAAGAAAAAGTTCTACATTTGAAATATTTATCACACTGCTCTGGTGAGATATTTATGCAACAAGTTATGGCTAATTTTCTAAAAGAAGGGCACTATTTTCTGCATTTACGCCGAATGCGCCAACATTATAGTGAGCTTCAATGTCAATATAAGGAGTTGGTGGAAAGCCATTTTCCTGCTAATACTCGGATATCAAGACCTAAAGGTGGATTTTCTTTATGGGTCGAGCATCTACCTGTTAATAATAGTAAATTGCAGGATATACTTCATCGAAATAAAGTTACGGTGTTGACTGGAGAGCATTTTTCTACTGGTGGATGTTTCCCGAATCATTTAAGAATTAACTATGCATTACCGTTAATTGCCAGAAGACGAAATGCAATTAAAATATTAGGTGAAACATTAAAAGTCACAGCCTTGAAGTAGACGCTAAATTATTTTGTCATTCTTTTCTATTTGCTGGTATTTTGCTTAATTCGCATCCCATTAAGCATACTTAGCCAAGCAAGAACGGTAATGAACATTAGGATAATAAATAGGGAATAAGGCGGTAAAGTGGTTAGTACAAATCCGGTTAGCATAGGATTAAATGCACCCCCAAGCAATCCAAGAGCTTGAGCTGAAAAATAACTTGATTTCATACCTTCTGGCGCAATACTGTCGATCAACATATATTCTCCAGGCGCATAAATTAGTTCACCTAATGTGAAAATAAACGAAGCTAGCGCCCATAAATATAGGTTATCACCCGCATTCATAAATACAGCCAAACTGATAATAAAAAAGAAGCTGCCAAGGGTCATTAGTTTTTTTAAATTATCAGGAGTGATGCGCTTACCGACGGTATATTGTAATGTTACGACAACAATTGCATTAACAGGTAGAACAACACCAATTACCGCTTGTGCAAAATCACTGTTTGCAACTGTAATGACATACTGAGAGATCCATGTGATAAAAGTACCGAAGACTAAGGAACCAAGAAAAGTTGATAAGATGAACCATGCCAATGTTCGGTCATGTAGCATAGCAGCAGGGTTCCATGCTACAGATTTACCTTCTTCATATTGTTTAGGCTTGATACTTTGAACAAAGCGTTGAATAAAAAAGATCGGTAAAGATGCTGAAATGGCAGCAAGCCAAAAAGGCAAATTAACGCTATACATTAATAGCCAAGTACCAAGCGGTGGCCCGATAGTCCAACCTATATTAATAAATGTATAATTGAGAGAGAATATTTTTGCTTTAAGCGATAAGGACAAAGTGTCGGCAAAATAACCTTTAAGCACCGTCGAAAAGACAGAATAAGCGCAGTTAATTAAAGAGAAAAATATTACAACTAATATGGCATTATCCATTAAAGGGATAGCAATAAAGCCACAAATAAATGCAATAATCGCTAAAAGCATGCAGCGCTTTTTGTCAACACGATCGGCTAATATACCAAAACCCATGCTAAATAAAATACCGACCGTCAAGGCGATGGTCATTGCTATTCCAACAATATCAATTGCCATGCCATATTCACGTGTTAAGTAAATTGCCATAAAGGGCAGGGTTGCGCCACGCCCAATGGTTAACAGCAATGACGAGGCTAACAATGCGATATTTGAGATATTGGATTTTGACCACATAGCGACGACCTAAGATTATAATAGTTGTTATATAAATATTTTGGGTATAGAGACTATAAAGTACATAAATTTAATGCAGCAATAAATAAGTTATAGGTCACAAGAATAAATACAATATTTTACTCATGCTAATGTCCCATTAGCCATTAAAAATCTGGCAATGAGCTACCGCTGTCCACTATTTAGAGTTATGTGCTAGCCTTATTTTTCTTTGTTTTTCACTGGGATATAAACCAGCAGTCGATTACCTTTTTCAATATCAAAAGTAAGAGAGCTGTAGTTATATGTACTTATTTTTCCGTGATAACTTATTTCGCGAACGCCAGTACAAGGTTGGTAAATTTCATATTTGTTCCATAAATCGTTAAAAAATTCGGACTGCGCACATAAGTTTTTGATCAGCTTTTTAATATTTGGGTCGTTTTTAGTGCGGGCATAATCACGCCTAAAACTCGCCAGTAATTGCTGAGCAACTAATGTCCAGTCAGTAAATAATTCTTGATAACGGTCATCAATAAACAATAAATAGAGAAAATTACAGCAATAAGCTTCTGTTTTTGAAAAATGGAAATAGGTATCTGCTTGCGCGTTATAAGCCAATATATCCCAATGCAGATTTAAAACATAACAAAGATAATCATCAGGAAAATCGTTAATCATCTGTAAGATTATGGAGGGAACAGAGTACTCAGTACTTCCTGTACTCGAAGGTTCTCTGTTTTGAGTTAATAAATAAAGATGCTGACGTTCGGCATTATTTAATTGTAATACAGCGGAAAGGCTATCGAGGAATTGTGAAGATACGCCAATTTCTCGACCTTGTTCTAACCATGTATACCAAGTTAAACCAACGCCTGCTAGCGTTGCAACCTCTTCACGCCTAAGCCCTGGCGTTCTTCTGCGAGTTGTTCTTGGTAATCCCAACAGCTCAGGGGATAAACTTTCACGCTTACGCTTTAAAAAATCAGCGAGTTCGGGGCGAGTTCGTTGTCTCTCTTTCATAGTCTATTGCTTTTAGTAATAGTATAAATAGTTAAATTGTATCAGAATAATTAATCATTATAGTCCTCATTTATGAGTCTGTCTAAATGAGAATAAAATGAATAAACATCAACGAATTTCGCTATTTGTATTATTACTGGCCGGGTTTGTCACTATTTTTGATTTATTTGTGGTTAACGTCGCAATTATTAGTATTGAAAGGTCATTGAATGCCAATCTTACCGAGCTTACGTTGATTATCGTAGGATATGAACTCGCTTTTGGCTTGCTTCTTATTACAGGAGGAAGGCTAGGGGATATTTTTGGTAAGAGAATGTTGTACCGAGTGGGGATGCTATTTTTTATTATTTCTTCTGCACTTTGTGCGGTTGCACCAACGGCAACTTTATTAGTCATCGCTCGTTTTATTCAGGGGTTATCTTCAGCGATCCTTTTTCCTCAAGTTTATTCAAGTATTCGAATTAACTTTAATGAATTACAAGCTAAAAAAGCGTTTGGCTATCTAGGCATGACATTAGGCCTTGCTGCAATAGCGGGTCAAGCATTAGGCGGTGGACTTATCACACTTAATTTATTTGGAATGAGCTGGAGAGTGATTTTTTTAATCAATATTCCGATTGGAGTCCTTGCTTTAATACTCTCGCATTTTTTAAGTGAAGGAAAAAAAATCAAACTTAACCTTGATTGGTGGGGCGTCGTATTATCCAGTTTAGGAATTGGTAGTGTGTTAGTGCCATTTTTGATGTTACCCGTTTGGGGATGGGGACTTATTAGCTCCGGCTTGTTTGTAACAGGAGGGCTATTGCTTGGTATATTTGTCTATTATGAAAATCATCTAGAAAGAATAGGTAAAATGCCACTCTTTAGTATGAAAATTTTATTAAATTCAGCATTCGTCATCGGCTTATTTGTTGTTATGTGTATTTATGCGACATCATCAGCTTTTCCTTTATTGTTATCCATACTGTTGCAAAATGGATTAGGGCTAACACCGTTAGCATCAGGCTTGGTCTTTGTTCCAGCAAGTATTGGTTTTGTTTTATCATCATTCATGACTCCTCGGTGGATTAATCGTTATGGCGATAAAACCTTATTTTTAGGTGCAATATTATATGGGGTAAGCTACTGTTTATTAATTATTTTTTTGCTGGTTATTACTCTTGAAATAAACATTTATCTATTCATGCCTTTATTGTTGATTATTGGATTTACCCAAGGAATGGTAATGACGCCATTGCTAAATTTGGTGTTATCAAAAGTTCACGTAGATTTAATGGGAATGGCTTCAGGATTTACAGCAACTTTACAACAAGTTGGCGCGGCTATGGGGGCAACGGCAGTGTCTGTTATTCTTCAATATGGTTTATTGTACTTTTCGAGCACAAATATATTCGAAAAATTGAGAACGGCGATAAGTTTGAGTTTAACATTTAATATTGTCATGTCTTTTTGCGCCGCATTGTTGCTCTATTTTTTGGTAAGAAGAGTACCATTTAATAAATAATAAAAGGCTCAACAAGTAGTTTATTCATTCACGTTAATTAGCGTGTTACTTAAAAATAAAGTAGCACGCTAACGTATTAGAAAAAGGTGAAAAATTTACTGAATAGTTATAGTGAAGCGATATAAACGCGGCGACTAACCTCAAGGGTAATATCCTGATGTTCACCTAATTTAATCATATTATGAGCTTCTAAACTTTTAACTAAAGGCTCGATAACATCTTGGCTTAAATTATAATCAGTTAATCTTGTTTTAACTTGCATTTCTTCAAAAAATTTGCGAGTCAGCTCAATGGCTTTAAGTGCTTTTTCTTTCTCAGTGCCTTCATGAATACCCCAAACTTGCTCTGCATATTGCGCTAGCTTAGCTTGCTTTTGTGGTAATTTTTCAATCAACATTGATGGCAATATAACGGCTAATGTTTGTGCGTGATCTAAACCGTATAGCACTGTAATTTCATGACCTAGCATATGTGTTGACCAGTCTTGTGGCACACCCGCACCAATTAAGCCATTTAACGCTAAGGTTGCTGTCCACATAAGGTTGGCACGAATGTCATAATTCTCAGGCGCTTCTAATGCTTTAGGGCCGATATCTATTAATGTTTTGAGCAAACCCTCAGCAAAAACATCTTGTACATTCGCATTAACGGGATAGGTTAAATATTGTTCTATAATATGGACGAAGGCATCTACGACACCATTGCTGATTTGGCGAGGAGGCAGAGTATAAGTTTTCACAGGATCTAAAATTGAAAATTTAGGGAAAACCTTGTCACTCATAAATGCCAATTTAGAGTGCAACTCTTCACGTGTGATCACTGAGCCTTTATTCATTTCTGAGCCAGTAGCAGGCAAAGTGAGTACGGTACCGAAAGGAAGTGCTTTATTAATAGTTGAACCACCACTGGTAACGACTTCCCATCTATCGCCTGGATAATTAACCGCTGCTGCAACAAATTTAGTACCGTCAATAACAGAACCACCACCTACAGCAAGTAAAAAATCAAATCCTTCACTTTCAATTTTATCGACGGCTTTAACCAAAGTTTCATAGCGAGGGTTAGCTTCAATACCACCAAAAAGCCCAATTTTACGACTTCCAAGAGCGCGCTCAACTTCATCTAACGTACCTGATTTACGAGCACTTTCACCACCAAAAAGAATAAGAACTTTGGCATTTTCTGGAATAAGTCTGTTTAATTCAGCGATTTTACCTTCACCAAAAACGATACGGGTTGGATTGTAGAACTCGAAATTATTCATATACAAGCCTTATTTTAATGTGGAAGGAGAATGTGGCAGATAGAAAATATTGTAGATTCAATAATTGCTACTGTAGATATTATAACGCTAAATAATTTAAGATAATTATCATATTGTTCTATTTGTGGGAATAATAGCGAATAAATTGATTTACAAATGGAATAATCAAGCTCGTCAGTGTACTTGTATGTCGTGCGATCTGGTTATAAAAAAAAGATAACACTTGCGTATCTCGCTGAGTTAATAAGAAAAAACACCATTAACTGTAATGGCGTTTTCGTGTTTATTATCAAGTGATTTAAAGACTACATTGTCATTGCCCACATGTTATAAAAGGCGACGCGGCCGAGTAATTCCGCAACAATAATCGAGGCAGCGGATGCGTATACCCAATTACGAGGAAGTCGTTTGAATAAAACAAATAATGCAACGAGCAAGGCTGCAAGCATGAGGATTAATTGAAAGCCAAACCACAACGTTTGCTCTGAGGTCAACACATTGTCAGCTCGCCAAAGTACCGCTAAATAGCTTGGGCGGATCAATAAGCTTGCAACTATTCCGATGACCGCTATCCATAATGCTTTTCTTCCTGCGCCGAGTGCTGCCGCAATTAATCCGCCGCCAGTGAATACGGTCAACAACATAACGACCCAAGTATATTCGGTTTTCCAGCCTGCGACGGTATCGAGTTGATAAACCGCCGGGATAGCCGCCACAAAGCCGATCCCCATAAGAGCCGCAATCCATCCGAAGATCTTAAATAACTGAGCGCTTCCTTTACCGCTGAGTAAGCCAAGCGCGGAAATGGCACCGAAAGCGCCAAATAAAGCGGAGAGGGCAATTTCATTACTCATTGGAGAACGTCCGACGCCAAATAATAAATTTATGGCACGTAATAATTGCCCCATATGGAATACACCGATAATCAGGCCGATACCAAATAAACAAAGGGTCGTAAATAAGCGCCCTCCGAGTTGTTTTCCGTTGTAAGGCGAAAATAATAAAAGAAGAATAAAGGCACCAACGGCACTTTGTCCAAGAACCGTAAAGAAGACTAATGGTAATTCATGCATAATTTAAATCTCCTTAGGGTTCATCACTGCACCCTCTTTGTCACCCGTTGGTCGAGCAGATGGATGCGGTTTAACAATAAGATTGGGTCGAGTGAGGCTTGGGTCTGGTAGTGGGGCTATGGCATTTTCTGAGCCATAACGCTGACGAAGTTCATCAATAGGGCCGAAATCTAAAGCGCGTTGAGGGCAAGATTCAACACAAGTTGGTTGCAACCCTTTTTCAACGCGATCAAAGCAGCCATCACATTTCGTCATAAGCTGTTTTTTCTCGTCAAACTGTGGAGCTCCATAGGGGCAACGTAGCTCGCAATAACGGCAGCCTACACAAATATCTTGATTAACAACCACTAAACCGTCTTGTTCACGTTTATGCATCGCACCCGTTGGGCAACCTTTAACACAAGTTGGGTCATCACAATGGTTACATGCGATTGACAGATAATAGGTATAGGTATTATTTAGCCAACCATTACCTGATTTAACCCAACTACCGCCACCATATTCATATACGCGGCGAAATTTAGGGCCTACATCAAGTTCATTCTTATCTTTACAGCTCACTTGGCAAGTTTTACAACCAGAGCAGCGTGATGAATCTACATAAAATCCGTACTGTGTCATAGTGTTCTACTCCTTAAGCCTTGCGAACTTCGACAAGATTGGTGTGCTGTGGATTGCCTTTTGCGAGCGGCGATAAGTTGTGTGAGGTGAGCGTATTAATACAACCTCCGACATCAACACCATTTTCATCTTTTTTGGTCCAACCGCCTTCCGGCATAGCAACAACACCCGGAATAATGCGGTTGGTCACTTTACAAGGTATTTCGACAACACCACGGTCATTGAAAACGTGCACGAGAGTGCCATTACTGATCCCTCGTTCACTTGCATCAATTGGGTTCATCCAGATTTCATCGGGAACAGCTTCTTGTAGTTGAGGAACATTTGAATACGTTGAATGCGTATGCCCTTTAGTGTGGAATCCACTGAGTTGTAGCGGATATTTGCCATTTAGGGCGGTATCAAGGTGAGACTCTTTTGCAATGCAAAATTCAGGTAATGCGGTGATTTTGTCGCCTTCCGGTAAAATCCATGTACGGGATAAAGTATCTAAGGCTTCGGAATAAATTTCAGCTTTACCTGAAGGCGTTTTCAACGGGTTGGCTGCTGGATTTTGGCGAAATTCAGCTAAAGCGATACTTTGTTGTTCGGTGGCTTTTTGTTGATCAACAATCCCCATATTTTGCGCAATTGACCAATCAGGTAGGTAAGGGCGTTTTGCTTTCACTTCACCATAATGTTTTTCAATCCATTGGCTTTGGCTACGCCCTTCTGTATAAGCCTCTTTAAAGCCAAAATGATCTGCAATATCCGCACAAATATCATAAGTACTGCGCACTTCCCACATCGGTGTGACTACGGGCTTCATTGCGATCATATAGTGATTAGAGCCTGAAGCGTATGAGTTATCAACTAAATCCTGTGCTTCTAAGTAGCTAGTTTCAGGAAGTAAGATATCTGCAAATTTAGCGCTTGCCGTCATATGATTATCGATCACCAATATAAATTCACACTGTTTTTCATCTTCGAGAATTTTAGCGGTGCGGTTGATATCACCATGTTGATTAATAAGGGTATTACCCGCTTGGTTAACAATGCATTTAATCCCAACATCCAGTTTTTCTTTCCCACGCAAACCATGGGTTTTATCGGTAATGATTTCAGGATTAATGATTGCATCGGTCCATAGATAGCAAGGGATGGCAGTTTTTACTGGGTTTTCACCATCAGGCAAACTAGGCACACCGTATTTAGTGGCATATGGCCAGTTACCGGTATTTGTACCAGCAAGGCCAAAGTGACCCGTTAATAAGGGTAGTGTATTGATGGCACGAACAGACTGTTCACCATTCGCATGGCGTTGAGGTCCCCAACCTTGAGCAATATAACAGGCTTTTGCGTTGGCGATTTGTCTTGCTAATTGACGAATTCGTGTCGCAGGTATGCCGGTTATTGACTCGGCCCATTCAGGTGTTTTTTCTGCGTTATCTTCGCCTGTACCTAAAATATAATCTTTATAACTCGCGTTTGAGGCCGCAGAAGAAGGAAGGGTACTATTGTCAAAACCAACACAATATTGGTTGATCATCGCTTCATCAATTAAGTTTTCATTAATTAATGTCCAAGCAATTCCTGAAACTAATGCAGCATCTGTTGTGGGACGTATTGGAAGCCATTCGGCATGTTCAGTCACTACAGAGTCTGTATAACGAGGGTCGATGATGACCACTTGAGCTTGAGAGTCTTCAAGTGCACGCCTTAATTCTTCAACTTGACCGCCTCCTGACATCCGAGTTTCTGATAAATTCATACCAAAAAAGACGACGAGATCTGAATGCCTAACTTGGTCGAAATGGCTGGCGGTGTATTCTCCGTAAGTGTAGGGGGTTGCGACAGATATTTGCGCGGTAGAGTAAGTGTTATAATAACGTAAATACCCTCCCGCTAAATTAAGTAGGCGTTTCCATGCCGTGGTGCCTTGGTTATGATAATAAGCACCAGATTGGTAATTATAATAAACAGATTCGTTACCATACTTAGCTATTATTCTTTGCAATTCATCCGCAATATATTTATTGGCCTCATCCCAAGTAATGCGTTCAAATTTACCTTCACCTCGTTTGCCAACTCTTTTTAGAGGGTATTTCAATCTATCAGGGCTATAGACACGCCAGCGACTTGAACGGCCTCGTAAGCAAGGACGAATTTGGTGTTGTCCAAATACAGACTCGTTGGTTGCAGATTCAGGTTCAATGCGTTGAATAACATCATCTTTAACGATAACTTTTAATGGGCAACGACTACCACAGTTAACTAAACAGGCACTGTGTTGAATTTGTTCTATTGCTGTTGCTGATTCAAGATTCTTTACATCAGTGGTTGCTGCTGCTGAAAATGGTAGGGGGATTGCACTGGTTAAAGCAACCGTTGCGCCTATTTTTGAGGTGTTTTTAACTAAATCGCGCCGACTGAGATTATAAGACAGTACTTTTGTTAAATTATTAGCCATAGTGACATTGCTCTTAATAGTTATTGTTATATATATAATTATACGTATTGATAATTCATATATTGACTGCAATCAATCAGAGGGTTAATACCTACTGTTAGATGTGTAAATATTGACATTAAATATATTTTTATTTTAAATTTGAAATTTTTAAATAGACAATAAAATTTTATTTATATATTTACGTGTCATTCAATATATAAAAATTAACATATCGCAATATGGTTTTTTAATTAACAATCATTATCATTTAAAATAAAATTTTTAATATAAGCCCCTGATTTATTAATGATATGGCCAAATTATTTTTCAAATAAATGAGTGATACAGTCTGTCACTTATTTAATTTTTTGTGCAAACAGTGCTAATGATAAATTATTTTCACTATAGGAAGGGTAATGGTGTTCTAATTACTTTCATTGAATCAGCATCAATAATGAATTTGAACTTATGCATTAGAATAATTAAATAAAAAACAATGATTGATAGTTAATAAAACTAATGCCATATGTAATTATCTAACTATAAGTTAAATTAACAAGGGTATGTGCCGCAATATACTCGATGAAAAAATAAGAAGAGGTTAATGATGATATCTTTAGCCTAAATCATCTTTGCAATGGGTGGCTTCTGTTAATATAATTATTCACAGGTTGCGGAATAAGACTGTTTTTTGAGATACTTAGCTGGTGACTTGAAATTAATTTTGGCAAATAGCGGGGATGTTGAACTATGCGACGTTTTATGAATATAGATCTTCCTCCTGAGCCGTTAATCAATGATTCGTGTGTCAGAAAGCGTCTAAAAAATAGTATTTGCGATAACTGTGCTACCAGCTGCCCTGTAGATGCAGTTTCATTTACCCACATGAATGCAAAAATTGATAATGAATTATGTTTTCAATGCGGTAACTGTTTATTTTCCTGCCCTGTTGATGCAATTGAAAATATTGTGCCCCATGAACGCACTTATCAGAATGACTATCTAGTTATAAGCCATGATGAGCCATTAGCAAACGCAGAAGAGTTGGTTGTTTGGCATAGGCAGTATGGCATTCGAGGTATACAAATTGCGGAACCTCTTGTTGATAAATGGCTACCAACATTGGCGGCTTTAAATCTAAAACTTAAAACATTACAAGAACCTATCTGGCGACTGTTAATTACTCAGCCACTAGAGGTTGATAGTGGGCGTCGTATGATGCTTTTTCGTCAAAAACTAGATCAAAAACCATTAAATAAAGGTAGCGTTAAAACAGGATTAAATGCAAGAAAACAGTTTTATCCTGAAGATAGCTGGTTTCAGATTGAGTTAGAGTCATCAAGTTGTATTTTATGTGGAGCTTGTGCGAAAGTTTGTGATGAGCAAGCAATTGAAATTGAAAATAACCAATTTAGTGTAGATGAAAAACGTTGCACTGGTTGTATGAGTTGTCAGGTTGTTTGTTTTCCAAAATCTATTCACGTCCATGCTCATGTGGCTAAAAATAGTGAGCCGGTTACATACCAGTATTATGATTCGTCATGTCACAGCTGTAATTTACCCTTTTTGTCATGGGAACCAGACGCAAAGATATGCCCAATTTGTGCGCAACATAAAAAACAGGGTTGGTTGTAATCAATAACAGCCTTTTCCATTCAGTAAAGAGCTAATATTGAAACGAGGTTAGCTCTTTACTATTGTATGGATAGCGTTATTACTTATTTTTAAGATTACGCCATTGCTGAACATAAATGAATAATGATTTTATTCGCAATATCAGCATTCAGTGCCGGAGGGGTTTCATGGCCCATTCCGTCAACGACATCAATTTTTGCATTAGGAATATTATTAGCAATATCTTGGCCGGCAGCTAAAGGAAATAGTGGGTCGACCGAGCCATGAATAACTAAAGTGGGTGCTGTAATACTTTTCAAATAAGGGCGCATATCACCGGTGACACCAACTGCAACAATTTGGCGTTTTGTCCCTTCAGGTGAATAATTACGGGCAAAGGCTTTTAAAATATAATCACGGTAATATTCTTCTGCAAATGCGCAGCTTGTTGAGCTAATTCGGCGGTAAAAGGCTAATTGACCACTTAAATACCCGTCTAAATTGTCTTTTGGATTAGCGCCAGGGCTCATCAGCATTTGCATAACATCAGGTTCACTCTGTGGCAATGCAGGGTTACCTGTTGATGACATAATAGGGCATAAACTTATTACCTGTTCTGGGTATTTAGCCGCAATGAGTTGAGAAATCATTCCGCCCATTGAACGGCCAATAATATGTGCTTTTTCAATGGATAACTTATCAAGAAGATTAATGACATCATCGGCCATATCAAATAGCGTGTAAGGGAACGATATGCTTTCCCCGCTTTGCATTTTTTGTGCAAGCTCAGCTAAATCAATAGTTGGGTAGTCATCATAGTGTGTTGATAAACCCGCATCTCGGTTATCAACGCGGATGATATAAAAACCTGCATTTGCAATTTGTTGGCAAAAATCCTCAGCCCAACTGATATTATGTCCTCCTAGGCCGGGAATAAGAACAACTGCAGGGTTTTCAGGTATACCAAAGGTGTCATAAAAAAGGGTTATTTGTGGTTTATTTGTCATTTTTAGTCCATTTTTCTTAAATTTTCACTATTTACGCAATAAGTGAATTCAAAAGGCTAGCAATAAAAAAGGGTAAGCATTGCTAATTTTGTCATATATGGCGTTAATTTAAAATTAACGAATTAGATTTATATTGATTTGATTAAAATTAATTTTTAATCATTATCTTACTGATAAAAATAATGATTAGCACCATTAAAATCAGCAAGATCGCGATCAATAAGTTTGCACTCAATCCATCAAATGATACAGCAATACTTCCTAGAGCTGAGCCAATAGCAATTCCCATATTGAAAAAAGTAATATAGAGAGAGCTGGTGATTTCTATATTTTTAGCACTATGAACTATCATCCATGTCATGAGACTCACAGACACGCCACCATAGGCGAAACCCCATAAGATCATATTAATACTACTCAACCAAAAATTTAGTGGCATTAACTTAAAGATGAATAGAGTAAATAAAATACCAAGAGTAATAATCAATAGCGTTAATGTGAGGCGCTTACCTGAGCTAATACCAAAGATAAAATTGCCCAAGATCCCAGCTAATCCATACAGTAATAGTATAGCGCCAAGTTGCTCACCAGAAATATGGATGGTGGACAATAAAGGCTGTACATAAGTAAATGCAACAAAGTGCCCGGAGACGAGAAGGAAAGTAATAAGCAATCCAATTGATATAATTGGCCGCTTAATTTGAGTAATAAATACTTTTATCGTTGGTGTTGAGAGTACAGGCAGTGAAGGTAAAAATACGGACATTAATAGAATTAATATAAAAGATAGCCCACTCATGACTAAAAAAGCACTACGCCAGCCGAGCCATTCGCTAACCATAACACCCAATGGAACGCCAATCACAGACGCTGCAGCAACACCACCAAATATTAATGAGGTTGCAATATTAATTCGACTTGGTTTAACTAATCGAGATGCAATACCACCGGCAATCGCCCATATTATTCCAATGCATATTCCTACAAAAATTCGACTAATTAATAGGATATTGAAATGAGGTGTAGATGCCGCAATTAAATTACAAATCATCAGTAAGATAGCGGCAAAAAGTAGTAGTATTTTTCTATTCAAGGAGCGAGTAAATAAAATGATTAAAGGCGCACTTAATGCCGCAGTAATGGCGGGAAGAGTCATTAATAATCCAACGGCACTTTTAGAGACTAAAAATTGTGATGCTATTGGTGTTATTAATCCAATAGGGAGCATTTCTGTTGTCACGACGATAAAGGTCGCTAATGTTATGGTGAAAACAGCGCCCCAAAATTGTTGTCTATCTGTTGTCGATACTTTTATAGATAAATTTAATAACATATATGTTCCAAATGAAATTCAGCTTGTGTATGGATCATATATGGGACAATATTATTGATAAATACATCATTAGTCGCATCATTGGGGATAAATCGTGTCTAATATTGCACTTCTCGCTATAGAGAACATGTTTGACTTGAAAGTGCTTGCTGATGTAGTCGAAACAGGTAGTTTTACGCGTTCATCTGAAAGATTGAAAATATCACGTTCAGCTGTTGGAAAATGTATTACACGCTTAGAGAGTCGGCTTCAAGCTCGTTTATTGCATCGTACTACGCGTAGCATCCGTTTAAGTGATGAAGGGCAAGTTGTTTATGAAGCAGCCTTAAGAATACTGCTAGAAATTGAAAGTATTGAAAATACGTTGAGCCAGGGGCAAATAAAACCAAGAGGATTACTGCGTATTACAGTGCCAGTTGTTTTTGGACGACGCTTTATTATGCCCTTAGTTCAAGAATATCTTCAACGCTGGTCTGATGTTGAGGTAGATGTGGATTTTTCCGATGATTATTGTGACATTGTCAGCGAAGGTTTTGATGTTGCAATTAGAATTGGAGGGAATGATGATAATCGATTAGTCCGAAAGGTACTGGCGCCTCATCGGCTCATAACCTGCGCTTCTGTAAGATATCTCGAAAAATATAATATCCCACAAAACATAAGTGAGTTAGATAGTCATAAAGCCCTTATTTTTCGGCATCGAGGTAATATGGTCCCTTGGCAATTCAGAGTAGATCAACGACAGCAATTATATAGGGCTAAAGGGCGCTTAGTGCTTAGCGATACAGAAGCAATACTTAATGCCGCACTTGATGGTCAAGGAATATGCCAATTGGGGGAGTTTTTAGTTGGCGAGAGTATCGCTAAAGGTCACTTAGTACCTATATTGACAAATTATTCAACGCCTGAATTACCGATTTTAGCGCTTTATCCTACCAAACGTTATTTGCCCCCCAAAGTTAGAATGTTTTTATCACTATTTGATGAATGTTGGCAAGGAAAGGCTATTTGGCGTTTTTAAGCTAATGAGACTAACTTTCTTTTTTGGCATAAAGATAAACTGACGCTCGAGAAACACCTAGGTGCTGCGCAATTGTTTCCATCGATTTTTTAACATCTAATAATCCTTCATTTCGAAGGGTCTCAATCAATGTTTTTCTATCACTTGCTTTTAATGTTCGTGGCGTCGCGGCAAGGGTAGCGGCGAATTGATCAATGCGTAAACGGATCGCTTCAGACCCATTGGGTTCTATATGTTCTTTTATAGGGCTCGTACCGACCTCGGTAAATTGAGATAGCATGCTTTGCATGCCTCTAAATAAAGTCATATCTAAATTTAAACAAAGTGCAGCAACATAATTTCCATTGTCATCTTTAATACCAATAGATGTACTTTTTACCGGGCGGCCATCAGAGAATTGATTGGTGTAATTTGAAATGATGCTCGGAAAATCTGCAGAATCAATTCTTGCTAATCCAAGCTCAGTTGTTGACTCACCAATTTTTCTACCCGATAAGTTATTATGAATAGATAAAATCGAATGTTTGGGGTTCTTAAGATCATGAACTACCACCTCACAAAATGGCGCTAAAGTTTCACTGAGCCCTTTAGCAATAGTATCTATTTGTGCAAGTAGTGTATTTTCTTTTGAAACTGACATTAATAACCCCGTTTTATCGCTCGCTTTGTGCAATTTTAACCTATTTTTATTATGGCTCATAGGCAAAGCTCACTGAGTGTTTTAAGGTTAAACAGCAGTGAGTTTATTCATTATGGTCGAGATATTAACTGCGCAAAATGTTGAATATCAACATTGCCTCCGCTGACAATAATGCCAACACGTTTACCTTTTAATTTGTCTTTTTGAGCCAACGCTGCGGCGAAAGAAAGACAACCTGTTGGTTCAACAACTATCTTCATACGCTCAGCATAAAATTTCATTCGATCAATAAGTTGCTCATCAGTGACCGTCAAAATATCATCAACATTTTTCTGAATAATCGCAAAAGTATATTGGCCGAGATGCTGAGTTTGTGCGCCATCAGCAATGGTTTTCGGTGTATTAATATGCACAATTTTTCCTGAGCGGAATGACTGTTGTGCATCATTTCCGGCTTCGGGTTCGACACCATATATCATGCAATTAGGGGATAATGCTCGAGTTGCTAATGCACAGCCTGATAATAACCCGCCACCCCCCAAGCAAACAAACAATGCATCAAGTTCACCAACTTCTTCAATCAGTTCTTTTGCAGCTGTTCCTTGGCCTGCAATAATATGGGGATGATCGAATGGAGGGATCAGCGTATATCCATGCTTCTGCGCGAGTTCTTGGCAAAGTTGTTCTCTATCTTGAGTGTAACGATCAAATGTAATGACATTTGCGCCATAACCTTTTGTTGCTGCAACTTTTACTTCCGGTGCGTCGAGTGGCATCAAAATAGTAGCAGGAATATTCAGAATTTGTGCAGCAAGTGCAATTCCTTGGGCATGATTCCCCGAGGAAAATGCAATGACGCCTGCTTTTTTCTGCTCAGGCGTAAATTGTGCAAGTGCGTTTAATGCTCCTCTGAATTTAAATGCACCCATTCGTTGAAAGTTTTCGCATTTAAAAAATAATTCAGCACCAAATTCCTCATTGGCGGTTCTCGACGTCATAACCGGTGTTCTATTTGCTAAACCAGCGATACGCTTAGCCGCTGCTTGAATATCTTGATAAGTGGGTAAAGTTAAAATTGTCATTGATTACCTCAAAAAAGAATAGGGAACTTTAGGCTGAAACAGCCGTAACTTCTATTTCAAGTTCGGCACCAAAATGAAGTTCGGAAACGCCTGCAACAGCGCGAGCAGGACGATATTCGCCAATCCATTGTGCATAAACCTGATTAAAACTATTCCAATTATCCATATTTAAAATATAAACACGGACCTGGACTAAGTGTTTTTTGGCAATACCAGCAGCATCTAAGCATGCGGTAACGTTTTCAAGTACCAGTTCCGCTTGTTGCTGAAAGGGCAGATCAACTCTTGGATTACCTTCATGATCAACAGGGAGTTGTCCTGAAATAAAGACAAATCCATTTGCAGTGACACAATGAGAGTAATGTCCCTTTGGTGGGATAAGTCCTGGTGCATTAAGGTACAGAATAGATTTAGGCATAGTTACTCCAATTGCTTATCGATTAGACTTTTAATCTAATACTAGACTATATGTTTAGTCAACGTTTTTTTAAGTACTGAAAATAAGTAAAGCAGAATAATACCAATCTAAAAGACTAAAAATTCAATCAGTCAATTCAGTTAAAAAATGGTGTTAATTGTAATGTTCTCCTTCCAATAATAAAAAAATAAAATGCTGAAATTAAAATTTATTAACCAAAAATAAGGTTTATTAAAACCGTATTTATAAGGTTGATTTGAATAATCAGAATTAAAATCTGAATACACATTAATAGGACTTTCTTAAAAAAATTCGATTAAGAATAATCAAATTGTGACGATAAAAAAGAAATGGTAAGAAGTTGTTATATAACTACATTCAGGGATCTGTCATGGCTAAAATTATGTTTAATTTGCTGTCTATTTTTGGGAAAAAAGAATCTAAAGTTGCGGAGAAATATCTTCAAGAAGCGCTTTTACCTTTTTCTGTATTTGATGAAAAGCTGCCTAAAGAGATATTGGAGTATGTATTAGCAGGGAAATCACCGGAAATACTGGTAAAACTGAGCCAATTAGATAATGAAAAAGCGGCTCAATTGCTGGATAAGCCGGGGACGATAGATTGGTGGTGGGGAAGTAATGGTATTGATACTAACCCCTATACCAAAGTGATCCGTCAAGGGATGAATGCACGGCATAAATTGTATTCAAAAGTAGGTGAAGAAATAACTGCATCTCAAATCGCGAGATTTGCCAAAGTGATGGCAGCAGCATGCCAAGATATTAATATTAAAGTCTTTACCCAAGAATTGCCGTCATGGGTGATTTACTTACTTGGTGATGCATTCGCAAAAACATTTGATAATACTCGAGATACTAAATTAGAACATCGTAATCATTGGAATTTTGATTTACTTGCGCAAATTGTTGAACAAGAGACCGATAAGCCTGCCAATACAATTTTATATGCTATTTTCGACAGGCAAAATTTATCTGATTACCATTACGATAATCTTAATCGTTTCTTTGCTATTTCTGGATTGAAAGATTATTTACTCGCTGAGCAGGATTTCATTAAACAAACATTAATTAAAAATTTATCGGCGGCAGGGCAAATCCAGTTGCTGAATAACTTGAAAAACGATGAAGAATTGTATACCGCATTCGCAGATATTTTAGTGTTATTTGCAACTAGCTCACTAAAAACTGTACGTTCAGCGGCTGAACCGATTATGGCTATTTTGCCAACGGAGTCAGTAAAAAAATATTTAACACAAGTTTTACTTGAAGGTACACCGAAACAGCGCACACAAGCCGCTGATTTATTTGCTCGAATAGGAAAAGATAGGGAAATACTTGAAGCAGCTTTAAAAGTTGAAACAAATAAAACGGTATTAAAAAGTATAGAGAGTGCCATTTCTCGATTTGAAGTTATGGATACGGCAAGTGAAATTAAAGACGCTGAGCTGCCGCCTTTTATTGGACTTGACGATACGCCTCTACCTCAAAGTGCGGAAGAAATATTAGCGAATAACTTCAATGAAATGCTGCAAAAAGCAAAAGAAAACGCCGAGCGAGAAGTTGAAGAAAATAAAAATCAGAAGCACACCTATAATTGGTCGCAACGACATTATAAAGAATTTAAAAAGCTCAATGAGAAAGATTGCCGGAAGATCCTTAATAAGCTTAATTCTGGGAAAGAGATAATCACTCAAGACGAATATAATGTCGCTAAATACAAAGAGCGCATTACCAATCTACCAGATTTCACTTTATTTCATGCACTACGCTTAATGAGCAATAACCGCCGTCATGTTGAACATTTGTCTCATTATCAGCTTATTCGTGAAGTGCCTGCGCGAATTATGGCTCAATTGGAATTACGCCAACTTGAAGATGCATTAACTCACTGTTATTTTAAAGAACCGAAACGGTTGGTTGCGGATTTTTGCTTACGTTCATATGCGGATGGTTTGCGTTTATTTCCAAATCAAGAGCAAATATGGCCTTTCTTTGTGCAAAATCCGGACTACTTAGCCGAAGCATTAGGTTTAATTCCTCAACAGCAAGTCCAAAACTCATATCAGGAATATGACGCAACCAATGCTATCGAAGTATTAGCAATGTTACCGTCAATTCCGGCGCGCTTTATTCCGCGTATTATGGAATTGGCTTTAGGGGAAAATAAGACACATCGTCTGAGTGCACAAAAACTACTTGAAACGCTACCTAATATTCATCTTAATGCGGCTGAAGGGTTAGATTCTGGTAAACAAGAAATTCGTGTCACTGCGATAGAATGGCTGGTGCGCCTTAAGCACCCGGAATCATTAAAGCCGCTATACGCTTTATTGATAAAAGAAAAAAGAGAAGTTGTTCGTGCTGCATTATTAACTGCATTGGAACAGCTTGGTGAAGATATTTCTGCTTACCTTTCCCCAAAAGTACTTTTAACTGAAGCACAAAAGGGGTTAAAAGCGAAAGCGCCTACCAGTATGGCTTGGCTTAATTTAGACACGATTCCAACGTTGACATGGCAGAATAAAAAACCAGTAGATGCGGATATTATCCGCTGGTGGATAGTACTTGCGGTTAAATTAAAAATGCCTGCGGGAAATGGTTTATTACAGCGTTATGTAAGTTTGCTTTCGCTAGAAAGCCAAAGAAATTTAGGCAGCTTCATTTTGAATAGTTTTATTTCCCAAGATACTGCCGGCCCATCACTTGAAGAGGCAATGGCAGAAGCGGAAAAAAATGCACCACAGCGATTAGTGAACTACCAAAATAGTTTAAAACGCTGGCCTGAATATTATGCACAATATGAAAATTATACGCTTGAGCAGACTATTAACGAGATTAAAAATGAAGTTTTGCGTCGTTATTTAGGTTCAGCAATCAGCGATAAAGGAATGTTAGCACTAATTTGTGGCATCGAAGGGCACATTGCCGTAAGCGCAATGCGTAATTATATGCGTGATCACTACCAACGTCGTGCCCAAATTGAAGCGATGATTGATGCGATAGCAACAAGCAATGACCCCTTAATTATCCAATTACTGCTGTCGTTATCTCGCCGTTATCGTACCGCATCCGTGCAAGAAAAAGCGCGTGGATTAGTCACTCAAATTGCTCAACGAAATGGTTGGAGTTCAGATGAGCTAGCAGACCGTACTATTCCAACCGCAGGTATGGATGAAACCGGTACATTGGTGCTGGAATATGGCGAAAGAACCTTTACTGCGAAGTTGGATGCGCAGCAAAAGTTAGTTTTATTTAATCCGGAAGGTAAAGAAATCAAAGCATTACCTGCCGCCCGTAAAACAGATAATGAAGAACAAATTAAAGAATCTAAAAAATTGCTCACCTCAAGTAAGAAAGAGCTGAAACAAGTTATCGAATTACAAACCGCTCGCCTTTATGAAGCCATGTGCGCAGAGCGTCTTTGGACAACTGCTGACTGGCAAGAATATATTCAAGCTCACCCAATTATGCGTTGCTTAATTGAACGATTAGTTTGGATGGAAGTAAAAGATGATAAAGTTATTAATATATTCCGACCTTCCGATGACGGTTGTTTGTTAAACCTAGATGATGATGAAATCACGCTCAGTGTTGATTCATCGATTAAACTTGCTCATTCGGCGTTAGTTTCACCGGTGGAAAGCCAAGCATGGATTGCGCATTTTAAAGATTACAAAATAAAATTTTTGTTTTCACAAATGGAGCATAACATCCCTGATTTAGCGCTAATGCTGACTGAAATCGACGATCGCAAAGGTTGGCTAACAGATACCTTCACCTTAAGAAGCGTTTTAACCAAAATGGGTTATCAGCGCGGACAAGCTGAAGACGGTGGAAGTTTTAGTCATTATTATAAACATTTCTCTAGCTTAGACTTTTATGTTTACATCGAATTCAGTGGCAGTTATGTGCCAGAAGAAAATATTCCCGCCGTACTATATACACTCAGTTTCGAAGGATCCCAGCAAAGCACTTGGAATAGAAGTTATATCGAATTAAAAGATATTCCGCCTATTTTATTAGCGGAAAGTTACGCTGATTATTTAAAAGTTGCGAATGCTTGTGCTGGCTTTGATCCTGAATGGGAAAAGAAAACACCGTGGTAATGCGTATTAACTTAGGATATGGAAATGGTCGATAAACAAAAATCTCAGGAAGGTATACTGCGTGAAAGCGCAGAAATTCGCTTTGCTGATGAATTAGAACGCTTGACACAAGCCGATAAAAACAACCCAAAACCAAAAGGATGGTTGCGTTCCCCTCGTGCAGTTAGGCAATTTATTATTGGGGATGAGGCATTACAGATTACCCCTAAATTTTTTGGTGATGATGCCTTAGTCGATAGAGCTATCGTTACATTGCTTGGCAAACAAGGGTTGATGTTAGTGGGTGAGCCGGGTACGGCCAAATCAATGCTTTCAGAATTATTAGCCGCTGCAATTAGCGGGGATTCGGGGCTGACTATTCAAGGTACGGCAGGAACAACGGAAGATCACATAAAGTACTCATGGAATTATGCATTATTACTTGCAGAAGGTCCGACAGAAAAAGCCTTAGTCAGTTCGCCTCTTTATCAAGGGATGCAGGAAGGAAAAATAGTCCGTTTTGAAGAAATTACGCGTTGCCCACCTGAAATTCAGGATGTGTTAGTGAGCCTAATGTCTGAAAAACAAATGATGATCCCTGAAATGAAAGACAATGCTCGCATTAGTGCTAAGCAGGGCTTTAATTTGATTGGCACTGCCAACTTACGTGATCGTGGTGTACATGAAATGTCATCAGCACTTAAACGTCGTTTCAACTTTGAAACCGTTAAGCCGATTCAAGATCCAGCATTTGAAATTGAGCTAATTAATAAACAGCTTAACGCTGAATTGGGCGAACTTAACAGCCATATTACTATTCCTGAAAATGTGATTGAGCTTTTAGTCACGACATTTCAAGAGCTTCGCTCAGGCAATACTCGGGATGGTGGCAATATCAAAACCCCTGACGCAGTAATGTCGACAGCAGAAGCGGTGAACATAGCTTATGCATGCGCACTTGAAGCACATTATCTTGGCGATGGGATCCTTGATGCAGGAGCTGTCGCACGTCAGTTGATTGGCGTTGTGCTTAAAGACAATGCTGATGATATCAAAAGAATGCGTTATTACATTGATAATGTTGCTCGTGAAAGGGCAAAACAGAGCAAAGAGTGGAAAGCCTTTTTTGAGGCTTCTCGTGCATTCTGGCAATAACGTGTGAAAATGATATTGGTGAGGGTCTACCTTGCCAATAATCAGTAAAGATCAACAGCCCTAGGAAATATAATCGGTGAGCTTGCCATCAATACCTCTACCTGAACGACTTGAAAGGGCATTAACACAATGGCACCTGTTAGAGTCTCAGCAACTGTATTTTGCACCAATACGCCATCACAGCCCTGCATGTGCTTACAGTGTATTATCGCTGATTGAACAGATACAGCCTGACTATGTACTCATTGAAGGCCCAGACAGCTTCAATCCCCTTATTTCGGGATTACTTGATAAGGAAACGCAGCCGCCAATCGCGATTATGGCGCAAACTGAGCAAAAAGAAAGCCCATCAGACAGTGATAAACGTGACGCTGTCACTCGTTCAGCTTATTTTCCATTTTGTGAATATTCACCTGAGTGGCAAGCGTTACAGATAGGGCATCAATATAAGGCCAAGTTACGCTTTATCGATTTACCTTGGGCAGCCCAAGTTGAAATAGATGGCGATCATGAAAGTCAAAGCTTACAGAAAGAGCGTTATTTAGCACATAGTTTGTTTATCGAACAATTAGCTAAAAAATGTGGTTGCCGCGATCACGATGAATTATGGGAACATTTGTTTGAATTACGCACTATTGAATCGTTAATTGATTGGCAGTCATTTTTTCAAGATAGTTTTATTTGGTGCGCATTAGCACGTCTTGATTATGAGCCAGAAGTACTTGAATCTGAAGGTTCTATTCAACGTGAAAGGCATATGCAAGGGCATATTCAAACGATAAAAGCGCAGGAACCTGACGCCAAAATTGTTGTTGTTACTGGCGGTTTTCATACCCTAGCATTGATTGAAGGGCTAGCGAGTAATATTACGTCTGCTTTTGATTTAACCGATAAAGAAAAACAACAGTTTAGCCATAAGCAAAAATTAAGCGAAAAAGATAATGCTTGGCTGATCCGTTATAGTTATGACCGATTAGATGCGTTAAATGGTTATGCATCCGGTATGCCATCACCTGCATTTTATCAACAGGTTTGGAATACGCTATTACAACAACGGGAAGATCTTGCTAACAATCTCGTTAAGCCAACACAAGTTTATCGAAATCAATTGGGTATCAATTATTTATCCAAAGTTGCCGAAGTATTGAGAGAAAAACAATTTGATGCAGCGCCCGGGTTTTTATCGGTAAAACTTGCTGCAGAGCAAAGTTTAAGATTAGCCGTATTTCGAGGGCATACTGGGCCTGGGCGGTATGATTTACTTGATGGATTACAAAGTGCTTTTATCAAAGGCAGTTTAGACGAAAGTCAAAATGAATTATGGCATGAAATTAAAACCTGTTTTTCAGGATTTACCCTTGGGCAGATACCTAAAGATACCGTTACACCCCCATTAGTGGCTGAAACTTACGCCATGGCGAAGGGCTTTCGTTTTAAATTAGAAGATACCTTGAGTAAAGTGAGTCGGTTGGATGTCTACCGTAACCGCCAGCATCGTATGCGTAGCCGTTTTTTACACTTATTATCCTTCCTCGACATTCATTTTGCTAAACATATTTCAGGCCCTAATTTTCTATCGGGTAATCAGATGGATCTCTTATTCGAAGAGTGGCGATATGCTTGGACGCCGAATGTTGAAGGGGAATTAATTGCGTTATCCGAAAAAGGAACTCAGCTTAAAGCTATCGCACTTAATCGCGTGTTTGAGATGGAAAAACAACTCGAAGAACAGGGGGTAAGCCGTTCTAGTCAAAATGCGGTTTCTTTATTAATGCAGGCTGCACTGATTGGTTTACACCAACGAATTCCGACTTTATTTCATCTGCTTGACCGTTATATCCAACAAGATACAAATTTTGAATCGCTTATCTCTTGTGGACATAGATTGGTTCATTTATGGCGAGGTCGCCACTTTTTTGATATTGATGAAAATTTTGCCATAGAGCAGCGTTTAGATAATGTGCTTCAGCAAATATTTTATAATTTTGATCAAATATCGCAGGGGGATGAACAGCAGCAACAGCAACACTTTAATTCATTACTTTCATGTCGTGAGTTAATCATGTTTATGCCTGAACTGAATAATATTGATTACTCAACAGATTTTTATCACCAATTATCTCGATTAGATGGGCAACTCAATCATGTACCGTTACTTAAAGGCGCAGTTGATACATTGCGATATTTAGGTGGAAAGATTGATGAATCCGTATTGATTAAGGAAATTAAGCGTGCGTTTAGTGCGGGGAGTGATCCTGAAATTGCCATTGGTTATTTTATTGGTGTAATGCGTACAGCGCCGGAATTAGTAACCCGTATGCCATTGCTCATTGAGTTATTAAATCAACTTCTTAGTCAATGGGATGATAACCGTTTTATCCAGGTTCTACCGGATCTACGCTTCGCTTTTAGTCAGTTAACGCCAAAGCAAAATGCACAAATGGCGCAATTTATTGCAAATCATTTAGCGATTGATACGCAAAGCCTAACGCTGCATCAAACTGAATTTAATCAAAACCAGATGCTACAGGCCATTCAATTGGAACAAAAAATACAACAGCAGTTAGCAGAACAAGGTTTACAAGGCTGGTTTGATAATGCGATTGGGAGTCAGGGTTAATGAGCAAAAATAAATCTGAAAATCAAGCGCTAACCATTGAGCAGATCCAACTAGCAAAACGCTGGCGACTTATATTAGGCCAATATGCGGATGATGCATTGGGACAAGCCAAATTTGATGCAAATGAGCTAAAAATAGAACGTTCTCTTGATTTTTTATATCGACGTGAATACCAGCGTCGTGGTTTACGTCAAGAAAATGGCCGTCATGGCTCATTAGATGCATCACAATTAACGGCGGTAAATTGGTTAAATCAAGCTCGCAAGCTATTTCCAAATAGTACATTTGAGCGGATGCAATCTCAGGCGCTAGAACGTTATGAAATTAGTGAGCTTTTAAAAGATCCTAAAGCACTCAATGAGATGGAACCGACCAAAGCCTTAGCTAAATCATTGTTAAGCCTACGAGGTAAAATGAGTGAGGATACCCGTGATGCAGTAAAAAATATTATTCGTAAAGTTGTCGATGATATTTTAAGCCAAATGCGAAACCAGTTTAAGCATGCACTAACAGGGCGACGTAATCGTTTTAGACGCTCATTATTACCAAATAGTCGCAATTTTGATTGGCGAGCCACCATTGCAGCCAATCTCAAAAATTACGATAAGCATAATCAGCGTTTAGTGATCAAAACACCGTATTTTAATTCTCGGCAACAACAACACTTACCTTGGGATGTTATTTTGTGTGTTGACCAAAGTGGCTCAATGGCAAGTTCAATTATGTATGCTGCCGTTTGCGCCAGCATTCTGGCTGCGCTTCCAACCGTAAAAGTTTCATTAGTGATTTTTGATACTCAAGTTGTTGACCTTAGCCACCTAGCCCATGATCCCGTCGAAGTGTTAATGACTGTTCAACTTGGCGGCGGTACTGATATTGCGAAAGCGATGCAATATTGCGAAAGTTTAATTCAAAACCCAAAGCGTACAGTTATTTCATTAATTAGTGACTTTGAAGAAGGTGGTGCATTAAATAATTTGCTCAATTGTACACAGCGTTTAAACAGCCAACAGGTTAAATTACTTGGCTTAGCGGCGCTCGATGACGAAGCATTACCTATTTATGATGCCGAGATTGCCCAAAAACTGGCCGATAGGGGAATGCATGTTGCCGCATTGACCCCCGAACATTTCGCCCAGTGGTTGGCGGAGGTGATGCAATGAGTTGGAGAACGGTCTATTTTCACTACGATGATGATGCCTTAGCTGTCTTTGCTAATGTTGGGCTATTAAGGCGAGCACGTAAAGATATAGAAAATGACAAAGTAGTACTTATTGATATTGAACATGGCTTATTCAACAGCGATGGCCAACAAGTCAAACTTGATGAACAAGGGGTTCAAAGGGCAACATGTGATTGTGTTGCAGTGGGATGCTGTAAACATATTTTAGCCGCTATTTTATGGTTACAAGAAAATAAGCAGACAGAAATAGCCTCTCAAAATAGTGGCAGTCTCATTCCTGAAGAGCCTGAGTCATTATTGCCTGAATTATTAGCCCTAAACCCTGAATTACTCATTAAACAAACGACTAAAGCGGATTGTAGGCTAGCGGTGCGTATCCTTTATGAATGGGATAATAATCAATTACAAACAGACGACCAATGCGCACAATTTAAAATTTTCCTACCCAATTTTGACGAACCTATTATTTTCATGCGTGGAAATGGCTTTCAAGGAATTTTATCTTCATTACCCGAAAAACAGAAAAAGGCACTGCATTTAGCGGCCATGGCTAAATTATTTCAGCAACAAAATCTGTTATGGCAATGGCCTGATGATTTAGCACCCGTGCAAGATTCAAGGCAAACCTTGAGTGATGACGATAAAGCGGTTATTGGAACCATACAGGTTTTTATTCAAGATATGTTGCGCCAAGGGTTATCTCATATAAGCCAAAGCAGTGCGGTGCAATTACATCTTTTGAATATGTCTGCTAGAGCAGAAGGGCTACCAAGATTAGCCAATTATTTAAAACAATTAAGCCACCAAGTAAAACTGTTGGCGGATAAACATTTCACTGTGGATGAAGGGCAGGTTTTACGTTTTATTGCACAAATTTTTGCTTATTTATACCAATTATCTTATGCCAATGAAAACCAGCTTATTCGATTGAGAGGTCTAATAAGACGCCAATATGAAGATCAATCTATTTCGCTTAATCTCATACCGATAGATGCGCAATGGTGGCAGACTCAAAGTGGGGCTATTGGTGCAACATTGAGTTTTTGGAATGACCAAGAAAAACGTGTTATCCAATGTACCCAAGCAAGAGCAAATCGATTAGACCCGATGTTTAATCGCATCAATGTCTGGCAAACGTTAGCCATTTGGAAACAAACCGCAGATCATCTGATGCATAGCGCATTTGAGTTGCATTCGCCTCGCTTATCTGAAGAGGGAAAACTAGCGGCGAGTGGTGAAAGCTATGCGATTAGTCATTCCAATAAATTAGTCTCACTAGCCGAATATCAACAAATACAAGCAGAATATGGCTATATGGATTGGCAAAAAGCGGCAGATTATTTATCCAATTTACAGGATGATTATGTTTTTGAGCCGATATTGTTACATATCGATAGTTATGAACAATTATATTGGAATGAAACTGAACAATGTGTCTTATGGGCAGTGACAGATAAAAATCAGAATAAAGCCTTTTTACGTTTGAATTGGGAAGGCAATGAGCATAATAAAATTGAAGAATTACGTTTTATAACTCAACAAAAAATGCCGGTCGTGGCGATATCGGCACAGGTTATTTATCACCAACAACAAATTCAACTTGTTCCAAAAACGTTGTGGATCCATAAAGATCAGGGAATAGCGCTATTCTATTTGGATTTTGAATCCATTCCTCGGAAAAAGAAAAATTCAAATTTTATTAACCATATTTTGGAATATATGGCAAAAAAACAGCAAAAAAGCCGTACTCTTTCTGCCGAGTCCACACTGGCTCAGCAACTCACCAGACCTATTTATGCGATTTTAGAAACTCAAGCTTGCACGGGAAGGCAGATTCTTTCACAAATACAACAACAAGACTTAATGCATGTTGTTAAGGTATCGCAAGATTTAGGCATGGAATGGTTTGCTAATCAGGTTGAAAGCTTCATTTTGTCCACACAGCAAAGTGCCGAGGGGTTGCTACGTTTAGTCTATTTATGCGATAGATTTGAACGAATGCAGGTCGTATTACCGTTTGAATTAAATAAATAAAATAGAGAAGGGCATGATTGCTTGTGCCCTAAACTTCTACGACTCGAATGAAGTTAAAAATGTGCGTAACAGTTGGTTAAGTGACTGCTGTTGTTCTTTTGATAAATTCGCGACAAGCCTAGCTTGATTTTGAGTATGGGCTTCAATAACTCGATCAATCAGGGTTAACCCTTCCGGTGTTAATGACACCAAAAAACCACGGCCATCTTCAGGGTTAACGTGACGGGTTACATAACCTACTTTTTCTAATTGGTCGATACGGTTAGTCATTGTTCCTGATGTCACCATCAACGTCGCCAGCATTTCACTAGGGCTTAATGTATAAGGTGAACCTGAACGCCGAAGGGTAGCCAGCACGTCGAAACTTGAACGATTTAGGTCAAACTGGGCAAATACCTTCTCCATTTCTCGAGTAAGGTGATGGGCAATATTACCTAAACGTCCGATAAGCCCCATTGGGCTAATATCTAAGTCAGGGCGTTCACGTTCCCATTGTTGAGTGATTTTATCTATTCTATCCATGAATAAATAATGACAATTATTTATCTTGACGTCAAGGTAATTAAAAACTATCTTGACGTCAAGATAAATTGAATGAGTCATATCATGAATAGATACGCTATTTTATTATTAACTGCACTTGCTCCGATTGTGTGGGGAAGTACTTATTTAATCACAACGGAAATGTTACCAAAGGGGTTACCCTTAACGCTTGCTGCGCTAAGAGCTTTACCTGCGGGACTATTTTTACTGATTTTCTTACGTCAATTACCGCAAGGTATTTGGTGGGTTCGTGTCATTATCTTGGGTATTTTGAACTTTTCACTTTTTTGGTGGTTATTATTTATTGCGGCATATCGTTTACCCGGCGGAGTTGCTGCGACGGTAGGGGCGGTTCAACCGTTAGTGGTGCTATTTTTAAGCCGTTGGTTATTAAATAGTCAGCTGTCGATGTTATCCATTTTTGCTTCTTTTGCGGGGATAATGGGCGTTGCAATATTACTGCTAACACCTAATGCAGCACTTGATATCGTTGGTATTATCGCAGGTCTTGCGGGGGCATTATCGATGGCAGCAGGGACAGTACTTAGCCGCCGCTGGCAACCCCCGGTTACTGCATTAACCTTTACATCTTGGCAATTAACCGCTGGCGGCGCAATATTGTTACCGTTTGCCTTATTGTTTGAGCCTGCTTTACCATCATTAACAGCAATTAATCTGGTTGGTTTGGCTTATTTAACGATTATTGGTGGTGCGTTAACTTACGCACTTTGGTTTAGAGGATTAGCCTTATTAGGTCCAAGTTCGGTAGCCTCTCTTGGCTTTTTAAGTCCTGTTAGTGCGGTTATTCTAGGTTGGATGTGGTTAGGTCAACAACTGACCATTTTGCAATTTATAGGCATGGTCGTGATATTAGTGAGTGTATGGCTCAGTCAGCAGTCTGAGAAAAAACTGGCGTTGAAAAAATTATCCATTTAATTCAGGCATTATCTTATAAATTAACCGTTTTATTCACTTTTTAGTGATCGGTTATCGATAAGTGAGATAATCAATTTTAAATCCTATTGATTTTTGATTAACGGAAAAATAGCGAATGATGCGAATTGTAAGGCTATCGACACTCATATTTATCTTTTGGGCTTCTTTTAGTTATAGCTTTACCCCAGAGCAAGGGGATATTATTTTTCAGACATCAAAATCATCACAAAGTCTTGCTATTCAAAAAGCAACAAACTCACCTTATAGCCATATGGGAATTATTTTATTTAAAAATAATAAACCTTATGTTTACGAGGCATCTAATATTGTTAAATTTACCCCATTGCAAACTTGGATTGAGCAGGGAATATCTAATAAATATGTGATAAAAAGAACTGAAAAACCGTTGAATAATGAGCAAAAAAACAAGCTATATCAACAGGCAATGCGATATAAAGCTAAGCCCTATGATTTAGCTTTTTCTTGGTCTGATGATAAAATTTATTGTTCTGAATTAGTCTGGAAGATTTATTACCATGGTATTGATCTGAAAGTGGGCAAATTGCAAAAGCTTAAAGAGTTTGAGTTAAACTCAAAGGAAGTAAAATTAAAAATGATTGAGCGCTATGGGCGAAATATTCCTTTCAATGAAACTGTTATATCACCAAAAGCAATATTTGATTCTTCATTACTTATTACCGTAGACCAAAATTAATGTTTTCATATTGATACAACAACGGGTTATTAACTGCCTGTTAATAAATAAATTGCGATTTTATTATTTTTATCTAGTGAATGACCAAAAATAACATTGAATAATTAATAAGATACACATATAACTAATGTACTATTTGAATGGTATACAATACTTAAAATACGTCGAGTTACCGGTAGCCAGCAATCCTGCAACTTGAAGTATAATTTGGTCAATAGAAGGTCATATTTATGTATAGTTTTCTCAATGATTATAACGAAATAGCACATCCTGCGGTGATGCAAGAACTTAATAGTTTAGTCGGTAAACGCTATAAGAATTATGGAACAGATACGCTTTGTGCGGAGGTTGCCGAACAAGTAAAGCGTCGAATTGGCCAAAATAATGCGGACATTCATTTCTTTAATGGTGGCACCATTACCAACTTAACGGCGATTTCTCATATTTTGAGATCACACCAAGCGGTTATTACTGTAGATTCAGGGCATATATCGACCCATGAAACGGGAGCTATCGAAGCCACTGGGCATAAAGTGGTTACGGTAGTGTCTGAATCAGGCAAGTTGACGCCAGCGCACATCAAAAAAGTATTATCAGAGCACGGTGACGAACATACAGTTCAACCAAAGTTAGTCTATGTCAGCAATTCAACTGAAATTGGCACGGTTTACCGCAAAAGCGAATTAGTCGCACTACGAAAAGTCTGTGATGATAATGGCCTATTTTTATTTTTAGATGGTGCTCGTTTAGCTTCGGGCTTGATGTCTAAATTCAGTGATCTCACCATTGAAGATATCGCCGAATTAACAGATATGTTTTATATTGGCGGAACCAAAATAGGGGCGTTCACCGGTGAGGTTTTAGTCATTTTGAATGATAAATTAAAATCAGATTTTCGCTTTAGTATTAAACAACGTGGTGGGTTACAGGCAAAAGGTTGGTTACTTGCCGCTCAATTTAAAGCGTTATTTGAAGATGACCTGTATTTCAAATTAGGTAAACATGTCAACGATACCGCATTACAGTTATCTGATTTTCTTGAAAAACAAGGCTATGAACTGCTAGCGCCAACAGAATCCAACCAAGTATTTGTGATTTTACCCAATCCGCTTACCGAGAAGTTACTCGTAAAATATGAATTGAACAAAATCTGTGAACCAGAGCAGGGCAAAACCTGTGTTCGCCTCTGTACCTCTTGGTCTACTAGTCAGCAAGACATTGATGATTTTATTAATTTTTTTACTTCATTAAGTTAATATATTTTTAATATCGCTCTTTTTGTCTGCTCAGGTTAATAGACTGAGCAGACTACTTTAATTTTTGTCACATAATAATCCGTTTAACAATAAATCAATTACCGTAATGCTTTGTTGGAGCCTTTCTTGACTATTTTCTTGTGCTATCCAACAAGCTGCCTCTGCTAGACCACCATTGAGCATTGAAGCCAATGCTCGCGTATTAACATCATCAATAATGTTCTGCTGGATTAACCTAACAATTATTTGTTCAATAGAATCAATGCATTGAGCATGATATTTGTTAATAGCCACACCTAAAATAGCTTTAGCATCACGCAAGACAATTTGTTGGTATTCCAACTCTAGCGCCATTTCCAAGTAAGCATGGCAGCGTTGGCGGAAACTTTGCCATAAATCGTCTGAGTCATGGGTAATTGCGTGCAATCGTTCATACATTTCTGCATCTATTTGTTCAACAACGGCAGTTAATAATCCTTTTTTATCGCCGAAGTGGTGATAGAGTGCGCCGCGAGTTAATTCAACACTCGCGGTTAAATCATCCATTGAAGTTTCTGCATATCCGAGTCGGCTAAAGTAATCACGTGCGGTGGTGAGTAAAATTGCACGTGTTTCTTCCATTTGGGCTTGCGTTCGTCGTGCCATAAAACCCCTTACATACATAACGTATAATTGTTTACATTCATCTCGTATCAATATATCATTTTTATACATACATGTCGTATATATAATTTATATCCTTATTTCTGGAGAAATTAATGATAAGTCGCTATCAAGAAATATTTAAGGCGCCGGGCAGTAAAAGCTTTGCTCTTGCAGGCTTACTTGCCCGCTTAGCTTTGCCCATGATGGGGATTGGTATCATAACTATGTTAGCGCAGTTAAAAGGGAGTTATACATTGGCAGGGGCGGTATCGGCAACATTTGTATTAACCTATGCATTATTATCACCGCAAATTTCTCGCCTAGTGGATAAATATGGTCAGTTTCGCATTCTACCCATGGTTACGCTGATCAGTATTGTTGGTGTGGTATCTATTATTACCACGACATGGTTACTATTGCCTGATATCGGCTTATTTATTGGTGCATTTCTAACCGGATTTATGCCAAGTATGTCTGCAATGGTCAGAGCTCGCTGGACCGCTATTTATAAAGGTCAGCCTATTTTACAGACGGCTTATTCGTTAGAAACCGTGTTCGACGATGTTACTTTTATCACGGGCCCACCGCTATCTGTTGGATTAACTGTCATATTGTTTCCACAAGCGGGGCTGCTAGTTGCCGCAATTCTGCTCATTAGCGGGGTGGTTTTATTAGTTGCTCAGCGCAGTACCGAGCCTAAAATATTAGCTCAAAACGACACATTCCATGCGAAAAAATCCATTCTTGGAATTGCGAGTTTGCAGTTGTTAATCATTCTAATGATAGCTTTAGGTATTATTGTTGGTTCCGTGGATATTTTAAGTGTAGGTTTAGCGGAATTACAAAATCAACCTGCAGCCGCAAGTATGGTGTTATCTGCTTATGCCATAGGCTCTTGTTTTACGGGGTTGGTTTTTGGTGCTTTAACACTAACAACGCCATTACCTCGTTTATTGCTAATGAGTGGATTAATGACGTTCTTATCAATAATTCCTCTGTTATTAGTGGACAGTATTTTGACGTTATCTTTAGTGGTCTTTATTTCAGGACTCTTTTTTGCCCCAACGATGATTATCGCTATGTCATTAGTTGAAAGTATTGTGCCTGAAAATAGGTTAACAGAAGGAATGACGTGGCTATTGGCGGGGTTAAATATTGGCGTTGCTTTAGGTGCAATATTGTCAGGGAAAGTTATTGATAGTTTTGATATTTATACTAGCTACTTTGTTGCTATAGGTGGTGGGGGGCTTGTAATGATAGCGGTTATCTTTAGCTACGCTCAGTCGCCATCAAAGTCGCGTGTTGCGTGTCATTTAGGTTAATTAACCACACATTGTTTTTCCGACTTCTCGTATAGATTTATGGTGTTTTTTAACGCAAGCTATTCTTCAACAATAGATTATTTTGAGCGTTTTTATGCCTTGGACTTTTTCACACCCAGCCGTTGTATTTCCATTGAAACAATCAAAATGGGGACGTTTTTTAAATTTACCCGCGCTGATCATGGGGAGCTTAAGTCCAGATTTACTGTATTCATTTGGTTTATATCATACCGCGACGACAGCCCATTATTTTATTGGCTGGTTTTATACTGGGCTTCCAGTCTGTTTAATCATTTATATTGGAATATACCTGCTAGCGACACCATTGAAGCAGGTTATTCCTTTTCCAATTGAAAAAAATAACCAATGGGATAAACGCTATTTTATTACCTTACTGTTTTCCTTATTTATCGGTGCCGCGACGCATATCGTTTGGGATTCCTTTACTCATGAGTCAGGAGCCGCAGTAAGAAATCTACCTTTGTTGCAATTTGGCTTGATCAACATGACGGACCGCCAAGAAATTACGATATACAAAATCTTGCAGCATCTGGGTTCTTTATTGGGGCTATTGTATTTATGCTTTAAATATTTTAAGTTTCACCAAAGACAATCAAAAAAAAACCAACAAGCTAATTTAATTAAACTTAAAAATTTATTACTTATATCTATCTGCGCTGGAATTATCGCTTTCCCTTTAGCCTATTATCTAGCCATTAACGCTAATTTATTTAATTTTAATCGATTTGTTTACCTTGAATTAACGCTATCGGTCCCCTTTTTCTTTGGGATTATCATTGGTTATGCACTTTTCAAAAATTACAAATCATCTAAGATGTTAACCTAGAATAAAAGCATAAATCACAATTATCGTGATTGAACGATAAACGATTTATGCATGAACATGTTATGATATACAGTAGTTTACTCGAAAAATTATGGGAAATATTATGTTGATATGGGTAGATGCTGACGCATGTCCTAAAGTGATTAAAGAAATTTTATATCGAGCCGCAGACCGAGAAAAAGTGCAAATTACGTTAGTGGCCAATCAGCGGCTAACGGTTCCACCGTCACTTTTTTTAAAAACGTTACAAGTTCCTGCTGGGTTTGATGTTGCGGATAATGAGATTGTTAGGTTAGCCAATGCCGGTGATTTAGTGATTACCGCAGATATTCCGCTTGCTGCTGAAGTGATGGAGAAGGGGGCTATTGCGCTAAATCCACGAGGAGAACGTTATAGTGAAGCCACTATTCGTGAACGTTTAACCATCCGTGATTTTATGGATACGATGCGAGCAAGTGGTATTCAAACAGGTGGGCCTGCAACTTTAAATCAACGTGATCGCCAGCAATTTGCCAATGAATTAGATAAATGGTTATTGCACAGAAAAAAAGCGTTAGCCTCTTAATTTTTCGGATTAAAAATAAATCTAAATTTGTTCAGTCAATCTCCAATTTTTAAATAGAGTTGTCGATTATTTCGTGCTTATAATGCTGTTATCCCTAAGTCTAGGAAGAACAAATTATGGATCCCATTCATAGCATTATAATCACGTTATTTTTATTCGTGTTAACCTTTTTTAACCCTGGCGCTAACTTATTCACCGTTGTGCAAACTACATTGAGTTCGGGTAAAAAAGCTGGCTTAACATGTGGTTATGGCGTTGTTCTGGGTGATGCTATTTATTCAGGGCTAGGGCTTTTTGGCCTAGTTACATTGATGTCTGAATTTGGCTCTTTATTTTCGTTGATTAAGATTTTAGGCGGATTATACCTTTTTTATTATGCGATAAGTGTCTTTAAAAATAGAACTCAGCTTAATTTATCAACAGAAAATACACAGGAAAAATTTCCGACAGGAACCTATTTTCGCCGTGGGCTCATTGCGGATCTCTCTAATCCTCAAACTGTTTTATTCTTTGTCAGTATTTTTTCGACAACTATTTCACCAGCGACGCCACTGTGGGCAAAAGTATTAATGTGGTTAGGCATTGTTTTGGCGTCATTAATATGGCGTATCATTTTATGCCAAACCTTTTCATTAAGCTCAGTTAGACGAACCTATTCGCGAGTCCATAAAGTCGTCGGCAAGTTTGTGGGTTTAGTATTAGGTGCGTTAGCCTCTAAGCTAATTTATCAGGGTATCTCCGAGCTAATGAGCAAAAGATAATTCATACACAAAAAACTCAAATTTGTGTATTGAATATACGGTTTAAAGCACTTAATTTTAAACTTTATGGCTTACTGCCATTGAGTTGTTAATTTATATTGTCTATGGCTAATTTGAGATCCTCGAATGGGAAGTTATACGTTATACCTAGCTTCAATATTTACGTTGATTGCTGCATTATTACATTTTGCATGTCTATTTTGGGGAGCGGCAGGCTTCCGCTTTTTAGGGGCGGGGGAGTCACTTGTTAAAAAAGCAGAAAAAGGGAGTTGGTATCCTAATGTTGCAGCAATTATTGTAGGCGGTGTACTGGCAATATGTGCGACTTATGCCTTTACTGCGGCAAAAGGTAGCCCTTCTTTGCCATTTACCTCACCCATTTTGATGATTGTTGCTACCATATTTCTACTTAGGGCTGCATTATTCCCATTATTAAAGTCTCGATTTGAAGGAAATAGTGATCTATTTTGGTATGTTAGTTCATCGGTATGTTTAATTCTGGGTTTATTTTATCTAGTCGGTGCAATATTGTATTAGTGTAAACAGATAAGCAGGGTACCCCACAGTCATTATTGCGATGAGGTACCCTGCGGTTAGGTTAATCTTAATTCAATCAATGGGACGATTGTGTTTTTTTAAATAAAAAATTAACGTTCTTCAAGTGGATAACTGCGGAAACTCCATAAACCAAGCGCCTTCAAGCCGTCGCGATAAATGCCTTGAATATCTTTTTGATTCACTTTTTGCAATTCTTCTAATGGCTTATCTAATGCAACTATGCCGTAAAATTGAATATTACGAGGGCCAGTCTCCCAGCTTGCTAAGGTAAATATGGCATCCGCACGACGGATATGACTGCCGGAGCTAATTAATACCGTATCTTTGATGCGATGCTTAGCCAGCGCATAGCGGCTGTATAAGGCGTTTTCTACGGTAGTTCTTGCGTAATTATCTTGGTAAATACGTGTTTTATCAACACCTTGTTTGATTAACCAATCAGCCATTAGTTTACCTTCAGTTTTATTATTCTGAGGCACACCGCCAGTGACTAAGATAATTGCACTAGGTAACTCATTGGCAATTTGTAACGTTTTTTCAAGCCGTTTGATTAAGATATCATGCATGCTTCCATCTGGGTTAAGGGCGTAACCTAATGTCACAATTGCCGTTCCTTCCTGACTTTCGCGTAATTTTTTTTGTAACTCAGGTGAAAGGTTATCGGTGATTGGCATTGTGGTAACGCGGTCAATAACCTTATAAAACTCGCTGAGCTCTTGTGCTTTATTTACGTTTAATTCATTTAATTGTGCGAGGTATTTTTCACTGTCTTGCGTTTTGCCCGCAAAACGTGACCATGCTGATAAATAAATTAAGGCATCAATGTCATCGGGCGCAACTTCAAGAATATCACGATAGATTTCCAGTGCCTTATCAACGTTATTATTGTAAATATAAGCGCTAGCGGCGCTAAATAATAAATCGACACGATAGGGCTCAAGTTTGTGGGCTTGAAGTAGTTTTTGAGCAACAATTTCAAGATTAGACGGCAATTTGCCGGTAAAGCCAGCATCAGAAACCCGTGAAGGATTTTTAAACGCTTGAAGTGCTTCATTTACGAGAAGGTCGACCGTTTGACGTTGGCTAACGTAGTCTGAATAGTTAGCCTGCGGAGGGGTAATTGTTGGTGCTGCTAAGCTTTGAAATGAGAGTGCTAATCCGACCGCAATGGCAGCAATTGTTTTTACCTGGATGTGATTTGTAAAAGGCTTACGCATAGTTATTTTCCTTTTAAAATTAAGTTTATAATTTTATGTGCTTGCAAAACAATATGATACTAACAAAGGTTAAGCAGCAATGGGAAAGTAACGTTAAGAAATCAAATACAGATCTCATTAATTTTTATCGAAAAATAAGTGGCGTAAAATAAGTAGATAACTGTACGTATTGAATTCTTGGTAATTTAGGTCGGGGTATCCTCTATAAGTGAGGTGATGATAAGGTCTTATAGAGGATAAATATTGGTGGGGTAACGTGATTAATAGTTATCTTTGTAGCCATTGCAAAACAGCGTCATAGGTTCCACTAAAGACAATTCGCTCCTGTTTTTTACTCAATTGATAACGATACATCGGGTCATAATATTCATGAAGTAACGGACGTAACCAATCAAAATGAACCTCGGTATTACCGCTGATTTTTTGTACATTAAGGGCATTATCCAGTAAATTTGTCAGCTCGATTGCCCGCTGAGATCCTAAACGTTTACGAATGGCATGCAAACCATGATGGAGATATTCGCTATACTCAATCCAACCTTTTTCTTCCCCATAAGCATTTAAAAAATCATGGGTCATTCGGTCAAAGTACTCTTCTTTTAATCGCTCAATTCTGAGTTCAAAAGGATCTTCAACAACAACAATGTCAGCGTCTTCCATCTGATTCCGCAATGACTCAGGCAAGCTATTAATACCGATAGCACGGCCTTCATCTTCTAATACCCAGCGAGTGCATTGGCTCGCTTTTTTTAACATGGAAACGGTGAGATGATTTTCAAATGTCGCTTGTGAGAACTGAGGTTGTAGTGTTCGACCAAACGATGAGCCACGATGGTGAGCAAGACCTTCAAGATCGATGCCATCGGCTAATTCACCCACTAATGTCGTTTTTCCGCTGCCTGTACAGCCGCCGATGAGCACAATGGGTCGTTGAGTAAGTTCATTCATTGCATCTATTGTTGCTTGACGCAAGGCTTTGTAACCCCCAGTTATCAGAGGATAATCAATACCAGCTTCTTTTAGCCATTGTTGAACAATGTGTGAACGCATTCCACCACGAGCGCAGCAAATATATCCATTGGAGAAATGTTTACATGCTTCCATCCAAGCCGCTAAACGATCTGCTCGCACATCGCCATTAACCAGTTGATGGCCGAGTGCCAGTGCTTTTTCTGAACCATATTTTTTATAGCAGGTTCCCACCGCAGCCCGTTCATCATCATTCATTAATGGAAAATTATAAGCAGCAGGCATTGAACCCTGATGAAATTCAATAGGTGCTCGAACATCGATTAAAGGTGTATCGGAAGCAAGAAGTTGGCGGATATTTTGAGACGATGGGATTAATTCCATAATAAAAATTGTGTTGTCAATTCAGGTTGTAATGCGAATTATTATACGCCTAAATTGGCATGATGACACGTAATGATGCGTTTAAAAGAGCCGTTGTTAAAGAAGATAAGAGGGGCTAATTAATCACCAATAATGATATTATTTACTCTCTCTTGTATTGATGGATAAGGTTTTAATGCATAATTTAATAATACATATGCGTAAATAACTGAATTACTAAATAATTTAGGTTGTATTTTTTTTGTTTCCATTAATAGAATCAAATAAATAAGTGATTTTGGAACTATGATTTCACGCTCCTCACTTACAGCTACTTGCTCTAGCAATCTCCGTGCTTCTTCATAATTTTGTTCTCCTCCAATTCCTTCAATATTCATAAGCGCTAAGACATAAAGGCCTTGTATATCACTGTACATGCTTTTAAATAGGGCTCTTGCTTTTACATAGTCTTTAGGAACACCGTAGCCATTAGCATACATCAAACCTAAATAGTATTTAGCTGCATCGGAGTTGTACTCATTTTCAGTCGCTTTAGTGAGCCAATAGAGTGCTTTTTCATGATTTTGTTTTACCGCAAGCCCTTTGCCATACATTAATCCTAAATAGAATTGACCATTAACATGATTATTATTTGCAGCTTTTTCATTCCACAATAAAGCCTTAGTATAATCTATAGGTATTGAGCTAGTGCCCCAATAATAAATAGCGCCTAAAAAAGATTGAGCGTCAACATCACCTTGCTTCGCTGACTTTTCAAGCCACTCAATGGCTTTAGTATTATTTTTTTCAACACCATCGCCATAGAAATATGAAATACCTAAAGCATATTGTGCTTGAGCCGAATTTTTATTTGTAGCAAGTTCAGTCCATTGTTCAATATCAGATTGTTTCACGCTATTTTGTGATGCAAAAAATGGAAAAGGGGAAAATAAAATAAATAAAAATAAGACAAAACCCTTCATATTAAATAACCTTGTTATTGAGATAATTATTTCTCATGCAAAATAAGCGTGTAACGGTTAAGCAATTGCTTAAAATGCGTATCAATCCGTTGGTACTCGGATTCGGCGACAGTGCCTTTTTTCTGTAATGCTTCTAATTGTCGTAACTCTTCTTCCAGAGGAATACTTCGATTAAAGTTTTCCCGTGCATTGAATATGATCGTTTTTAATTCCGAACCGGTCATATAACTGCGAGGCTTACCATCAAGGCTATCCAATCGCAGGCTCAATGCATTTAACTTAGCCATACCTTCAGACCATTGATTTAAGCGATCTTCGGGCAAGGCGTTAACCTGAATATTTTGCTGCCATTGTTCATTTAATTTATTGATATCAGAATTATTATTGAATTGTTTTTTAAGAAAACTCACCATATCAAAGGCATACTCTTGTGACCAAATCGGAGAGAGTGATTCTAATTCACCAAGATAGCCATCGATTGAAGCAAGATGTTGGGTTGATACTAGCTCTGGATTTGCTTTATCGACTAATTGAGATTTCAAAATAGATTCAGTATTGACGTTAAAATCAGGCAACTTAGGTAAAACATGTTCAATACTTTTTGATGCTTTGATTTGGGCAATAAAATCAGGTGATAACCCATAGAGTATTCCGGTTCCTAAAACACTCGCTGTAACCAGTCCGGCCAATATGCCGATCCCTAATCCTCGACGATATTGTTTTTTTGCTATGTCCGCGGCAGTGGGTTGCGGGGAATTTGTTGTTAATGTCGCGTTCGCTTTGATTGATATTGGCGTTGCAGCCGTGCGTACATGGAAGCTAGAGGGAGAAGAAGGTGGCATTTTCAGTGGCGTTGATGGCACAAACCCGCTGTCAGGCATATCCGTACTTTCAAGTTGCCTTGCTTGGGTGGTGAGTAAATCTTGTAAGCGTTCGAGTTGCGTTAAGTGTTTTAGTTCTAATGATTGCAGTTGCTGACCAATTTTACTCAGCGTTGATTCAGCTTGATATAACGCAGGTAAATCAGCGTAAATAGGGTGAATACTACGCAATCCGGCAATTAATTGCTGGCTAAGCACGGATAAAATTTCAACTCGAGCATGAGTTTGCTGTGGCCAGATAGCTTGCCAATGCTGACTGAGTAGAATTTGTATGATTGATAACCCTTCATTCAACCCATCAATACCGGCTTGATGTTGACGAATCAGTGTAAACCATGCCGCGGTTTGTAAATCTGCCCCATTTTGGTTAAATAATGATAAACAAAGCCCATGGGCTCTCGCCCAATCAACATCAGGACGGGCAGGGTGAAAACGTTTGTTTAGTTCTTCTTTTAATGCGGAAAAATCACTGAGTGTGCGAGGGTCGCCACCGGGACGTAGCGTATTTAAGTCAGAATTCATACCAGCCTCAAAAATAAAATAGTCGGCCTATAAGGCGATTTAGGATAGATCAAATTGTTTTTTTAGATGATGCAAAAGAATGCGTCCATCGGGCACAAACTCAGTGCCATAGCGTATAAGCCCACGTTCGTGTAATTCAACATCCAAGGAATAACGTAGAGTACCAAATTCGTTCTGTGGTAATAGCACAAGGGAGAGGGACTTAATGCGTGGCTCATACTTCAACAAAGTATTCGATAATATGTTCATCATATTATGGGCGGTACCGGGTAATCCTTGGATCATTTTACTCATGTCAGGTAGCCCATAATCCGGCAAATGGTCAATTGTACCTGCTCGTGAATTTAAAATACGTCGTATATTATCCATCACCGAAAGAATGAGTTGTTCTTCCTCATCAATCGTTTCGATGGGTAAGCCACCGGCGAAATAACCGGTTAACATCTCATATAAGGATGGCTGGCTCATAACTTATAATCCCCTAACGGATTCAGCGTCATTGTGTGTTCTGATAGCACAAGACGGCGCGGATCATCAGGCAGTAAACGTTTTTTAGGGATAACCACTCGCCAATCATCCGTGATTAAATCAGGATCATGAAACATAACTGCAATGGCGACAAATTCGGCACCTTCTTCCATTGGCATATCGAGTGAAATCGATTCACCCGGGCGGATACGTAGGTCTTTTTGCGCCAGTAGTGATGATTTCAGCACTTCGCTATCCTCAGCAAATAACGATGGGTAATCTGTGTCGTTGAAGTTATCCGCATTTTTCAATTGGTAAACACGAATGATCGTTGACAGTGATACCCCGTTGTCATTGGTATTTAAGGCATCTCGCGCCACAAAATCTAAATGCACCACTTTAATTTGCTTATAAAAAATAGATTTAGCGATGTTGCTTGTGCCGTCACCAATAGTTTGCGTTAATCCGCAACCCGTTAAACCTAACACTGCCATCAATAAAAAAGCATGACGCGTGGATTGAATACCGCGAGTAAATGGTTTAACCGAGGAATGATTTTTTTTAGAATCGATAGTTAGCATATTCATCACTTTGTTGGCGTTGAAAATTGGGCTTCAGGCGTAGGTAATGGCCTAGGCCAATGGTAATTTCAGTATCAAAGAAGGCTTTTGCATTGCCATGTGGCCGCATTACGGCGGTACGTCCCAGTTGGACGCCTTGATAAGATTTAGAATTTAAGCTCGCATCTGGCAATAAATTGCGGGGTAAAGTTAAGGTTAATCGGGCATTAACTCTAGAGCCTAAATAGACATGCAACAGCGCCATTAGGTCTTGATAGATTTGCCCATCACTTTGCCATTCACGCGCTTCTGACAGGTCGGTTGTTTGTAGCTTGATCAGTACTTGGCTATTGACGTCTGTGGCATATGTCCCCAATACCGGCTTATTTTTTAGCGTGATAGGGTGCTGAACTGACAAAATGGTGGGTTTGTCTAATTCGATACGCCTTGGGTCATGAGGAATAACCTGTACTGAAGTATTCGGCGCTAATAAGGTAATGAGTGCGATAATACCTTCTGCCGTCCGAGTCGGTAAACGCATTGTGCCCAATAGCGCTAAAAAACGGGAGAGTGGCGTTTGCACATGGTTCGCACAACCGGGGATCCCCAAACCAATTAATCCATATAAATATTGGGATGTCTCATCTTCTCCGCCAGCGGCAAAGGTCGCTGGGTAGGAGTATTTACGCCAAATGCGATAAAACTGCGTTGTTAGCCGATGATTAAAAATATCTAAAAAGTCTGTCAGTGAATCAATACCATCTCGCCGTTGCGCAATATCATCGAGGTATGAAGTTGGCAGTGGTGAGGTAATACCATATAAACCGAGAAAAGTGGTTCTTACACTGGGGACATCGGATGGGCGATAGCGGTCATCCTGATCAAGCCCATTAATTTCCGTTGTAGGAAACCCCATTCCACGGTGTGGACGAAAACGGATCGGATCCGTTTTGGGATCTTGCGAACTACCTAATGGGATATTGTGGGGTTGTTTATTTTCCAGTAATTGGCAGAAGCGATAAAAATTCACATAGGAAATTTTATCACCCAATGCCTCAATTACCGCGGTAGCTGAGGACTGTGATTTTCTGTCCATTGCAGTTGTTTTCCTGTCGGTAATATCGTGAGGGTTAATTGGTTAAAAAGGTGAACATCGGTATATAAACCAAAGAAGCGGTTGAGCATTTCGCCAAATAAATGAATATCACCCTCGCCGTTGAATCCGTTACTATCTAGGGTCACGTCGATATCGATTCCACGTTGCAAGAAGCCTTTTTCGAAACGTTCAATTAAATGATGTTCTACCTGAATAATCGCCTCGAGTTTGCGGCTGTTCATATCATCATCCCGCCAATCATAAAGGGCTAGCGTTCCCCGCAATACCTCGGCGTTATCCATCATATTCAGGAAGCTTGAACCTAAATGGCTTAAAACTCGCCAATGAAAGCGATCTTCTGCGGGAGGGTAAGTGGGTAATGTCGGTTTACACAGATTGCGAACTTTAAGGGGGACTTGTAAGGTTTGCTCGGTTCTATCGAGTAAGGTACTTTGCAACGCTTTCCGAGGAAGTTGCCCATTGGTTCCAGTCAACTGAAGGGAAAGGGTTTCACTTTCCAACGAGGCGCCGTTATTGCGGCTTTCACCACCCAAAATAAGCCAAGTATCGTGTAAGCCGGTGACGCCGCGTTTCACTCGAGTATGGTAATAGTTTTCAGGTGCGTTACGGCGTAACATTCCGCCGCGATGACGAAAGCTGGTGAAGGGCACATAATTAACTTTTTCATCACGCCTTGAGCCATGGACATTATCAACGGAATAGACTTCGGTATGGCCATCTTGAATACGACGGGAACGTAATAAGTATTCACTTTCTAATCCATTCACCGTTAATGGGTCAGCTTCCACATTAAATAGGTTAATGACCGGCACACAATGGAGTCGGATGTTATCACTATTAAGCGTAAGGTCATTATCCCATAGCGTGTTTAAAACAATCTCTAATTCAAACTGGTTAGTGTGCTCAGGAAAGTGAATATCTCCCAGTCCTTTGAGATTGACGAAGAGAAATTTTTCTCGAAATGAAAAATACTCTAATAGCAATTGATAGCCGCTAAATGTGGTGTCACTTTTGGGCCATAATTGGTCATTTTCACTGAACCCCCCGGGCGAAAAATAGAGTGGAAGGGGGATCCTGTCAGGCGCTGCCGGTAATTTTAAGTAGGTGGCAGAGACTTGCTTTGTTAATGCAAGATGTAGGGCATTGGTGGTGGGAATATCACCCGCTAAGTAAAGTGATAAATCACTCAACTGCGTTTGTGTCCAATCAATCATCTCACTGCACGTAAATTTAATTCGGATCAGCGAACGCCCATCTGGCTCGGTTGTTAGTGTCACATTTGATAGCGTAAACGGGTTTAAGGGCAAATCACGGGTAGTCCGATAACGGCAAACGGTTTTTTTCGGACCAATTGGGCGAGATAAAATTTCAAAGTGCTGAGGTAAATTATCGGTGATTTTCATTTTATCGATGTCTGGCGATAATTCGACAATCGATAACGAGGGGATCGTTTGCAGATAATGGGGCCACAGTAAACTGACTAAACCTTCAGTTAATTCGGGTAGGTCATCATCAATTTTTTGGCGAAGTTGCCCCATCGAAAAGGCAAATCCTTCAAATAAACGCTCGACAAAGGGATCAGGGATCCCCGCTTTGTCTAAATCGAGCATTGCAGCTCTATCAGGGTGCGCTTGCGCAAATTCTTTTGCGGCTTCACGTAAGTAGCGCATCTCCGCATCAAAGTAGCGGAGTGTTAAATCATCCATTCATTCACTCTCTTTATTTTAAATTTAGCTGTACAAAACGATAGCGCGAACCGGGTCAAGACGGGTTAATTCGGCTAACAAACCGTCCATTTGCTGCTGCAACCCCAGTTTGTCTGCGGTATTACGTTGCGTTTTAGTTCGTAGTAATTGCAATTGGCGCGCTTTGATTTCAAAAATATAGTGCGGTTCCCAATCGGATAACGGCATCTGTGCGGCGAGCCCATCAAGCTCACGTAAGAGGTTTAATGCGAGATCATGGCGGGAAAATTGTTCAGAGACCCGCGCCATCACTAAATTAAGCAGCCATTTCTGCCTTGGACTCCGAATATCTGGGTGACGACTTAACCAAGTCAATGCGGCTTCGATGCCTTCACTGTCGGCTTGAATTAGCGCTTCTTGCTCAAGCGCCAGCACTGAATCTTCATCAGCCTGTGGTAAATGGTGTGATGGAATGCCATGCAATGGGTTATTTTGATCTTCAAGTACTTGCTGTTTGATCCAACTTAAGGTGACGTCATCAGCAAAAGGTGTGCCATCTTCCCATGCAAGCGTTTCCAAACCCGGCAGACGCAATAAAAGCTGTTTTAAATCAGAAATAATCACATTTGCCCAGCCATCCCATGGTGCGGATGATTTGCTTAAAGCTTGATAAAGGTACCACTGCACATCCAACCAAAAATGGTTCACCCCTTCAGCAAACAGTTTATCGGCTTGTTCGGTGAGTTCCCCCCAGCTTTGCTGTAAATACAAGCGCTTAAGTTGTGCTTTTGCTTCTGAACGCGGCGGTGTAAGCCGAGTACAGCCTTGTTGATTCTGTGGGGGAGATTGATGAACGGTATCCCAACGGACTGATTTCATTAATCGATGTCCAGCAAGCCAGCCATTAGGTTGATTGCGTAAGTAACCAGCAAGGACTTTGGCTTGGTCTAATAATTCACGACCGGATTGTATTGGCGCTAAAGAACTGGACGCTGCGGAAGAATTCGTATTGCCGATGCGCGTATTATCAGAAGTGCGAATGTTTTGTGGAACGAGACTGTCTGCGCCACCGGACTGAGCAAGGCGTTTTTCTAATGCGCGAACCAATGGGGACAATGTAGGTCGACTAGCTTCTGGCCATGATTGAAATTCATCGGCGATGGCTCCGAGTAAGGCAATAATTCGTGAAAATTCGTTTCTGTCGACCTCGGGATAGAGTGATAAACTGCCGAGAACTCTTGCACCAGCAAGCCACTCTAAAGCAGCTTTTCGGCTATTTGGGCGAGTCGGGAGTAAGTTTTCATGGTATCGACTTAATAACCCCACTAACAAGGCTAGCGCATCGGCAAACCCAGTTTCACCTTCTTTATGTAATCGCGCCCAAATATAGTAGGTCACGATGCGCACATCTTTGCATACCGTGGTCAATAATTTTTCGGCGAGTGAACAAATTAAATCGGTGTCCGCACCGGAGAGTTTATTGACTTCCTCACGCATTCGTTCGAAATCATCGTCATAACCCGGATCCTCTCCAACAGGGAGATCAGGTGTGATCGGTAATAACCAGCGTTCCCATAAAATAATTTGTTGCTCGGCTAGCTGTTTAGCTGCTTCCGGATTGTCAGGAAAACAGGTCGCACGCAGTGAGCTCAGTACATTCATAAAAGGTCAGTCCTATTACGGCCGAATATTGAATTGAAAAATAAATAACAAAGGGATGACTAATCTAAAAAGATTTTTTCAGGTAACACAAAATCGCGTAATTTCAATAACGCTAATGGGCCATCACCCATTTCAGTGCGTAGGGTATAGGCCAGTGAATGACCGCCGAGCGTTTTCCAGTCAATGGAATAGCTGCTTGTACTTCCTGCATAAGGCGTCACCGTGGCGGTTTCTAGTAAGCGAATAATGCCCCATACGCCACGATAATCACCGTATAAACGGGTACCCGTGCTGGTGGTCATCCAACTTAATGATGCGCCAGATGCAATGGTATCGGCAGGCCAAGCAAATCGCTGCCATTGAGGTTGTTGGTTATCATAGGTGAGGGTTTGCTTATCAATCACTAAGGTTGTCTGCATGATGCTTTTTCCGGTTCCCGGACGCATTTCAAAATACAAACGTGCTTCGCCATTGGCAAAGGCGACATCACCAAGGTAACTTAATGTATCGAGAGCTTTTAGGAATTCTGGGTTAAATCTTAACCCTTGTGAATGCGTACTATTTGGCACCCAGTGATTGCCTTCTTTACGTAAAACACCTTTTAAACGTGTTTCGAGAAAGCGTTGAATTCGCCCATTATCCGGTCGCAAATATTGCGCCATTAAAGGCAGAGAGATTTCACTCTGGGTATTTTTTAGGGGGTAACGCCCGCCAAAGGCCGTATTCCAATCATTGACAATGGCACTTTGCCATTCACTGTTAATGCCTTGAGAGGTCGGCATTAACAGTTGTTGCCATGCTTGCGTCATCGGTTGAACCAGCAATGTCTCGCCAAAACTGTTCCATTCTTGTCCAAGACTTGCCGCGATCAGACTGCCATAATCTCGGGTTTCAGATAGGTCGACTGTTTTTCCCTCAAAAATACTTTGCGCTAGCGCTTGTGACATGGCTTGAGGATCAGGGGCATTGACCACCTGTTGCAACTTCAAGCGAACACGCGTTACCCGAGTCAGATAGGCTTGTAGACTTAAATTATCACTATTGTTACTCGTTGCTTGGGGATCCGTAAAGTTTAATATGGGTCCAAAAACATCTTCTAGAGGGCCTGAATATTCCGCTTTTTGGCTGATAATCGGCTGTTGCTCTTTGTTAAGTAAATCCTTGGCGGAGCTCATAAATGAATCTGACAGCTTTTGTTGCTGGCGGCCTGTTTTACCTTGATAAGATAATGTATTCATCAATGCAATCACCGGTGATTGCATTGATATCACTCATTAAGGTTAACTGATCGATAGTGTCTGATAAATTCTCAGTATGGCGCCATTGCAAGCTATTCATAAAGTTAAGCCAGCTTCCGGCAAAATCAGCAAAATAGCGGTCGGTTAAACGCTGTTTCAGTTGCTCGGGGGAAATGTCACTGTCAATTTGGTGCTGGTTATCACTTAATACCCAGTCTATTTCTTCGCGACGTTCTTCCGTTGCACGTTTAATGGCAGGTTCAACCGATTCTTCCCATGCTTTGCGCGTAAATATGCCGGGGATGAACTCTTGCGTGGTAAATAAGAAGCTCGCATCGGTTTCCGCTACCATTTCATCCAATGTCATATCGGCGTAGTTATGTTTAGCTTGCAGTAAGATCTTTTGATATAGCGCTGATTCGCCATTACGTTGTCCAATTTGGCGGATAAGCAAGGTACGGCTGCTGGCGATGAGTGATTTATTCGGGCGGATAACCCAGTCAGGGTGTTGTGGCAACTGATTCGCGTAGAACAGCAATAATTCTTTACCTAAGGTTTGCCACTCGCCATCAATAAACCCTTCATGTTTTGGCATTGCCGTTAATACGGTTGTGGCAAAAAACTCAGGTTCGATACGTTCAGGTGTGCTCATCATTAAATAGGCTTTTAATATCTGATACGTATTTTGTGATGCGCCAGCGCGCTCATCGCTATCCGGAGGAAGTTGCGCAAATTTTTGGAGTTGTTCTTCCAGTTGCTGGCGGACGGTATCGCGCAATAATGGCAGGATAGTTTGGCTATACACAGGCCATAACTGAGTCAATAAAGCCTCATTGGTACTTAGCCCAAACTGCATCCATAACGGCACATAGGTTGCTTCACGGTGATTAAGCTGCCCTAATGTTTGCTGAAAGTCATACTGTGCTTTAAGTCGTGTCGCATCAGTCAGCTTACTGTCTGATGCAATCAGGGCATTTTGCTGGCTATCGTTAATTAATTGTCGATTAGCAAGATAAGACACCACCATCCCAATTCCCCAAAGGGTCATGGCCGTTGCTGCGGTATATTGCAGAACACGTTTGGTGTTGACGCCTAGCGCAGCGGGTTTTAATGCTGCCGACAACTCAGATTGTGCGGTTAACAAACTTTGCCAGCGATTATCGGGCTGCCAACTATGGGGTAATAACCGAACGCCAGCGGTCACCGGCACGGTACTAAAGGCCAAGCCTGCAAACGGTAATGCACGAAAACCGGAGACGAGGGGGGCTAATAGGGTGGCAAGCTGTTGACTTCCCCCAGTTCGTAAATACTGAGCCAAGGTCAACAAATAGGTATGTTTGGGCTGTTGTAATAAGGCTAATGTACCTTGCTGCGTCAATATGGGTAATAGACTCAACAAAGTCGGTGATAATTTTTCTGCGGCGCTACCGGGTTCGGTTAAACACAACACCGAAGGGGTTTCATTGCTGCTGAGCACCGAAGTATCGCTGACGCTCCATAACCAGACGGGCGCTTTCCATCCCAAGGCTTTAAATAAATTATGGATATAGCGTCCTGCGATATCGGATGTTGCAGTATTAAGATGATTAAAGGAGAGGGTGCTTTCAAGGGGCTGCTGTGAAATCGAATTTTCATTAACCCAAATCACTGCATCCACAGGTCGACGGCGACGCAGTTGTTTTAGCATTTGCACCCGCTGCTCATCCACCGATGCAGAAATATCACCACCAAAAATCAATAAGGTGCCATTACTTTCTTGCCAAAGCTCCTGGGTGAGGTTAGGGGCCAATTTTTCAACCGCAGAGTGAGAGCCAAGGAGAAGCTGGATGGTAATTTTGTTGTGCCAGAACGTACCGTATTGGGATTTCAGGTTTTCTTTTATGAGTAAAGCTTGATCAGATCTTGTCGTACCCGAAATACGTTTTTCTTTTTTCGGAACAGAATCTTTTTTATCTGGTTCATTACTCGCCTGTTTTGGACGAGTAAAATAATCAAAGATTTTAGTCAAAATTACGACAGCAAAGGCTAGCGCAACCATCGCCAAAATTTTTTGCTCATTATTATATAAATGTAATAATTCACCATTTTCCCAGATTAGATAAAATGCAACTAAACAAAATAGGCTTAATAAAGTGAAGCGTATGGGCAATTTAAACGTATTAAATTTCATTTTTCATGACCGGTGTAATAGTACTTATGAACGTTACATCGTTTTCAGTTGATAATATAACGGTGGGTTTACGTTTTTGTTCGACATATTGTGAAGCTAAAGCAGCGATAAACCAGGGAGCATATTTCCCTGTAGGACCTGAGAAAAACTCCAAATCAATCATATTCTGAGGCGATAAATAACCAAAACAATTATCCGACTGGTATAGCTCAGCTAGTATCTGATCATTTATTTTTCCAGCCGAAAATAAAAATACCGAATTGATAGAATCAACTTGTACTTCACCGAAAATTTTAATGCTATTTTTAATATCATCATTTGCATCAATAGACATAGGTCTTTTTAAATCAATTTTTTTTGATAATTGATATTTTTTCGTGACATCATCTGATGTTAATATAAAAATAGCCATTAACTCAGACTGAATGTTCTTTATCTCATTTTGTTCAAATATAATAATATTAATAATTTCATCATTTTTTGATATGATTTTATCAACGTTATTAAAACTAAAGTCACTGATAATACTTATATTAGCGTACTGCTTATTTTTTAATAAGTTAACCCAAGAATCTCTAAATTTCTTAGCTATATCATCATTGCTTTTATCTGTTACATATGTGATATGCAAGGGTAATGAAGGGGGAAGCGTTAAAATAATGTCTTTCACGGAACGTAATAAATAAAAACATGCACCATGATGATTAGGCAGATAGTCAATTTTTTGTGTTATGTTGTAGCTGGATACATGTGATTGTGTATGGTTAAGTATATATGGGAGTGTTGTTTTTTCAGGTAGCAATAAACAACTATCAAGTACACTAACACTACGCTCTCCCCATAGGCACCATTGATTATCAATATATTGTTTTTCCCTTTCAAGAAAAGCATATAGCCGGTAATTTTTAATGTATATAAATAGTTTAGTGGATAGTGTTATTAAAACCAAAATAACTGGAGATATAATAATTAATATTGATAAAAGCTTATTTATTTTTAATTCTTTTTGTTCCAACGTCAATAATAAATAAGTTGAAACTATCATTGCGGCTAAAAAAAATAATAGCCATTTTAAATACGGCGGAGGAGTTGGTTTATCAATTTGTCCGGAAGGTTTTTTATGCCAAGCCATTTTTACTCCATTACAAAATCAGACGAAGAAGAAATTAAAGTACAACCACATTCAGTTTTACAACCCTCTATGGCGATTGGAATACCTTTGCAAGTAAAGTCAGAAGCTCCCTGTATAATTTTATTTACTCCATGTCCTTTTTTAGGGCAGCTCACCGTATCACCAACTTTGGCTGCTTTTTTACCATTGACAATAATATCGGAGGTTGCGGTAATAACCGTACCGCCATGACTCGTCTTATCACCTAATAAAATAATATTTTTTGGCATAACAACACCTCAAATTAATGACTTGATTATTTATAATGCGACAAATTAATGATGTATTAGCCACCTTAAAAATAAAGGTAATTTCTAGTTACTAGCTACATACACTAAATCAGTTGCTGTTTTTTTCGTTTCTTGCTCTGCT
>NZ_LXEW01000007.1 GCF_001655055.1 Providencia heimbachae ATCC 35613 | reverse complement strand
TCCATTGCCAAATTCAGTATCGGGAGCATCCTTTCCTCGAGTGATTGTTAATGTGGCATCAAAGCTGCCAAGATAGCCACGAACCACTTTTTTTGTTCCACTTTCAGGACCTTGCGGATTATCCTCTGGCGAGTATTGATAATAATCCGCACCATACCAATCATTCACCCAATCGACCCCATTTCCCATCATGTCATACAATCCGATAGGATTCGGCGCAAAGCTGCCGGCGGGTTTCCACCATGAAATGAAATTACGGGCAGGGTCTTCCGGGTAGTGCATCTTATTATCACTGTTACCGTAAATCAAAAATTGTCCACCACTACGTGCGGCATACTCCCACTGTGCTTCGGTCGGTAAATCAGTTTTTTTACCGCTGTGTTCACCCAACCACTGACAATAGGTTTTAGCATCTTGCCATGAAACTTGCGCAGGGTAGTTATCGCCGAGTTCGTCCCAATTACTAATTTTACTGTTTTTTCGCTTAGTGTATAGCTCAAGAGCTTCTCTCCCCTGCAAAGCCAGCCAACGATTAAATTCTCCCCATGTCACACGGTATTTGCTCATCTTAAAATCATGCAGGGAGACCCAGTGCAAGGGCTTAGTGGAAGGGTCGGTGCTGTACGGGATTTTGAGTTCAACCAGATCACCAAAATCCCCCATCTGAAAACGTCCACCAGGGATTGACACCATATTTTGGTGGGAATCATTAATCAGTTGCTGTTTTTGGGTTTCTTGCTCAGCAGTGAACTGTTGATCACAGCCCATCAGCAGCCCGAATCCAATGAGCAAAACAGCACCGTGTGTGTAATCAAAGAAAGTCATGTTTATTTAGTCACGGGTTGGATTGGCGTCGGGGATTGCACGGCGCAGCGGAAACCTAGGCCGGGAATATTCCTGTTTTTTAATGGAGAAGAACGACGATTCATGGTTAGATTTTTTAAATAAAAGGAACCATCAGCCCCTCGAATAACTTTTTCCTTGCCTTGTTCTGGACCTTGTGGATTTTTAACTGGGGAATGTTCATAGTAATCCACCGCATACCAATCATTCATCCAGTCAAACCCTCCTCCCATCATATCATAAAGACCTAATGGCGTAGGAGGATAATGCCCTACAGGTGCAAAATCTGTTGCGAATAATGCATCCCCTTTCTCTCTGCCATTATTATATGTGCCATCTTTCGAGGCAAATAAAACAAACTGCCCACGATTACGGGCAGCATATTCCCATTGGGCTTCGGTGGATAAATCGATAGGGAGCTGAGCTTGTTGCCCTAACCAAAGGCAGTAATCTTTGGCGTCTTGCCAATCCACGGAAGCAGGGTAATTATCTTGAGTAGATTCTTGCCAGTCCTTCATAATATTCCGAGATTTTAAATCTTTATATCTGTCTGTTAATGGAAGCCCTATTAACTCTCTCCATAAATTAAATTGCGCCCAAGTAACCCGGTATTTAGATAAACTAAAACTGTCTAACGTCACATTATGGATAAATTTATTATCTTTATCTAAAGAATATGGCAAGGTGGATTTTTCATCATGTCCGCTTCCAAAATCCCCCATCATAAAAGTGCCACCCTCGATAAATACCATACTTTGGCGGGAATCATTAATCAGTTGCTGTTTTTGCGTTTCTTGCTCTGCTGTGAGCTGTTGATCACAGGCCATCAGCAGCCCGAACCCAATGAACAAAACAGCACCGTGTGTGTAATCAAAGAAAGTCATGTTTATTTAGTCACGGGTTGGATTGGCGTCGGGGATTGCACGGCACAGCGGAAACCTAGGCCGGGAATATTCCTATTTTTAAGAGGATGAGGCCATCTATCCATAATCAGTGTATTAAGGTACATACTACTTTCAGAGCCTCTAACAACTTTTTCTTCACCTTGTTCAGGCCCTTTGGGATTTATTGTTGGAGAATGTTCATAATAATCGGCGGCATACCAATCATTTGTCCAGTCTTGACCATTACCCATCATATCGTAGAGACCTAATGGCGTGGAAGGATAGCTGCCAATAGGATAAAAACCAGCAGTAAATAATGGTTCACCTTCTTCAGTACCATCATTATAAGTACCATCTTTCGAGGCAAATAAAATAAATTGCCCACGATTACGGGCAGCATATTCCCACTGAGCTTCGGTGGGTAAATCGATAGGGAGTTGGGTTTGTTGCCCTAACCAAAGGCAGTAATCTTTGGCGTCTTGCCAATCCACGGAGGCAGGGTAATTATCTTGAGTAGATTCTTGCCAGTCCTTCATAATATCCCGAGAGTTTAAATCTTTATATCTGTCTGTTAATGGAAGCCCTATTAACTCTCTCCATAAATTAAATTGCGCCCAAGTAACCCGGTATTTAGATAAACTAAAACTGTCTAACGTCACATTATGGACAAATTTATTATCTTTGCCTAAAGAGTAGGGCAAGGTGGATTTACCATCATGTCCGCTTCCAAAATCCCCCATTAAAAAGGTGCCGCCCTCGATAAACACCATATTTTGGTGGGAATCATTAATCAGTTGCTGTTTTTGGGTTTCTTGCTCAGCA
>NZ_LXEW01000006.1 GCF_001655055.1 Providencia heimbachae ATCC 35613 | reverse complement strand
TTGTACCCAACATCAATGTTTGGATTACTTTTTCCTCGAGTGATCGTTAATGTGGCATCAAAGCTGCCAAGATAGCCACGAACCACTTTTTTCCCTCCACTTTCCGGCCCTTGCGGGTTATCCTCTGGCGAGTATTGGTAATAATTCGCTGCATACCAATCGTTCACCCAATCGACCCCATTCCCCATCATGTCATACAGTCCGATAGGGTTTGGTTCAAAATTCCCAACGGGCTTTCCCGATGATACAAAATTTAGCTTGGGATCATCTGGATAGTGCATTTGATTGTCACTGTTACCGTAAATCAAAAATTGTCCACCACTACGCGCTGCATACTCCCACTGCGCCTCAGTCGGTAAATCGGTTTTTTTACCACTACTTTCCCCCAACCATTTACAATAGGCTTTTGCATCACTCCATTGTACTCTTGCAGGGAAGCCATCACCTAAGTCATCTGATACTATAAACTCGCTATTTTTTCTTTTGGTGTACATTTCTAGATGTTTGCGCTCTTGTAGTTTAAGCCACTGATTAAACTCCCCCCATGTCACACGGTATTTGCCCATCTTAAAATCATGCAGGGAGACCCAATGCAAAGGTTTGGTTGAAGGGTCGGTGCTGTACGGGATTTTGAGTTCAACCAGATCACCAAAATCCCCCATCTGAAAACGTCCACCAGGGATTGACACCATATTATCCAACGATACTTGGCGTAACTTAGCAGCTTCCGCTTCTTTTTGCCCGTTATCACAGCCTGAAACCATCAGTATCAGCAAAGACAAATTAATGCTCCATTGTGTTTTCATTATCGTAGCTCCTTATCACCCACAAAGATCCGCGTACAACTATCCACATACACTCTGTCAACTTGCTTTAATGGTGCTTGTTGATTTTCATCGGAGTTTCGTTGAACAGTAAGATTATCTGGTAACTGTTGATACAGTGCGGCGAGATTTTTTCGGTAATGACTAGGCTCTATTTGGATATTCGGCCGAGCTCCCAAAATCACAGGTTTAGGACCATACAATTGCGGTTGTATTGCTGATCTAGTTGCTTCGCCATCCTCTAAAAATGCCACCACACGAGCTTCATTCGCTTGCCAAACCCCTTTTCCCCCTAAATTTATCGATAAGTACTGCATAATATTTTCGTAATCTCGTTTCGATTGTGCCCAGCTTAAAATTAGTAGAATGGCTCGTTTTCGTGATGCATAGCGAACGCCACCTTCACACTTAGTTCCCTTATGACTAGCAAGGCTAATTTCATCCCAAAAATTATTAGTGAGAAGTAAGGCTACAACGTTACCTTTACTTTCTGGTGGTGCATACATTAAACACTTCCCATTAGTGTTGAGTACATTTTCCATTAACGCCACTCGGGCTTCTTTATCATTCCATGATGTCATTAATTTAATTAAAAGGGCCTTTCCATCTTGATACGCCTCAACTAATTGTTTTGCCGCCTCAAGCCCTTTCATGGGCACGAAGGTGTTCAATGCACAAAAAAGCAAATAGTCGTCATGGGTGATGATATTCGCCATTTTTATGTAATCGACATTGCGCAGCATATAGCCGAAAGTAGGCAAGAAATCATCAAAGATAGCCTGCCCATTAATATCAAATGCCAGAGAACCTTTCCCGCCAATTCCTTTGCACATGCCCCCCGAAACAAGGCAGCGAACGCGTCCGTCAGTAAACGTAAATTGTATGGCACCACTGAGGCCAATTCCCGCCTGAGCGGAGACACCTGCGCTGACTTTTGCTAAATCACTGAATCCATCCACCAATTGAGCTGATTGGGTCTTCGATTTATGTGGAGTTTTCCATTTTAATGACCCTGTCACATTTAAACTGACTTGTGCCCCGGCAAACACACCTAACTCTACTGCACCTTTAGGTTCTATGGGACGTTGGCTGACGTCAATTTCTCGCTGGCTAGGATCAGTTTTTGAGGACGATTTTGCGGGGGTGCCTGACAAGGTATTACCCTGAAAATTAATGCCTGCCTCAACAGCTAGACTGACCCCTAGACTGCCGGACAAAATCACATCAATGTCGAGCCGCATTGTTCCCAACACGCCCATGCCACCGCCCGGGATTTTATCGGCATCTAACGGGTATGTAATGATGAGTCCTGAATCATATGGCAACTTGAGCGTCAGCTTGCTTTTAGATTCCGCTAACGCTAATCCTGCATAAGCACTAAATTTTCCATCCGTCGAGGGTAATGAACCTTCTTTTCGTTTTCCCGTGCGCACATCCACTTCAAATGGACTAACTCCTGCTTTAAAACCGGCACCATACCCCCAACGCATCAATTGTGATTGAGAATCGAATTCAAAATTATCGCCTTTATATGGGGAGGTCTTTAGTTTTTCATTAAGATCTTCCGCCCATTTACCTAATGTGACAGCTTTATCTTCAATGAATTTTTTTTCGTACACTGACAGATTAACTTTTCCTACCGATAATTGAGATTTTAATTTTTCTTTATCAATGATTTGTCGTTGGCGCTCTTTCCCGTTTTCATCGATGTACTTTTCGGAGGTAATAAAACTTTTCGAGCCGGTTTTTTTGTCTTTTTCATTAATTTGATAGCGACGAACATGGTTTTTTATTTTGTCCGATCGTACGTAGGTGTATTTATACCCTTTTTTTCCTCCAGTAATTTCAATCAGTTCCATTAAACCAATCGCACTTTTTTTGCTGCTGTCATCCAACAACTTCATTTTTGGAAGTTTTTCCATTGGGGCGAGCATTTGCATTTCCGTTCTCAATTTATCGACAGCTGTATCAAAACACAGTTCTTCTTCGCGTAATTCAGCTAAGAGACGATTTTTTTCGTTGAGTCCTTTAATATCATTAGACTTAATGGAAGCAAGCTTTTGATTTAGTGCGTCAATACGCAATTCTGCATCAACCCGATGCGCTAATAAATTGTTCATTAACCCATCATCAAGCTCGATAGCAAGAGCTTCATCTGCGTTGGGAAAGAGAAAGGTTTCACTGTCGGGATGAAAATAGAGGCGCGGCGGAGCATCACAGGTTATATCTTCAAGAGTCGAACTGGATTTAGTTTTAGATTGATGGGTATGTTCAATATTTTTTGACATAAAAGTAGCCTTATTGATTTTTGATCATATATCAAAATGTTAAGAATTGGCTTGAATTTTAGCTAGCTTATTTATTATCTCGCTCTATTTTTATATCTATTTTTTCTGGCGTAGCAGTGAATATTTCAAGCGTTTTTCCGTCCACATCGGAAGTGGCTTCATAAATTTCACCATCTTCAGTGGTCAATGTATATTTAGTAAATGGAAGAATTTTTTGAGTATCTTTATCTTTAAGAACAAGCTGTTCGCAAAAGCCTTTGGGGATATCAAGGGCAGGAGAATTAAAGTCTGCGGCTCCCATTTTTTGAATATTAGTTGTTTTTAATAACACATTATTAGGGGTTCCAATCTCTACATTTCCATTTGCAATTTTGATATAACCGCCACCACAATTAAGAACAATTTCTTTTTCAGCCGTAATAGTTAAAGCACCATCAATGGTTCGAATGTCCAGATTTTTTTTAGAGAGCAAAGACATAGCATCGTTTTGCGCTTGTACTGTTATATCACCATGTTTTGCAATCGCATTAATCCCTGCACTTTGAGCATAAATACTCGCGTTGTCACGAGCATTGAGCGTGATTGTTTTATTTGCGGAAATATTGACAGAATGATTTGCTGTTAGCGCAAGACTTTCTTGCCCTGAAGAAAGGTGTATTGCTTGGGGAGAAAAGACACCAATACCTGCTGGAGCATGGACTAGCACTCCTGGGGCGACTAAGTCCGTCAAGCTAGTTTTAAGTTTATCCTGCGCGGCCATATCGCTAGAGACAGAGCCACTGGTTTCAGCCGATTTAGATAAACTTCTTGCAATCGCCAATGCCTGTTCTAATTGCTGTATCGCCTCATCCATCGCCAGCACCTCACCGCCGGCTTTATCTTGCTTATCGGTGCTGATAAACAACCCTTTACCTGCCCGGATTGCGCCCCAGCTGTCGGTGCGCAGTTCAAACCCGTCACCGCGTTGTTCCCTTGAACTGTCGACTAAATGCCCGAGATTTAATTGGGTTTTACCGGCATATTCAGTGCTGATTTTAATATGCTCTTCACCACGTTTATCTTCCATGCGTAACTTATTATTCGCCGGGGTACGAATGATATTACGGGTATTATTTTTGTCCGTGATGTGGTCGGGATGACGGGAGTCATGCAGGGCATGGGCGATATACGGGCGGTCAGGATCGCCTTCATGGAAAGCAATCGCCACTTCGGTGCCTTGAATTAACGGAAAGTGCATACCATAAGTGTCGCCAGCGTAAGGTTTGGCAAGGCGCACGGGCATGCTTTCATAACCCATTTTTTTATCGTCACGATCGGCATCGAATTTGACCCAATAAAAACCGTGTTCATTTTGGTGGGCGTAAATGTCGTTATCTTTAGCACTGGTGACGCGTGCCATTAATGTTCCTGCAATCACAGGGCGCGGTTTTAGGATCGGGCGAAAACAGAGGGTTTCACTATAAGGTATCGCATCAAATTTCACCTGTAGCGCTTTATCTCGTCCGCCAGTAAAGCGTAAACGGGTGAGTAATATCGGGGCTTTAAAGAGGGAAGGCAGCGTTGACGTCAGTTGATTATCTGTGATGCTTAGGACTAATAATGGCGAGAGGTCAGCGGCGCTACTTTCACCGCGTAACAAGGTTTGACGGGTTAAAAAACGCTCATGATCGAGGCGCGCCCAAAAGTTGGCGGTTTCCGCTTCGGGCGTGAGTTTATCCCCCCGCGTCAGGTGCCGAGCCTGATAATGATAAACATCACCATAATTAAGCGCTTCACCGTCGCCTCGGGTCATATCCGCGACTGCCGATATCAGCGTATCTTGTGCTTGTCGGTGGTTATAATCTTTAGTTAACACGCTATTTTCGATAACTTGATGGCGTAGCGATAAGCCCCAAACACTATCAACATAGTTATCATTCATGCCAGATGGGCTATTGAGCGGCAGTGATTTTTCATACACATAACCCCGTTGGCTATCACTAAAATGAATGACTTCGGTTTGGGTATCATCTTGTAATCTAAAACGATAGAAAATACCGACTTCGCTAATTAAGCGTTCGATAAACTGGCGGTCGCTTTCATTAATCTGGTTGATCTGCTCTCTTTTGGGATAATTTTGTTCAAGTTTAAACTCAAACTCCCAACCTTTAAAATTATGCTCGCGTAAAATTTGTTCAACAACATCCGGTATTGATTGATTAATAAAGAAACGATGGGAACGAATTTCATGGCGTAATAGGGCAAAAAAGGGTTCGATAACCAATTGGTAGCGAGCTTCATCAACTGAGCCGGATAATCGCCTAAAGTCAGTCACGACACCGTGTACCCGTTTGGCAATTAGCGGCTCAGTGGCTAAGCCCATTAGCGAGTTTAACGGCGGAGCAAAGGTGAGTGTTGCGCTGCGGCGTAAGAGCTGTTGTGGGCTTAAATCTTGAGCTGAGCAGGTGAAAGTCACTTGGTAGCGGTAGGTATCGCTAATGGCTTCACGGCCGCTGAAGTGATCGACATCCAGTAATGCATCACAGCCTTGCACTTCAAGGCGATAGCGGTTTTGGCCTTGCAGTAAATTTTTTGCAGTGTCCATTAAGCTCATGCGTTAACCTCCGTAATATCATCCCCAAACACCAACGTAATGCCGTCTTCCTCGCAATACCCCAAAGTGATGAATTGGGCTTGTTGTTGGTTTGCTTGGCGAAGTAAAAGTTGTTGGCTCAATACGGGCAGAATTTGCTGATTGAGCAAGCTGTCGATGTTGCGCGCACCGGTATCCGGCAGCAGGCAGGCGCTGACAAGGGTGTCGTACAGGGCTTCTTCGACAATTCCGGTTAAACGATAGTGCATATATAGGCGTTTCATCACACTGTTTAGTTTCATTTCAACAATGGTACGCAGTGCGATTTCCCCTAGCGGGCGGTAGATTAACGTTTGGAAACGGGCGAGTAGCGCCGGCTGGAAGTGGTCGCGCAGAATAGGGCGCAGAACTTCCTGTAATTCACTATCACTGGATTCAGGATACTCTTGAAGTTGCTGCATCAATAAATCACTGCCTAAGTTGGCGGTCATTAAAATAACCGTGTTACGAAAATCAATTTCACGGCCTTCGCCATCACGCATAAATCCGCGATCAAACACTTGATAGAATAGGTTCAATACGTCGCGATGGGCTTTTTCAACTTCATCCAATAACACCACGCTATAAGGGCGCTTACGCACTGCCTCGGTTAAAATTCCTCCTTGGCCGTAACCGACATAACCCGGAGGAGAGCCTTTGAGTTGGCTGACCGTATGGGCTTCTTGGTATTCAGACATATTGATGGTGATTAATGATTTTTCACCACCAAACAGCTGATCGGCGAGAGCAAGGGCGGTTTCTGTTTTACCAATTCCACTTGGACCGACTAATAAGAAGACGCCTTGAGGGCCATTTTCTGACGCTAAACCAGTACGGGCAGCCCGTAAACGTTGACCTAAAGCCAATAGTGCATTTTCTTGACCGACAACACGCTGACCGAGGTCAACCTCTAACTGTAATAAACCGGTTTGTTCGTCTTTTAATAGGCTTGAAAGGGGAACGCCAGTCCAGTCGGCGATAACCGTTGCGACGGTACGGACATCGACATCGGGTGTTAATAAAGGTTCGTTTTGTTGAATGGCTGCAAGCTGTTGTTGCAAAGCTTGAGTCTGTTCAATTTGTTGTTGTTCACGGCGAGAGGTAAGAATTTGGTTAATCAGTGTTTTTTCTTGTTCAAAGCGTTTTTCTAGCGCTAATAGTTGACTGGCAATTTTGCTATCAACGGTTGATAACTCGGAAAGGGTCGCTTGATTATCCATTTTACCAATCACGATATCATCGAGGATCGCTTGTTGTTCTAGCTCTAGCGCATAGCGCTTTGCTTTTAAACGAGTAAGTTCTTCTGGCAGCGTATCAAGGCTCATTCGTATGCGAGCACTGGCGGTGTCTAACAGGTCAACCGCCTTGTCGGGTAGTTGACGGCCGGTGAGGTATCGGCGTGACAGGGTAACGGCAGCTTTGACGGCGTCATCGGTAATATGGACACCATGATACTTGGCATAACGGGATTTTAATCCACGCAGCATTAAACAGGCTTTTTCGTCATCGGGTTCATCCACTTTGACCACTTGAAAACGACGTTCTAATGCGGCATCACGTTCAAAGTATTGTTTGTATTCAGACCAAGTCGTCGCAGCGATGGTTCGTAGTTCGCCTCGAGCCAGTGCAGGTTTTAATAAGTTTGCCGCATCGGCGCCACCGGCTTGGTTACCCGCACCAATAATAGTATGAGCTTCATCAATAAATAATAGGATAGGGGTTGGTGATTGTTGTACTGCCTCAATCACATTTTTTAATCGTTGTTCAAACTCCCCTTTAACCCCTGCACCGGCTTGTAATAAGCCTAAATCTAATGTGCGTAATGCGGTGGTTTGTAAGCTCACCGGTACGTTGCCTTCAGCAATGCGTAATGCTAACCCTTCGACTAGCGCGGTTTTACCGACACCCGGTTCGCCGACTAATATCGGATTGTTTTTGCGGCGGCGTGACAGAATATCAACCATTTGACGAATTTCATCATCACGACCAAAAACAGGGTCGATATCACCTTGACGGGCTTTTTCAGTGACATCAAGGGTAAATTTATTCAGAACAGCCAGTAACGCATCATTTAATGTGTTACCGACAACAGAATTGCTAGCCGTAGAAGTTTGTTCTTCCTCTGATGAGGTAATAGTGCCTGATGCCACATTATTATGATTAGCAAGTTGTTGTATTTCAGGTCGTTCATCAGATTGCGCATCAAGTAGGGGTCTTAAGCGTTGTAATTGTGTCGTGCTTAATGTCATTAATGGCCATAACGCATCGTTAGGCACTAAATTAGGCTGTTTTACCATCGCAGAGAGTAAGTGTGCGCTGCGAATATGTTCAATGTCTTCATCAAGTGAAGCAATAATCCAAGCATTTTGGATTAAACTGAGTAACTCTTTAGATAATTGCGGACGACTGCGCACAGAGCGCGGTTGGTTATCGATGTTACTGAGCAGGCTTTCCCATAAACTGGTCATATCCCATTCATAGCGCCTTGCCAATACCGTGATATCACTTTCCCCTAGTTCGAGAATTTTGAGTAACCAATGTTCTATGGTGACTTCCGCATGGACACGCGTTTGACACAAGGATGCGGCAGCTTCAAGTGCGCTTGCACAATAAGGGTTTAAGCGACGTAATAGCATAACGGATGAGTTTTCCATATTCTCTCTCTAGTATTTTGGGGTGATATCTTGTTGTTCAGGCACGCTACCGCCCATAACCGTTCACCAAGGTCCATAAGGTATAAGAATTAAATTGTGTGTTGTGCTCGTCATACTTTAAATAAATGGGGTAAAACGAAGGGTTATTCAGCATTAAAAAGCAGGCGACAAGCGCCTGCATTGCACTAATTAAGCGGTAGCACGCTCATTCCAAGAGTCGGAATGAATAATGTTGCCGTCTTTGTAAGTCCATGTGATTTTTTCGTAACGCAGTTCAAGCTCTTCCAAATGGTTGTGCTTTTCTTTGCCCGGATCTTTGATGTCATGCATTTTTGGTGCGACTTTGACTACTTTGACGTTTTCAAGTTTTGTGTTGAAGTACTCAACTTCTTGTCCTGCATCATCAATGCGATACCATTTAAATTCGGCTTCTTTCAATGTCTGGCCTGTCGTCACTGCTTTATATAAATACGGGCTAGAAGCATCGATTTCTTTAACGAAAATAAATGGAGTATGGATACGAGTACCTGTTAATTTGCCCGTATTGTTATCTGTTGGGATGTACAGGCTGTGGTCTTGTGCAACAACTTCGATACTACCTTCACGATCTTGAACATTAACGGAACCTTTAATATCAGCACCGCCATCATCTTTCAGCCATAAATAGACAGGAATTGCCATGATTACTTCTCCTTTTCATTGGAAGGTGTGCCATCTTCCATCGATGACACGCTTTTGGTATTCGATACTTGGCAGGCATTAGCCTGTGGTATCAAACGAATTTCAACTCGTCGATTGCTAGCACGTCCCTCGGGGGTATCATTATCTGCAATCGGGTGATTTTGACCGTAACCTTGCACGGCAAAACACGTGGGATTAATGTCACTGGTGTTTATCATCCAATCCCGCACAGACTCTGCACGTTTAAGGGATAATTTTTGGTTTAATTGTGGATTGCCGGTGTTGTCGGTATAACCGGATATAACAATTAACCAATCGGGTTTAGCGCGAATATTCATTAACGCATCCACCAACACTTTGGTGGCATTGGCTTTAAGTTCGTATTGCCCGACATCAAATAACGCAAGGCTATCAAGTGAGATAATATCGGGTGAGGCTTGAACAATAACCGGGGCAAGCGCTTTGGGTGGAGCCCAACTGCTGAGCAGCATATGTAAATAAGGTAGCAATGTGTCTCCTTGATACAACGCCAGTGAATACGCGGCTGGAACGCCTTCGCGTTGCCAGTTAGCGAGCTGAGCTGCATCAAGTTGAAGCTGTTGATATGCGACCATTTTTGGCTCAATGGTTTCGTCAGAAAATTGATGGAATCGAGAAACATCTTCACCGATATTGCGAATAAGCTGGCGATTGTTTTGGTAACTTCCAACGAGAGCGCCAATAAGAAATAAGCCACAAATCAACCCCATAACACCGATAAATCGCTCACTACGAAGTAGATTAACGTCATGACGTAATCGACCGAGTAAAACGTCGGGAAGGGGCAGTAAATCAACCGATTGGGATGAGTTAATTGGCAGTAAAGTGGTCTTTCTTTGGATATATTGCTGCCAAATATTATTAGGTTGGCTGTCAATGCCGATCAGTTGCACAGCCCATGCCGTTGCAGTTAATGCAGGGGCACCCGTTTGAGCAACCGTTAACTGCGGAATAAAAACGTCTTGTAACCAAGCCAGTAATTCATCGAACCATAATGTTGTTTGTAATTGATGCTCGATGTCTGGGCTGTTTGCGGGTAACCACACTGAAAATGGCTCAGCGATAATACTTTCTTGAACAACTTGAAATTCACCTTGATGGCTTAATAGTGTAAACCAAGGGGTATCAAGGCCAGCGTCTAGGTTAGCCAGCGGGTTAAGATAAACAGAGATCCAAAAGGGTAAACGTTTCCCAGCTTTTTGGCGGCTTTCTGCAATAGCGCGTCGCCAGCTAAGTATTTCTTGGGTTAACCCCTCTTGTTGAGTGATTTGTTCCGGTATGACGGTAAAGAGCAACGAGAGTTGGCCTAACTGAGCAGGGGCTTGCTCAGCCACATGCTGCACAATATTAACCAGCTCTGTTGGATTCGATGCGCAGAGGTACCAACCTTGTGACGTTTCACGATACGCTTCTCCTTGGGGAAAAAGACATTGTGATTGACCGCAAACCAGTACGACAGCCCCTTGATAATCAGCCGCAGGCAGTTTATCAACGATAGTTTTTTCCACCGCAAGGGTACGTTGTTGTTGTTTAAAGCGCCAAAAAACGATACCACTGGTCATTAGTACAGTAAGGACGGTAAGGAAAATGGTTATCGCTTGCCCGAGTGACCAAAATCCCCATATCAACCAAAGAAATAAGCCAGCAGCAAAGAGTGTCAAATACTGTTTTATCTGGTTTTGCATTACTGTCCCTGTATCGTCCATTGTTGTAGTAAATGTTCCAATGAAGCAGAAAATCCCCACCACAAGGCCGCCAGAAAAATAATGCCACCAAGCCAGCCAAACCAATAAAGACGACGGCGGCTAAAGCGAAGTTTAGGCCGTACGACCAATGGCATATCAGATGAGATGGCATAGTTGGGCACACGGGCATTAAGTTGAGTCATTATTTGTTCCCGCATCGGGTCGTCAATTCGACGAAACTTCCCGACAAAACCCAATGTTAAAACACGGTGAAAACAGATAAGTACGTCATTGTTTGGTGCAGTTTCACCAAGTATGCTGCGTAAACGGTCCCATAATTTATCGCCAGCTTCCAACGTATTGAAATAGCGAGCTTGTAATGGAGACTGGACCCAATATTGATATCCATCATCATGAGAAGCGCGATTCATGACGCTTTCATCAATCAATGCACACTGGGCATACAACATATTTTCAATGGATGACTCTGAGTAGCCTTGCTCTGTAAGTTGCTGACGAGTTTCATCAATGTGCTGACAAACTCGGCGATAAAAAGCTTCACCATTGGCTACCTGCGTGCCTTGACGCAATTGGCAAACCATTAACCAAGTATCGGCGAAAATAGTATCGATTGAGTGATTTGAAGAAGTCGTTGTCATGAGCGAAGTACCGCAAACAATTCGAGTTGAATGTCACCTAGTGTGCTTGGAACATAAAAAGCGCAATGACCAGAAGACAGCATGGCAAGCCCTGCTGGGTTATCTAAATCAAGGGCAAAATATTGATTCTCTAAGCGTAAAGGAACTGCCGTCGGGACATGATTAAGTGCACGTAAAGGAATGCCATTTAACGCGACATTGACAACATCTGCGACATCATCAGCGCTTCCTGCTTTACATAGCAATGGGAACTGTGTGATCAACAAATGTGTTGGTAGTGAAGAGCGAACGGATAGATAAAAATCAGCGTCTTCTCTGAGTCTGCCATCATGTAATTCCCCTTTCCAGAATGGGCCTTCTTTGCTCAATTCGATGGTGACGACACGAGATGGAAGGCTTGCTTCCAATAATGAATTCAACAGCGTAAACAGAGGTGGAAAAACGGCTTCAGGTTTATCGTGCTGATAAGTTGGAATATCTTCGATTTGATGGTCGAGTGAAAAAGTTAACAAGCTACCAGCAAGGCGAGCAAGCTCACGATAAAGCAGTTCAGGATGTCGATTAAGCTCAGACATTAATTCATTAAGCACGGGCTCAGCGCTGTTAATGGCATTCAATAGCCAAAACAGTGAAACATCCGCGACGGCAAAATCCGCCATTCGTTCGTTACTTTCACGACGCAGCATCATTAAACGGCGACGCTTAGCCACTAAGCGATGCATAAATTCAGAGAGTATTGTTGTTAATTCAATACTTGCATGGCAGGCTAATAATGGTGGAATGAAATGCTTATCAAATGTCCATGCACCTTGCCCATTACGTATAAGTCGCGCGACGGGACACGTGATATAGGCATTATTTTCATCATGAGCAAAACGTAAAGTCACCGCATTGCGTAAAACCGCAATATCGGTTTGTTCATCCCCGATAATATCTTGCACTTTCACCCATTCTTGAATGAAGCGGCGAGGGCGATCTGTTACGCCGCCTGATACTAAATTTCCCCCATTAGCCTGGAGTAAAGGTAGCGCTAAAACAACTTCAAGTTTTTGATGTGTTGCAAATTGACTCAGTTCAATAACGGGAGGAAGGTTATCGGCAAGTGTTGAGTCAATCAAGCTACCATCAGGAAAGCGCGCAATAATTTTTTGTGCGCTTAATCTTGAAATAGTGAGTGCACTCTCATCAAATTCAGCGCTGATAACCCCCCACGGAGAGGCGATAGCCATATTGGCAACAACGTTAGCCACGTGACTATCCCAACGAGCCTGTTGTTGGAACTGTTGGGGGGCCAAGAAGGCCCCATCAGTCCAGAGTGGACGATAGATTTTCATCCCTGATTAACCCTTATGCTTTCGCTTTTGGCATCTGTGATACTAGGGACAAGTCAACATCCATACCTTCAACCTGGAAGTGCGGTACGGCATACAACTTGACGCGGAAAAAGCCTGGGTTATCGTCGATATCTTCAACGACAACTTTAGCGTCACGCAGTGGATGAGAAGCTTGTAAATCGTCGCTTGGGTCGGTCATTTCAGTCACTAAACCACGGATCCAATTATTTAACTCAAGCTCTAAAAGGCGTCTATCTTTGGTTGTACCGATATTTTCGCGTTGAATTAATTTCAGATAATGCGCGATACGGGATAATAAAAATATATAAGGTAGTCGAGAGTTTATACGGCTATTTGCTGTTGCATCGGCAGTATCATAAAGCGCAGGTTTCTGTGCTGAGTTGGCAGAAAAGAAACAGGAATAATCACGGTTTTTATAGTATGAAAGCGGGATAAAACCCAGATTTGAGAACTCAAATTCACGTGTTTCAGGGATCATCACTTCAGATGGAATTTTTACCTGACTGCCAGTGCCTAGGTCAAATAAATGAATAGGTAAATCTTTTACTGCGCCACCGGCTTGCGGCCCACGGATTTGCACACACCAACCATTGTTGATAAAGCTTTTTACCATGTTGGCTGCAAATGCGAATGTGGCATTGGTCCACAAATATTTTTCGTGGTCAGGCCCTTTGACTTCTTCGACATAATTGAAGCTACGCACAGGAACAGTGTCCGGACCATAAGGTAAGCGACCCAATACACGTGGCATGGTTAAACCAATATAGCGTGCGTCGTCAGAATCACGGAAAGCTTTCCATTTGATGTATTCTGCACGATCAAAGTAGTTACCAATATCTTTAATGGCAGCGACCTCTTCCATGGTGTCTTTACCAAAGAATTGAGGACCGACAGAACCGATAAATGGCATGTGAGCCGAAGCGGAAACCTTTGCAATATTACGGAGTAACGCAATATCTTGGGCACTGCGATCGAATTCATAATTCGAAATCATTGCCGCAATAGGTTCACCACCAGGGGTGTCATATTCTTCAATATAGGTGTGATGATAAAGACCACTTTGTATGATCTCAGGGCTGTCTTCAAAGTCTGCGAGTAGGTCTTGCTTGGAAATATCTAACAGCTCGATTTTAACATTTTGACGAAAATCGGTACGGTCAACTAAGAATTTCAAACCACGCCACGCAGACTCAACACGTTGAAATTCTGAGTGATGCATGACTTCATCAAGTTGTTGGCTAATTTGCTTATCTAATTCAGCAATATGGTGGTCAAGCAAGTTTCTATCTAAGCGTTCAACTTTTTGGCCTGCTGATTTTAAACGCTCAAGAAACACTTGAACTGCAACAGTGACGCGCTCGTCAGTAGTTGCATCCGCGAGAGCGGCATTATCTTGGAATGTATTTACATCACTAATTTCAGCGACAGGTGTTAAATTAATTTTTTCAAATAATGAGGTGTAAACGCTTTGATTATTGGTTTTTTCAAGCACTGATGCCGTACTGTTCTGTGTATTTTCGCTATTAACTGACATGAGCATAATCCTGTATTAATTCCAAATTAGTCTTTTTTTGGTGCGAGTTGCGCCAATTCTTCGCGTAGCTCATCACTTAGAGCGGGATCTTTGAGGATGCTCTCTAGTTCACGGCGAAAAGTCACGTTATCAAGAAGGTTGGATTTCAGGTCGCGTAATAGGTTACGCATCGCCAGCATGGCGCGGAGTTGAGGGATTTGGCGAGCGACATGTTCAGGCTCAAAATCTTTCATATCTTTGAAAGTTAAAGCAACACTTTCATCGCTATCATCACCTGCAAGCGTGTTTTTTACGGTGAGATTGATAGATGGGGTAAATTCCGCAAGAACACTGTCAAAGTTATTTTTATTAATATTGACTTTTTCGCGTTCAGAAAGAGGGCGGTTGTCTTGCCCATTACTGTAATCACCAACCGCTAACAGTTTGAGAGGGAGCTCAACGGTTTTTTGAGCACCGCCAGTATGAAGATCTAATTTGATATTAACGCGTGCTTTAGGCACTTCGTTTTGAAAACTATCCGATGACATTGTATCAATCCTTATTTTCAGAGTATTAGGGCCAGTCGCCCCATATGTCCTGTGGTGTATGTTATGGATGAGATTAAGATCACCGGAGAAATACACCACTAAATAAATTTTACTTATGTAGGAGTGTTAATTTATACATAAGTAAAACTATAATTCAATTAATCTTAACTATTATTTTTGATAATCGCGTTTATTCATTAATGTTATTCAGCTTATTCTCTTTATTGACACTTTCATTCTCCATATTAACTAATTAAAAACAATGAGTTGGAATGGAAAGGTGACATTGATAATATTTTGTATCATTATGTTTCTATTATTGAATTTTGATGAACATAATCTTTACTCGGATAATGTGTGAATAATATTAATGTGTTTCATATTGTAACTTTTTATTTCATTACAATTAATGAGGGATAAAACAAAATTAAATAGGCTATATAATGGTAATATTAAAAAAATGTGTTTTTAGATAATGGCAAGCAGGCAAAGATAACATCACTTGTTTTTTAATAATCAAGGCTGTCCTATATTCATCGCTATTAAAATGAGAAGAAGTAGTGTTATATTATGTACAGACATCTAAAGGTGAGTGGGGTAACACAATGAAAAAATTGACAATGCAAGAAATGACCGAAGCTCAAAAGATGCAAGTTAAAACGAGGCTAGGACAGGAAAGAAAAAGGTTAGGGCGTGAATTGACAAACGCAGAGAATAATAAAGTAAAAGACCAAATTATTACTGAAATTTCAATGGAAGTTGAAAAAGCCGCCAAGAAAGTTAGAACCCAAAAGAAGAAAGACAAACTCGTTTCAAGTGATGAAACTTTTAGTTGGTCATCAAAAAGTCACAGTCGTGGATACCGTTAGAACCAACGAAATTACAGGGCGAAAGCCCTGACATACATTAAGAACAAGCTTAATTTAATCTAATATTTTTGTTATCCATGGTTACACTTAGCCTACCAGCCAGCTTTGAGCGAAAAACAGACCTAAATGCTTTTCGCTCATAGTAAGAATTTTAGTTATATTGCTGAATATTAAAGCATTAGATAAGCTTATCGAGACAGATCATTCAATATAAATGTCTATGTTTCAAAATACCGGCAAACCCAGCCCTTGCTTCACTTCTCTTAACGTATTTTGAGTGACCTCATGCGCTTTCTCGCTACCTTGTTTCAAAAGTGACATAAGCATGCCTTTATCCTGAATATAAGTTGCTCGGCGCTCACGCATGGGAGCAATCAGCTCTTGCAGGCAAACTTCAAGTTCATTTTTGCACGTTCTGTCTCCCAGTCCACCATTCTGATAATGTGTTTTCATTTCAGCCACTTTTACTTTATTTGGATGAAATGCATCGAGATATGTGAACACCATATTTCCATCTATCTGTCCTGGGTCGGTCACTTTTAGGTGGTTAGCATCAGTGTACATAGCATGAACCGCGCGATGAATGACCTCTTCACTAGCGGAAAGAAGTAGTGTATTACCGAGTGATTTAGACATCTTGACGTTACCGTCTATGCCAGGAAGGCGACTGGTTTCACTTAGTAGCGCTTTGCAATGGTACAGAACAGGTTCCGGTAACAGGCTATTCATCTTATGAACGATTTCATTGGTTTGTTCTATCATCGGTAATTGGTCGTCACCAACAGGAACTAAGCTGGCTTTAAATGCTGTGATATCTGCTGCCTGACTGATGGGATACACCAAAAAGCCGACTGGTAGGGTGCGAGTGAACCCTTTTTGTACAATTTCATTTTTCACTGTTGGGTTACGTTCTACGCGAGCCACGGTAACAATATTCATATAAAGTACGGTAAGCTCGGCAAGAGCTGGCAAGGCAGATTGAAGGCAGAGTGTGGTGAGTGATGGGTCAATTCCTGCAGCGAGATAATCAGCTAGAACTTCAGGAATATTATTTCGAATTTTTTGCGGATCACTGCCGTTATCGGTCAGACCTTGCAAATCTGCGACCAAGACAAACTGTTGATAATCATTTTGCAGTGCGACGCGCTGACGCAATGAACCAACATAATGGCCAAGATGTAGCGGGCCAGTTGGACGATCGCCAGTAAGAATAATCGTTTTACTACTCATAGAAAACTCCTTTTTGATCAAGCCGAAAGAGGGTCTTCTAAATGTAAATAACCACCTTTCGGCGGTTATTAGAAAATGGGAATACAAATTCAGGCCGCCTTTAAGAAGGTAGCCACCACAAGTTGCGCTTTAAAAAATTACTTACATGTATTGTATTCATTGGATGAAATTATCACGGCTTGATAAAAAGATAAAGTCGTAATTTTTTAAATGTCCCCAAACGAGTCGTTAAGATAAAACCCGCAGGGTGGTGATTGTTGATATTTAATTTATGTGACTTGCTGAACCCGTCATTCATCTGATGACTTGTTGGTGGGAGATAGTCATGTTAATACGTTATATTATAGAGGAGGCCATTAGTTCATCAAGATCTACCAATTATCTTATTTAACTATTCTGGGTTGAAACTAGGTGCGTGAGTGAGTGAGTCAGCTAAACCCGCGTACCACAAGGCTTCTTCTATTTCATGAAGCGGGAGTAAAGTCATGAAGCGGTTTTTTACTTCATCCGAAGCTGAATTTAAGTACAAAAACCAACAGATGGTTCATGAACCTCAATCCCCGTTTTCATGGTTCACTTCAAGCACGTTCTTAGGTATCTGTCTGGTTAGTCACATCTAGGTCGTAACTCGAAAGTGGACAGAAATGATTTTTTAGGTTCATGAAGCTCTCGAAGTAAGTTTGTGAGATAGGTCATATGTAAATTCAGCCAGCCACGCAAAAATTACCTTCTTGTTGGTGCTATGCCTAAATTGATAAGCGTCCCAAGCATTATCAATAAAGGACGACTCTACCTCATCCAAATATCTTGGCTCTTTAACCTTATCTCTTTATTGCCAAATGCTCTTTAATTCACTCCAGCAAAGCTTGCCTTAGGGTTAGCTCTCTTATTTGACCTCGAAGATATGCCTTAGTACTTTCATTTTCTGTTACGCGAAGATTGTTTGCAAGCACAACAATCGTATCATCCAAGTCGTTTAAATTATCGTCAAAGTCTGCATATGAATAAAAACGGTTTAATTCACAAGTATAAATCGTTTTTTCTCCTTTTTCTGTTTTAGGGAAGTAAAATAATCCTGTGCGAATAATAGAAATATGTGTTTGATAACTATCAAAATGAGGATGGATAATGTTATACCCAGTTCTAGGGTATCGTACTCTTGCTCTTGATGTAGTTACTTGTTTATTTGACTTAGCCGAATTACATTCAACGCAAGCTACACATAAATTTAAAGGCTCAAACATAAAGTTTTCAACAGTACTTCTTGGGATAATATGCTCAACATCCCACGCTCTTCCTCGCTGTGTGTTTAATTGCATCTTGCAATAAGGACAGATGCTATTCTGTTCTGTAGCGTAGTGTTGTCTAATCACAGGTCTGAGAGTATCAACCTCATCACACATCCAGCTTTCCGAATTGAAATCGTTCTCAGATTTAATTGCCGCAATTATATCTAATTGACCTTGAGTGAAAACTATTGGATTACGAATCATATGAATATACCTCTAGCGCTTCCTCCAATATATTCACTAATTCTTTAGTAGGATCTCCATCGATAAGTTCATATGACCACTTTATTAAAAGCCTTGCTTTTTTAATATTTGATTCGGTTAGTTTTTTTCTTTTGCTGATAGCAGATAGAAGGCTTACAACTTCTCTATTTATTGTTTCATTTTTTGGCCCAGGAGTTTCAAAAAGATAGGAATTGATATAGTCCGATGATTGGTTGCTAAACTCCTTTGATGAAATAGTATCACCTGTTGTCATATTTAATATTGAAGAGTGAGACGAACGAACATTAGATATTATCATAGGTGCATGAGTGGCGATAATATAGTGACAACCTTTATACTTAGAGAACACCTCGCGAACAAGAGGGATAAACTTAATTTGCCAATCAGCATGAAGACTTATCTCTGGCTCATCAATGAGAATTAATGAATTATCTTTGATACATGAAGATATACCAAAAAATATATTTAACAGATTTATCTGACCTGAACTTGCTAGTAATAAAGAAGAAGAAGAAGAACCGTGCTCTCCATCAAACAATACATCTTTGATTTCTAATGCATTTAACTTAGCTGCATAATACAAATGCGTAGCTTCAAAACTGACATTCTCACCCAAGAGGTCGATTTCAATCATTCCTAAGTTCTCGTGATTTGAGGGATGTAACTCATTAAAGTAAGAAAGTGCCTGCTTAAACGACAAGATATCTTCATCTTTTAATTTACTATCATTATTCCCAAGCCCAACACTTGAATATCTGGTGCCATTGATTAATAACTTATCTTGTTCTCTAAAGTCACTGGATAGCATATGCTTGTTTATTTCGTATTTAAGCTTTACTTTGCCACTGAACCCAAGTGTATTAAGTAGTGAACTAAGATTAATAGTTTTAGATTCTACAGAAAACTTCACAATGGCATGACCAATCTCACCTACTTTCAATGATAAAACACTATCATATCGAGAGGATAATCTATCGTTTTGAACGCCAACATATGAATAATTAATACCAGTCTCAGAGGACAATCCCATAGATTGTAACACTGGGAATTTATCGAACTGACCAGAAGAAACTGCAATAATATTATTATTTTTTGGGGCTGTTACTTTGTTTGATTCTTCATCTGTTACTCCAAAGCAATGCCTAAAAACTTGCTCTTTAATATATTCCTTCTGCCCTAGATAGTTAATAAACTCTCGTTTCTCATCTGTTCTTATATATTTGTATTTAAAAGCTTTACCATCATTAATTAACTCTAACTCAGAGCTGATATTTTTTTCACCGCGATGTAATGTATTTTTGTAGTTTCTATCAAGGTAGTGATCAAGAATATCCACGTAGACTGAACTAAAATCATCTTTTATTTGAGAGCGTATCAATAGATGGCATACCTCTTTTAGAACTTCGCTCTTTCCAGATGCATTCTTACCGATTAAGATAGTAAAGTGGTTATCTTGTCTTTCTTTATCAACCCCATCTTCAACTAAGAAATCAAGTGACGTATCATTAAGAGTAACGTTCTTAACTAACATATTACAATCCTATAAATGTATCAGAGCCTTTGACGCCACTTCTAGACATTTTCATTCCACCAACACTTAGTCCGTGAATGTCTCCTTTAATATGAGGTAACCCAATGGGCGTTAAATCCATTTTAATAATTTCCAGATTTTTTCCATCGTGATTACCAGCTTCAACAACAACAGTATTATGAATTTTTATTTGAAAGCCATGTACTGAGTTAATAAAGCTAACGCCATCATGTTTTACTTCAGAGTTCACGATAAGGTCTAAGTATTTAATAGGGTTATTGTTTACATCAAGCTCAACAGGTGCCGATAGCCATACTCTTGGGCTATCCCCCTTTCTTATTGTTAGCGGCACCCATCCTGCCGATGTTTTTAGAATATTGACAGTTTCGATAAGTTGGTTGCTACACACGGTTAAGCAGTCGTAAAGTTCATGATCGTTATATGAGTAATCTAACTCTTGTAACAGTTTTCTTTTGTTCAACTTTTGATCCCTTATCAACCATATTTGAAGTTGTTATTATGCCACAGAATCCTTATGTATGAGCAAAGATAAATGTGATTTAGGGAATAAAACACTACACTGTAACGGATTGAACTTGGTAAAATCAGAGTTCGTGATTTTAGTCGAAGTAAAGCTAGAGAACTCTTTAGGTCCCCCTCATGTAACCATGTTTGGTGCTTTGAGACCTATAGAACAGTGGCTTAGCTGAGGGCGCATGCTGCGCAGTAACACTGCTAGTTAAGCAGTGCATTTTCTCTGTCGGATTCATGTACAGTAACCCCGTAGGATTCTTTCTGCTCTTATATGCCGTTCTTATTACCTAGGATTAAGTGCTCTAACGCATGTTGGGGCAAAAGTGAGTTCATTACACAAGTCGCGTGATGGATTTATAAAGCGGAACAGGGTAGAAGCAAGTTAACCCAAACTAATCAACCTAACCTCATAAATTGCGGAAACTCCGCGAGGGCTTAGCAGGGGGCGCAAGCGCGGTATATCTGCTGCCTCGACTCAGTAACAGCTTCGCTGGGTTATCGGGCGGATTCGACTTCATCGACGCCGTTTCTTTCTTTCCGCCCTTATATGTCGCTACGCGCCATCAGTAGCAACTTCGGACTTTCTGCGTATAGCTGCTACTAAAGTCTCTTGAAGGCTAGATTGTCTTTCATGACCACGATGACCTCCCTGAATGGCTTGCAGGTATTTGGCTTTGGTGCCAACTATATGGACTTCCTGCTCTGAGCGAGTGATTGCTGTGTATATCCATGAACGGTCAATCATCCTGCTGTTATTAAGTGCAACAATGACAATTGGAAACTGGGAGCCTTGGGCTTTATGGAGTGTGATGCTGTACGCCAGTGTCATTTCAATAATTAACTCAGGGGTTAGTGTAATTGGTTCATCATATTCTTGGGTTTGCACGCCTCCATAGCTATCTCCCGTCCATTCAATAGTGGACAGCTCACCAAGTAAGCCATTTTGAATTCTTTTAGCAGCATGATTTCGAGTGAAAATCACTGGGTCGTTAAGTCGAAGACCTGAATTAGTTACCTGATTCATGTACTCGTAGGTCAACTCAGGGCTTGAGCTATTAAACTCTGCTTGGCACTTACTATTCAGCTCAAAGGTTGTTTTCCTTGTGGCAGAGACCATCTGGCTGTTAGAGCGATTGCGGCGATAGATTTCAATACATTTGCCTACAATGTCCTGCTCATCGCATTCATGAAAGTGAACACTCTTATTCGACAGAGATTGAGGGATCTGACCAGATCTTACTACCCTAGAATACTCTGGAATCCCTGTGCTCTCATCTTGGCGTTGCACTTGGTCTAGCTCAACAAAAGGAACCAACCCAGACTTAATGAGATCATACAGAACTTTGCCAGCACCAATAGGAGCGAGTTGCTCATGATCACCAACAATAAGGAACCTCACCCTAGGGCAACAGTGTAAGATAATTTGGCTCATGTAAGGCACATCAACCATAGATGCTTCATCTATAACCACGAGGTGCTTAACCTCTTCACCTGCCGAATCAACGCTCATTAGTTCTTCGTCATTTAGGAATCTAGTAATCGTTTTAGTTGGGAAACCTATCGATTGATGGAGTCTAAGCGCAGCTCTCCCTGAAAGAGCAATGCCGTGTATGTTGTACTTCAGTTCTGAAAAGGCTCTTAATATAGTTCGTAGCACCGTAGTTTTGCCTGTTCCTGCACCTCCAGAGATAATGGAGATTTCATGCTCTAGGGCAGAATAGACGGCTTCAACTTGTTTTGGCGCTAAGGGAAAAGGGAGTTGCTTAAAGGCAAGATTGATTGCTCTGGGGTAAGTGAAATCACACCAGTTCGACTTACGATTGACAAGTGTACTTATACGCTCAGCAATGATGCCTTGCATTATATACAGCGCACTGTGGTGGTAGTTACCATCATCGCCAAGCTTGAAGTTTAGTAGTTGCTCCGACTGCATTAATGCCAGCGCAGCTAATTCCCTAGACTCTAGCAGAGCTTCCAGATATGGGAATATCTGGTTATGAGTGCCAAATGTATGACCTCTTGGAACCACCTGTTCATTAAGAATTTGGTTTACAGCGCACACAAGGCGATTCGGGTCATCAAGTTGTTTCTCAAAAACAGTAAGGGCAAGCTGATCTACAGAGTGAAAAGACATACCCAGAGTAGTAAGGTGGTAGGGGTTATCTGAAATTACCTCTGGAGGTTTTGGTAGTGCCTTTTTTGCACCTGTGTGCTCATCCTCTATAACTGCCGACATTTTGAAGTAGTTCTGCTGTACAAATGGCGGGATACGGTGCTCCGCAAACCATTTGGCATATTTCAGGTTAGTGTATTTTTTGAAGCCTTCCACTAGTGTTCGAGCGTCTTCCTCAGAGACCAAATCAACCGCAACGAGCTTGTCTATATCCCCTCGAAGAATGATATTCATAGCTTCGGTATCACCATATTTCTCCCAAATATTAAAGAGTCTGACCGTGCCGATGCCTTGAAAGTCACTCGATTTGGCGACAAAGTCCTTAACTTCTTCTAGGGTGTTGGGGATTTGAAACTCAAGCGCAGTAGGCGCATTAAATTCAAAAATATGCCTTCCAAATCCATCATGGTCTTCAAAGTAACGCTCTGCTTCCCCAATGACTTTCCAGTATTCTCCCTTAGCGGGAATTGAAGGCAACCCAGTGCATGTGGTGTTTATTTTGACGCTAGATAGAACACTGTATGTATTTCTGGACTCTCGTTTACTAACAGCACCTCTAATGAAACACTTATCTTGTTTATTATTGTGTTGCACGTAAGTGACTCGGAAATACATGACAATTTTTTTCGGTAGGTTCATTATGAGTAGAACCCTCGACTGTACAGAACATCTTTAAATTCGTCGTATCGCTTCATCATGATCTCCTGTTGGTATAGCTGCTCTTTTAGGCGACTGACTTCACGATTTAATCTGGCAATCTCAGCATCTTTAGGGTCTTGGTACTCAACAGTTTGGTGCGCGTCACCTTTAGGTTGGGTGCTGACTGAGCTTGTTGGTTTTGGTAGTAAGTTTCTTTCTCTACAAGACTCTTCCCAGTCATTAAATATCTTGGTTGCTCGTTGGTTTTGACCCGTTATGGCACGCTTGTTTACACCTGACTGAGCGGCAACGGCTCCCTTATTGATTGAGCCTCGGTAGTTTAGTTCCTTGATATCTTGATCCGTTTGTTTTGCTATCCACGCTTCAAGTTTTTCTACATTGACTTCAGCAGGTGTCTTTTTCATGACGTCGTTACCCTCGTTTTTTAGCCATCGCTAGTTCTCTAACTAAATATTCACCCAGAACTTCCTCTACTTTCATGGGTGTAACGGAATCGACGTAATGAACTATATCTGCAACCGCTAGCACGTTCCGCTCATATTTTTCTTTGAACTCATCCAGCTCTTGTTTGTACCGCTCTGCTTTTTGGACATAGGCTTTCGATACTCGACCTTTTGAGAAGTTTTCATGCTCTTCATCAGTGAATTCACTGGTGTTGTGCTGACGTTGCTTTGCCTCCTCAATCATTTTCTTGCGGTGAGGCACACTCAAGGTACTCAGGCCGCCTTTGATAATTCCTCTCGACACAAGTCGAGCGTGTACAGTAGATGGCTGGATAGGGGACTTCTCTAAGCCTTCTCGAATCATCATCAACAATTCATTCTGGATGTACTGGTCAAGCTCTTTTCCAGCTAAGCGTTTCTCTCTCATTGTGGTTCGCTCCTTTTATCCTCAATTCCCTTAGCGGCATCACGCTCCATTCGTTTTTGCTCAATGTAGAAAAGGTCTGCCAAGGTTTTTGGTGTTTTACCTACGAGATCCTGCTCTCTGATTGTCTTTAAAAGGTGAGCGAATGGGTTTTGTGGGTCGTCACTTAACAGGGACACGATTTCTGACTCTTGTAATGACTTGAGAGCTTTACTTTTCAGCGCTTCATATAACAATAATGACTGCTCTTGCTCATCAAGAGCGAGTTGAAAGGCTGGATTAGTCGAGACCAACTCTCTTAGTGTTTCTACTTCTTTTTGTTTGCGTTCTAGTCGAGAGATAACTTCTTCTGTTTCTCCCATTCGACCAGAAAGCGTGAAATAACCACAAGGTAAGCCTTCCTGACATCGCATTGCAAAAGGGCAACCGAATCTAGCTACGTCTCTAGTACATGCCCCAAAAACAAGCGGGTAAATCCGAGCGTGACGTTCAAGTAGACGTTTAGCTTCCTGTTCTTGCTTGTTATTAATGAGCTTATCGTGAGCTTCTTTTAGTTCAGGCATGAAGCTTTTTGACATCGAATCACCAACATACTTCGCCATTTCTTCGCTGCTTGCGCCATATGTTTGCATTGCTCGCTTTAGGTTGGCCTCGGTGGATAGGTCTTTTGAGACAATCATACTCGCCGTACTCTTAACGGCTTCAACACCAGTTCGAGTGCGGTTGGCTTTTGCGTATGCAGCCATACGCTGAGTTACTTCTGACTTATCAGTCCCTTGTGCGACTGGATAGTGCTCAACTGGCGTGTCGAAAAGCGATATTTGATCATCTTCAGTGAATACATCTTTCTTAGCATGAAAGGTCTTCTCCAGAGCAACCATTGCCATGGCTGCTGCTCTATATTCAAGAGATTCAACCCCGTGCTGATAATGTTTGTTCTGCGTGACGTCTACTCGCCCCATTAAGATCGCCTGTAAGTGGTCTGTTACGCCAGCAATCGCTAAAAACGTATTGATGTTATGGCGAGGGGTGTGTTTTGGGATTTTTATCTCTGAACCATCATCTTCCGTCAGTCCAAATAAGGAGAAAATGGATGTAGAACCCTGCGTGTTGCCGAGCCATTTTTTGAGAGTGTTTTCCTGTAGCGGAGTGATTACCGATAAATGACGGAAGTCATTAACCAGATTTCCCATGCCATAGGGAGAAATGAACAGTAATTCTTCGTAGTTAAAGTTCAACAATGTACCATTGTCGTTATAGGTATGAACCCCTCGGTGCTCTTGTTCGAAGTTGTATAAACTTGAATAAACAGCGACGATGTAGTCATTAACCTGAGTTTTTGTGTAGAAGTAGTGTTTGAGTTGCTTGTGTACCTCGTGAATTCTAGTCGGCTCGTGTCCAGCATAGGTTTTGAACGATGTCTGAATACTTCTAACGATGGCATTTCTGGCACCGCCAGTCCCAGCAACAACATGACCAACCAGTTCTCTAGATTCAACCTCATCTTCTGGCAATTCACGGATAGCGTCAGGCAGAAAGTAGGTGAAATCAGACTCTCGATAGTAAATTAACAGTGCGCGTTGTTTGTTGGTTAGTTCCTTGACCCTCTCAAATATCATTTCAATAACAGGGTAGGTTGAAGGGGCTAACCAGTGTATGCGTTTGCCTGCCTTCTTTGCGCCGATGTAGTCAATGCCTAGGTAATAATCAGGGAAGCCCATATCCTTGGCATATTGCAATTTATCGGGGTCAGTTATTTCTCGCCTGACAAGGCAATCGATTTTCAAGTTCTGCAATTCTTGGAATCGTAAGCCTGTGATTAGTAACAAAAGCAGCCCCATTAACAGCACTTTATCTTCGTCATTCTCGGCTAGATAAATCAGCTCAATAATGGACATGAACGCCTTAATCGAAATTAAGTGTTCATCCTCAGTTTTTAAAGGATCTAGCTCAGTAACATCGACTGACGTATTTCGTGTAGGGTGTTGGTTCTGTACGTTAAGCGTGGTTAACGTTAGCGATTTTGCACTCAGCACTTTTGCTAGCGCAACTGCTTTATCAGCATAATCACTAACAGCCGTTGACGCTGCTCCACATTCAGCGTGAGTGTCCATGGCGGCGTGGATAATGTCTGATGTTAGATACATAGGGTGGGATTGCCCAGTAGCTTTAACAAGTTCAGCGTACCAACGCTTCATTACTAATATTTCTTGCTGAAACACAGCCCCCGCAGGGGTACTATTGCCGCTCATGATTAGTGTCTCAACCAACATTGCTCTCATGAAGTTTTGATATATGGGGGCGACATCCATTTTTTCGACGCCCTTTGTTCGTGAGATATGGGTAAAGGCTAGTTTTCCCTTATTTGCACCCTTAAGCCATGCGTAACCTGATTTACCATACGTCCAGCTATCCAATTCCCATAGAAACACATCCTCAACGTTTGCCTCTATTGCTTTCTCACGGAATTTCTCGCGGTTCTTGCTTATAAAGGCATCAACATTCTTGCTCACATCAAGCATATTACTTTCTCGCTCCCTGATAGTTTTCTATTCGGCTGATCACATTAGCCACATTTCTTTGGCGGCGGATTAAGTCATTGCCGAGAGGGTGCTTGTGAAGGTTGGCATCTACAGTTATCTTTATCAGCTCGTCAACTTCTCGACCAAATGCGTCATACACTTCCTTATGTAATCCATCGAGGAACGGGTGGAAGTAAATACAGCCATGACAGGCTCGCCCTTGACTGAATGGGCATATTGGCTCTTCATAGCCACACCCACCAATGTGCGTATGTAGTATGCCTCCAATAGAGCCTGCTACTCTACGTCCACTCCAATTTTCACTATGAACAAGATTCCCTGTGAGCATCAGAGCCATCATGTTCTTGAATACAGGGTTACGACCTAGGGCTTGCTCTCGGATATCAGCGATATCAGGCGTCACAGCTATGTAGCGAGAAGCTACCGTATCATTGCTGTGTCCTAAGATGTAGGCAATGTCAGTGCCACTAGCGCCACTCATTGCCATTGAGTGTCCGACATTATGCCTAAAGAGAGTCGATGTATAGCGTGGAAGCTCTAGTAGCCCTTCGTTAACTGCATCTTTCGTTTCTTGAGGGGAAAAGCGAAATAGCATTCTTTGGATAGCGTCACTTGCGGCGTTTGTTGTTGACTTCGACTTTGGAAGTAAAGGCTCTTCAGGACTGATTTTAGCCAGCCGAATATAAAGCTTGATTAACCTACCCAATTCATCGGGGAGTGCAATCAATATCGGGTGTGGGTTCTTTTTTGATTTTTTTGCGAACGGGAGCAGAAGAGAATAGCGATTTCCCGCTTCATTTTTGGTGTCCCGATGTATATCGCTGGCGTAAAGTTTTGCAAGTTGTACAGGTCTACCGCCAGTGTAATAAGTCAGACCCAGAATAACGCAATCACGAAGTGAATCGAGGCTCACTTTGGCTTTGATAATACTTAAGTGCGCTTCAATTTCGGCTTTGCTTTTCAGACTAGGCGTCAACTTTGATGCCCAGCGAGTGATACCATCCTGAATCATCGCGCACACTTCTAACGGAATTACGTTATCAAGATCTTCATAAACCCCGAAATTATCCGATGGAGGGCGAGGGATAAAAAGCAGTTGGTCTTCGAGGTCTTCTTTTGAATCATCTGTACTGTTAAAGAATCCATCACGATCTAGCGCCCTTAAAGCATGTAGGATATAATAAAAATCCTTATTAGTTTTACTCTTAGACTCATTAATTCGAGTAGCCAAGTGCTCAAGATGTGCTAAAAAGGTGACTTTGGTGAAATGCTCACACTCCCTAAAATAATGGGCTAGGGAGTAACACATCGTAGGTAAATTCGTTGGGCTGTGCTCCCGCAGGTAACAGACAGCGACGAACTTTATCAATCTTACTTTAATACTACCAAGCTCAGAGAAGACAGGAGAGCTTTCAAATCCAATATAACGCTCCCCACCTGAAAAATAACAACGCCAATCCTCGTCCAACATTAAGGTATTATCATCAGTTCTGTCAGCACCTTTGAGGAATACACGCTTTGGTAATTCAAGTTCGCTGATCCACGTTAGTTGCTCCGAAGAAAAAGGGGTATCGTCGGCTGCGCGAAAATTGAGTGGCCTTACATTATTGGAACTCATCAAAATCTCCAAATCCGTTGTCGTCGTAGTCGTGATTGATAGCACTTTCCTTATTTGAACTCAGAAGTGCGTATTTCGTTGAGGTCAATGGCATTTGGGAGCGCTTCGTTACCATATCCGTTCGCCTAGTGTTGCTTTCATTTGCTACTTTCTCAATGAATCGATTGGCATATCTTATTGGCATTTTACTCGTGAGGCTCCACCCACCAAGGACTCTCAACTTATCAGCCGCAACGTCTAGTAGCCCCTTCATTCTTGCCCTAACGCCATAGTCTCGCTTCAACTCTAGCTCTTCAATAAACAACTCGTTATAGATGAACTCCAGCGTTATATAAGCCCACGTATGTCTGCCTACATGGGGAGTAATCTGAGGCATAGATTCGATATTAACCTCTGATGTCGTTCGGAAGTACGGGTGCTCTTTTATGAATGAGCTATCAATTTTTCGATAGTAGGTGTTGACGGCATCATAGGTTAGGGGAGCTAAATCACCACGCGATCCAATGAAAAGAACGCCATAGTCAGTTGCCTCTGGCTTAGCTTCAAAGAGGGCGGCTCTCTTTTCACAGTAGATAGTGAGCATCGTGTAGTCACTAGGGTCTAATTTAATTTTTCGTTGAGAACCCTTTGTTTTAATTGAGGGCGGATTTGCCCTAGGGTCATCAACTCCATCGGGTAGGTTCTGGACTAGAAGGATATAAGAACGTTCACCTTTTGGGTCAGGTAGCGTTGGCCCGAACGACTCCAGCGAAAGAAGCAAACACTCACCGATCCTCAGTCCGTACTGAAACAGCAGTCTGTGAATAATGTAGTTGCGGAATTGCTCAAACTGACTTGAAAAAGGGTTCTGAGGGTTTATCACTGCTGGGTAAACCTCACCAGTATCAGCATCTACAAACTCTTCAGTTGATGGCAAAAGCATATTATCTAACAGCAGTGCTTGTTGCTCTGTTAGGCTCTTGTATCGTGTTGTTGAAGAATTCGAATCCACCTCCATTGAAGAGTATTCCTTTGTGATTTGCTTGATCTTCTTCTCTATTTCACGATGCATCACCGAGGCATCGAGCGGAGAGCAATTTTGATAATCCATGCATGTGTATCTGTCATTCAGGAACTTAAAGTAGCGCATGACCACATGAACATAAGCCACATACGCTTCCTTTGCTGAAGCTGATTTAGAAATAGGGCTAACGGAAATGTATGAAGAAGATCCATCAATGTGTTGTTTTGATAAGAGATAATCAAAGAAGAGATCAACTTCTTTCAGGAATGATTCAATATAGTAATTGGCATCTAGGAACGCACCATCAAAGGTACAACCGTACTTTCTTTCATAGAATTCGTAGAAGAAGCGCAATGCTTTAAGTGAGTTAGTTTGAGTTCCAAGCGATCTCTTTGTGAGTTTAGTAATCGTATAAATCGTCAAGAACAGAGACGGCAGCGTCGTGACATCATCAACAACCAGTTTTAGGTGCTGTCCATTACGTTTCGTGTGGGCAAGGCTATAGCTCATAGTCGTTCAAAAATCCTTTTAGTTGGTTTCTGTGAACACATTTAGATGAAACGATGCAGTGCTAAGGTTAACTATTAAGGATTTTATGGTAAATCCGAATACTGTTAAATACACTTATGAACCTGACACTAAACCCAGAATGTAAGCTCATGAACTCAGCGTAAACGCAAAACAGTTTTTTGTAAAGAGTAGAAGGCAGGGCTTAACTTATTGATTATTGGTCTCTCGTGAATCTAGGAATAAAACGGGGATATTTAACATAATATGC
>NZ_LXEW01000005.1 GCF_001655055.1 Providencia heimbachae ATCC 35613 | reverse complement strand
ATTATGCGAACCTAAATGTAAAATGAGGCAATCGAGTGTATTGTGTAGCTAACCGTGTTGGTTTCTCGTTTGGTTTTCGCCGCGCTTTTTTACGTAAAATCATATCTAACTCGGATTTTTGATTAGCTAACGCAACCACCATAGATAAAGGCAAATCGTTTAACTTTGCACTAGTCAGCAATTTAGATAAAAATAATTTATTCTGACTTATCCGTTTTCGTTTCATTATTTAATCCTGTTATTATGCGTTATCAAATGGAGAATGACACAATGAAAATGCATAACCCTCCACATGTTGGCGAAATCATTAATGAAACCTTAATTGAATCAAATCTTGATATCGCCACATGCGCTAACATGTTGAATGCTGAACTGTCTTTTACTCAACAACTCGTTAATGGCCAGATCAATATTAATGCTGAGCTGGCTGAAAAATTATCGAGACGACTTGGAAGCTCCCCAAATTTTTGGTTAAACATCCAAAATAACCACATAAAAAATCTCACCGAATAAGCCGCTTTATCTTTCTTTTGTCTTCGACCATCAAACAATCACATCGTTGATTGTTCCGCTAAAAGATGGCTTAACAGGAGGCGCAAGCGCAGTTTCTTGCGGATTTATAAGTCCTCCCTGTTTATCGGCGATTTAGTGACAGCGTCACCTGTTGCAATTGATTGTCGCCTCACATACCCTAACGGGTATAAATACCAAAAAAATCTAACATGAGGAAACAATTTGTTATGAATGAAAAAACACATTTTGTTGCTGGATACTGTATTGCAAGAGGATTTTGTGGATCGCTAATATATGATAGGGTCGAAAACAGATGGACTAAAAAGCTGATAAAATCAACCTACTTTGATGATTTAAAAAGTGCTGAATTAGTGCTTACCGAAATTAAAGTGAAATGGAAACAAGCCGAAGTCCATGAAATCATTCATGGTAAATACGATAAGAGCTTAGGAATAATGTTACCTGGTTCTTTAGCTGAATTGACTCAAATGAAGCAAATCTTTCTTGGAAATTAATTGATGAGAAGCTGCGTTCCTCGCAGAGCTGCGGTACGCAGCTCCCCATCAATCATTTCTCTATCGACTGACCTTTTTCACTTGTAGCATCACTAAAATATCTGTTTTACTATGTTCATCCGATGAGCCGGTAAACCAATCTTTTGGTAAAAAGGAAAAACCTGTTTCAGCTTCGGATACTTTATTTTCAGCCAACCCACCCAATAAAATAATGTCACCATCGGCAACGCTCACTTGCGTATTCACCTGCCGTTTAATCAGCGTTGGACTGTTATTGACCCCCGTTTCTGTTTTGGCAAAATTAGAGATTTGTTGATCAATATTGAGTTCGATGAGGTCTTGACGAATTTCAGGTTGAACACTCAAGATAATTCCACTGGAGCGATATTCGATAGACTGAACCGGTTTATTATCAGAATAACTCACTTGTCCTAACACGGGCACATCCGAGCCAACCGAAAAAGCCGCTTTTGCCCCATTACTTACCCGTAATCGTGGTGAACTCACGACATGAAAACGGCTATCAGTACGGAATAATTCATACAATGCATCTAATGACCCCGTTTTAAAACGCACAAAATTATCAAAACCACTTTCAGAACCGATGCCGACATTGAACTTACCCGAGACCAATTTAGCCGCTAATGCCAACCCTGAGCCGTTGCGTTCTGCAGTTTGAACCTCAAAAACATAAGCAGAAACAATCACTTCCTCCGTAGCGGTATCGATTAACGGTAAGATGGTTTTCATCCGTTCAATTTCACTTTTTGTGCCGTAATAGACCAAGACATCTCCGTGTCGATTAATAAAATCGGTTGCGCTGTTCGGTTGAGCATCTGTGAGCTGAGTGGTCGAGTAACTCCCTATTCCCCCTTGTTGATTGAAACGCCCTTCAAATTGCCCGCGTAAAATATCGGAAAGATAGCCCACACTGCGAAAGCGCGGTTGATACACAAAGGATTCACGTTTAATTTCAGGGGTTTTAGGAATAAAGGGTGTAATGTAATTCACACCGTTTTTTTGCCAAATACGAATATTCATGTTAGAAAAATAACGATTAATAAATGCCCGTTCATCAATATCCGGTGTGATATGAAAATAGACTTTTCGCTCATCATTGATTAACTCTGGCGCAAGCATGAACGATTGATTAAACACTTCGCCATACAGCAACCCAATCGCCTCGGGCAATGGAACCCCGCGTAATTCGAAATCCGTTCCTTTTGCAAAACAATTGAAGATAGAACAACTAAAAAGTAGTGCGATAATTAATTTTTTCATGCCCCATCCCCTGAATATACCGTGACGACTTTTCCGTCGATAGTGCCCGCCTGCATCCTGCCTTTGAGCATAAATCCTGAGGCGGGTTCGAGTCGCAACCGCCCTTGCTTATCTTTTAAAATCACCCATGACCGCCCTTCTTTTTCCAACTTACCGACAATACGCCATTGTTCCGATATCGATGGCGGTGCAGATGTGGGTATTGATGGCGAAATAACGCTTTTATTGGATGTCTGATTTATGGATTGCGATATTGCTTGGTCTACAGGCGTATCAACGTCATTTTTGGCGTCAAATCGCGTAAAAAACTGATAGAGAAAGCTCAAGCTGATAAGGAGTAAAAAAGGAAAACCGCAGAGCATAAGGATAACTTTCGGTGAACTAAACACATTTTGGCGTTTATCGACGACCTGCTCGACACCCTGTCCATTCACATGCGATTGATAGAGTGGAAAAACCTTCTTATCGTACTTACATTGATAGGCACTGACTTTATTCGATTTAAACAACTTAATTCCGGTATAGACATCAACACGATAGCGGCTTCTTAGCCCTAATGCCGTGAGCTTAGTCATTCGAAATGTGCTTTCTACCCTGTCTTTAATAAATCGAGGTAAGCCCGAAACGGCTTGGTTAAGTACCACTAAATCACAGGTAACCCCGTTTTCCCCGTCAAAGTGGCGATGTTCAGCAATAAAGGATTGGTGATTTTTTGGAATTTTTTTATCATTTTCCCAAATACGCCAAATTTCATCGAGACAAATTAAGTCACCTGACCGGCAGAAGGTATTTTCTGCCAAAGTATCATTTTCCATATACGGAAAAAAATTATCATCCATGACCTGTTCATTATCGACATAAACAATTTCACCGAGGGAATCCGTATCCGCTTTACGATGAGCCAAACAATAGGCAGTGATTTTGTCTTGAGATATGCCGTACAAGTTGGTGACAATGCGTCGTCCTTTCATAAACGCAGGAATAATGACGTTACTCACGACTTCATACGATTTACCGCTACCCGGTACGCCTACATAGGCTGAAATTGCCATACTTTTACCCTATTAACCAATCAGTGGAATGCGACGAATAATAAAGCGTGTAAAGTGGGCGCTTAAAAGCAGCGTGATACCATATGGCACTAAAAAGAGATTCATAAAGTACCAAACACTGTCGGGTAACTGAGAAAATAATTGTGGTAAATCTGAGCCATTGGGCAACCATGTCACCATGACGGAAACCAATTCATGCACAGCAAAATATAGCCCGAAAAAAAGGACAAATTTAATAATAAGCGCCCGAAACACGAATTTTAAGGACGAATTAAAAACCGATAAGAGTAATTTAAACATAGCTTATGCACTCAAAATAATACGCAAAGATAAAAAAGCCCACAGAATGCCTGCGATTAATTGAAATAAGGCTTTATTTTGTTCGAGCAATGGGCAATGGGAATCGATTTTGTATTGCGTGTCGAATACGTTAAATTCGGCAACGGGACAACTAGCTTCTTTGCTGGGAAGCTGGATATTTTTAATAAACGGCATTAAATTTTCAATCGGCTCTAATATTTCTTTTCCCGTTGGCGGTTCTTCTAAATTAGGTTCATCTATTTCTGGATATTCCCCTAAATCTAATTCCACTTTTCCTGATTGCCCTGTTTCGGTAGAAATTCCCGGTGTTTTAATTACTAAATCCCCATCGGGTTTTACTTGAGCCGGATATAACAAATCAAAGTCGGTTAATTTTCCATAATCGGGATATACGGATTTTATTTCATTCGCCGTAATAGGATTCGATGAAGTAATCGGAATGCCATCATAATCAGATTGTGTCGCAGACTGATAAAAAAGATTATTTAGCATTGACGCTAATTTATCTAAATCGAGTTGGTATTCTTTGAGTTTTTCTAACGCTTCAAACCCATCTAAATCATTGGCAATGAGAAATTGTTTATCAATCGCCTGATTATTGGGAATGTAACTTTTATTATAATAAATTTGCATACGTTGAAAAGGGTTATAAATTTGACTGGCTTCATTGCCTAACTTATCGGTATAAAAAGCGGTATATTGATATTTTACATAAGAGGTTGAACCTGAGTTAATTTCAATTTCAGTTGGCGTAAATTCATACGTACACAGTCCACTTCCAGCCGGACAATTACCGGAACCGCCTTCAGTTATGTAATCAAAATATCCTCTAGCCACGCTTTCAACCGACCCCACAATATATTGCTCTGGCTTCGTGTATATCACTTGATACCATTGCATGCTTGAGGTTAATTCAGAAACCGTATAACTCGGTATATTTCCATTAATAACGGGTGTTGCAATAAATGGATTCGACTCCGAGGGCAAAAAATCGGTAATATAGGTTTTTCCTCCAACATCAACTTCATAGCGTCCATTGCCTATCGATTTTCCCGTTGTCGCAACCATCACGTCGCCTTTATTAGCGAAATATTCAGAAGAAATATCGCCAACCGAATAACCGACACCCGCCCATGTTAGCGCACCACTTGATGAGCGAAAGAAAGATTTTGTACCAACAGATGCCGCATTAGCACGTGTTGTTGCAGAGATAGCTCGGGTTGTATTATTCACTAAACTCAAATACACAGCGTCATTTGCCGCTGTCTGCATGGCGCGTTTAACAACAATTCGTCCTAAAATAGCCGGAATGACAGCGCGTGCAGCCAATAGCGGTAATGCCGCCTGAGCACGATAAATCGGGTAAAATGTTCCCATTAAAATAAG
>NZ_LXEW01000004.1 GCF_001655055.1 Providencia heimbachae ATCC 35613 | reverse complement strand
TTGGTCATATCCACCGTCTTCACTATAAAGAGGGATTGCATCAGAATAGCCGTTTCCTCCCTTTCCTCTTGGAGCTCCCATGCTTAATCCAAATACCGTGGCAATCCATGTTTTCAGCCGAGACAGATAGCAAGAATAGAGATCTGCAAAATACTGTGACTGTTGTTTTTCAGAGATAGCTAATTGAGGAACATCCGCGGAATTGGTTGCTTGATCATCCGTATAGTGATTCGCTTGTGCATAATTTTGTAGTAAGGGTAAATACTCAAATTTATGAAATAATGCCCCTAACTTCGGATAAGTATCGACATTTTTCATCGTAGAAAGTGGCGCGGAAAAAGCTAACCAATCAATAAATACGGGACGCATCGAGGAGGCGATTTTTGATATTTGATCGTTATGATTGATTTGTGCGGTCGCAACAAAATCATGAAATCCATAATTTTTACGTGCAATCGATGATAAATCCATAAAACCCACTTTAGCCGCCATGATAAAACTCTCCATAACTGATAAATTTCCCTGATTTAGCGGTTGTTGGCGCAAGTAAAAAATCATTTTGAAATTGATATAAACATTCTTTGACTAAATCATCGAAAGAGCCGTAAAAGTCCCATTCAATCCCGATATTGGCGTTAATACCGTAACCTTCAATGTAATCAAAATAAATAATGTTCATCATCAATCACTTATTTTAGGTAAAAGAAAACCGATTCAGAAATCATGAAATTTCTAAATTCAATATCTATTGTTAGTCGAGTTAAATAATAACTAGAAACTATCTAATAAATTAAAGAAAATCCAGTTAGTAAAAAATCGAATTCTAATGATAATTTTAAAAGTTGAAATTAACGCTAAATGCTAGCAAAAATCAGTCATCAGTTTTCCTCCTGTTTCAATCTGCTAGCAATAGGAATCATTTATTGTCAGTAAGTGTAAGTTTTAGCCCGAGCTGTATCACCTTGATAAATTCACAAATAACACAGCGTTGGATAAAGTAGTTATAAATCAATGAGTTAATTATTTACCTCATTCTTGAGTAGATATATAATCTATTGATATTAAAAAGGAAAATAATTTGTAAATAAATGCAAATATAGCAATAGCTTTACATTATTAGCCTTTTTATAACCAAAATTATCTCATACCTACATTTTTTGCAACTGTGCACACTTGCAATATACGATATATCAAATCAAAAACGTACGCAAGTGTAAATGTGCACATATGTAAAGTTAAACTATTGCATTACAATACAGGTGAAAAAGGAGACAGGTTATGAGTAGAAAAAATATTGGTATAAATAATGACCGCTATTTGAAAATTGAGCGTGCAGCAGTTGATATCACAGCCAAAACAGGAAAGATCACTAAATGGTCTGATATCGTAAATTTTTTAATTGATGAATATTTAGCTGAAGCTAAACAAGACATGATTGCAAGAGACGAACAAGGATCAAAAAAATAAGAACCCAGATGCCTGTTATCCCGAAGTTATCCTGAGACTACCCCC
>NZ_LXEW01000003.1 GCF_001655055.1 Providencia heimbachae ATCC 35613 | reverse complement strand
GTAGTACCCCCGTAGTACTACCCCCGTAGTACAGCACGGGGGTTTCATATTCGTTGTGAGATTTGATAATGGAAAATCAGATTAAAGATAGATTTGAAGAACTAACGAAAGAAATAGAACAAATCATTGAAAATAAAGTTACTGAATATGACTATGACATTCAGAGCAATGTAACAATAGTAGACTTAAAAAGTTTAAACTTATGGAAACAAAGTGTTAAGTATTTACTTGGTGAGGTATACGGAAAAGAGTCTGATTATTATAAAGATTTTTATAGAATATGTAGAGACGAGAATCGATATTATTCATTATTTGACGTGCTCACTGAAAAATTAATCCCTATTTTCAATTCCGCCAAGTCAAATATTCATTATCAATATAAAGAAAATAACGTAGATAATAAAAAATATGCACTTGATAGAATCAATAAAATATGTAGTAGATTTCATCATGTATCAAGGCAATTGCAAGCTAGATATAATGATAGAAACACGCTGGATATAGACGATGAATATGATGTTCAAGATTTACTTCATTCATTACTAAAAATAGATTTTGATGATATTCGCCCAGAGGAATACTCACCTAGTTATGCTAGCTCATCATCTAGAGTTGATTTCCTTCTAAAAGAACAAAAAATTATTATAGAAGTTAAAAAAACAAGAAAATCATTAAAAACCAAAGAGATTGCCGAACAGTTGATTGTCGATATAGCACGTTATAACGAACACCCTGATTGCGAGCTACTTATTTTTTTTATATATGATCCCGATGCAAAAATTTCAAACCCAATGGGTTTAATTCGTGATTTAGAAAAAAGTAACCATAAGGTTAAAATAATTATAAACCCAATTTGAATATTCAAAATATGACTATCATTAATAATGTGAGTATAAATTATGGCTAAAAAATCTAGAATATATAGTGTTATTGTAAGAACAGCTAGAGATGGTGAGTTTAGATATCAAAAGCCGGTGCCTGGAATGAGCAAAAAACATGTATCCGCAGAAATGAATTCTTCAAGCATGGCTGTGCTTAGAGTAGATTATGTAGGGTGGTATGATATTGATTTAATGGGTGACTCATCAGGGGAATATTATTTTGAGCTAACGTCTAAAAAAAATCAGTATGTCTATACTTTCGAAAATTATGATTATGGATGGTCACACCTTAACTTACAATTCCAAAATAATGTTGATGACATGATTGAAGAAATAGAAAAAGCTAATGGATATTACGATTACTAAAATGAATTAGGAGCTAAAATTGGAACTTAGTACAGGGATCATACTGATATTTGGACTTATTTTTGTATGTGCTTATTTTGGAATCGGAAAGTAAGATAATAGGTTCGCACAATGCACTCTATGTGTAAAGATGCCCCCTCGCCATTCCGGTAAACAGAAACCCCATTTTACCGGAATGACTCAGAACCCTTTTGTAACATAGCGTCATACATTATGCGAACCGAAGTGTTAAATGAAGGAATCCAGCGTTTTGGATGGTTAATCGTGTTACTGTGTCACACTCAACAAATGGCCGGACATTGTTAACCTTGACGATTGCAACCGCCTTACCCATTTCATCATCATCGTCTTTTAACCGATAACGTGAATGATAAAAATGAATTTTGTAAATAAACTACGGATATTCCCCCAAAAATTATTGACCTGCATTTGACGCTAAACAAAAATATGTCCGTGTATTACTTCTATAATTACCAGCTTATTTACTAATATAGATGTGGTCACATGGTTAACAAACTGAATCTTAACTGGCCTGAATTTTTAGAAAAATACTGGCAGAAAAAACCCGTTGTATTGAAAAATGCGTTTCCTGATTTTGCCGACCCTATCACACCGGATGAACTGGCCGGCTTGGCTATGGAGCCGGAGGTTGACAGTCGCCTAGTTAGCTTCATTAATAACAAATGGGAAGCGAGTCATGGCCCGTTTGAAGACTACAGTAAATTAGGCGAAAAAGGATGGTCACTGCTGGTACAAGCCGTCAACCATTGGCATATGCCTGCTGCTGAACTGGTGAAGCCGTTCCGTATGCTACCTGAGTGGCGTCTTGATGACTTGATGGTCTCCTATTCGGTGCCTGGCGGTGGTGTCGGACCACATATTGATAACTATGATGTTTTCATCGTCCAAGGAATGGGACGCCGTCGCTGGCGTGTCGGCGATGCCCTTCCGATGCGTCAGTTCTGCTCACATCCGGCATTATTGCATGTCGATCCGTTTGAACCGATTATTGACGTGGAAATGGCTCCGGGAGATATTCTGTATATTCCGCCGGGATTTCCTCACGATGGTTTCACCTTCGAAGATACCATGAATTATTCTGTCGGCTTTCGTGGACCGACCGGGCGTGACCTGCTGAGCAGTTTTGCAGACTATGCACTGGAACAGGATCTGGGGGGAGTAAATTATGGCGATCCTGACCTGACAGTGAGTGAAAATGCGGGAACCATGGAAACTCATGAAGTTGAACGCCTACGAGCCATGATGATTGAAATGATCAATAAACCCGGTGATTTTGAACAGTGGTTAGGCCGTTTTGCAACCACCCCACGCCATGAGCTAGATATTGCACCTTCGGAACCGCCGTATCAGCCGGAAGAAGTGCTGAGCGCTCTGAATGCCGGTGAAAAACTGATACGACTGAGCGGGCTGCGTGTCATGCGTGCCGGAGAGTATTTCTTCGTTAATTCAGAAGGCTGGATTACCACAGAAATAAAGGGTGCAGATACATTGTGCCAGTTTACGGAAGCGGGAATAGATGAACTCGGTGAAGCACTAAAGAACCCAGTTTTTGTTGCGGAATTAACGGAATTTATCAATCAGGGATATTGGTATTTCGAAGAATAAGTCACATCTGCCTGACAAGATAAAACACCTGCTGACGGGTGTTTTATCTCAACGTTCCAATATAGACAAGCCTTTAGATATTTTGTAGTTAGTTGGTGTTAGCGTTAGAATGGTTCAACGATGGGCTAACAATAAAAAATTAGAGGTATCGAATGATTATTCTTGTAACTGGCGCAACATCTGGCTTTGGCGAAGCTATTGCACGAAAATCCATACAACATGGTTTTACAGTAATTGGAACAGGCCGAAGAACTGAAAGATTAGAAGCTTTACATGCTGAGTTAGGTGATAAATTTTATCCATTGACGTTAGATATTCAAAATAGAAAAGCAATTCAATCTGCCGTTGCTAACCTCCCTTCTCACCTTAAAAACGTTGATGTTTTAGTCAATAATGCGGGTCTTGCGCTTGGTTTAGAACCTGCATTTGATGCGAATCCTGATGATTGGGAAGTCATGATCGACACAAACACTAAAGGCTTAGTGAATATGACCTATGAAATTCTGCAAGGAATGGTCGAAAAAAATCATGGGCATATTATCAATATCGGTTCAACAGCAGCGACTTGGCCATATAAAGGTGGCAATGTATACGGTGCAACTAAAGCGTTTGTTAAACAATTTTCATTAGGATTACGTGCTGATTTACAAGGTAAAAAAATTCGTGTCACAGATATTGAGCCCGGCTTAGTCGGTGGAACAGAGTTCTCTAATATCCGTTTTAAAGGTGATGATGGTAAAGCGGAAAATACCTATAAAGGTGCTGAAGCATTGACCCCGAATGACATTGCAGAAACTGTATTTTGGGTAGCCTCTCTCCCTGCTCATATAAATGTGAATACATTGGAGTTAATGCCTGTTTGCCAGACATTTGCCGGATTAACTATTCACAAAGAATAAGTTGAATAATACATAAACAGGTTAAAACGTTTCTATTTTTAGTCCTTTTCTATACAGACTGTCCTACCTGTTTTTAGCTATACTGTATCTAATGATACTAATCCGTAAGGAATTTATATGAGCTCATCACAAAAAACTTTGAAAAACAGTTTAGTGGCCATTAGTTTTTGCCTTCCTTTAATGTGGGCTGTATCCGCACAAGCTGCTAATACATCCACATCATGTACTGCTGGTAGCACATGCGTTTCGGTGGGAAGTGGCGATGATACCCTAAATAAAGAACAGGCTCGTCAAGAAAAGCAACAATGGGACGAAACTCGTATGTTGCGTTCAAAAGTCAATTCTCGCACAGAGAAAGAATTCGATAAAGTTGATGCGGCGTTCGATGCTAAAGATACATGCGAAAAAAGCTTAAATCTAAATGCCTATTGGGAACCAAGTACCAAGCGTTGTCTTGATGTAAGTACTGGGCGCCCTCTCGCAAAACCTTAATTTTTTGGTTTAAATTGGAGGTAAGATGAAAACGAAACTTTTAATTCCCTTATTTTTAATGGCTCTTTCACCTGCGTTTGCTCAAGCATCATGTGAAAGTGTGATTGAAGATATTAAACAAAAGATTATTAATAATGGTGTACCTGAAGATAGCTTTAGTTTAGTGGCAGTTCCAAATGATGAAGTTGACCCGTCAAAGGGACAAGTTGTTGGGCACTGCCAGAATGACGCTTATAAAATTATCTACTCTCGTCATTAACGAGTTATATTTTCAAGCATGACTCTAAGTTTGAATAAATTAAAGGGCGCATTATTTGCGCCCTCTTCATTCCCATAAAAATGGAAATTATTAAGCAGGTATACAAATAAATTCTTGTAGTTTTTCTGTGTCTAAATAATGACCTAAATCTCTTTCTTCTGGTCTTAATAGATACGGAATTTCACCAAGTAATGGTGATTTGATATGATGCTGCAATCTTTCAATAATTTGTGCGTAATGAGCAAGGCCTGGATTAATTCGGTTGGCTATCCAACCTGCGATAGTTAACCCATCAGCTCTAATAGCATCAGCAGTTAATAATGCATGGTTTACACAACCATGCTGAATACCGACAACAAGGATTACTCCAACCGATTGCCCTTTAAGCCAATCTGCATAGAAAGTATTGTCATCTAATAAATAGCGCCAGCCGCCATTTCCTTCGATAACAACCACATCACATTGTTCATTTAAATGTGTTAATCCCTGCTTTATTTTATCAAAATCAATGCTGTTTTTATGACTATAGTTATCTGTAATTCTAATTGGATTAACTTCATCATAGGAAACAAGATTACGTGATACGCTTTGAATTAGTAATGCGTCTTTATTTCTAACGCCCTCGGGTGTATCGATGCACTGATCGGCTATAGGTTTATAGCCAACCGCTTTAATTCCTTGGGTGTTAAGCGCTTGCAATATTGCAAGTGTTGATACTGTCTTCCCGACATCTGTATCTGTCCCGGTAACAAATAGGTTCATCATGGTATTTCTATCCTGAAGTGACAGACTAAAACAGCAAAAGGCTGTAAAAATGATATGGATTCAGTTTATTTGAATGGGAAATTGATAAGTTTGCGTTAGCTCAATTTTATGTAAGATAGCATTAAGTTTATGGATATGATTTAGCCTTGCAATAACTGCAATAGTAAGGAACCATCATATAATGATTGCTGAATTAATGCAGTTTCACTGTCTTTAGTGGAAAAATTAGATTTTTCAATATGTAAATTAGAGCTATACAGCGGACTCGACTGTAAATTTATAAACTGGTATAAATAATCAAAAAATATCTCTGATACTGTATTTAACGACGAATTAATCAAAATCAAATCGGTTCCAAAGATATTAATCATCATAGAAAGAGGTTTGGACAATTGTTTAGCAACCGTTTCTAATAAATAAAGGCTCAGTTTGTCTGCACACAATATTCCATTACAAATCGTATCGACCGTTAATTCATTATGATTTAAAATTGATAACGGATAATCAGGCAATAACATTTTTGCTTGTTCAATAATTGCAGGTATAGAAACATAAGTTTCCAAACAATCTTGTCCCCCACAGTAACAAAGTCTTTTGTTATTTTCACCTAATTGGGTATGGCCAAAAAGAATCGGCCGTCCACGATTTACATCTAAAACTTGGCCATAGTTTACGATTGCGGTACTGACAACCTCTTGTAATTGTAAATAAATAATATTTTTATTTATTCTTTTAGGTAAATTGGAAAAACAATCAGTTAGTGCTAAAGCATTTACTACTGGATTCAAATAAACAGGTAGCCCTGTTTTACTGGTTAAATATTCACTTATTTGAATTTCATTAACTTGATAGCCAGCTAATTTATAAATAATACCAGTATGGGAATCAATAATTCCATCAAGTAAAATGCTAATCGCAGTAACGCGTTCTAGCAGTGATTGGTGATGTTCAAAAAATTGACTGATAAGTTCAGAGATTAACGATAAAAAGTCATCATTAGTGTTCACCAAAAATGGGTACTTTTTTTCGGCGAGTGTTTTAGTGCTCATTTCTTTTAATGACAGAATGATGTTGTTATTTTCAATTCTGATTGAAAGAAACTGCCAGCCTGCACTTTCTATTACTAATCCAACCGCAGGCCTTCCTCGTAGACCAAGAACTGGAAATTCAAGCTCTTTAATTAAGTGAGCATCCATTAATTCGCGAGTGATTTTTGTGATACTTGCCGGCGCTAATTGTGCATGCTTAGATAATGCAATTCGCGAAATTGGGCCATGTTGATCAATCACTTGGTACACGATACCGGTGTTCAATTGTTTAATTTGGTCTATATGGCCAGTTTGATTCATCATGGTTAAAGCTCAAATCCTTTAAAAAGCAATCAGTTATTATGCATTATTATATGAAACAATGATTTCATATACACATTAAACGTGATTTACATCACGCTTAATGGCCAACAACATTTTTAATTAATAACTTCATCAACTTTTGAGCAGCTGCTGGCAATGCTCTTCGGGTATTGTAAACCAACCATACCTCTGACGCTGCTTTAATATTAGCCAGTTTAATATATCTAACACCGTCAATTTTCATTCTAGTAAATGATTCGGTAATAATTGATATTCCCATACCTGCAGAAACTAAACCTAAAATGGTCATTGCCTCCCCAGCCTCTTGAGAGATAGTTGGTACAACGCCAGCGGAAGCAAGTAATTGGTTAATTTCATCATAGAGGGCGGTACCAACCTCTCTTTCAAAAAAGACTAATGGATATTGTGCAAGTTGTTGAATATCAATACCGACATGTTCAAATTCTAATAATGGATGCCCCTCATACACGGCAACCATAAAAGGTTCTTTAAATAAAAGTTGGTAATCTAATTGTTCTGGCAGCACCGTATTTCGCATGATCCCGATATCAATACGACCGGTTATCAATGGAGCTATTTGCTGCTTGGTATTCATTTGATGCATATGAATCGAGACTTCAGGATAGGTTTCGCGATATTGGCGCAAGCTCATGGTGACTTTATGCATAAAAGGGGTCGTTGATGTAAAGCCTATCGAAAGTTCCCCTAATTCACCTTTTTCCATTCTTGCCGCTTTTATCGCAGCGGCATCAACTTGCGCTAAAATTTGATATGCCTCTTTAAGAAACATCGCTCCTGCTGGGGTCAATGCAACATTTCGATTATTTCGCTCAAGTAATTTAGCGTTTATTTTTTCTTCCAGTATCTGTATTTGTTGGCTTAATGGGGGTTGTGATATGTGTAATCGCTCAGCTGCTCGGCCAAAGTGAAGCTCCTCTGCAACGGCAATAAAGTAACGCAGGTGTCTTAGCTCTATATTCATAGGTTATTCATACTTTAAAGATATCATTCGTTATAATTAATATATTAGACAATATATTAGAAAGTTTCTATTCTTTGATCGAAATCAAATGAGTTGGCAAGACAAGGAATAGATATGGAACAACCATCAAGTAGCCTCACAAAGGAGCAAGCCGTAAATGGAGAACAAGCTGACTCACCGGCTACTGCCCCAAAAAAACATTATATCCAGCGTGACGATGCGTTGTATTTACGGGTTACCTTGTCATTTTTTACCGTTGGTTTTGCTACTTTTGCTTTATTGTATTTTGTGCAACCGATCCTTCCCTTGTTATCACAAGACTTTAATATATCACCAGCAACGGCAAGTTTATCATTATCGCTTAGTACCGGATTAATGGCTTTAGGGTTATTAATTACAGGGCCAATCTCAGATGCCATTGGCCGTAAGAATGTCATGGTTATATCGTTAACTTGTGCGGCGTTATTTACGTTGCTGAGTTCAGTAATGCAGAGCTGGCAAGGTATTTTAATTGCCCGTGCATTAGTCGGTTTATCGCTTAGTGGTGTTGCGGCCGTTGCAATGACCTATCTCAGTGAGGAAATTCATCCTAGCTATGTCGCGCTATCTATGGGGCTCTATATCAGCGGTAATTCACTTGGTGGAATGAGTGGTAGGCTGATGACTGGTGTAATAGCTGATTATTATTCTTGGCGTGTTGCTGTGGTTATTTTAGGGTCATTAGCATTAATTGCAGCAATTGGATTCTGGCGATTATTACCACCATCTCAACACTTTAGGGCTAGCTCTCTCAAACCTAAAAGTTTATGGGTCAATCTCCATCTTCATTTTCGTGATAGAGGATTGCCTTGGTTGTTTGTGGAGGGTTTTGTCCTAATGGGCGGTTTTGTCACAATGTACAATTATATTGGTTATCGTTTGTTAGAAGGCCCTTATTACTTTAGCCAATCTACGGTAGGAATATTGTCTCTTATTTATTTAACCGGAACCTATAGCGCAACTAAAACAGGTAGCTTAACGTTAAAGTATGGTTTCGGTAATATTCTTATTGCAGCAATTATCCTGATGTTAGCGGGTATTTTACTCACGCTACACGCTAATATTTGGATAATTTTACTCGGAATGACGGCACTAACGACGGGATTTTTTGCAGCACACTCTGTAGCCAGTAGCTGGGTGGGACGTAGAGCTAAACGTGCTAGAGGTCAAGCATCATCACTATATCTATTTAGTTATTATGCGGGATCCAGTATTGCAGGAACAATCGGCGGGATATTTTGGCTCAATTATGGTTGGAATGGCGTTGCTTTCTTTATCGCTGCTATTTTATTGCTTGGTGTAATGATTGCGTATAAATTAAAATCAACCTGTTAATAAATAACAAATTATCTCTACTTAAACGTGATTAGTGTATAAAATACAAAACCGCCCTCAACCTTTTTTTGTATGCCATCAAAAAAAGGTTGAAGGTTGGAACACTTCTTTGTTTTCTCGCCCTCAAAGCAATGACTAAACAGTTTTTATTGATAATCACCAATGCTAATGTTAGATTTGTTATTCAATACCAAGAATGTTGTAACTAATTGGATGTTTATGAATAGGATAAAACAAAACTTAGTCGATAGCTTCGCGCTCCTAGAAGATCAAATCACTGAATTTAGCCAAATATTAAGATTACAGTCACAGATTACGGCTAAAGTTTTTCGTTTACCTGAAGTAATGAAAGGTGATGAAAATAGCGATATATCAACAATCACTGTCGATACATTAACCGGCCAATCGGCATTGAATGAAGCAATACAACTGATACAATTGTTGTTTATCCACCACAAATCGGAGTTGATCAGTAACAAATCAGCCATTAGATTACCCGGCGCTATTTGTATTCAAACCACTCAAAACCAATACCAAAAAATTCAACACTTGATAGATAAAATAAATACCTTAAAAACGACGATAAAAAAGAATGTTACCCAAATTGATGAAGCTCAACGATTCGAATTTATTAGGGAAAGTTTGCATGGCTTATTAACATTAAATACCTATCGCACCCTCACCTCATTAGTTGACATTGATACTGTGCGATTTGGTTGGGCGAATAAAAAGGTCATTAATAAAGTGACTAAAGAAGAGATATTGAATAAGCTACAGGCCAACTTAGAGAGTGGTCGAGGACCGATAAATATACCAAAAAACCAATGGCTAGCTCAATTAATACATGAAATATCAATGATTAACTCCCTCCCCCATAACTCGATATTAAAAACCCAGCGCCCAGTTAAAGTTCAACCAATAGCACGAATATGGGATAAGGAAAAACAGAAACAAACTCAATTTTCTTGCGCCACGCCACTATTTATTTTTGCGATTGATAAAAATATTGAGGATGTGGTCATTGGTGATTTACCTGATTACTCAGCTGACAATATTGCCATTCGTTACCGACCAAGAGCAAAACCCGTTGAGTTAATTATTCCAAGACTTAATCTTTATATTGAACGATAAAAAACCCTGCACTTTCTTCAGTACAGGGTTTGATTTATTCTGCTTCTGATATTATCAAAAGCTTATGATTTCATGCTTCCAACCATATCTTCAGGACGAACCCAATCATTGAATTGTTCTTCAGTAAGATAATTCAATTTAAGAGCAGACTCTTTCAGTGTTAGTCCTTCTTTATGTGCTTTTTTCGCAATTTCAGCGGCTTTATCGTAACCAATGTGCGTATTTAATGCGGTCACTAACATCAGTGATTCATGCAGTAATTTTTCAATACGCTCACGGTTTGGTTCGATACCTACAGCACAATGCTCATTGAAACTACGCATACCATCAGCTAATAAACGGACTGATTGAAGGAAGTTGTCGATTAACATTGGGCGGAATACGTTCAGTTCAAAGTTACCCGAAGCACCACCAATATTGACGGCAACATCATTACCCATAACTTGAGCACAAAGCATTGTTAAAGCTTCACACTGAGTTGGATTAACCTTGCCTGGCATGATTGAGCTACCCGGTTCGTTTTCTGGAATGGATATTTCACCAATACCACAACGAGGGCCTGAAGCTAGCCATCTAACATCATTGGCAATCTTCATTAATGAAGCGGCTAAACCTTTCAGTGCACCGTGAGCGTGAACTAAGCTGTCGCAAGTTGCTAATGCTTCGAATTTATTCGGTGCCGTAATAAATGGTTGCCCCGTTAATTCAGCGATTTTTTTCGCAACACGCACAGCATATTCAGGGTGTGTATTCAGGCCTGTACCCACAGCAGTGCCACCTAAAGCAAGTTCGCACACATGAGGAACAGAGTTCTCAATGTGTTTTTCACTGTTAGCCAACATTGTTGCCCAACCCGAAATTTCTTGGCCTAATGTCAGTGGCGTTGCATCTTGTAAGTGAGTACGACCAATTTTAACGATGTCTTTAAACTCTTTCGCTTTAGCATCCAACGTTTTATGAAGCGTTTTAAGCTCAGGTAAGAGATGCTCACGAATGCCAACAACTGCCGCAACATGCATTGCAGTTGGGAATACGTCGTTTGAGCTTTGGCTCTTATTAACATCGTCATTTGGGTGAATAAGGCGGTCATTCCCCCTTTGCCCACCGAGAATTTCACTACCACGGTTTGCTAGCACCTCATTCATGTTCATGTTACTTTGGGTACCAGAACCGGTTTGCCAGATAGCGAGAGGGAATTCAGTTGGGTGTTTGCCCGCTAAAACTTCATCAGCGGCAGCAATAATTGCATCACCACGTTCTTTTGGTAATAGCCCGAGATCCATATTGACACTAGCAGCCGCTTTTTTGGTGATTGCGAGTGCGTGGATTAGAGCCACAGGCATTTTTTCTACAGATATACGGAAATGTTCTAAAGAACGCTGCGTTTGCGCTCCCCACAAGTGGTCAGCAGGTACTTCAATTGGTCCCATTGAGTCTTTTTCAATGCGAGTGGCTGCCATTACTATCTCCTTAGGTACATACACAGAATAATTGATTTTAGAATCATCTGCTTGCAGGTAAGCAAATAACCGAGCAGTATAATGCCACAAATTGAATTTCAATTATGAGACTTAGTCGAGCTTATTGTATTGTAGTTAAAAGGAAATATGTTGATTTCTAGAAAAAGAGAATTTTGCTATGCTTAAAATGATAAACAAAATCCAACATTATGACTGGGGCAGTAAAACGGCCCTAACTAAACTGTATGGGATCCCTAACCCGGATAAATTACCGATGGCTGAGTTGTGGATGGGAGCACATCCTAAAGCAAGTTCAGCGGTTATTGACCCCCAAACTAAGCAGTCAATTTCGCTAGAATCACTTATCAATAATGCCCCGGAAAAATATTTAGGTACAAAAATTGCGCAGAAATATGCGCGACTTCCTTATTTGTTTAAGGTTTTGTGTGCGGTTCATCCGCTGTCAGTACAAGTTCATCCTAATAAAGTCTATGCTGAAGTTGGTTTTGCCAAAGAAAATGCTGCGGGGATCCCATTAGATTCACCCATTCGCAACTATAAGGACGATAATCACAAACCTGAATTGGTTTATGCTTTAACGCCATTTAAAGCGATGAATGCGTTTCGTCCATTGAGTGAAATAGCTCAGTTACTTGCTTTTATTTCTGCCGCTCATCCTGATATTCAATTATTCGTGCAAGCACCCAGCGAAGAAAAATTAGCAAGACTTTTTGCACAAATTCTTAACTTATCTGGAGAGCAAAAAGAGCTTGCTTTAGGCGTATTAAAAGCTGCATTAAATAGTCGTCAAGGTGAACCTTGGAATTCAATAAAACAAATGGTTAGCCTGTACCCTGAAGACAATGGTTTATTTACCCCACTTCTTCTTAATGTGGTTGAATTACAGCCTGGTGATGCGATGTTCTTATATGCAAGAACGCCACATGCATATTTAGAAGGTGTTGGCTTAGAAGTAATGGCGAACTCTGATAATGTATTGCGTGCTGGTTTAACTAACAAACATATTGATATTCCTGAACTTATTGCTAATATTGATTTTAAACCAACCTGTTCTGGCGATTTATTGAACGTTCCCGACAAATCTGGAAATATCTGGAAATATAATATACCAGTAGAAGATTTTTCATTTAATATATATTCTATTAACGACTCGGGGATAAACCTAGCTAACAACACCGCTTCAATCTTATTTTGTATTGAAGGTGAGTTAGTTCTGAGCACTAGTAATGAAAAAATAAGTATTGGGCCTGGGGAATCAATTTTTTTACCTGCTTATGATGAAAATATATTCATACATGGTAATGGTAAGCTTGCCCGAGTTTTTAATATTTAATGTTATATTCTGTGTTTAACGCGTCTTCTTAAAATTTAAAGACGGTTATATAAAACTTATACAATTTTTTAAAGTACGTTTAGAACGTGCTGAAAGGATGGATGTTTATAATGAAAAAGTCATTAGTCGCGATTGGTGTTATCGTTGCTGTAGGTGTTGTATGGACCGGAGCATCTTGGTATACGGGCTCAAAAGTTGAAAGCGAACTCAATAGAGTCATTGTTAAAACCAACGATTTTTTTGCTGTAAATACCCCTGAAGCGGGCGTAATTTTCAAAATAGAAAACTACAAGCGTGGTGTATTCTCTTCTCAAGCTGATATCGTTATCACCTCAGCGGATTCAGCAACGCCTGATGACTCTATTGTGTTTAAAACCAATATCGATCATGGTCCATTCCCGCTTTCTCAAGTCGCGAAATTCAATTTAATGCCAAAATTAGCGGCATCACAAATTGAGTTAGCTAACAATGCAACAACCAAAGAGTTATTTGAAGCAACTAAAGGTAAACCATTTATCGTTGGTTCTGCTGTTGTTGGTTATAGCAAAAGTATTGACACTAATTTAGAACTTATCCCTGTTGAATATAATAAAGACGATATCGCTTTATCATTCAGTGGTTCAAAGTTTGATATATCTACCTCTGCAGATCTTGAGTCTGTTGATGCTTCACTGGTCACTGACAGCTTAGTCATGGGCAAAGGTGACAAATCAGAAACAATGACCCTAAAAGGTCTAAAATTAGTTTCTAATGTCAAAAAATCACAATATGGTTTCTACACTGGTACTCAGGAATTTGTGATTGCCGATACTGATTTCAACATTCCAGATACTAAGTTTTCATTTAAAGATTTCAAAATCTCTAGTGATACCTCTATTAACGGTGAAGACGTTAAAGGTAACATCGCTTATAGCATCGGTGACTTAAAAGCCTTAGGTGAAAACTTAGGTTCAGGCCAAGTGACTGTTGCAATTGAAAAACTAGATGCTAAAGCATTAGGTAAATTTGTTGAGCAATACAACAAAGCACTCAGCGAAGGTCTAGCAAGCGGCGATCCAACTGAAGCAACAGAAAAATTAGCAATGGAAATGATGTCAACAACATTGCCTGAGCTAATGAAAAGTAAGCCTGTATTCTCTGTTAGCCCATTGTCTTGGAAAAACGAAGCTGGTCAAAGTTCTATTGACTTAAATATTACATTCAATCAGTGGAACCAAGATGAAATGACAGCGCTTGCGATGTCTAATAAAGTTGATGAAGCCGTCAAAAAATTGATTTCTTCTTTTGACTTTAGCATGAAACTAAATAAGCCAATGTTGGTTGAATCAATGACACAAGTCATGATTTTAGACCGCGGTGTACCTGTTGACGCAGAAACCAAAAAAGCAATGAAAGAGCAAGTAACTGGCGAATTTGTCGGTGTTCAACAAATGTTAACTTCGGATATGTTCTCTTCCCCGTTTGAAGAAATGTTCATGACGGACGAAGAACGTGCTGAAAAAGCAAAACAGAAAAAATCACCTTGGATGATCGATAGCGAAAATGATCTGACTATGACGATCAAGTTTGCAGGTAATGACCTGACATTCAATAATGATAAATTCACGCTTGCTGAGTTCTTAACTAAGATGAAAGTAATGTCTAACCCAGCAGATGAAATGGATTATGATGCAGAGCCAGCACCAGAAGCTGAAGCAGCACCAGGTGTTGGTACAGAGTTAGCGCCGCAAGAAGCAGCACCAGCTAACTAATAACTTTTATTAGTTAGTTCAGAGCCAGTCTATCGATATCGATGACTGGCTTTTTTATTCCTGCGATATACCACCATCAAAAAGTGATAATGATCACATTTTTAATGTAATAATAAATTAGATTTCACAAAATGCGTGATTCAACATTGATTTTTACTCCGTAGTTGCCAAAATAAAGGGAGAAAATAGAAAAGGAAACATTCCGTGATAAATAAACACCTACCTTTGACTGATTTACATCGCCATCTTGATGGAAATATCCGTCCAGAAACTATTCTTTCCCTTGCAAAACAACATAATATTCAATTACCCGCTATCGAATTGGAAGCATTGCGTCCCCATGTTCAAATAATAGGCCAAGAAGCCGATTTAGTCGGCTTTTTAGCTAAATTAGATTGGGGTGTTGCTGTTCTGGCAGATTTGGATGCTTGTCGTCGGGTTGCATTAGAGAATGTTGAAGATGCATTCAACGCAGGTATCGATTACGCTGAATTACGATTTTCACCTTATTACATGGCAATGAAGCATCAATTGCCAGTGGAAGGTGTAGTTGAGGCGATTATTGATGGTGTACAAGCAGGCTGTCGCCAATATGATATTAAAATTAATTTAATTGGTATCCTCAGCCGAACATTTGGTCAAGAAGCTTGTTCTATTGAACTTAATGGCCTACTTGCTCACCGTGATAAAATTTGTGCTCTTGATTTAGCCGGTGATGAGCTCGGTTTCCCTGGTGAGTTATTTGAAGATCACTTTACTAAAGCGCGTAACACCGGATTAAACATCACCGTTCACGCAGGTGAAGCCGCTGGAGCAAGCAGTATTTGGCATGCAATCAAAGAGCTTGGCGCTCAACGGATTGGCCATGGTGTCAAAGCGATTGAAGACCCTACTCTGATTGAATACTTAGCAAAGCATAAAATTGGAATGGAAAGTTGCTTAACCTCCAACATTCAAACCAGCACAGTCGCCTCCCTAGCCCAGCATCCACTCAAAACTTTCCTGGCTCATGGTGTATTGGCATCAATTAATACAGACGACCCAGCAGTTCAAGGTATTGAGCTTGCGCATGAATATGAAGTTGCAGCACCACAAGCGGGTCTGACAGCGAATGAAATTGAACAAGTTCAGCGTAACGGCTTAACCATGGCGTTTTTGTCCGATACGGAAAGAAATGCATTAATTCAAAAAGTAGCAAACCGCTAAAACAAACCTTTCTTTCAATACCAACAGGGTAAAATAATTTCGTTCTACCCTGTTCAACGCCTTTTACCGACTCGAATGTTAGCGCTGTACTTTAATTTAAAGGTCTTAGTATGTTGTAACTAATTTGATTGTGGTAGACGTAATTGCAGTTCGATTGAAGTAACTTAATTTACCTCAATCGAGTCAGTTATTTTTCAGATAACCGCTTAGCGTATCGCTGGGCCAATACTGCACTGACCATTAACTGAATTTGGTGGAATATCATTAACGGAAGCAAGATAATACCAACGGTTGCTGCGGGAAATAGAACATTCGCCATAGGAACCCCGTTTGCTAAGCTCTTTTTAGAGCCACAGAAAACAATGGTTATTTCATCTTCTTTGCTAAATCCAAATAGACGTGCAGCCATCGTATTAAATACGATAACTAAAAATAAAATCACGCAAGTTACCACTGCAATCATAAAGAGCGAATAGGCATCAATTTTCTGCCATATCCCCTCCACTACCGCTTCACTAAAGGCTACATAAACCACCAATAAAATTGATGACCGATCTGTCATATTCACTAACTTACGATTGCGATTAATCCAATTCGCAATTAATGGGCGCGATAAATGCCCCACAACAAAGGGAAGCATTAATTGCATCAAAATAGAGCCAATTGCATTAAGTGTATCTATCGCCTCGCTACCATCAGCATCCATAAGTAAGCCAACTAAAATTGGCGAAAGAAATACACCTAAAATACTTGATGCTGATGCGCTACAAATTGCAGCAGCGATATTACCACCGGCAACAGAGGTAAAAGCAATCGCTGATTGGACGGTTGCGGGTAATGCGCAAAGGTATAAAAACCCCATGTACACCGTTGGGGACATCCAATCTGGCACGAGGAATTGTAATCCTAAGCCAATGATAGGAAAGACAATAAATGTACTCGCAAAAACCAGAATATGCAGACGCCAGTGTCCAATCCCTGCCACAATAGATTCACGAGATAATTTAGCACCATGCATAAAGAATAATAATGCAATTGCGGCGGTTGTTAAGTATTGAAAAGCTGTTTTAATATCACCTTCACAAGGAAAAACACTGGCAACGACAACCACACCAATCATAATAAGTAAAAAAGGGTCTATTCTGAGTTTTGCTAATAAATTCATTTAATTATCCACAAAGAAGAGCCAGCGAATAGCGGGCTCTCTCATCAAATTTAAATCCTAAAAAATGTTTTCAACGGTGCGTTTTTCTTTTGCTGAAAGTATGCCCGCCTCAATCAACTTCATGATATCAATAGCTTCACTCGGCGTTACCGGATTTGGTTTACCTAAGCGGATTGCATCATGAATTGCATTATAATATCCGCCATAATTGCCTTTTTCATTTGGCCATTCTTCTGTGATCAGCTTATCATCTTGTGACAGGGTCACTATCCCGGTGTTTACATCTATCCCCCAACTGTCATCTTTTGGATATTCACCCTGTTTCAAACAATCTTCTTGCGGATCTAGGCCATATTTCACATAACTGCCTTTCATGCCATGAATGATATAGATTGGCATTGGTGCTGCGGCAAGTGTGGTGGAATGTAAAACAACTTTTTTATCTGGATACTCAAGTATCGCATGAAAATAGTCTACCGCTTCCGCACCAGGCCTAATCTTACCTAAGTCAACGGTGATACCCGTAGGTTTTCCAAAATATTGTAATACTTGATCCATCAAGTGAGGGGCAAGGTCATACCAAATGCCAGCACCGGGGATATCTGCTTCACGCCAACGCTGCCTTACAGCTGGACGAAAACGATCAAAATGTGATTCATAATATTTAATGTCACCTAGACAGCCATCATTAAGGATTTTTTCAACGGTACGAAAGCCAGAATCCCAACGGCGATTATGATAAATAGAGAGTAATTTTCCGGCTTTTTCTGCCTGTTCCTTTAACTTTAGCGCTTCATCAACATTCAATGTAAAAGGTTTATCAACAACCACATGTTTGCCCGCAGCAAGCGCATCACGACTTAACGGATAATGGGTGTCATTCGGTGTTGGGATCACAACTAATTCAATTTCAGGATCAGAAAATATCGCTTCAGGTGATGAAACCACCTTCATATTTGGCCAATCTGCTTTAACTTTACTGGCATCACTACTCGAAATTGTGACTAAATCATAACCATCCAGACGAGCTAAAAATGGCGCATGGAAGGTTTTACTTGCATAGCCATACCCAACAATACCTACTTTAATCGGTTTAGACATAGTGACCTCATGGATGTTCTTAATTTCAATACTTAAAAAAGTACCATCATAATGAATTAATTAGCAAATAAATCTATGGTAGGATGCTCAATCAGCTCGGTTTAATATAATGAGCATATTTTCTACTTTGTAATAATGGATTTGAACCTTATGACTTCTGTTTATAACGCAAACCGTATCACTGGCTGGCTACTTGTACCCGCAACATACTTATTGCTCACTTTCTTAGCGGTTTGCAGTATGACAGTAATGTATATCATAAAGCTCTATGAAATCGTAACAACTGTAGAAAATTGGACCAGTTATATACCTGCTCAATGGTATCTTTCGTTTGCCATTTCGATAGCGATGACAGTTTTTAGTGTTCATGTGCTTCAACTCATGTTTTCACACTCGCGCCATTTTCCTCGCCGATTTACTATTTGGCTGTTGATATTATTAGTGATTGGTTTAAAAACTTTTGCGTTTTCTACTATTGATGATGCCGAAGCTGTTCAAGTACTTGCATGGCCTTTACTTGGTGCCGGATTTCTTGTTCCTTATTTAAAGCGTTCTAAACGTGTGAAAATGACTTTCACACAAGATCGATAAGCATCACAAAAATAGATTGTTATTATACAGCCTGAATTAACTGGTCTTGACCAGTTTTTGTCCTTTTATTCACACTTTTATATTATTGCTTTCAGGCTATGAAATGACTGATTATCTTCTACTATTTGTTGGAACAGTGCTGGTTAACAACTTCGTCCTCGTTAAATTCCTTGGTTTATGCCCATTTATGGGGGTATCAAAAAAACTCGAAACAGCCATTGGAATGGGCGTAGCAACAACGTTTGTTATGACATTGGCAGCAATAAGTTCGTGGCTTATCGATACCCTAATTTTGATCCCTCTTGACCTGCTGTATTTACGCACACTCAGTTTTATACTCGCCATTGCGGTCGTTGTGCAATTTACAGAAATGGTCGTGAGAAAAACTAGCCCTACGTTGTATCGCTTACTCGGTATATTTCTGCCACTTATCACAACAAACTGTGCGGTACTTGGTGTTGCTTTGTTGAATATTAACCAATCACATGGTTTCTTGCAGTCTGCTGTCTATGGTTTTAGCGCGGCTGTGGGCTTCTCATTTGTCATGGTACTTTTTGCGGCTATCCGTGAACGCCTTGCTGTCGCTAATGTTCCTGCTCCATTCCGTGGTTCTTCAATTGGGCTTATCACTGCGGGACTGATGTCCCTTGCATTTATGGGCTTTAGTGGTTTGGTGAAATTCTAATGATGTCTTTATGGATTGCGATTGGCATATTAGCCATTTTCGGACTGGTTTTTGGTTTGATCCTTGGGTATGCATCTTTACGCTTTAAAGTCGAAGAAGACCCTATTGTCGAAAAACTTGATGCTATCTTGCCACAAAGCCAGTGTGGTCAATGTAGCTACCCAGGCTGCCGTCCTTATGCGGAAGCTGTTGCCAACAATGGTGAGATGATCAATAAATGTGCGCCAGGTGGCGAGCAAGTGATGCTCAAAATTGCTGAACTAATGAATGTTGACCCACAGCCTATTGATGGTGATGAAACCGCACAAAATCCTGTTCGTAAAGTTGCCATTATTGATGAAGAAAATTGCATCGGTTGCACCAAATGCATTCAAGCTTGCCCTGTTGACGCTATTGTTGGCGCAACTCGTGCCATGCATACCGTTATTGAAGATTTGTGTACCGGCTGTGACCTTTGTGTCGCCCCTTGTCCTACAGATTGCATTGAGCTCGTCCCCGTGAAAACAACAACGGCCAACTGGAAATGGGATTTAAATGCTATCCCTGTGAAAAATATTGCTGTGGAACCTCTACATTCATCACCAGTAGAAACTAGAGGTGGATCACATGCTTAAGCTATTTGATTGGTTAAAAAAAGATAATGTCTGGGATTTTAAAGGTGGCATCCATCCGCCAGAAATGAAATCACAGTCCAGTAAAACGCCAATGCGTATTGCCTCTGTGCCCGATGAATTAATCATCCCATTGCAACAACACCTTGGCCCTGAAGGCGAGCTTATCGTCAATATTGGCGACACGGTATTAAAAGGCCAGCCCTTAACAAAAGGCTTAGGCCGTACTGTGCCTGTTCATGCATCTACATCAGGAACCGTTACAGCTATTGAACCCATGGTAACGGCACACCCTTCTGGTCTAAAAGAACTTTGCGTCCGTATTAAAGCAGATGGCAAAGATACATGGTTCCCCCTCTCTCCTGAAAGCAATTATGAACAACTTGAACCGGCTCAATTACTGCTTAAAATTGAACAGGCAGGTATTGCTGGGCTTGGTGGCGCAGGTTTCCCTACAGCCTCTAAACTTGCCGGTGGGAAAGATGCGATTAAGACACTCATCATCAATGCCGCTGAATGCGAGCCTTATATCACTGCTGATGATAGGTTGATGCAAGAACATGCTCATGAGGTAATTGAAGGCTGCCGTATCTTACAGCACCTTTTAAATCCGGATGAAGTTCTCATTGGTATTGAAGATAATAAACCTGAAGCAATCATTGCGTTAAAACAAGCTATCACGGCAAAAGATTTGCGAATTTTTGTCAGAGTGATCCCAACAAAATATCCCTCTGGGGGCGCCAAACAATTAACTAAAATTTTAACCGGCAAAGAAGTCCCTTCTGGTGCTAGGTCATCACAAATTGGCGTATTGATGCAAAACGTCGGTACTGTTGTTGCTATTAAACGTGCAATTATTGATGGGCAGCCGTTAATTGAGCGTGTTGTCACTGTTACCGGAGAAGCCATTGAACAGCCGGGGAATTTTTGGACTCGCCTTGGTACTCCCGTTAAACATCTTCTTCAACAAGCCGGTTTTACCCCTGAAGTTGAGCAAATGGTAATTATGGGCGGCCCATTGATGGGGTTCACGCTACCTGACTTAAACGTCCCCGTCGTTAAAATATGTAACTGCCTTTTAGTACCAACAACGGAAGAAGTCGGTCAAAAGGCTTTAGAAGAAGCCTGTATTCGTTGCGGCTTATGTGTTGATGCATGCCCGGCAGCATTATTACCACAACAACTTTATTGGTTTAGTAAAGGGAGTGAGCACGAAAAAGCGCAGAAACATAATTTGTTTGATTGTATCGAATGCGGTGCCTGTGCCTACGTTTGTCCAAGTAATATTCCACTCGTGCAATATTATCGGCAAGAAAAAGCCGAAATCCGCGAATTGGCTCAAGAGGAACGCCGTTCTGCCGAAGCGAAGTTACGATTTGAAGCCAAACAGCAACGCATGGAACGTGAAAAATCAGCTCGCTCAGAGCGCCATAAGAAAGCGGCCGTTCAAGTTGATACCGCAAATAAAGATGCCGTCAATGCGGCATTGGCACGTGTTAAAGCAAAACAGAGTGCCACTGGTGGGTCAATTAACATTATTTCCGGTGAACTTCCCGATAACAGTGCGATTATCGCCGCAAGAGAAGCTCGTAAAGCTCAAGCAAGAGCAAGGCAAGCTGAGAAAATCAACGCTGAACAATCCGTTGTTGATAAATTAGATACCAACGAAGACCCTCGCAAAGCGGCGGTTTCCGCCGCCATTGCCCGAGCAAAAGCCAAAAAGGCCGCACAGGCTCAAGCAGATTCAACTGACGCTGAACCCGCTGTGGCATCAGCTGAAACTGATGTTGACCCACGCAAAGCCGCGGTTGCTGCTGCCATTGCCCGAGCAAAAGCCAAAAAGGCCGCACAGGCTCAAGTAGATTCAACTGACGCTGAACCGGCTGTCGCATCAGCTGAAACTGATGTTGACCCACGTAAAGCCGCGGTTGCTGCTGCCATTGCCCGAGCAAAAGCTAAAAAAGCGGCGCAAGCTCAAGCAGATTCAACTGACGCTGAACCGGCTGTCGCATCAGCTGAAACTGATGTTGACCCACGTAAAGCCGCGGTTGCTGCTGCCATTGCCCGAGCAAAAGCCAAAAAGGCCGCACAGGTTCAAGCAGATTCAACTGACGCTGAACCAGCTGTCGCATCAGCTGAAACTGATGTTGACCCACGCAAAGCCGCGGTTGCTGCTGCCATTGCCCGAGCAAAAGCTAAAAAAACGGCGCAAGCTCAAGCAGATTTAGCGGCGAAAATCATTGTCGAAGATGAATTTCCCCCCGCAGCGCAACAACCTATTGAAGAAGAAACTGATCCTCGAAAAATTGCTGTAGCCGCTGCGATTGCACGAGTTAAAGCAAAACAGACCGAAAAAAAAATGAACAAACAACCACAGAGTAAGTGAATACAAAATGAAATTTAGGCCACTCGATGCGAAAAATCGCCGTTTAAAAATAGCCAGTGCCCCATTTACTCATGATAGGCGAAGTACTAGTCAGGTAATGTTTTGGGTTTTACTTGCGGCTATACCCGGTATAGCCGTACAAACCTATTTCTTTGGTATTGGTACTCTTTATCAAATTATTTTAGCTATGCTCACAGCTACAGCAACCGAGGCTGTATCTATTCGCTTGCGCAAGCAACCTATATTGCCTGTATTAAAAGATAATTCGGCCATCGTTACCGCCTTGTTACTTGCTGTAAGTTTGCCGCCCCTATCCCCATGGTGGCTTATTGTATTAGGGACAATTTTTGCCATTATTATTGCTAAACAATGTTATGGCGGATTGGGTCAAAACCCATTTAACCCTGCAATGGTCGGCTATGTGGTGTTACTGATTTCATTCCCTGTTCATATGACTAATTGGCTGCCCCCTCAAGAATTACAAACAATGCACATTTCAGCTATGGATAGCTTATCTGTTATTTTGAGTGGGCATACACCAACGGGCGTGACTTTAGAACAACTACGGTCTGGCATTGATGGAATGAGTCAAGCGACTCCCCTTGATAGTTTTAAAACGGGACTGCTAACACACTCGATATCAGAAGTTTTACAACAGCCGATTTTACAAGGTTCACTTGCTGGTATTGGTTGGCAATGGGTTAATATCGCTTATTTAATCGGTGGGTTGATTATGATTAACCGCCGGATTATTAGTTGGCATATCCCGGTTTCTTTCATTGGAACTTTAGCCGTTTTCTCTATTGTAAGCTGGTTAATTGATGATGGTCGTTATTCACAACCTTTAGTTCAACTACTCTCTGGCGCCACCATGCTAGGTGCGTTTTTTATCGCTACCGACCCAGTAACAGCATCAACCACACCAAGAGGTCGAATTATTTTTGGTGTTATTATCGGCTTTTTAGTTTGGGTAATACGTGTCTATGGTGGGTATCCAGATGCTGTCGCATTTGCGGTTTTACTTGCTAATATCGCTGTACCATTAATTGACCATTATACGCAGCCTCGTGCTTACGGGCATGGACACAAGTAAGGAACCTATATGTTAAACACGATGCGACGTCATGGTACAATTCTGGCACTTTTTGCTGCAGGTACCACTGCGCTCAGTGCTGCGGTTTATACGCTAACTAAAGACACCATTGCTGAACAAGCCGCTTTAGTACAAAAAAAATTACTCGACCAAGTTGTTCCTAATGAGCTGTATGACAATGATCTGGCACAAGAGTGTTATCTTGTCAGCAATGAGCGCATTTTAGGCAACAAGCAACCTAGGCGACTCTATATTGCACGTAAAAATGGTGAACCCGTCGCCGCAGCATTAGAAACTACCGCACCGGATGGTTATTCAGGATCAATCCACTTACTTGTTGGCGCTGACTTCAAAGGTACCGTACTGGGTGTTAGAGTAACAGAGCACCATGAAACCCCGGGGTTAGGGGATAAAATTGAAACTCGAATTTCTGATTGGATAACCCATTTTAGCGGTAAAAAAATGGCATCGGATCATGACCCTAAATGGGCAGTGAAAAAAGATGGGGGTGAATTTGATCAATTCACTGGCGCCACTATCACTCCTAGAGCCGTAGTCAATGCGACAAAACGCACTGCCGTATTTATGCAACTAATACCGCAAGAACTATCAAACTACCCGATTTGTGGGGATGAGTAATTATGAGTGAATCTAAAGATCTGTTCGTACAAGGCTTATGGAAAAATAACTCTGCGTTGGTTCAACTGCTTGGATTATGCCCTTTACTGGCCGTTTCATCCACGGCAACCAATGCCTTAGGACTGGGCTTAGCCACGACATTAGTCTTAGTGTGCACAAACGTCGCTGTTTCTGCTTTCCGCCGCTGGGTTCCTTCTGAAATTCGTATTCCAATCTATGTGATGATCATCGCCTCTGTAGTCAGTGCGGTACAAATGTTAATTAATGCCTATGCCTTTGGCTTATATGAGTCACTTGGGATATTCATACCTCTTATTGTCACTAACTGTATCGTTATCGGTCGGGCTGAAGCATACGCCTCCCGTAACCCTGTGCCATTATCCGCAATTGATGGTTTGGCGATGGGGCTTGGCGCTACCGCAGCACTTTTTGTTCTCGGTTCAATACGTGAAATATTAGGTAACGGAACGCTATTTGATGGGGCTGATTTACTTCTCGGTTCATGGGCTACATCGCTACGAATTGAAGTCCTTCACCTTGACTCTCCCTTTTTACTCGCTATGCTGCCACCGGGTGCATTTATTGGCTTAGCACTTATGTTGGCGGGTAAGTATTTAATAGATAATAAAATGAAACAACGAGCTGCCCTGAAGTCAGCGCAACAACCCATGCGCGAATATGAAAAACAGCAAGGGTGCGGTACTCATCTTTCTTAATTAAAAATTATTGTGAGCAATGAATAAATCAAAACGTATTGAAATTCTAACTCGCCTACGCGATAACGATCCTCATCCAACAACGGAGTTGCACTTTAACTCCCCTTTTGAGCTGCTTATTGCGGTCTTATTGTCAGCACAAGCGACGGATGTCAGTGTCAATAAAGCCACCGCTAAATTATATCCAGTGGCAAATACACCCGAAAAATTAATGGCTCTCGGCGTTGACGGCATCAAGGCATACATCAAAACCATTGGGCTATTTAATACCAAAGCAGAAAGTGTTTTTAAAACCTGTAAAATTTTAATTGAAAAACATAATAGCCAAGTCCCCGAAAATCGTGAAGCCCTTGAAGCTTTACCCGGCGTTGGGCGTAAAACAGCAAACGTGGTACTCAATACGGCTTTCGGCTGGCCAACTATCGCTGTTGATACACATATATTTAGAGTCTGTAATCGCACTAATTTCGCACCAGGCAAAAATGTCGTTGAAGTCGAAGATAAATTACTCAAAGTTGTGCCTGCTGAGTTTAAAGTTGATTGCCATCACTGGTTTATATTGCATGGTAGATACACTTGTATAGCGCGGAAACCGCGTTGTGGCTCTTGCATTATTGAAGATTTATGCGAGTTCAAAGATAAAATATATCCTGAAAATTAATATACCTAGCTCGAAGATATTACTTATAGCACATTTTTTTCTTGCTCTAAGACTTTGTCTTACGTAACAATAGAGCCAAACTCAACCTTAAAAAAACGGTAAGTATGTTTCAAGACAACCCACTACTCGCACAGCTTAAACAAAAATTGCATGCCCAAACACCTCGTGTTGAAGGTATTGTTAAAGGAACAGAAAAAGGTTTCGGCTTTTTAGAAGTTGATGGACAAAAAAGCTACTTTATCCCGCCACCACAAATGAAAAAAGTGATGCACGGAGATAGAGTGATTGCCTCCATTCATACCGATAAAGACCGTGAATTTGTCGAACCGGAAGAACTTGTAGAACCTTTTCTTGACCGTTTTGTTGGCAAAATTCAAAAAAAAGATAACGATAACCGGTTATTTGTCATTCCCGACCATCCTTTATTAAGAGATGCTATTTCTTGCCGCCCAATTAATGAAATTACACATCAATTTCAGCAAGACGATTGGGTTGTTGCACAAATGCGTCGTCATCCGCTAAAAGGCGATAAAGGCTTTTATGCTGATATCACTGAATATATTACAGAGGGTAATGACCATTTTGCACCTTGGTGGGTAACGTTACGCCGTCACCAATTGGATCGCGACGAACCTCAAATGGTGGAAAGTGAACGCGATGACCAAGGCATTGAACGAGTTGACCTTACAGACTTTCACTTTGTGACTATCGACAACGCAACCACTGAAGATATGGACGATGCGCTGTATGTAGAAAAAACCACTGAAGGTACGTTGAAACTGTATATTGCCATTGCGGATCCAACCAGCTATATCCGTGAAGGTAGTGAACTCGACAAACTGGCTCTTTCCCGTTCTTATACTAATTATCTGCCGGGTTTCAACATTCCAATGTTGCCTCGTGAATTATCCGATAATCTTTGCTCACTACGTCCAAATGAACGTCGCCCTGCGTTAGTCTGTACCGCATTAATTGAAGAAGATGGCTCGATTGCAGAGAATATCGAATTCTTCAGTGCTTGGGTTGAATCAAAATCTAAACTGGTTTATGAAGAAGTCTCTGATTGGTTAGAAAATACCGGCAGTTGGCAGCCCACCAATGAGACCGATAAACAGCAAATTTTATTATTGAAAGAAATGGCAGATAAACGCCTGCAATGGCGTGAAGCCAATGCTTTGGTGTTTAAAGATAGACCAGACTATCGCTTTGTTTTGGATGAAAATGGGCAAGTATTAGATATCGTTTCAGAGAGTCGTCGCAGTGCTAATCGTATCGTAGAAGAAGCGATGATCACCTCAAACCTTTGCGCTGCTACAGTACTGAAAAACAAACTGGGTTTCGGCGTATTTAACGTGCATATGGGATTTGACCCATTACAAATTGATCAAGTGGTACAAACACTGAAAGATCATGGTATTGAAACAACATCTGAATCGTTGCTCTCTCTCGAAGGGTTCCGCCAATTACGTCGTAAATTAGACTCACAACCAACGCAATTCCTTGATAGCCGTATTCGCCGCTATCAAACCTTTGCGGAAGTAAAAGCCGATCCTGGCCCGCATTTTGGTTTAGGTTTTGATGCTTATGCAACGTGGACATCCCCTATCCGTAAATATACGGATATCGTCAATCATCGTTTATTAAAGTCGATCATTGCGGGTAATCCATCAAACAACAAGCCCAGCGATGAGCTCTCTTTAAAATTGGCTGAGCGTCGTCGAGCCAACCGCATGGCCGAAAGAGACGTCGGCGATTGGCTGTATTCTCGCTACTTGAAACCATTTGAAGGTACCGATAAAAAATTCCCTGCGGAAGTGATTGATATTACCCGTGGTGGTATTCGCGTCAGGTTAACCGATAATGGCGCTGTCGCATTTATCCCAGCACCATTCCTACACAGTGTGCGTGATGAAGTTCAATGTAGCCAAGAAACAGGCTGTGTTTTAATTAAAGGCGAACAAGCTTATCAGCTTAACGATATTATTGACGTGAACATTGCAGAAGTTCGCATGGAAACACGTAATATCGTTGCACGCCCTGCTGTATAAACCTTATTTGTGCTAAAATTGAAAGACTACAGATTAACTTCTGTAGTCTTTTTGTTTTTAACTTTACGGTATCCGTGTTGCCGTTCGCATTAAAAGTTAAAAGTACGGGCTATTTCGATATTTATTCCTGATTATTCTTATTCGTTAAATTACTGCCCGTGATATTTTATGACATGTCATAGTTTAAGCTAAGGGTTAATAAAATGAATACTATTACTAAACGCATCTTATCTTTTTTCGTGGTTGCCTCTGTCGCAATCAGTGTTAGCGCGTGTTCGAACATGTCTAAACGTGATAAGAACACGACCATCGGCGCAGGCGTTGGTGCTGTAGGTGGTGCGATACTCACAGATGGTAGTCCACTAGGAACAATTGGTGGGGCTGCTGTTGGGGGTATTATTGGCCGTCAGGTAGGTAAATAATTGGAAGATAAGGGGGATAGCCCTATTCCCCTTATCATTTGGTTTTATCAACCACCCGCCAGCTTAACTTTCATGCCTTTAGCTTCAAGAAGTTGTTTTATCAAGTCTCGCTTATCACCTTGAATCTCAATGTCACCGTCTTTAATTGCCCCGCCACATCCACATTTTTTTTTCAATTCGGCGGCCAACTTATTAAGCTCGATATCATCTAAGTCTAGACCTGTAATTATACAAACGCCTTTTCCTTTACGACCAGATGTTTCACGGCGAATTCGAACAATACCGTCACCTTTTGGCCTTTCTATTTTTGGCTTTTCTTCATCGATACGGCCGACATCTGTACTGTAAACTAAACGGCTATTGGTATCACTCATACCAAGCCCTTAATTGACTGATTGATTTGTTGCAATGTCAATGTAGGGTTATCACTACGCGTTATTGGTCGACCAATAACCATATAATCAACCCCTGCTTTTACCGCATCTTGGGGGGTCATGATACGGCGTTGGTCGCCAACATCACTCCCAACAGGGCGAATACCTGGGGTAACTAATTTAAAATCAGCACCGCAAGCAATTTTTAAGCTTTCTGCTTCATGGGCTGAACATACAACGCCATCAAGTCCACAGGCTTTAGTCAGTAAAGCCAGACGCTTAGCATGCACTGCGGGTGAAACATCGATACCCACGCCGATTAAGTCGGATTCATCCATACTGGTTAAAACCGTTACCGCGGTTAATAACGGTGCATCTTTGCCATAGGCTTCTAATGCTTGACGCGCAGCTTCCATCATGCGAGCGCCCCCACCAGCATGCACATTCACCATCCATACGCCCATCTCTGCCGAGGCGGCAACAGCACGAGCAACGGTATTAGGGATATCGTGAAATTTCAAATCAAGAAAAACGTCGAAACCCCGTTGATGGAGTGATTTAACAAATTGAGGACCATTAAAAGTGAACATTTCTTTGCCCACTTTTAACCGACAATCACGCGGGTCGATACGGTCTACAAAAGCCAGAGCATCATTTGCATTATCGTAATCCAGCGCAACAATGACTGGCGAGTGGGTCGTTACGCGAGTCTGGTTCTCAGTTGAGGAGATCATTTCAAAGCCTTTATTGAGTTGTAATCATTAAAAAGTGACAGCGTCACTGGCCATCTAACCCACGGATCGGTTTAATTGTGTCCCAAGAGCGACAAGATGGGCAGTGCCAATATAACGAACGCGATGTAAAACCACACTTGTGGCAGCGATAATCAGGTTTTGTTCTGATTTGTTCACCCACCATTTTTTTCAATAAAATCAAGCTTTCTTTAGCTCGACCTTCTTCCGCTTCCTGCAGATGGTAATCCATTAAACGATAAAATAAACGCATGGTTGGATGATGTTGAATTTGGTCATTAATATAACTTGCGGCAGCTTCATGACTTTGTTTTTCAACAATAATATCTGCAAGATACAACTCAGCGATTGCACCGGAGTCACCGTCGACGCACTGGCGAAGATAATCTTCCCATTCGTCAGAAAGCCCCGTTTGTTTATAACAATCATAAAGTAACGGTAATGTCTCTGCGACAAGTTCACGATCTTGTTCATAAACTTGCTTTAAGACACTAATCGCCTTTTCATAATGACCCAGCTCGATAAAAATGCGTCCTTTCATAATTGAAACCCGGGCGCAGTTTTTATCTGCCTGAGCGGCTTTATTTAGTAAGTTTAGTGCATCATCAAGGTCATCACTGCCAAGTTGTTGTGTGGCGAGTTCACAATAAAAATGCGCAATTTGCTCTCGTAAATCATTATTCCCTAACTTAACGAGTTTTCCAGCGACATCAATCGCTTTCCCCCAATCACTGGTGAGTTGATAAATGCTTAATAGCGATTGGAGTGCACTATGTTTAAAATCAACTTCATCAGTCAGTTGCTGAAACATATTTTCTGCGCGGTCATAAACACCGGCAGTCATATAGTCTCGCCCTAACTGTTGAGTAGCTAATAAACGTTGTTCAAATGAGAGTGCAGCACTTTCCACCAGCGATTGGTGAATACGAATGGCGCGTTCAACTTCACCTCGAGAGCGAAATAAGTTACCTAATGTGAGGTGAGCTTCAAAAGCGGAGCTGTCTTCTTTCAACATTTCAAGAAAGAGATCGACGGCCTTATCCTGTTGATTGGATAAAAGGAAGTTCACGCCTGTCACATAATCACGCGACAAGCGATTGGCATGTTGCTGCTTATCTTGTTGAGCACTTCTGCGCCCCATGTACCAGCCGTAAGCAGCGGCGACAGGTAGCAACAGAAACAGCAACTCGAACATAAAGGATTAGTCCTTGTTCTGAGTTGTCACTAATGAGGTTGAGTCTGAAGTTTCTTTTCCTTCAGCACCTAATTGTGATTCTAGACGTCTAATTTTACGACGTGCATTTTTAAGGCTAACAATCGTACGCAAATAAAATATGGCACAAACGAGCCAACCAAGCACAAAACCGACACCAAAAAGTGATGCAAGCAGAGATGATAAAGAAAAATCTCCTTTTGCTATCAGGTAGTTAAATGTAATAACCTGATCATTGCTTGAACCTAGCGTAATCGAAATAATAAAAAAGGCGACCGCTAGTAATAAAATCAGAAAATATTTCACATTTGTTCCCGCTATCAGTTCTTATGGACTCAAAATATCTACCTGATAAGGTAGCATTTCCGGCGCATTCAGACAAAGTAATTTATTTTATGCAATAAACCGCATCGTACTAAAAACACCCACTTTTCGTCATTTTTGTTGAAACATTAATCAGTGCCATTTTTTAATAATCTATATTGGAATAACCGATAACCCAATATGGCAAAAAGTGCACTAATGATAATTGATACAATAATGTCGATAGGCCAATGCATTCCAAGTAGCATACGGCTAAATGCGATCCCTTCTGCCCACACCGCTAATAGTATACAAAGCGCATATTGTCGACGCTGCCAAAACAAACCAATTAATAGCAACGCCCATCCCGCAGCAAATAACATGTGCCCTGAAGGAAATGAATACCCTGTTTCTAATTGCCAATGCTGACGTTGCCATTTGGGAATACTTTGATCTTGTTTAACGGTTGTTTTGACTAACTCAGCACGCTGTGACCTTTTTAGATCATAAAATTCCGAATTTGAAATAGCATATTTCTTTTCTAGCCAAGAAATATAAGGTCTTGGTTCCTGAAAACTATTTTTAAGCAAGGATTTCACGCCTTGCATTGCTAATATACAAAAAATCAAAATGACCGTTAGTTTAATCCATTTTCTTCGTTCGGAACGAAAAACAAACAATGTGATCCCTATCAAAATAACTGACGTAATAATGCTATACGGCGCACCCGCTGTATCGGTCACCCAAAGGAGCCATTTCATCGATTTAGGCTGAGTTTCTGGTGACCACTGCCATCCCATTACTATCATTATAATAGGTGGTGCCATCAGTAAGATTGAAAAAATAATAACGCTAAAAATATTTTTTTTCATTTAGTGCATTCCATTGATATCGTTCTCCCCGATAATAAATATTACATCCACCCGCTTATTAACTCTGCTATAGTAATACACTGCTGGCTGTGTGCAAAGATTGTCAGCAACTATATGCTAAACGTCATATAGCATCGATATATTATACTTAATGTCCTCTATATCGATTCACGTTATTAATTAAGCAGAGTCACTTTAACTAATGAAAGAAAATATGCAGCTAAAACGCGTTGCCGAAGCAAAACTCCCCACTCCATTCGGTGAATTCCTAATGATTGGCTTTGAAGAAATCGCAACAGGTCGTGATCACGTAGCATTGGTTTTTGGTGATATTTCCGGAGCCGTCCCTGTCCTTAGTCGGATCCACTCAGAATGTTTGACTGGGGATGCATTATTCAGCCTACGATGTGATTGTGGTTTTCAATTAGAAGCCGCGCTCTCTCAGATTAGTAAAGAAGGCCGAGGTATTCTACTTTACCATCGCCAAGAAGGTAGAAACATTGGCTTACTCAATAAAATTCGGGCTTATGCTTTGCAAGATCAAGGCCTCGATACCGTTGAAGCCAATCTCAAGCTAGGCTTTAAAGCCGATGAGCGTGATTTTACACTTTGCTCTGATATGTATAAGCTTTTAGGTATTAATGAGGTTCGCTTATTAACTAATAATCCTAAAAAGATTGATATTATGCGTGAAGCTGGGATCAACGTTGTTGAGCGTGTTCCCTTAATTGTTGGCCGTAATCCAAGTAACGCGCATTATTTAGATGTAAAAGCTGAAAAAATGGGTCATTTGCTGTTTAAACATCAGTGAAGTAACTTATCACAAAGGAAGAGTGGCAATCGCTCTTCCATTGTTTTGAGGCTAGACATCTAACAATTCAATGCCAGAGATTTATTCACATTCTTTTTATAAGGTTTATACTGTTTGCAATATTATTACCTTGATAAGTAAGCTTCAATAATTAAGCTTATTTTTCAACCTACAAGGAGATATTGTGAATAACCTGCATTCCATTCAACGCATGAGAAGATTGCGTAAAACTGAAAAACTCCGCACTTTATTTCAAGAAACCCACCTATCACTCAATGACCTGTGCTTGCCTATCTTTGTTGAAGAAGGTCTTGATGACTATATGCCAATCGCAAGTATGCCCGGTGTTATGCGTATCCCGGAAAAGCGTTTAGCTTACGAAATAGAACGTATTGCTAAGGCGGGAATTAAATCTGTTATGACATTTGGGGTGTCACATCACCTTGATGAAAATGGCAGTGATGCATGGAATGAAAATGGACTAGTTTCACGGATGTCACGTATCTGCAAAGATGCCGTACCAGAAATGATAGTGATGTCTGATACCTGCTTCTGTGAATATACCTCTCACGGACATTGTGGTGTGATGCATGGTGATATAGTGGATAATGACGCCACTATCCACAATCTCGGCTTACAGGCTGTGGCAGCAGCACGTGCGGGGGCTGATTTTATTGCACCATCAGCCGCAATGGATGGTCAAGTTGCCGCAATCCGTCATGCTCTTGATGCCGCTGGCTTTACCGACACCGCCATAATGTCTTACTCCACTAAATTTGCATCGGCACTTTACGGCCCATTCCGTGATGCTGCGGGTTCTTGCCTAAAAGGTGATAGAAAAACCTATCAGATGAACCCAATGAATCGCCGTGAAGCTATTCATGAATCATTAATTGATGTGCAAGAAGGGGCTGATGCATTGATGGTAAAACCAGCAGGTGCCTATCTCGATATCATCCGTGACTTACGCGAATGTACGCAGTTACCGATTGGGGCATATCAGGTAAGTGGCGAATACGCACAAATTAAATTCGCCGCCCAAGCAGGGGCTATTGATGAAACCCGTGTAACCCTCGAAACATTAGGTTCCATTAAACGTGCTGGGGCAGATTTGATCTTCACTTACTTCGCTTTACAGCTCGCTGAAGATAAAATTTTATAAGCTTTCCCCATAAATAAAACCGCGACACTGTACGTAAATACAGTATCGCGGTTTTTTGGCATTTACGCCTAATTTTCACTCAAAAAAAAGTTCAATATTTAATCTTTTGGTTATTTTGCAGCCTGTAATTCAAGCTGTTTTGATAACGCTTGAGCATAAACTTGTGCAGATGCCGCTGTTAATAGCCCTGCGATTAATAAATCCTGTTTACCTGTTGATGTTTGAGCAATGACTCCCCAAGATTCAACCTCTTCAGTCACATTATTAGGGTCTTGATCAGGCATAGGTAAAATTTCAAAAAAGTCTTTTAGCGGAGCAATCGAAATGGAAGAATAATCTGCGTTTAATCCTAGCGGGAATTCTTTATCAGCGTATAAGCGTAAATCATGGATTTCAGTTTCTGGCGTTTGCATCACTATCGAATATAAATTGGGTATATGCTCTAAAATATCTCTAACTTCATCATTTGCACCCGCAAAGTGTGAAGTACTTAATAGGATATCTGCGGCCCACAATGCCCCTTTATAAAAGTCAGTTTCATGGATTTCTGCCATATTTATTTCCTTTACGTTGTTTTCGATAAATGCGAGTGATTCACTTGCTCAAATTACAAAGAAACTTATTTATGGCTCACCTTACACGACACAATGTCATGCTGTGTTCGGTTTTTTCTCCCTATATATATCTAAAATAATTCCAACAACTTGTCACTACCATAGCCTAGAATAACGATTAAAATATTGAGAAAAAACAACATTCATCACAAACATTGCTATATAAATAAAAAAAACGCCTGCGGAGTAAACTCATGCAGGCGTCGATAATGGTAAATTAGTTAAGCATCTGCCTTATGACATAATGCAAGATACCACCGTGGCGGTAGTATTCCATTTCTGTTCCAGTATCAATACGGCAACGTGTCGCGATTTCTTTAACCTCACCATTAGCATAGGTTATTTTAACCCTAATATCTTGCCCTGGCGTCAGTGATTGAAGCGAAGTCACATCGATCCGTTCATCGCCTTTTAACCCTAGCGTCTTACGTGACATTCCCCCCGTAAATTCAAGCGGGATCACCCCCATACCAATGAGGTTTGAGCGGTGGATACGTTCATAAGACTCGGCAATAACCACTCTAACACCAAGTAAGTTAGTTCCTTTCGCCGCCCAGTCACGACTTGAGCCAGAACCGTACTCTTTACCTGCAATAATCGCTAAAGGACGTTTTTCTTGTTGATACAGCATCGCTGCATCATAAATCGCCATTTGCTGGCCTGTCGGAATATGTAATGTATACCCTCCCTCAACACCCGAAAGCATTTCATTACGTATTCGAATATTCGCAAAGGTGCCTCGCATCATCACTTCATGATTACCTCGGCGAGAGCCATAAGAGTTAAAGTCAGCGACTGCGACTCCGTGCTCTTGTAAATAGCGACCCGCAGGGCTATCTTTTTTAATATTCCCTGCTGGCGATATGTGGTCTGTTGTGACTGAATCACCAAGGATAGCTAAAATATTAGCCCCATGAATGTCTTCAATTTTGGCCGGCGTTGCGCTCATGTTTTCAAAGAAAGGGGGGCGACGAATATACGTTGAATCACCCTGCCATTTGTAGGTTGATGAACTCTCAACTTGTAATGCACGCCATGCTTCATCACCATCAAATACTGCGCTATATTCCTTACGGAACATGTCGGTTTTTACTTTTTCAACCGCTAACGCGATTTCTGCACTGGTTGGCCAAATATCTTTGAGATAAACATCATTGCCTTGTTTATCAACGCCTAATGGTTCATTTTTTAGATTAACGTTCATGTTGCCCGCTAAAGCATAGGCAACCACTAATGGAGGCGACGCAAGCCAGTTAGTTTTCACCAACGGATGTATGCGTCCTTCAAAGTTACGGTTACCCGATAACACCGCACCTACGGTTAAATCAGTCTGCTTGATCGCCTCTTCAATTGGTGCGGGTAATGGGCCAGAGTTACCAATACAGGTTGTACAACCATAGCCAACAAGGTTAAAGCCGAGTTTATCGAGATAATGCGTTAAACCGGCTACCGCTAAGTAATCCGTGACAACTTTAGAACCTGGGGCTAACGACGATTTAACCCACGGTTTACGTGTTAATCCTTTTTCGACCGCTTTTTGCGCTAACAGCCCCGCCGCCATTAAAACGCTTGGATTGGAGGTATTTGTACATGACGTGATTGCAGCAATGACTACGGCACCATCAGTTAATTCAAAGGTTTTGTTTTGATAATTAACCGTAGGGTGTGCATTTTTATCTTGTTTATTAACTTCTAGCTCAATTGCACCTTGGAAGGCTTTTGGAACTTGGCTTAATTCAACTCTATCTTGTGGGCGTTTTGGTCCTGCTAAACTGGATTCAACCGTCGCCATATTTAATTCAAGTGAACTGGTGAAGATAGGCTCATCACCGGGGTTACGCCATAGCCCTTGCTCTTTGCTATAAGCCTCCACCAGCGCAATCTCGTCATCACTGCGACCAGTAAGTTTCATGTAAGATAATGTCACTTCATCGACAGGGAAGAAACCGCATGTAGCCCCATATTCTGGCGACATGTTGGCAATAGTCGCCCTATCCGCTAAAGGTAAATCCGCAAGACCATCACCATAAAATTCAACAAACTTACCGACAACACCATGATTACGCAGCATTTGGGTGACTGTTAACACTAAGTCTGTAGCGGTTATTCCTTCAGGCAACTTACCGGTTAATTTAAAACCCACCACATCAGGGATTAGCATAGATACCGGCTGACCAAGCATTGCGGCTTCTGCTTCTATCCCTCCAACACCCCAACCGAGTACCCCTAGACCATTAATCATCGTAGTATGGGAGTCGGTTCCAACCAATGTGTCTGGATACGCGATTAGCTCACCATTAATTTCTTCATGCCAAACTGCTTTACCTAAGTATTCTAGATTAACCTGATGACAGATACCGGTTCCGGGTGGAACCACTCTGAACCGGTTAAAGGCTTTTTGTCCCCAACGGAGAAATAGATAACGCTCATGGTTACGTTCCATTTCTATTTCGACGTTTTCACCAAATGCTTTCTGTGTACCAAACTCATCAACCATCACGGAATGGTCAATAACAAGATCGACTGGTGATAATGGATTGACTTGATTGACATTTCCACCCAGTGATTTAACCGCTTCCCGCATTGCCGCCAGATCAACAACAGCGGGTACGCCAGTAAAGTCTTGCATTAAAACTCGAGCTGGACGGTAGGCAATTTCTCTATCTGCATGGGCTTTTTTTTGCCAATCGATAATCGCTTGAAGATCGTCTTCAACAACACTTTTACCATCGAGATTACGTAATAAATTTTCGAATAGGACTTTAAGGGATTTAGGCAACTGAGATCCGTTACCGAGCTTTTTTTCAGCAAGCGCTAAGCTGAAATAATGATACTGTTTGTTTCCAACAGTGAGTGTTACTGCACTGTGCGTTTTTAGGCTCAACGACATAACTCCTCCTTGGTTTTTTATGGTTATGGCAATATTTTTATCCACCACCATTATTTTTTGTTAACCATTTTTAATCATAGTTGCTCTACAAATTTCCTTTATAGATTTTGTGCCAATTTAAGAAACTCATAACATTATTGTAGGAAATTTGGGATAAGAAGTGAAATGTGACTACAAGAAATAGAACGATAAGAAAAGTGATTTTTTATTTTTTTAGGATGCTTAGAATAATTTTTCAAGATATTCAAAGCATTTTAGTTCACAGCGAGGCGGCAAAAATATAAATCCCTAGGAGCATACAAAAGTATGTGACTAGGGTTTATGTTTGAAGCCAACAACACTGTGGGCTAAAAGGCAACGATAAATTAGATAATGGGGAGTTTGATATCTTGAAAAAATGCTTCTATATCCTCACTATTACGCAACGCAATAGCCTTATCAACCACATCCCTTGTTAAATGAGGCGCGAAACGCCACATAAAATCATACATATAGCCACGTAAAAAACTGGTTCTTTTAAAGCCAATTTTTGTTGTGCTATAACTAAATTTATCGCGCATATCGATAACGACCAAATCACTGTCATTAACAGGATCAACGGCCATACTGGCAATAATTCCAATACCTAACCCTAAGCGCACGTAAGTTTTGATCACATCTGCATCTGTGGCAGTAAAAATAATCTTGGGTTCTAAACCGACTTTTTGAAATGCAAAATCTAATTCTGAACGCCCTGTAAAACCATGAGTGTAAGTGACGATTTGATACTCTGCGATATCTTCAATGGTTACGTTTTTTTTCGTTGCCAGAGGATGATCTTTTTGTACAACAACACAACGGTTCCAGTGATAGCAAGGTAACATGATCAAATCACTGTACAGATGCAACGCTTCTGTCGCGATCGCAAAATCACTATTTCCTTTACACACTTCTTCCGCTATCTGAGTCGGTGACCCCTGCTGCATATGCAATGACACATTCGGATAACGTTCAATAAAGCCTTTAATCACAGGCGGTAATGCATAACGCGCTTGGGTATGCGTTGTCGCGATACTCAGACTGCCCCGATCAGGATAAGTGTGCTCCCCAGCAACCGAGCGTATAGCCTCAATTTTTGATAAAACTTCCCTTGAAATACGCACAACCTCTTCACCAGCTGGCGTAACATGGGTTAAATGTTTACCGCTGCGGGCAAAAATTTGAATGCCAAGTTCATCTTCAAGCATACGAACTTGCTTACTGATCCCCGGTTGTGAGGTAAATAACCCCTCTGCGGTAGAAGAAACATTTAAGTCGTGGTTCACAACCTCAACAATGTAGCGCAATTGCTGCAATTTCATATGTAGACGAGCCTCTTACAGAGCAACAGGATTTCGCTATAGCTAAAAAACATTAGTTATAACTAAAAGTAATATGCATTAGGTTATATATAACCAATATAGCATTATTTATTAAAGAATAAATAGCAATATTAAATATATTTACTTTAAGTTAAATTGTTCTATTTCGAATACGTAACATATTGCAAAGTGAGATTAAATTTATCTTAGAGTATGATTGAATGATAAGTGTGAAATTTTCCCCCTATCCTTTTAAGCTTAAATCTTAAAAGTCGGATATCAATATTCTCAACAAAGAGAGGTTTTTTACATGCGTATTAATGTTTTGGCTTTACTCATTGGCATGTCAACGCTCTCTTTTGCATCTCATTTGGCTGCAAAAGAGATATCGTATGGCCAGCAAAAAATTGTGCTATCAGATTCAATTAGCCCAGGTAATGACTTTTATCGATACGTCAATGACGACTGGATAAGCAAAGCAAAAATACCAACGGGGATGCCACGTATAAATTCCTTTGTTGACCTCTATCTCAATACAGAAAAACAGACTCAATCAATTATTGATGAGTTAAAAGAAATACCGGAAAGCCAGTTAGACCATAACCAACGCAATATTCGTAATCTATACTTAAGTTACTTAAATGAAGATGTAATAGAAAAAGACGGAATTTCCCCTATAAAGCCTGATTTAGAAGCCATCAAACAAGCCAAAAATCATAATGATATAAGCCGATTAATGACTTTACCGGCTTATAATTCGCTAATTTCCTATTGGGTCGATTTAGATGCAAAAGCACCCGATACCTACGTGTTGTATATTGGGCAAGGCGGCTTAGGGTTACCGAACCGCAATTATTATCTCGATGACACACCGCAAATGAAAGAAATTCGTAAAAATTATATCGCCTATATTGCAACAATTTTAAAACTTGCAGGTGAAAAAGAGGTTGATAAAAAGGCCCAGAAAATATTTGATTTAGAGAAATCTCTTGCTCAGGTACATTGGAGCCCTGAAGCACGCCGCGATACTATTAAAAATTACCATGCGATGTCTCTAGCGCAAATGAAGGATTACACCAAAGGTTTTGATTGGAATAATTTTATTCAGCATTGGGGTCTGTCTGATAAACAGCTCGAAAAAGTGATTGTTGAAACCGATACGGCAGTGGAAAAAACAGCGCAAATTTATGCCAATACGCCAGTTTCAACATTACAAGATTATCTTATTTTCCAATATACCAGTAATAACGCTCGTTATTTAAACAAACAATTAGCTGATGCGCATTTTGATTTCTATTCAACAAAGCTTAATGGTATAGAAAAGCAGCGTACCCGCCAAGAACGCGCACTACAAACGGTTAACTCCCTTCAAGGTGAACCTTTAGGCCAGATCTATGTGGAGAAATATTTTGATCCTCAATCCAAAGAAAAGATTAAAGATTTAGTCGGTTATGTTAGAGGGACATTTAACTCACGCTTGAAAGATAACGACTGGATGGATGATCAAACCCGTCAAGAAGCGCTTAAAAAATTAGCGCAATTTACGGTTAAAGTGGGTTATCCCGATAAGTGGAATGACTTTAGTTCCGTTAGCCTTAAACCAGATAATTTATTTGGTAATTATAAACAAGTATTGGATTGGTCTTACAATAACGAGATGAGTAAAATTGGACAGCCTGTTCGCCAATGGGAATGGGGTATGACCCCACAAACCGTGAACGCTTATTTTAATCCCGTTCAAAATGAAATTGTCTTCCCAGCCGCGATTTTACAAGCGCCTTTTTTCGATCCTAATGTTGACCCTGCCTATAATTACGGTGCAATAGGTGCCGTTATTGGTCATGAAATGGGACATGGTTTTGACGACCAAGGGAGTTTATATGATGGCACAGGACAATTACGTAATTGGTGGAGTGAAAGCGCTAAAACACATTTCAAGGAAAAAACTGAGAAGCTTGTCGGCCAATACAATAACTTCGATGTTGATGGTCAAAAAGTGAATGGTCAGTTGACGTTAGGTGAAAATATTGGTGACTTAGGTGGGCTAAACATTGCATTAAGTGCTTATAAGCAATTTGCAAAAGAAAACTACCCAAATGGCGAAGCGCCGATTATTGACGGTACAACCGGTTTGCAACGCTTCTTTATTGCATGGGCAAGAACATGGCAAGAATTATCAAATAAAGAATCTGAACGTAATAAAATTTTAACTGACCCACACAGTCCAAACCAATTCCGAGCAAATGGGGTTGTTCGTAATATTGATGACTGGTACAAAACCTTTGGTGTTGATAAAGACAACGCACTGTATTTAGAGCCAGAGCAGCGTATTCGCATTTGGTGATACTAACAAGAAGACTCTGAATAGTATCAGAGCCTTCTTCGATATCACGCCAATATTTTCAAGCCCGGGGAGCATACACCAGTATGTGACCCGAGAAGCCAAACGAAGCCAACAACGTCACAACGTGAAATATGATACCTTTTCACTAAAAATTTAAATCACAGGCGAGTCTTACTCTAAATAGTTCATGTTGTGACTAGGCGGCTAGTGAGGATAACTCGGGGAGCATACACCAGTATGTGACCCGAGGAGCCAAACGAAGCCAACAACGTCACAACGTGAAATATGACGAGTAAGCGTTACTTGATGACCCCACAGGCCATCCGCGCCCCCCCACCACCAAGCGCTTCTGGATTATCTGAATAATTATCGCCACCTACGTGCACCATTAGTGCATGCTCTTGCACATCTTTTAGCGATTTTAAGCGTGGTGCTAATACGGCATAGTTTGCGTTACCTTTAGCGTCTACCACTAAGCCGGGTAAATCACCTAAGTGGCCGCTATTATCGTAAGGGCCTTTATGAACACCTGTTTTTGCCGGATCCATATGTCCACCGGCTTTTAATGCAGGAACCGGCTTGCCATCTTTTTCATCTGGCTCACAGCTAGGGTTAGCATGAACATGGAAACCATGAATACCTGCTTGCAACCCAGTTAATTTCGGGGTGAACAGTAACCCATATTCCGTTTCAGAGATAATAACCTCGCCAATTGCTTTACCTTCCCCTGTTGGGGTTGCTTCTTTTAATACTACGGTTGTATCTGCCGCATAAGCAGCGCTTGCAGTAAATAGAGCCGCGAGTAAACACATTTTGAACTTCATTCTGCCTCCGGAGGATAACGTTTGTTTTCATTCCATCGGCCTACCTTAATTAATGAGGTAAGCACATGTTACTGTTAAGTGAAATACTTAATCACTCTATCCTAGGTTAGCATAGAACCGTTATTACTTTGGTGCTGGAATTTGGCTTTAGTTAATAAATGATAGTTATATCACAGTCGGATTTTTCACTAAGGCGGGATGGTATGAGAAGTGTATATTATATTTTTTTTGGATAAAAAATCAGGCGTTTTTAGTCTATTTTAATTTTAAGAATTGAGTCGCTATTAGTATTAGCATTTTTTACACATAATTGCCTTGAATCAAATGAGCGAGACCAATAACACAGCCAATTTTCTAAATCTTCAAGTGAATAATCTTTTGTCGCAAGGCCAGAAGCCATTTCGACAATATCATCTTCAGGTGCCGTTAATTCATAGCCATTTAATAATAAAAATACATAGCCGGCCATCATAGCTGTTCGCTTATTTGCATTAGCGAACGGGTGGTTTTGAATAAGGCTTTCGATCAATACTGAAGATAAAACAAACATATCATCGGTTTGCTTATAATATCTTACTTGACTCGGCCTTGATTGAGATGAGCTCAGATTACTAGAATTGATTATTTCAATAGGTTCATTCGGGGTTTGTAATTCTATCAACGTCCTATTAATATGTTTTATATCATCTATAGATAAATAGTTTATCCCCTCTACAGACTCCCCTAAAATATTGAGCACTCGTTATACCTTTGCTAATTTTTTCATCGCTTTTTCATAACGAGCAAAACCAAAGTCAAATGCATTTTTGACTTGATTATCATGAGTGCTCTGCTCACTAATTGCTGCTTTTGGTGCCGCAATTTTAGCTTTGTCGCGAGTAGGTATGTTTAAGCGATTTGCTTTTTGTAGTGCATTCCCCATTTGTTACCCCCATTAAAACATTATGTTAATAAAGTCATTTTAACCAATATTATACAGCTTATAATGAAAGCTAACTTTCATTAAGTCAATAGTATTGCTTGTATTTCATTCTTTATTATGATGGCTTTTTTCGCTATATAGAGAAGGTTTATTGGGTATATTAATCTTAATAAACAATCAGCTAGTAAGTCATAAAAAAGCCAGTTAGCTTAAACTAACTGGTTTTTTTTCGTTAAAAACGTTTAAAAGGTGCTTTGCAGAGAATTACTTCTCTTTCACTTGCCATTTACCATCAACATAGAAAGCGCTCCAACCCGTTGCTTTGCCATCTTTTTCAGATGACACATATTGCTGTTTAGTCTTGCGGCTAAAACGAACAACTGTTGGATTACCCTCGGTATCTTTAGCTGGAGCTTCAGCTAAATAAGCAAACTTTTCAGGTAAGCGATCTTTAAATCGCTGCAATTCTTCGACTAATGGAGCTCTCGTTTCTCTTGATTTAGGGAACGTATTTGCGGCAAGGAAAATGCCAGCTGCACCATCACGTAGAACAAAGTACGCATCAGATTTTTCACAGGCTAATTCAGGCAACGGTACAGGATCTTCTTTCGGTGGTGCGATTTCACCACTTCTTAAAATCTTACGCGTATTTTTGCACTCATCATTGGTACAACCCATGTATTTACCAAAACGCCCCATTTTAAGGTGCATTTCAGAACCACATTTTTCGCATTCAATAACCGGGCCATCGTAACCTTTAATACGGAATTCACCTTCTTCGATTTCATAACCTTCACATGCTGGGTTGTTACCACATACATGTAATTTACGTTGGTTATCAATCAAATAGCTATCCATTGCAGTACCACATTTCGGGCAGCGACGTTTAGCTCTCAGAGCATTGGTTTCCGCATCTTCCCCTTCAAGAATGTTAAGAACTTCATCTTCAGGGATCAGATTAATCGTCTTTTTACAACGCTCTTTTGGGGGTAAAGCATAACCAGAACAACCCAGAAACACACCTGTAGATGCGGTACGAATTCCCATATGGCGTTCACAATCAGGACAGACGATTGAGGTGATCACCATTGGATTAGTACGCATACCGCCTTCTTCTGGATCTTTTTCTGCAACTTCTAATTGCTTACTAAAGTCTGAGAAGAATTCATCTAACACGGCTTTCCATTCTGCTTCATGATTAGCAACATGGTCGAGCTGATTTTCCATACGGGCAGTGAAATCATAGTTCATTAGATCGTTGAAATTTTCTTCCAATCGATCGGTAACAATTTCACCCATTTTTTCGGCATAAAAGCGGCGGTTATCAACTTTGACATATCCTCTATCTTGGATAGTCGAAATGATAGCAGCATATGTCGATGGTCGGCCGATACCCCGTTTTTCTAATTCCTTAACTAAAGAAGCTTCACTAAAGCGTGCTGGCGGCTTAGTAAAATGCTGAGTTGGCAGTAATTCTAACAAGGATAATTCAGAACCAACTTGAATAGGTGGCAAGGTCTTATCATCATCATTTTTACGCAATGCTGGCATGACTTTAGTCCAACCATCAAAACGCAATGTACGCCCTTTTGCTTTAAGCTCAAAATCGCCCGCTTTTACTATCAGCGTGGTTGAATCATATTTTGCTGGTGTCATTTGACACGCCACAAATTGGTTCCAAATCAGCTGATATAATCGCTTAGCATCATTTTCCATATCTTTAAGTGTTTCAGTTAATACATCAACACTCGAAGGACGGATAGCTTCATGCGCTTCTTGAGAATTATCTTTACTGCTATAAGCAATGGCATCTTTAGGTAAATATTTCGCACCAAAGTTATCATTAATATAGTCACGTACCATGCTCAATGCATCTTGGCTCAAGTTAGTTGAGTCAGTACGCATATAAGTAATGTAACCCGCTTCGTAAAGACGCTGAGCCATCATCATGGTTTTTTTCACACCAAAACCAAGACGCGTACTTGCCGCTTGCTGTAGTGTTGAGGTGATAAAAGGTGCGCTAGGTTTACTTGATGTCGGCTTGTCTTCTCGGTCAATCACCTCAAAGCGCGCTTTTTCAAGTAATTTAACTGCAGCTTCAGTTTGTGCTTTCGTTACAGGCTTAAATGCTTTACCCGATTGTGACGCGACTTCCATACGTAAGTTGATGGCGCCTTTATCAGATAAATCCGCATGCAATTCCCAATATTCAACAGGAACAAATGCTTTGATTTCGCGTTCACGCTCAACAATCAATCTAACCGCAACGGATTGAACACGTCCCGCAGAAAGCCCTCTTGCGACTTTTTTCCACAACAGTGGCGAAACCATGTAGCCCACAACACGATCCATAAAGCGACGCGCTTGCTGTGCGTTAACCCTGTCGATATTTAATTCGCCAGGCGTTTCAAAAGCTTGAGTAATCGCATTTTTGGTTATTTCGTTAAATACGACACGGCTAAAACGTGAGTCATCACCACCAATTACTTCGCGTAAATGCCAAGCAATGGCTTCTCCTTCGCGGTCCAAATCCGTTGCGAGATAAATGTGGTCTGCATCCGCTGCTAACGTCTGTAATTCAGACACCACTTTTTCCTTACCGGGTAGAATTTGATAATTCGCGTCCCAACCATGGTAAGGATCAATCCCCATGCGCTTAACTAACGCTTGCTGAGGATCTTTTTTTACCTTCTTTGCTTTATCGGTAGATGAGCCTGTACTCTTTTGTGAGCCGGTTTGTGAGCTAGAGCCGCTTTTCGGCAGATCACGAATGTGGCCGACGCTGCTTTTGACAACGTAGCCACTACCAAGATACTTATTAATCGTCTTGGCTTTTGCCGGGGACTCCACTATTACAAGAGCTTTACCCATATTTACCTTTACCTAAATATCAACAATGGCGCATTTCTACATTAAAATGCGCAAAATAAAGAATCTCTTTTTTATATTGCGACACAATCACAATATATCAATATATTTTCACACAATAATTTGTGCTGAAACAAAACTTATAATCTCAGTCACGTTATTCTTAAAAGAGCACAAAATGCCCTAGCTGACTGATTTTAACCAAGTAATGATGTTTAGATACAATTGAAAACCACACACTCTACCTGATAAAATGTTAGAAGCAACCAATTATTTTTTCAAGGGAGCCATATAATGCAAGACGATATACAGTACATTACGAAAAAAGAACTGCTTGAAAAAGCTAACGATATCATAAGGAAACATGATGATTATATTCACGGCATGTTTGTTGATACCGTAGAACAACATCGTGGTACTTTAGTTTTCAAGGGGGAGTTCTTTTTAGATGAAAAGGGCATTCCATCGATTAAAAGTACTGCCGCCTTTAATATGTATAAACACTTAGCGCATATTCTTTCAGAACAGTATCGCCTGACTGAAAATGAATCGTAAAAAATTACCGGCTTAACCGCCGGTAATTAATAGTAGATTTAAAATAAGATATTTGCGAATTCACAATTAATTATAGGAGTGGTTTCTGTCCACGCTGCCACCAGCGTAACAATAATTTGTCAGCGCTTTCTGCGGCACTTCCCGTAAATCTATCCATCATATTTTTGCTTAATGCATAACGGATACCAACAATTTCTTTTGTATCAATTGCACTAATAATCGCATCATCACTGACGCCAATTTGATCCACAAGCCCTTTTTCTAAAGCTTGAGACCCGTACCAGTACTCACCTGTTGCGACAGCATCGATATCCAATGAAGGTCTGTTTTCATGAACAAATTGCTTGAACAGTTCATGGGTTGAATTTAAATCTTCAACAAATTTTTTGCGACCTTGCTCTGTATTTTCGCCCAGCATAGTCAGCGTTCTTTTATATTCACCCGCGGTATGCAATTCAACATCAACGTCATGCTTTTTAAGTAGACGGTGAATATTTGGTATTTGAGCAACTACACCTATTGAGCCAACGATAGCAAAAGGCGCTGCAATAATTTTATTGGCAATACAGGCCATCATATAGCCACCACTAGCCGCGACTTTATCAACCGCAATCGTCAGAGGGATATTTTTTTCTTTTAACCTCAATAATTGAGATGCCGCTAGACCATAGCCATGAACCATACCGCCGGGGCTTTCTAAACGCAGTAAAACTTCATCTTGCTGATCAGCAACCGCAAGTATGGCGCTTATCTCCTCTCTTAAAGAGGTAACTTCACGTGCATCCATGCTGCCTTTAAAGTCTAAGACATATAAACAAGGCTTTTTGACCGTCGATTGACCGACTTTTGCCCCTGCTTTCTCATTTTTTGATTTAACTTTTAATTGCTTTTTAAACGCCTTCGACCAGGCTTTATGCTCTGAATCATTCATTTTGATTTGCTGCATTTGGCGCTGACGTTCGCGATAATTTTCGCCTAGATCTGTGATTTTTAAAGAACCTTTCGATCCTTGACGACGCATGCCTACACCAAAGACAAAAACCGCCAGTAAAACAATTGCCACTACGATGGTTAACACTTTTGCTAAAAAGAGTCCGTACAAAGAGAAATACTCCACAAATTGATCCTTTTAATATTCATCTTTAATAAAAAATAGTCTCACGATTATTAACAAACAACCAGTAAAAAAAACAGCGTCTATGTACAAAAAAGTACAAACATATGTGTTAGATTAGCCAATAAACTTAATCAATGCGATGATATTAATAATTGTTAATAAATATGATAGGAAAAAATATGCTTCAATATCAACCTAGACAAGATCTCTTAAAGGGCAAAACCATCTTAATTACAGGTGCTGGAGACGGAATTGGTCGTGAAGCAGCGTTAACTTATTCACGCTTTGGGGCAAGATTAATTTTAGTTGGTAGGACAAAACATAAACTAGATGCGGTTAGTAAAGAAATTACAGAGTTAACAGGAAAATCCTCTGAGGTTTATCTGTTAGATTTATTAACGGTAACCAGTGAAGAGTGCCATGAGTTAGCGAATCTTATCGCCAAAAATCATTCCTATCTTGATGGTGTATTGCACAATGCTGGGCTTCTCGGTGTTGTCGCCCCTATCACAGAACAGCCAACTCAATTATGGCACGATGTTATGCAGGTGAATGTAAATGCAACCTTTATGTTAACCCAAGCATTGCTTCCTTTATTACTTAAAGCCCCTGCATCCTCATTAGTGTTCACCAGTTCAAGTGTCGGCAAGCAAGGCCGTATTGGTTGGGGTGCTTATGCTGTCTCTAAATTTGCAACTGAAGGTTTGATGCAAGTTCTTGCTGAAGAATATAAGCAAACTAACCTTCGAGTTAATTGTATCAACCCTGGTGGAACACGCACCTCGATGCGTGCGAGTGCATTCCCTGATGAAGATTCTCAAAAATTGAAAACCCCTGCCGAGATTATGCCCATTTATATTTATTTAATGGGTGATGATAGCTTACGTAAAACAGGCACTAGCTATGATGCCCAGCCGGGCCGCAAAGCAGGTCCCGCGGAGTAATCACATGTCACAAAGCCGGCACGAAGAACGTCAACAACGTTTGAAAGATAAAGTTGATGCACGAATTGAAGCTGCACAAATTGAGCGTGGCATTCTGTTAGTGTTCACCGGAAATGGTAAAGGGAAAACCACGGCTGCCTTTGGGACGGTATGTCGCACAGTGGGTCATGGTAAAAAAGCGGCAGTTGTTCAGTTTATCAAAGGAAGTTGGGATAATGGCGAACGTGAATTACTTGAGCCCCACGGTGTTCCTTTCCATGTTATGGCGACTGGCTTTACTTGGGATACCCAAAACCGAGAAACGGATACCATCGCCTGCCTTGAAACTTGGTATCATGCCAAACAACTACTCTGCGATCCTAAATTGGATTTAGTCGTGCTTGATGAATTAACCTATATGGTTGCCTACCACTACCTTTCATTAGATGATGTTGTTAATGCACTAAAAAATAGGCCAGAAAGCATGTCAGTCATTATTACTGGACGTGCTTGTCATAAAACATTGTTAGAACTTGCCGATACCGTAACCGAAATGCGCCCGATCAAACATGCTTTTGATGTGGGTATCAAAGCGCAAAAAGGCATTGATTGGTAATCATCTAGTCATAGTCAATTAAAATTATTGGCTATGACTTATATCGATATATGAACTAATTAAGTAATAATGCACCTGCACCAAAAATAGCTCTCGTTTGATTTATAAAAATAGCATACTTTTGTTTATCCTTGAGACAACGTCCCTCACTTCCCATTTGGCTATAGATCTTAGCCATATTTGAAACTTTCCTATGATATTGATTATAATAAAATTGCTTTTTATTTGGGTCTAGAGCTGTTCGAAAATCATTGACTAGCTCAATGATGTCTTGTGCGTATATTTGAAGATCTTTATTGTTAAAATTAGGCTGTGCCACGGGATAGTCAAATCTCAGTGTAACGGACTCTTTTTCATTTGGATGCGCGCTTCTGACTGATAATTGTGATATCAACGCATCATCAGCGGTAATCACATTCAATAATTCCTGATGTGAAAAACATTTTGTTTTTACCTGACTAACCCCTGTATGTTCCGTCAGCTCTTCAGGCACTTTGCCGCCAATTGCAAAATCACAATTGAACACATTATTATCTATCACAAAGTCATTACTGCTATGAATTTTGCCGCTTAACTGATAATGGTTAACAATTAAACGCTGGATAGTTAAATGATATATAGATGGAATACCGTTCGTTCCGTGGATAAAGCTATATGCATAATAGAATTGTTTTTGCGGGTTTAATATGCCGCCTTTATTACCGGGATAGACGATAAATTGAATCGTTTCATTACCCTTGGTTGTCATGGTATGAGCACCCGGTTCAAGTAAAATACTGCCAGTGGTATTTTTAGGGATAACTAAAGATTTATGATTTATAAAAAAAGTAAAATCATTTTCCGTGTCATTACTAAAGTAAAAGCGCCCACTCTCTATCATGGCTGGCTGGTATACATCACAACCGCTAATAATTAAGCTAAATACCCCTAGCCACTTCGCTAATTGTGGATTTGTCATAGAAAACAATATCCTTTATTCATTCTTGATCTATATCAAAAATAAATTAAAAGCAGAATTTTCTCAATAGCGATGAAACAGTTATGTGAGCAAACACATAACAAAAACTAATTGATTTATTGTTTATTTGAATTTTAATTAAATGTCATTGTGATAAAAACGACTTTCTAGCGTAATGATTTAAAGGTAAATACAAAAAAAGGTTATGGATTGCTATCCATAACCTTTCATATATTCAATCAATAACCAAGATTAGATACGAGTACGACGTTTTGCCGTTGGCTTCGTTGATTGACGTTTAGCACCAGGTCGCGATGCCGTAGTACCTGGGCGAGAAGCCGTAGTACCAGGACGAGAAGCAACCTGTGTAGCACGCTTAACTGCCCGACGAATTTGATTCGCTTTCAAACGGCGCTGGTCACGTTCAACCGCAACCTTACTTTCCGTTTCAGCGCCGAGTCCAACTAGCTCTCTTAAATAGTTAGTTTGTTCTAAGCCTAATTCCGTCCAACCACCACGAGGTAGCCCTTTAGGCAGGTCAATATCACCATAACGAACTCGGATCAAGCGACTGACTTGCACACCAACCGACTCCCACAGACGACGAACCTCACGGTTACGGCCTTCTGTCAAAGTCACATTATACCATTGGTTCATGCCTTCGCCACCACGATACGAAACCGTTTTAAACGCTGCTGGACCATCTTCTAATTGAACGCCTCTCGTCAGCTGACGTATTTTTTCATCATTCATTTCACCAAAAATACGTACAGCATACTCACGTTCTACTTCACGGCTTGGATGCATTAAACGGTTAGCTAATTCACCATCGGTAGTAAATAACAGTAAACCGCTGGTATTAACATCAAGACGGCCTACCGCTATCCATCGAGCCCCTGTTAATCTTGGTAAACGCGTGAATACTGTTGGACGCCCTTCTGGGTCGTGACGCGTGCACAACTCGCCTTCTGGCTTGTAATATGCCATTACACGGCAAATTTCTTTTTCTGGCTCTTTGATTGCCAGTAAGCGGCCATCTAAACGAATTTTAGTTGCGGCTTTAACTTCAACGCGATCGCCAAGCGTCGCTATTTTACCATCAACGCTGACACGCCCAGCCTGTAAAAATGTTTCGACTTCTCTACGTGAACCATGCCCTGAACGAGCAAGAATTTTTTGTAACTTTTCAGTTTTTTGCGATTTATCGCTCATGTAACCCTCTACTGTCGCCTTCACAGGCGTCAACTGACTTTTCGTAACAAAGACAAAAAGTATGAAATTTAAAAACCCGCGCATTATACACAGGTTTGTAGTGATACCCTATTACTAATATAGTCCGTTCTCTGTGCTACTCAAACGGTGATGGGTCTCCCATTCCAACCCTAACCACGACTGGTATATCATCCGTAAAATCAATCACGGTGGTTGGCTTTTGGCCGATGTGCCCACCATGGATGACTAAATCCACTTGTCTATCTAATAAGTCACGAATTTCTTCGGGATCGGACTGGGTAAAATCATCCCCGGGCATAATAAGACTCGTGGACATGAGTGGTTCACCAACCGCTTCAAGTAAATCACGCGCAATCGGGTTTGAAGGAACACGTAAACCAATCGTTTTACGTTTTTCATTCATCAAACGGCGTGGTACTTCTTTTGTTGCTCGCAATATAAAGGTGTAGTTGCCCGGTGTATTATTTTTAATTAAACGAAACACCGTATTATCAACATGCGCATAATTAGACAGTTCAGATAAATCACGGCACATTAATGTGAAATTATGATTAGTATCTAACTGTCGAATACGACAAATACGTTGTAATGCATCCTTGTCTTCTAAACGACAACCAATGGCATAACCGGAGTCTGTTGGATAAACAACAACCCCGCCTTTATTCAAGATATCAACACTCTGGCTGATCAATCTTGCTTGAGGATTATCCGGATGGATATAAAAAAACTGGCTCATACATACCTCTACTCTGAGTATCGACAGTATCACCCGGCAAAATACCTAAAAATGGCACCATCTACTAACAAAACAATAATTCATCAATAATTAATGAAAAAACTTATCTTATATATTCTACACCGCATCACTGATACATCAACAATTCGACTATTCAACCAACTATTTTATTTATCGCTTTTTTATCTCATCCCAAAGCGTCCAAACGGCTTGAGCATCATCGGGTAACCATAAATTACGGCCTAATTCTATCCATGAGCAAGGTCGATGAAAATCTGAGCCTACTGAAGTTTTCAAATTGGCGGTTCTAGCCAACTCCGCTAAATACTGTTTTTCATGGGGAGGCTGCTGACAATGCGACACTTCCATCGCATCCCCATTACACGCTTTAAAATAGGCAACTAGGCGCTTTAACCACTTGTTTGATAATTGATATTTTGATGGGTGAGCTAATACCGCGACACCCCCTGCGGCATGTATTGCGTCGATTGAATCTTGAATACTACACCATTGCGCAGGGGTATATCCCGTTTTACCCTTTGATAAATAACGTTTAAAAACATTACTGATATTTTTTTCTTTACCTATTTTAACAATATATTGCGCAAAATGCGCCCGTGTCACCTGCCCGCCCCCTGACAAAGCAACCGCATTCTCCCAAGCATCCTCAATACCCGCTTTTTGTAGTCGACGGCCTATTTCGACCCCTCTTTCTAAGCGCCGTTGTGACTGAGCATCCAACAACTCTGCCATCGGTGGTGCAAAAGGTGAAAAATTTAGCCCTACAATATGAATTTCAATATTCTCCCAAAGCGTCGAAATTTCAACACCATTGACTAATTCAAGTGGGCGAGCGTTTTCTGCAATATAATGCTGGGCCTGAATAAGGCCATCACAGGTGTCATGATCCGTGATTGATAATATATTTACGCCCATTTCTATCGCGCGTTCGACCAATTCAGCGGGCGTAAACTCACCATCTGATGCATTGGTATGGCTATGTAAATCATAGCGAGTCAGCAATGGCGTCGACACTTGCGACATAATTTATTTACTCCATGTTCTATTTTTAGCTGTTTTTCAAAAAGAACTAACAAAGCCCTTGACACAAACCGTGCGATCCAGTTTACTAGTACGCAAGATGGCTTGAGGCCAAAATGAATCGGTTTATCCAGTGAGGCAAGGTATGACTTTATTAAATCTAACAAATCGTTGGTGGCGTGACTTTCCAAATTGGGCGGAAGCCGCACACGCATAATTTCATCATGCCTCAGTGCCAAACCCGCTCCTAAAAAGGCGGGTTTTTTTATGTCTAAAATTAGCTTAAAGGCAACAAAATGAATAATCAAAACACCACATTAGCACATTTTAACTATCTGGATAGCCCAATTAACTACCAGCCCGACCCAACATTACTATTTAATCATTTATGTCAGAGTAAACCTTCAACCATGTTATTAGAATCGGCAGAAATTAATAACAAAGCTAACTTACAAAGCTTATTGATTGTCGAAAGCTCACTGCGTATTCGTGCATTGGGTCAACGTGTCGAAATTGAAGCGCTTACCGATAATGGCAGTGCATTATTACCGATGATATTGGAACAGCTTGCTGAGCAAATTGAAAGCAGCGTCATTACTTCACAGCACTTAGTGGTCACATTTTGCCAACCCGAGGCCAACTTAGATGAAGATAGTCGTTTAAAGGCGACATCATGCTTAGATGTCTTACGTACTTTGCCTGCATTAGCACAACGCTACTCTGAAAAACCAGAAAACATCTTTATTGGTGGATTATTCGCTTATGACTTAGTCGCTGGCTTTGAATCACTACCGAAGGTAAAAACGATTAATAGCTGCCCTGATTATTGTTTTTTTGTCGCAGAACATTATTTAGTGATCGACCATCAAAACCAAGCGGCTCGCCTGAAAAGCTGTATTTTTACTCACAACGAGTCGGTTGTCCAAGCGATAAAACAACGCCATAACGAAATTATCGCCTCTTGCCGTCCTTTTTTACCTGCGCTACCACTTGGCTCCATATCTGACTTTGCCGTTCATACCAATAAAGATGATAACGAATACGGTGCTGTGGTTAACGCATTAAAAGAAGCGATTTATCGTGGTGATATTTTTCAAGTGGTTCCTTCTCGTAAATTCACGCTACCTTGCGCACACCCACTGATTGCTTATCAAAAACTGAAATTACAAAATCCAAGTCCTTACATGTTTTATATGCAAGACCAAGATTTTACGCTATTCGGGGCATCCCCTGAAAGTGCGTTGAAATACAATGTTGCGAGCCGACAAGTAGAAATCTATCCAATTGCCGGAACTCGCCCTCGCGGTCGTAATGCCCAAGGTGAGCTTGATCTTGATTTAGATAGCCGTATTGAACTCTCTATGCGTACCGACGAAAAAGAGTTGGCCGAACATATCATGTTGGTCGATCTCGCACGTAACGATCTGGCGCGTATCTGTGAAGCAGGCAGTCGTTATGTTGCAAATTTAACTAAAGTCGACCGCTATTCATTTGTGATGCACTTAGTTTCTCATGTGGTCGGTATTTTACGTCACGACCTTGATGTTTTTCATGCCTACCAAGCTTGTATGAATATGGGCACATTAACCGGTGCACCAAAAGTTAAAGCGATGCAGCTCATCGCCGAATACGAGCAGGAACGTCGTGGCGCTTATGGTGGTGCTGTAGGTTATTTCAATGGAAAAGGTGATTTAGATACTTGCATCGTTATTCGCTCTGCTTATGTCGAAAAGGGTATTGCGACCGTACAAGCAGGCGGTGGTGTGGTTCTTGATTCTTCGCCACAGGCTGAAGCCGATGAAACCCGCAATAAAGCACGCGCAGTGATCCGTGCAATCGCTCAAGCACACCAAGTAGAGGAATTATTCTAATGGCTAATATTTTACTGCTCGATAATGTTGATTCCTTTACCTATAACCTTGTTGACCAACTTCGCTCAGGGGGGCATCAGGTTGTGATTTACCGTAATACGGTTGCGGCAGAACACATTTTGTCAGTACTAAATAAAATGGAATCACCTATTTTGGTTTTATCTCCAGGCCCTGGGAAACCCAGTGAAGCTGGCTCAATGCCTGAAGTACTCAAGCAAGTCAAAGGCAAAATTCCGGTTATCGGTATTTGCTTAGGTCACCAGGCTATTGTTGAAGCCTATGGTGGCACGGTATCAGCCGCGGGGGAAATATTACACGGTAAATCTTCCATGGCGACTCATGATGAACTTGCCATGTTTACTGGGCTTGAAAATCCACTTTCCGTTGCACGTTACCACTCTCTGGTTGGCAGCCTAATCCCAGACACATTAACGCTCTGCGCCCAATCTAATGGCATGGTTATGGCGGTTCGTAATGATCAGGAACGTGTTTGTGGTTTTCAATTTCATCCTGAATCGATTTTAACCACTCAGGGCAAAATGTTGTTAGAAAATACCGTGGCGTGGGCTCTTTCTACACCCAATAAAAACACAACTAAACATTCGCAATAAAGGGAAAGAGAGAGCCTATCATGCAAAATATTTATGACAAATTATTCGCCGCCAACGCGCTGACACAACAAGAAAGTCAATTATTATTCAATGCTATTATTCAAGGCGAATTAACTGAGTCGCAGCTAGCTGCGGTACTGATCAGTATGAAAATGCGCGGAGAACAACCGCAAGAAATCGCCGGAGCAGCCCTTGCCTGTTTAGAAAATGCACAGCCATTTCCACGTCCAGACTATCTATTTAGCGATATCGTTGGAACCGGTGGTGATGGTGCAAACAGCATCAATATTTCAACCGCCAGTGCTTTTGTCGCCGCAGAGAGTGGCATTAAAGTTGCTAAACACGGTAACCGGAGTGTTTCAAGCCGTTCTGGTTCTTCTGATTTATTAGCCGCGTTTGGTATATCCCTTGATTTAAGCGCACAAAGTGCGCGTGATGCCCTTGACGAACTTGGGGTTTGTTTTCTATTTGCCCCTCAATATCATAGTGGTTTTCGCCATGCTGCACCGGTTCGCACCCAATTGAAAACGCGTACATTATTTAATGTATTAGGCCCACTAATTAATCCTGCGCGCCCACCATTAGCCTTAATTGGTGTATATCACGAAGCGCTTGTCGAACCCGTTGCTAAAACACTGCAAATGCTTGGTTTTACCCGCGCAGCTGTGGTACACAGTGGAGGGCTGGATGAAGTTTCATTACATGCGACGACACAAGTCGCTGAATTAAAAAACGGCATTTTGCACCAATATCAACTGACCGCTGCCGATTTTGGTTTGATGCCTTACCAATTACGCGATTTAGAAGGTGGCACGCCTGACGAAAATCGAATTTTACTCAGCCATTTATTGCAAGGCCGTGGTAAAGCGGCACACGAAGCGGCTGTAGCAGCGAATGTTGCCATGTTAATGCGCATTAATGGCCATGAAGATTTAAAAGAAAACAGCGAACATGCCCTGAATATCATTCGTAGTGGTAAATCATTCGATCGTGTCACTGCATTAGCGTTAAGGAATCAATAAAATGAAAGCCACCGTACTGCAAAAAATTGTCGACGATAAAATTATTTATCTGGCTGAGCGAAAAAACACGCAACCCCTAGAGAGCTTTATCTCGCGAATTAAGCCAAGTAGTCGCAGTTTTTATAACGCGCTGACAGCAAAACGCCCTGTCTTTATTTTAGAATGTAAAAAGGCATCGCCATCAAAAGGATTAATTCGACAAGATTTTAATCCTGAAGTTATTGCTAAAACCTATGCACCCTACGCTTCTGCAATTTCCGTATTAACGGACGAAAAATATTTTCAAGGTGATATGGCCTATCTGACTATTGTGAGTAATGCTGTTCAACAGCCTGTCTTGTGTAAGGATTTTATCATCGAGCCTTATCAAATTTATTTAGCGCGTTATTACCAGGCTGATGCGATTTTATTGATGCTATCTGTTTTAAATGATGACGAATATATCGCCCTTGCTAAAATTGCACATGAACTCAATATGGGCGTGCTAACGGAAGCCAGTAATGAAGAAGAACTCGAACGAGCGATAAAGCTAAAAGCCAAGGTTGTTGGTATCAATAATCGTGATTTACGCGATTTGTCCATTGACTTAAACCGTACTCGCGAACTTGCACCGCGCTTAGCACCAGACACAATAGTCATCAGCGAATCCGGTATTCATCAACATCAACATATTCAATCTCTCAGTAATGTTGCTGATGGTTTTCTAATTGGCAGTGCTTTAATGGAGCAAGATGACTTAAATAAAGCACTACGCAACTTGTTGATTGGCGAACATAAGGTCTGTGGGTTGACCCGAGAACAGGATGCAAAAGCGGCATTAGCAGCAGGGGCGAGCTTTGGCGGCTTGATATTCGCTGAATCCTCACCGCGCAAAGTGACACTGTCACAAGCCAAGCTAATTATTCACTCTGTTCCCTTAAAATATGTTGGTGTTTTCCGTAATCAATCCATTGATTTTGTCTCTCACCTTGCAGAACAACTGGCTTTATCCGCAGTCCAACTTCATGGCACAGAAGACAATGATTATATCGAACAATTGCGCGCCCTATTGCCCGAGCATTGTGAAATTTGGAAAGCGGTTAATATGTCTGAAGCGAATATTGCCGCTTATAATTCTCAGAAAATAGATGTTCTATTACTTGATAATGGCCGTGGTGGCACGGGTAATGTGTTTGATTGGTCAACAATCCCACAAACCACAAAATATCGGTTAATGATTGCCGGTGGATTGAATAGTGAAAATTGCCAACAAGCAGCGAAGCTACTTTGTAATGGCCTTGATTTTAATTCAGGGGTAGAGACTGAGCCGGGTATCAAAAGCGAGCAAAAAATAAATCAAGTATTTGCATCACTCAGCACGCATTAAACCCTTATTTAAGTTCAGCCTATTTAAAACAGGCCATGAACGAAATTAATTAAACGAGATGGATAACACAATGAGCAAATTAGATCCCTATTTCGGCGAGTTTGGTGGGCAATATGTCCCAGAAATTCTGATCCCTGCATTAAATCAATTAGAAGATGCATTTATTGATGCACAAAGCGATCCTGAATTCTTAAAAGAATTTCATGGCCTATTAAAAAACTATGCAGGTCGCCCCACAGCATTAACCCTATGTCGTAACCTGACAGAAGGCACCAAAACTAAACTGTATTTAAAACGTGAAGACCTCTTACATGGTGGCGCTCACAAAACTAACCAAGTTTTAGGCCAAGCTTTACTGGCTAAACGTATGGGTAAGACAGAGATCATCGCAGAAACCGGCGCGGGTCAACACGGCGTTGCTACTGCGCTTGCCTGTGCGTTACTCAATATGAAATGCCGTATTTATATGGGTGCTAAAGACGTTGAACGTCAGTCCCCAAATGTTTTTCGTATGAAATTAATGGGTGCAGAAGTTATTCCTGTACACAGTGGTTCAGCCACATTGAAAGACGCTTGTAATGAAGCATTAAGAGACTGGTCTGGCAGCTATGACAAGGCACATTATTTATTAGGTACTGCTGCGGGACCCCATCCCTACCCAACCATTGTTCGTGAGTTCCAACGTATGATTGGTGATGAGGCTAAACAGCAAATTTTAGAGCGTGAAGGTCGCCTACCTGACGCCGTTATTGCGTGTATTGGCGGTGGCTCAAATGCAATTGGTCTATTTGCATCGTTTATTCCCGAAGAAAACGTCAATCTTATTGGGGTTGAGCCCGCAGGATTAGGAATTGAATCAGGTCAACATGGCGCGCCACTAAAACATGGGCGAGTTGGCATTTATTTCGGTATGAAATCACCCATGATGCAAACGGATGAAGGCCAAATTGAAGAATCTTATTCTATTTCTGCGGGATTAGATTTTCCTTCTGTCGGTCCACAGCATGCACATTTAAACAGTATTGGCAGGGCTGAGTATGTCTCAGTTACAGATGATGAAGCATTAAATGCCTTTAAGTTACTGTCTCGTAAAGAAGGTATTATTCCCGCATTAGAATCTTCCCATGCACTGGCTTATGCCTTAAAAATGGCGGAAAAAGAACCTAATAAGGAACAGCTTTTAATTGTCAATTTATCCGGTCGCGGTGATAAAGACATTTTTACAGTGCATGATATTTTGGCCAGCAAAGGAGAAATCTAATGGAACGTTATACCCAGCTTTTTAAACAGTTGAATAGCAAAAATCAAGGTGCTTTCGTTCCCTTTGTTACCTTGGGCGATCCTGACGCTGAACTCTCATTAAAAATTATTGATGCTTTAATCGAAGGCGGCGCAGATGCGCTAGAAATCGGAATTCCCTTTTCTGACCCACTCGCCGATGGCCCCACGATTCAAAATGCCAATTTACGAGCATTTAAAAGTGAGATAACCCCGACGGTCTGTTTTGAATTACTCAAACGTGTTCGTGAAAAGCACGCTGATATTCCTATTGGCTTGTTAGTTTATGCTAATCTTGTTTTTAGTAATGGCATTGAAAATTTCTATCGTCGCTGCCAGCAAGCCGGTGTTGATTCCGTTTTAGTTGCAGATGTTCCTATGTGTGAATCAACGCCCTTCCGTGAAGCGGCATTGGCGCACAATATCGCGCCTATTTTTATTTGCCCGCCAAATGGTGATGATGAGCTGCTTAAAAGTATTGGCCAGCATAGTCATGGTTATACCTATTTATTATCAAGAGCGGGTGTCACGGGAACTGAAAAACGTGCAGAAGTGTCACTGACTCATCTTATTGGTAAACTCAATGAATTCGGCGCAGCGCCTGCATTACAAGGTTTTGGTATTTCAGAACCTGCTCAGGTAGCAGAAGCAATTAAAAATGGGGCGGCGGGTGCTATATCAGGTTCAGCGGTAGTGAAAATTATCGAAAATAATTTAAAACGACCTGATATTATGCTGAATGAATTAACGCAATTTGTTTCAAGCATGAAAGCCGCTACCTTAAAGTAATTGTTAGCAATAAAGGCTATCAACGCTCAATGATAGCCTTTATATTCAATTAAATCCCTTCTGCAATGGCTCAACATTTAAATACCAATAATTTATTTTCATAAGATTATTATCTAATACCATTATAGTGTTACTGCTTAATTAAATTTAAATAATAATTTTAAGCATTAAAAATAATGAAGCTAAGATATAAAAACGCATAATAAATAATTTCATTGATAACGTTATGTTATTTTTATTGGGTTATTTTGTGAAGTATTTGTTATTTATTTTTTGATGAGATAAATTGAATTTGTAATTAAGTGAACGTTAAAAATGAAAAATCCGAGAATATAAATACTCTCGGATTTCCTACTACACCCTAATCCTTCAGGTCACAGGAATTAACCTGTTTGGCATCCTGCTAAATATTTAGAAACGGTAGCCCGCACCAAACATAAATACAAATGGGTCTAAACGTGTATCAATTTTTTGCTGTTCGCCACCCGCTTTAAACTTAACATCTGTCTCGATATTCATCCACCAAACCGAGGCGTTCAGCATCCAGTTTTCAGTCAACATATAGTCCATACCTGCTTGTGCGGCAAAGCCCCAAGAGCTGGATAGGTCTAAATCTGATAACTGTGCACTTTTCCCAGTTGAATTAAACTTTTCATCAAAGAAAAAAGTGTAGTTAACACCCGCACCTAAATAAGGACGTAATTTATCTTCTTTGCTACCAAAATAATATTGTGCCATTAATGTTGGTGGTAAATGTTTAACTGATGCAATATTTCCAAATTCACCTAAGCTAACATTATGCTGGAAAGGTGTTGCTGCTAATAATTCCACGCCAATATTATCGGTGATCATATAACCGAAAGTTAAGCCTAATTGTGTGTCATTATTAACGCCAAAAGAGCCATAACCTAAGACATTATCTGAACCCGCGTTAGGTCTTACCGTTGCAGTACCTGCACGAAATAAGAAATCGCCAGCTTCATGAGCAATTGAAACTGCTGGAGCAAGAGTTGCCGCAGCCAAGACAAGCGCAGTGAGTTTTTTCATTATTAATCCCATTCCTGTTTTATTATTTTAGGAAAATATACCGTAATATTTAAATTCATGTTCAAATCAAGATCACATCTTTTACTTATTTATAGCCAATCCAATAAATATGACTTTATTATTTCATTTATATTATTTTAAATTTTGATTTGAATCAATTTTTAAGAAATAAGTCAGAAAATATAAAATGATTTTCTATTTTCTTATATTATCCTCTGAATTGAAGTTGCATTTAAAATACATATTAAGTGTAATTAACTATATTTTATGATTAATCCAATATATGCGTAATTAACTCGCTAGAAGTGAATATGATAAATTACCGATATTAAGCTTTATCTTCATATTTCCATGTATCAGCTTAATAAGTGTCCATTGTTGCTAACCTCCCGACTTTTCTTATCTTTCTCTACCTAAGAGCCGGATACTCAGTTACAATCGTCTACAATTTTGATCCATTTGTAGATAGGAGCAGTTAAATGTCCATTTCGGCCAATTCACTCATCGGTGACAGCATTAACTTTTTTAAAAATCAGCTGAGTGGCCTATCCACAATTGTGCTGTTAGCAACCGCAGTTAGCCTGATTATTTATTCATTGATGATCCCGAGTGAGCAAATGATTGGTGTTCTTGTTGAAGCACAAAGCAAGCTGATAGAAGCGGGGAATTCCGGTCTACAAGACTGGGTTACTGGCCTTTCCGAGCAGGATAAAAGTAGCATCCTGCGTGTTTCTTTTGGTTTGATACTGTCCGTAACGCTCGGTAGCTTAGTCCTAATTTGTGGTGTTCTCTCTTATATTGCTGGAATGTCTCGTGATGATGAAATGACCGGTGTTCAAGCAATAACATCTTCATTAGCAAAAGCCCCTTCCATGTTCCTTTTACTAGTGGTTTGTTCGTTGCTTATCCAACTCGGCATCACCATCATAGTTATTCCCGGTATTATTCTCGCTATCGGCTTCTCTTTAGCGCCGGCTATTTTAATTAGCGAAAGCACCAATCCTTTCAGTGCGATGGGTAAAAGCTGGAAAATGGCTTATGCCAATTGGCGCATTGCATTACCAATGGTATTAATCTGGATGGCATCACAAATGCTTGTCAGCGTTTTACTGAGTAGTATTCAGTTAAACCACATTATGGCAAATGGGATATCATTTTTAATTAATAACTTTATTGCTGCTTTTGCGTTGATTTACTTTTATCGCTTGTACATGTTAATTGGTAAAAACTAATTTAAAAATCACCCTTGTTTTCACAAATAAGGGCGTATTATGCGCCCTTATTATCTTGATTATTACAATACTGTACTATTACTTAAGAATTATCTGTATTCAGGTTTTTGATATATCCAATTCAATCTGAGTCTGATAATAAAAATTTGTCTATCTTGTCAGTTCCTGCCAACTCTTTATCTTTTAACTCCTCTTCTGCTCTTCTATCTTCGACATTTTTAATTTGTATTTGCTGCTTACTTTGTATCAGTCGAATAGCAAAATAAATATCAGGAACAACTAATAAGTCATCATCAGAACGATTAATCTTATTTTTCTCTAACCAGCGTTTTATTGATGTACGACGCCCAGCAAGTACCAAAGTAACCCCTTTCGCTTTTAAAGCCGTCACAATATCATTCAGTGCGGAAAAGACACTCACATCATTATGAGTAAAGCTCACGGCAGCATCTACGATCACCCAAGCAGGTCTTTTTAACTGATTATCCAAATGTTTATTCAAACGCTCTTTAAAGTAGTTAACGTTAAAATACGTTAACGGTGAATTAAAACGATAAATTAAGACGCCTTCAATCGGTTTAATTTCATTATCCTTCGTTATCGAGTGTAACATGCCCTGTTCATCAACGCCCAACAGCTGATCGGTAGGGCGAAATATCACTCGAATAAACTGCAATAATCCCAATAAAACGGCCAGCCCAACCCCACTAATAAGACCGACGACTAAGACTGCACATAATGTAAAAATACATAAGAAAAAAGCACCACGATTACGTTTACGCATTGAAAAAATACTGCGGAAGCTCATCAGTGAGAAAGTCGAAATAACCAATACCATGCCAAGGGCTGGCATTGGAATATAACCCAGTAAATCCATCGAAAATAACAACACGGCTAAAATAGTCAGTGCAGCGACAATTGAGACTAATTGTGTTTTACCTCCCATCATATCATTAACCGCAGTACGGCTACTGGCAGCGCTAACGGCGAAGCCTTGAGATAACGCGGAAGCGATATTAGCCAATCCTAAAGCACGAAGCTCCTGATCTGCATCAACGGTATAACCATTTTTACTGGCGAAACTACGCGCAGTCATCATAAAACTCACAAAGCTTATTACTGCAAGGTTTAAGGATGGGATAACAAGATCACGAATTAGACCTGGTGGAAAATCAGGCATTGGAATTGAAGGAAGCCCATCACCAAGATTTCCAACAATGCTAATACCATATTTTTCGAGATCAAATAATACGCTTGCTGTCGTCGCCAATACCATTGCAATCAATAACGATGGCCATTTGCTGCGTACTTTTCGGATAAAGACTGTCACCGCTAATGTCGCTACAGCGACCAATAAAGTGGGAATATGTGTTTCAATTAATGCCGTGGGAAAAGCAATTAGGCGTTCAATAAAGCCAGAAGGCAGTGTCGTAATACCAAAAATTTTTCCTATTTGGCTAACAACAATAGTTAAGGCAACCCCGTTTAATAAACCTTGTAATATGGGGCGAGATAAAAAATCAGCAAAGGTACCCAAACGGAATCTTGCGGCAATAAGGCACCAGACCCCTGTCATTAAGCTCATGACAATAACTAACTGCCATCGCGTATTATCGTCTCCCATGGCTAAGGGACTAACGGCTGCTGCGATTACCGCACAAGTAGCAGCATCGGGGCCAATGATAAGTTGCTTCGATGTTCCGAATAAGGCATAAACAAACATGGGTAAGATACAGGCATAGAGGCCAACAATGGCATTGACGCCCATCAATTCGGCATAAGCTATTGCAACAGGCAAAGCAACCGCTGCAACAGATAGCCCGGCCTTCACATCAGGGCCTAAATCTGAAAGTTGATATTTGAACAGCGTTTCTAAACCTGGCATCCAGACAAATAGCCTAGCCTTTATCATATTATGAAAAATCTCTATAAATTAATAAGTTAAATAAAATTATGTACTATATATATATGAACTACTCAAGTTTATCTAGAACTAAGTCAAATAATAGTAAAATAGTGCAAATATGATTGGTAACAAGCCGTGTTTATTGGTAAAAAGATGCAAACTTTTAACAAATAAAGTAGAAATACGTTAAACTACCCCATTATTTTCATGTTGAGGCTCTGTATCCACTGCTATGAAACAGCTTATTGATTTTATTCCTTTGATCATCTTTTTTATCGTATATAAACGATACGACATTTTCTATGCGAGTGGTGCCTTAATGATCGCAACACCACTGGCATTACTCGCAACTTACCTCATTTATAAAAAAGTAGAGAAAGTTGCCAAAATTACCTGCATTATTGTTATGGCGTTCTCGGCATTAACACTTATTTTCCACAGTGATGTGTTTATTAAATGGAAAGTCACTATTATTTATGGGCTTTTCGCTATTGCATTACTGATCAGCCAGTGGTTTACCGAGAAACCGTTAATCCAAAGAATGCTCGGTAGCAATCAAGAAATTAAATTAGCCGACAGTTATTGGGCAAAACTCAACAGCGCTTGGGCTATCTTTTTTATTGTTTGTGCAGCGGTTAATATTTATGTGGCCTTTTGGATGGCGCAAGAGGTTTGGGTTAATTTCAAAGTCTTTGGCCTCACCGTGGGTACTTTAATATTTACCGTCCTGAGTGTTGTCTATATTTTTAAAAACATGACTAAAGAGCCCGCTAAAGAACATAAAGAATAACGTTGTATATTTATGTAATTTGCCTAAATAAAAAAAACCTGCTTCATTTTCATCGGCAGGTTTTTTTATTTATGATTAAAAAAATCAATCTCTTCCAAATGCCTTATTGATCTTTTTATCGGTGTTATATTGAGATAATGCATAAACTGACCAAATTGCAGCAGGGATCCAGCCAATCAGCGTAAGTTGTAGAATTAAGCAGATAATGCCAGCAAAAGGTCGCCCAATTGTGAAAAACTGCAGCCAAGGCAGTAATAATGCCAATATTAATCTCATGTTAACTCCCTTATATTACCTTTAAAGATATCACTATGATTTTATTATAGACAATCTAATCAACTGACTAAACGCAAAAGACACTTCTTGTTTAATCTTTGCATTAATTTAGTTAATTGATGAATTTAAAATCATTTATTGTATTCAATAACTACAACGTTGAATAAATAATACCATTTTAGCAAGTAAAGCATACCAAAGTAGCCTGTTGTAGTTTACTTTTACTTGGATTATTTGCTATAAACGCTCAATCATTATCTATACGCCAAATAATTCAATTTGCTTGTAAGCGCAGAGTGAAAGCGCCATCCAAGTAAATTGAAGAATGAAGAGTATAAATTATTATTTTAACTAAGAGTTAAATATGCAATTACCAAACGGGGAACTTGTTTTACGTACACTAGCAATGCCTGCCGATACTAACGCCAATGGTGATATTTTTGGTGGCTGGCTCATGTCTCAAATGGATATTGGCGGTGCTATTTTAGCAAAAGAAATTGCACTTGGCCGCGTAGTCACCGTGGCAGTCAACGGCATCAAATTTCAAAAACCAGTCGCTGTCGGCGATGTTGTGTGCTGCTATGCGCGTTGTTTAAAAACAGGAAAAAGCTCCATCACCATCAATATTGAAGTATGGGTGAAAAAAGTTGCGACTGAACCCGTTGGCCAACGCTATCGAGCGACAGATGCTGTTTTTACCTATGTTGCCGTCAATGACGATAGTACACCACGTGAATTGCCTAAAGAAAAACAACACTTTCAGTTAGAAAGTTCAGATTGAAGGCGACATGAGTTAATTTAGCTTTACGGGTAAACCAAAGACAAAAGCCGCTGACGAAATGAACCTTATTTCATCAGCGGCTTTTTTAATTCTATGGTGACGCTAAAAGTTTATACTTGGCTAACAGAACCATCAAGCTTGAAGTAAATTTCTGTCACGTAACCTTTTGCCGGTTGTTTTTCAAATTTCCAACGATTCATTGTGCGTTTTACGTCTCGCTCAAATAACCCTTTTGGTGAGGCCTCAACAAACTCAATATTTGAAACTCGCCCATCATCATCTATATCATAACGAACTTTAACATAACCTTCTTTACCGAGTCGACGAGCACGGTCAGGGTATGGTGGTGCTTGTTTGCTAAGTGCTTTCGGCCCTCTTTTACTAGTAGATTGGTTATTAACCGGACCATTGTTCTTTGCAATCACATTCGATTTTTCAGCTTTCGATTGCGAATTTGAATCTGATTTTGAATCATTCATGGCCAGTTGCTTGTCAGCTGGTTTCGCCTCTTCTTTTATTTTTTTCTCTTCTTTCTTCGGTTTTGGCTTAGGCTTTTTCTTCACTTCTGGTTTTTTTTCAGGTAGTGCAATAACAGGCTCGACGATAGGTTCCGGTTCTACGATTGGCTCAGGTTCTGGTTCGACTGGTGTTTCTACCTGCTCAACCGGCTGTGCCGCAGGCGCTTCTTCTTCAAAAGCTATCATGGCAATAGTCATGGGCTCAGGATTTCGAACCAAATTTGGCTGATTAAAAATCCATGCCATGGCAAGCCCAGCATGAATAGATAACGAGATGACAATAATGAGAACCCAACGAATCCAACGCATATGCAATTTCTACCCTACACCTGTCAACCTAATGAATATAACCACTAGTTTAAATGCAAATAGCAATCATATTCAATAAGGTTTATCGATCAAAGTGAAAATTGTGAGAATGCCCCTCAATAACCCTATTCACACCATTGAGAAAATAGCAGCGAATGGCGGCGCTTATAGATGTCTATTTTCCGCATTGAGTAAATGTGCATATTGCGTCTAGAATGCCCTTCCAGCCAGCGTCTGCGACGACGAAGTGCCTGTCTTAACATCCTCCAACGGGCAACTTCTTGCCTACTGCGTCTCATTTTTTTATCCTTTTCAGGTGAGTAATCAAATTGAAAAAAATATTATATGCCTTTGGTTGTTAGAACCAAGAAGAACTTTCCCTTAAAAAAGGTAAGCTAAATTCGCTTCAATGGCCAAAGGTAAACCCGCGAAATTATAATTTCATTATAAATTTATGCATTTAACTGAGCTTTTACTGAAAATTTTTGTTAAATTCTATTAAGTTTAGTCTTAGTAATGACTTTATTACCCTAAATAGTTTAAATCGCGGTATTACATTTGTGACTTACACACTGCGGTTCGAAGTATAACGGATATAACCCCTAAATAACTCGAATTGTAACTAGGCGACAAGCAAATGTGTTTCTAAGCGCATATACATGCATGTAATTAGCGCACATAAGTACAGTCAACAACGTTATGGTTCGAAGAGTGAGGCATAAAATTAATTATGGCTACAGTCTATACCTTAGTTAGCTGGCTACTGTTTTTTCTTTATTGGCTGGTTATTGCTGCAATTACCGTTCGTATTCTAGTCAAAAGAAGGCCTGTCACTTCTGCCATGACATGGTTATTAATTATTTATATTCTTCCTTTGGTGGGGATTATTGCGTATGTCGCCTTTGGTGAATTGCACTTAGGTAAACGCCGTGTTGATAAAGCCCATCATATGTGGCCTTCTGTCGCAACATGGTTAGAAAATTTACGCCATTCAAAACATATTTTCACCTCAGAGAATAGCCCTGTTGCCGAGCCGTTATTTCAGTTATGTGAAAAACGTCAAGGTATAGCGGGCGTTAAAGGTAATCGAATTCAACTGCTAACAACTTGCGAGGATTCACTTAAAGCAATTGTTAATGATATTAATAACGCACAACATTCTATTGAAATGGTGTTTTATATTTGGCAGCCAGGTGGTTTAGTTGATGGCGTTACAGATGCCCTACTTAATGCCGCTAAACGGGGTGTGAAATGCCGTATAATGGTTGACTCTGCGGGAAGCTGGCACTTTTTTCGTAGTGATTACCCAGCAAAAATGCGGGCAGCTGGCATTGAATTTGTTGAGTCACTCAAAGTCAATTTAATGCGTTTTTTCTTGCGTCGTATGGACTTACGCCAGCATCGTAAAATAGTAATTATTGATAACTACATTTCATACACCGGAAGTATGAATATGGTTGACCCTCGCTATTTTAAGCAAGATTCCGGTGTTGGGGAGTGGATTGATATTCTTGTCCGAATGGAAGGCCCTGTGAGTACGACACTTGGCATTGTTTACGCTTTTGACTGGGAAATGGAAACCGGCCAGCGAGTCTTGCCACCGCCACCTGATGCCAATATTATGCCATTTGAGCGTGATAACGGTCATACAACCCAAGTCATTGCTTCTGGACCCGGCTTCCCTGATGAGCTTATTCAACAATCTTTAATGACCGCCATGTTTTCTGCTCGTAAGCAGTTAATCATGACAACACCGTATTTCGTGCCAAGTGACGATTTATTACATGCTATATGCACAGCGGCAATGCGCGGTGTTGATGTCAATATTATCATGCCACGCCAAAATGATTCATTTCTTGTTCGTTGGGCAAGTCGTTCATTTTACACTGAATTACTTGAAGCTGGTGTGAAAATTTACCAATTTGAAGATGGTTTGTTACACACTAAAAGCGTGCTTGTCGATGGTGAATTAAGTTTAGTTGGCTCCGTAAACTTAGATATGCGTAGTCTGTGGTTAAACTTTGAAATCACAGTTGTGATTGATGACAAAAGTTTTGGTAGCGATTTAACACTGGTACAGTATGATTACATCGCACGTTCTACCCGTTTAGAGATTGAGGAATGGGAACAACGACCGTTTTGGAATCGTGTGGTTGAGCGCCTGTGCTATTTCTTCAGCCCATTGTTATAATTGTAATTTTTAGGATGCATCATGACTGGTTCAGTAAATACAAATTTAATCGACGAAGATGAAATCATCGAAATCGCCTATGACTATTTTCTCGAAGGCGCAATGGATAATTTAGAACCCGCTGATCAGCTCATTTTTGCTTTGCAATTTGAAGAATGTGGTGCCGCAGAAACAGTCCCCCTCAGCCTTAGCTGGCAGAGCATTAATACTATAGGGCTGGTTTTAGACAACTGCAGTGAGGTTATTATTGGCTTAGCGAAAACCGCTGATGACGAAATCAACGATATTTTTGCACGTATTCTGATTAGCCGAGATCCCGCTCAGCCATTCCACCATATTTTATGGAAAAAATAGTTCCCAAGACGTCAAAATAACTTGAAAGGGCTAATTTAACTTAGCCCTTTTTCGTTTTTATCTGAATACGGATTAAAGCGGATCAATCTTTAAACATGACACTGCATGCTTAAAGCTCCCTTCAAGCAACGGCCGCGTTTTACTACACTCATCACCCGCTAACGGGCAGCGTGTTCTAAAGACACAACCTGATGGCGGATTAATCGGTGAAGGCAACTCCCCTTCAAGCAATTCAATTGATTTATTTTTCTCTTTATCTGGATCCGGGACAGGCACCGCTGACATTAAGGCTCGAGTATAAGGGTGTAATGGATTGTTATACACTTCATCATAAGTCCCTAATTCAACTGCATGGCCTAAATACATCACAAGAACACGGTCAGAAATATGTTTAACCACAGCCAAATCATGTGCAATAAAAATTAACGACAGTTTCATTTCTCGCTGAAGTTCTTGCAGTAAATTAACAACTTGTGCTTGAATAGAAACATCGAGAGCAGATACTGGCTCATCACAAATAACCAGTTTTGGTTCTAGAATAAGCGCTCTTGCAATACCAATTCGCTGGCACTGTCCACCTGAAAACTCATGAGGGTAGCGATTGATCAGATTGGGTAATAAACCGACTTTCATCATCATAGTTTTCACTTTTTCAGTGACCTGAGCATATGACATTTTTGGATGATAGGTTTTTAATGGTTCAGCAATAATGTCGCCAATTGTCATTCGTGGATTAAGCGACGCCAGAGGATCTTGAAAAATCATCTGAATATCACTGCGCACATTGCGCCATTCTTTATCGCTCATGCCAAGAAGGTCATTACCCAACCAACTTACCGTTCCCCCTGTCGCTTTAACAAGGCCGATGATGGCACGAGCAAATGTTGATTTACCACAACCCGACTCACCGACAACACCTAGCGTCTCACCTTCATAGAGACGCAATGTCACACCATCAACCGCTTTCAAACTTTTATCTGGCTGCCAAAACCACTGTGTTTTTTCTCTAATTGAAAAATGAACTTTTAAATCATTCACTTCTAATAAGACGGGTCTATTTTCTTGGACTGTCATACTAGCTCCTCCACCGGCTTGAAGCAGGCTCGTAACCGGCTTTGAGAAAATGCGGACAATTGGGGTTCCGTTTCAACACACTGCGCAACCGCATACTGGCAGCGCGGGGAAAATGGGCAACCTTTAGGTAATCTCAATAAATTAGGTGGATTACCCGGAATAGTGGCTAAACTATCATCATCACCATCAAGACGCGGAACGGCAGCTAATAAGCCTAAGGAATATGGGTGTGATGGTGCATAAAAAATGTCACGCGCAGTACCGTATTCCATCGTGCGTCCTGCATACATCACTAATACTTTGTCACAGACACCCGCAACAACCCCAAGATCATGCGTAATTAAGATAATCGCTGTATCAAACTCACGTTTTAGCTCATTCAATAATGTCATAATTTGAGCTTGTACAGTCACATCAAGCGCTGTCGTTGGCTCATCAGCAATGAGTAGCTTTGGTTGGCAAAGTAATGCCATTGCTATCATGACACGCTGGCGCATTCCACCTGAGAACTCATGAGGGTACATATGCATTCGTTTGCGAGCTTCCGGCATCTTAACCGCATCTAACATGCGAACGGATTCTTCAAAAGCCTCATGTTTACTCATGCCTTTATGAAGCATAAGTACTTCAGAAAGTTGGATCCCTATCTTCAAATAAGGGTTTAAAGATGTCATTGGGTCTTGAAATATCATTGATATTTCTTCTGCTCGCATCTTATTCAGCGCTTTTTCTTTTAAATTAAGAATTTCTCGCCCGTTAAAAATGGCTGAACCACCAATATGGCCATTTTTTGCCAGTAGTCCCATTAGCGCAAAAGCGGTTTGAGACTTACCGGAACCTGACTCCCCGACGATCCCCAGCGTTTCCCCTGCACTTAATTCAAAATTAAGTTTATTAACCGCCGTGACATCGCCATCTTGCGTTGAGAAAGTCACATTGAGATCTTTTACGGATAACAGAGGGCTTTTTGATGTAATTGTTGACATAGCTATCCCCTCTAACGGTCTTTCGGATCGAGGGCATCACGTAAGCCATCGCCGATAAAGTTAAAACAAAATAATGTTATGACTAAGAACCCTGCGGGAATAAGTAATAACCATGGTGTCACTTCCATTGAGTTGGCACCATCACTCAATAATGCCCCCCAACTACTCAACGGTTCTTGTGTGCCTAGCCCGAGAAAACTCAAAAATGATTCAAATAAAATCATACTTGGTACTAATAACGAAGCATAAACCACCACAACACCAAGCACATTAGGGACAATATGCCGCAGGATAATATGGCGCGTACTCACACCACTAACTAATGCTGCCTCAATAAACTCTTTACGTTTAAGGCTGAGCGTCTGCCCTCGAACAATACGCGCCATATCCAGCCATGACACCATACCGATGGCGACAAATATCAGTAAAATATTGGTACCAAACAAGGTCACTAATAAAATAACGAAGAACATAAAGGGGAATGAATTAAGGATTTCAAGTATCCGCATCATAAGGGAGTCAATTTTCCCCCCTGCATATCCCGCCAACGAGCCGTATAATGTTCCGACGATAACGGCGACTAGCGCCGCAGCAACACCGACCATCAATGAGATACGCCCACCAATAGCAACACGAACCAGTAAGTCACGACCCGAGGCATCTGTGCCAAAATAATGTCCTGTTGCCATATCCGGTGCGGTAGACATCATTTCCCAGTCGGTATCATCATAAAGAAATGGCGATAACATTGGGGCAAAAATGACAAATAACGTAATTAAAAATAAGACACATAAACTAAAAATAGCCGCGTGATTATGCATAAATCGGCGTCGAGCATCCTGCCAAAGACTGCGCCCTTCAATATCGAGCTGCTCCGAAAAATGCTCCAGAGCTTCACTATTTTTCTTGTTGACTAACATAGCGCTTCTCCGACCTAGTAACGAATTTTTGGATCAATGACGGCATAAAGCACATCAACGATGGCATTAAAGGCAATGGTTAAAATACCCACTAATATTGTTAAACTGAGCACTAACGAGTAGTCACGGTTTAAGGCACCATTAACGAATAACTGACCAATACCCGGTAGACCAAAGATAGTTTCAATAACCATTGAGCCGGTAATAATCCCCACAAACGCAGGTCCCATATAAGAGAGCACTGGGAGCAACGCAGGCTTAAGCGCATGGCGTAGAATGATCGTTCTTAGCGGTAAACCTTTTGCTCTCGCTGTTCTGATAAAGTTCGAATGCATAATTTCAATCATTGAACCACGGGTAATACGCGAAATACTGGCGATATACGCCAACGAAAGTGCAACCATCGGTAAAATAATGTGGGTGAGATTACCACCATCCCAACCACCTCCGGGCAGCCATTTAAGATGTATGGCAAAAATAAGCACCAATAGCGGTGCGACAACAAAGCTTGGGATGACAACCCCCGTCATGGCAAAGCCCATGACTGTAAAATCCCACTTAGTATTTTGATTCAGCGCGGCAATCACGCCGGCTGATACACCAAAAATAACCGCAACGATAAATGCGGTTGCCCCGAGTTTTGCCGATACTGGGAAGGCTTTAGCGACTAATTCATTTACGCTATAATCTTTATATTTAAACGACGGGCCAAAATCCCCTTTAGAGAGCTGAAAAAGATAACTAAAATATTGCTTATACATTGGGTCATTAAGATGATATTTAGCTTCAATATTTGCCATCACTTCAGGAGAGAGTTTACGTTCACCCGTAAAAGGACTTCCCGGAGCCAGACGCATCATAAAAAATGAGATGGTGATAAGAATAAAAAGAGTCGGGATCGCTTCAAGGAAGCGACGCAAAATAAATTTAAACATTGCCCTTTCCTACTTCTGTTGCCTATTAGGCTAATATCTGGCTCCTTTATTAGAGCCAGATTGCTATAATTAGTGCTTAATAATGTAGAGATCTTTTGTATGCAAATTATCTAATGGATCTTTACCGCTATAACCACCAACATAGGGCTTAACCAAACGTGTATTGACATAGTAATAAAGGGGAACTATTCCAGAATCTTTATCGAGTAATTTTTCGGCTTGATTATAAAGATCTGCACGTTCTTCATCGGTTTTAACCTGTAATGTTTTTTTCATTACAGCGTCAAAATCGGTATTTTTATAGTGAACGGTATTATTACTACTATAAGAAAGTAACATATTTAGGAAAGAAGATGGCTCATTGTAATCTGCACACCATCCAGCGCGAGAAACATCATAAGTGCCTTGGTGTCGGCTATCTAAGAATGTTTTCCACTCTTGGTTCTCAAGTTTTACCTCAGCGCCAATATTTTTCTTCCACATAGATGCGGCAGCGATAGCAATACGTTTATGTAAGTCAGAGGTATTGTATAACAAATTGAATTTTAATGGATTTGCTTTATTGTAACCGGCTTCTTCAAGCAATTGTTTGGCTTTTTCATTACGCTGTTCTTGAGTCATATTGGCGTACCAATCTGGCTTCTCTGTTTTTACCCCATTGGTAAATGGAGGTGTAAAGCCATAAGCCGGAATATCCCCTTGTGCTTTCACTTTATAAGTGATCACATCTCTATCCATAGAAAGTTTTAATGCTTCCCTTACTTTAGGATTATCAAATGGCGGCTTTTCATTATTAATTTCATAGTAATAAGTGCAAAGATAAGGGCTGACGCGCAATTCATTCGGCATATTTTCTTTCAAGCTTTTGAATTGCTCTATCGGTAAATTGCTGTAGGTCATATCAATTTCACCACTTCGGTAACGGTTAACGTCGGTGACTTCCGATGAAATTGGCAGGAAAGTAACTTGATCAATCACGGTATTGGCATTATCCCAATAGGTTGGACTACGTTCTAAAACAATACGCTCATTGACTGTCCAATCTTTTAGCTTATAAGCACCATTACCAACAAAGTTTTGTGGCTGAGTCCACTTAGCCCCATTTTTCTCAATTGTTTTTTTATTGACTGGTGACATGGAGGGATGTGCCAATAATTTAGGGATATACGGTACGGCTTCACTTAAAGAAACAACTAAGGTTTGATCATCAAGGGCTTTGACACCAAGTTCTTCAGGCTTTTTCTTACCTGAAATAATATCATCAACATTTTTAATATGCGCATACTGCAAATAACTGGCATAAGGAGAGGCTGTATCAGGGTCTGCTAAGCGTTGCCAGCTATAAACAAAGTCCTGAGCAGTGACAGGGTCACCATTTGACCATTTTGCGCCTTCACGAATTTTAAAAGTCCATTCAGTAAAATCTTTATTTTCCCAACTTGTTGCTGAACCGGGTAATATTTCACCATCGGGCCCAACAATCGTAATACCTTCTAATAGGTCTCTTGAGAGTGCCGATTCAGGCACTCCTTCAATTTTATGCGGATCTAATGATTGGGGCTCCGAGCCATTATTACGCACAAGAAGTTGTTTTTCTGCAAGTTCAACACCTGCTGGTATTGTTGCTGCAAAACTATTTGTGATACCCGCTGCCATTAATCCCGCAGTGACGCTTAATGCAATAAGCGTTTTATTCATTAATTTACTCATCGTATCAGCTACTCCCATACTATTATTATGATTGTGTTGTTTATGTATCTGCTTACCCTATTTTTGGTAACCATTTTTTTTAATTATTTAAATGTTATTTATTAACTTCACTTATATATAACCGCTTAATGTCGGTGTAATCAAGAGGGTCATTGCCTTTAAATCCCCCAACGGTAGGTTTTACCATTCGAGCACTCACGCGATAATAGACAGGAACTATTGCAGAATCAGCATCTAATACGCTTTCTGCTTGTTGATAAATTTGCTTACGAGCGAGGTCGTTTGGCGCAATTAATGCTTTTTCTAGTAAAGCATCAAACGATTTGTTTTTATAAAATGCGGTATTGTTACTATTTTCAGATAGCATCATATTCAAGAAGGATGTTGGCTCATTATAATCTGCACACCAAGTTACTCGAGCAACATCATAATTGCCTTCATGACGGCTTTGCAGTACCGTTTTCCATTCTTGATTTTGTAATGAAACTTGGGCGCCAATATTTTTTTGCCACATAGAGGCAGCAACAATAGCTTGCTGTTTATTTTGATCTGACGTGTTGTATAACAGTGCAAACTTCAACGGATTATCTTGTGTAAAACCAGCCTCAGCTAATAATTCCCTTGCCCGTTGATGACGTTTTTCATCTTTCCAATTAGCCCAATCAGGCAAATCAAAATGACCATTATTAATAAAAGTAGGTGTAAAACCGTAAGCTACAGTTTGCCCTTGAGCAATAATTTTATTTGTAATAATTTCTCTATCTAAGCCTAATTTAATTGCTTTTCTAACCCTTTTGTCAGTAAACGGGGTTTTTTGGTTATTAATTTCATAATAAAAAGTACAAAGATAGGGGCGCACATAGAGTTCTTTTGGATTTTCAGCCTGCATTTTTTTAAATAAAGCAGGTGGGATCGCAGAATTTGAAATATCGACCTCTCCGCTGCGATAACGATTAATATCGCTAACTTCAGATGTAATCGATAAAAATGTTGCTTGTTCAATTCGGCTATTTTTATTATCCCAATACATTGGGTTACGCTTAACCACAATTCGCTCATTTACAATCCATGAGTCTAATAAATAAGCACCATTACCGATGAAATTTTGTGGCTGAGTCCATTTATCGCCAAATGTTTCAATAGCTTTTTTATTAACTGGTTTCATCGAAGTATGCGAAAGCATATCAATAAAATAAGGAACTGGATGACTTAATGTGACTTGCAGATGTAAAGGATCTAAAGCTTTCACACCCAACGATTCAACGGGCATTTTACCTTTTAAAATTTGATTCGCATTTTCAATATACGCATTTTGTAAATAACTCGAATATGGGGAACCAGTAGTTGGGTCAGCTAATCGTCGCCAGCTATAGACAAAATCTTCAGCCGTAACTGGCGTTCCATCACTCCAACGCGCATCATCCCGTAAAGTGAAGATCCAAGTGGTATAATTTTCATTACGCCAATTTTTAGCTACACCTGGGGCGGTTTTACCATCAACGTCCGTATAAACCAAACCTTCTAACAAATTTAAAATAATATTACTTTCAGGTACTCCCTCAACTTTATGAGGGTCAAGTGAGACAACTTCTGAGCCGTTATTAATGGTAATAACTTGTGGTATATTTTTAGAGATGTCAGAAGCATTTGTATATAGCGCTATAAATAATAATGAAAGTAAACTTAAACCCTTGGTCGAATTAATCATTATGCCCTCTTCAATTATTGGCGATATATCACGTCTTTCGCTATCTCCAATATAAGGAGAAGTTGCATCCATTGACTGAAAAACTAAATCCCTACCCAACGTAACGCGTTCACGAACAAACGACCAATTACAGAAACAATTAATTAACATTTTCGACTAAAAATTTACCACAAAAAATACCAACATTGGTTAAATCAAGGCATAACACTTATTTTACATGAAGTTATAAAAATGACTTTATTTAGATATCGACTATCCCCAAATCGGTATCCAAACATATCATTAACAAACATCAATTAGAATAGTGAATAATTTTACTTAGCTCACAATTCCATACTTTTTATGCCTGTTTTAGCAAAAAATGCGGCATATAATGACTGATACTGATGACCTAGTTAACTGACTGTTCTTTATTTAAACTATTTTTATCTAAATAATGAATATTTATTAGGGGCTGTTGATCTTTGAAGGTCAATTTTTATTCGAATTAAAGACCTTTTAGGCAAGGCGAGAGGTTCGCCGCTTAGTGAACTAAAAGAGCCACTCAACGTAGAATAAAATGAGTGAAACGTTCTTTAATCGAACCCGAAGGGCAGCTTTCGGTATCCTTTTTTAGTTGGAGAAGTGATTATTGTTAATAATCAATATAAACCTTAGTTTAATTGGTTTTTTATTGCTTTTTTTATGCTGTAAAAATAAGCAGCAAAGATCAACAGCCCCTAGTAATCACATGAAAGAGCTTTGGCTTAAATTAGGAATAACGAGTAGGAAGGTAGCCGCCAGAGACTCCGCGGCTATCTTTGATAGGAAAAGTTTTATAAATTACAATAAGCCGGGAAAGAGGGATTTCACTCCGGTCACAATAAACTCAATGCCTAATGACATCAATAATAGTCCCATAATACGAGTGACAACGTTGATTCCGGTTTGCCCCAAATAACGTACTAATAAAGATGCGGAACGAAACAATAACCAACAACAAAAAGCGAATAAAATACTGGTTACCGCTAAACCAATAAAATTTTGCCAGCCATGCCACCTCGAAGACCAAACAATACAAGAGCTAATCGCCCCCGGCCCTGCCATTAGTGGAAGTGCTAACGGAACAACGCCAATGCTATCGCGTATAGCAGTTTCTGTTTTTTCTTGTTTATTTTGTTTATCTTCACCTATTTTACCGCTGATCATCGACATTGCGATGGTGACGATTAATATTCCTCCGGCAATGCGGAATGAATCAATAGAAATACCGAATAATTGAAGAATTGAGTCCCCAACTAATAACGATGTACAAAGAATAATAGCAACGGATGTATTTGCTACCGTATTCGTTTTATTTCGACCTGCGCTACTTTGATAGTTAGTCATGCTAATAAACACAGGTAGGATCCCAACTGGGTTTACTAGCGCAAATAGACCGATAAAAAACTTAATATAGCCCGATAAATCCAGTAATGCAGCGCTCACCCATTAACACCCTCAAAATATTCTCATTAGAGAAGTTTTTACCTATATTTAAGTTTATCATTGATACTATAAAATTCCTTGAGCAAAGCATGATTTTCTTTAAATCAATTACTTTATTTATTAATGGCTTCACTTTCTAATCAAAGGGTTTACATAACCAATGGGATAAAATTGTAAAAATAAAGCATTTATATCCGATATACGCCAATATAAAGGGGATATAACTCCCTAATGATAAATTAATTCGTCAATCGTTATCATCTATGTAACTTCATCAAAACACCACCTGCTGAAAGGTGTCAGCTTGTATTTTTTGTGATTTAGATCACTTTATTAAATTACTGATTTGTTAATCTGTTCTTAACTGATAGGCCAGATATAACAAGAAATGCTATTTTTGTTTATTCACAGAGAGATTTTTAAGCCAATAGGCGATATCGAGCAGACTTATTAATAAAACTATCTATACTTTTCTTTTTAGGTGGTCTTATTTCAACAATTATTATAGACACATTGCTCATTGGCTTAAAAATTTTAACATTTATCAGGAGTAATCTATATGTCCGTAACTAACGTTACCGAACTCAATGAACTCGTTGCTCGTGTCAAAAAAGCTCAACGCGAATTCGCCAATTTTTCTCAAGAAAAAGTGGATAGAATTTTCCGCGCTGCTGCCCTTGCTGCCGCAGATGCTCGCATACCTCTAGCCAAACTCGCGGTTGAAGAATCCGGTATGGGTATTGTTGAAGATAAAGTGATCAAAAACCACTTTGCTTCTGAATATATCTACAATGCCTATAAAGATGAGAAAACCTGTGGCGTTCTCTCTGAAGACCCAACATTTGGTACCATCACCATTGCAGAACCTATCGGTATCATCTGCGGTATTGTACCAACAACTAACCCAACCTCTACGGCTATTTTTAAATCGTTAATTAGCTTAAAAACGCGTAATGCCATTATTTTTTCTCCCCATCCTCGTGCTAAAAATGCAACCAACCGTGCCGCTGAAATTGTATTAAATGCCGCCATTGCTGCTGGCGCGCCAAAAGATATTATTGGCTGGATTGACGCCCCTTCTGTTGAGCTCTCTAACGCATTAATGCACCACCCTGATATCAACCTGATCTTAGCGACAGGTGGTCCCGGTATGGTTAAAGCTGCCTATAGTTCAGGAAAACCGGCTATTGGTGTTGGTGCAGGTAATACACCTGTTGTGATCGATGAAACTGCTGACATTAAACGTGCAGTCGCTTCTATTTTGATGTCAAAAACATTCGATAACGGTGTTATCTGTGCATCAGAACAATCCGTTGTTGTCGTTGATGAAATTTATAACCAAGTTCGTGAACGTTTTTCTAACCATGGCGGTTACTTGCTGCAAGGCAAAGAACTTAAAGCCGTTCAGGATATCATTCTGAAAAATGGCAATTTAAATGCAGCAATTGTTGGTCAAACTGCATTCAAAATTGCTGAAATGGCCGGTATTACCGTGCCAACAACAACCAAAATACTTATTGGTGAAGTAAAAGCGATTGATGAATCCGAGCCTTTTGCTCATGAAAAATTATCACCATTGCTGGCTATGTATCGCGGTAAAAACTTCGAAGATGCCGTTGATAAAGCAGAACAACTGGTCGAGATGGGGGGCATTGGACACACATCTTGTCTATATACCGACCAAGATAATCAGCATGAACGCGTTAACTATTTTGGCCAGAAAATGAAAACCGCGCGTATATTGATCAACACACCTGCATCACAAGGTGGTATTGGTGATCTGTATAACTTTAAACTCGCGCCATCTTTAACGCTTGGTTGTGGTTCTTGGGGGGGTAACTCCATCTCTGAAAACGTAGGTCCAAAACACCTAATTAATACCAAAACTGTGGCGAAAAGAGCTGAAAATATGTTATGGCATAAACTTCCTAACTCAATTTACTTCCGCCGTGGTTGTTTACCTATCGCGCTAGAAGAGATTGCGACAGACGGCGCAAAACGCGTTCTGATCGTCACTGATAGCTATTTATTTAACAATGGTTATGTTGATGAAGTCGTTAACGTTCTGAAAAAACATCATATCGAAACAGACGTATTCTTCGAAGTTGAAGCTGACCCAACACTTTCTGTCGTACGTAAAGGTGCTGCGCAAATGAATGCATTTAAGCCTGATGTCATTATTGCTTTAGGCGGCGGCTCACCAATGGATGCGGCGAAAATCATGTGGGTGATGTATGAACATCCTGAAACCCACTTTGAAGAGTTGGCACTACGCTTTATGGATATCCGTAAACGTATTCACCGCTTCCCTAAAATGGGTGTGAAAGCGAAATTAGTCGCTATCACAACAACTTCAGGTACTGGTTCAGAAGTAACTCCATTTGCCGTTGTTACTGATGATAAAACAGGCCAAAAATACCCACTCGCCGATTATGCACTAACCCCTCACATGGCTATTGTTGATGCTAACTTAGTGATGGATATGCCTAAATCACTTACTGCATTCGGTGGATTAGATGCTGTCACTCACGCATTAGAAGCATACGTCTCTGTTTTAGCAAACGAATTTTCTGACGGACAAGCACTTAAGGCCTTAAGCTTACTGAAAGAATATCTACCCGCTAGTTATCATGAAGGGGCAAAAAACCCAGTCGCAAGAGAACGTGTTCATAATGCGGCAACACTTGCAGGTATCGCCTTTGCTAACGCATTCTTAGGTGTCTGTCACTCAATGGCACATAAACTTGGCTCTGAGTTCCATATTCCACATGGTCTCGCTAACGCCCTGTTAATTTGTAACGTTATTCGTTTCAATGCCAATGATAATCCAACTAAACAAACGGCATTTAGCCAATACGACCGACCACAAGCACGTCGTCAATACGCTGAAATTGCCGAACACTTGAAATTAACAAAACCCGACGACCGTACCGGTGTTAAAATTCAAAAACTGTTGGATTGGCTTGACGAAATTAAAGCTGACTTAGGGATCCCTAAATCAATTCGTGAAGCGGGTGTTGCTGAAGCCGACTTTTTAGCTCACGTAGATAAACTGTCTGAAGACGCATTTGATGACCAATGTACTGGTGCTAACCCACGCTACCCACTGATCTCTGAGATTAAGCAGCTATTATTAGATTGTTATTATGGCCGCGAATTTTCGGAAGAGGCAATTGTTGAAGTTACCCCGCCAGCAAAAGCCGAAAAGAAAAGCACTAAAAAATAACTTATTAGTTAGTTAAATTAAAAGGCACTGTATATTCTACAGTGCCTTTTTCTCTCTTAGCGGGTATACCACTTTAGCGAAACCTATTTATAATAACACTGACTCAGAGGCACTCACATTTTAAAATAAATCAGCACGTTCCGTTTAAATACACGTTGAATGAAATAAATTAATCAACAGACGACCAATTTATAAATATCAATAATATATTTAACTAAAATGAATCGGTTTTTTAGGAATAACCCCAGCATTCATTAATTGAGCTTGCTCAATTGCCTCAGAATAGTGTTTACGGCATACAGAGATATACTTTTCATTACCGCCTATATCGACCTGTGCGCCTTCATACATTGCAATGCCATCACTACCTATCCTTAAGACCTTATTCGCTTTACGTCCACAGTAACAAACTGTTTTAAGCTCGACTAATTTATCGGCCCACGCGAGTAAATATTGGCTCCCTTCAAATAATTGCCCTGAAAAGTCAGTGCGCAGCCCATAACATAAAATGGGAATATCGGTATTATCGACAATGTCACATAATTCTTCGACTTGCTTTTTTGTTAGAAATTGACATTCATCAATAAGGATACAATGTACTTTTTGTGCACTATTTTCTTGTTTGATGATTTCAGCCATATTTGTTGTCGGTGAATATAATAAAGCCTCTGCTGATAAACCAATACGTGATGCAACCTTCCCTTTCGCGAAGCGGTTATCAATTTCCGCAGTAAAAATAACTGTCCGCATTCCCCGTTCATTATAGTTATACGATGACTGTAACAATGACGTTGACTTTCCTGCATTCATTGCTGAATAATAAAAATATAACTGAGCCATCCGGCGATTTCCTCAAAAATAATATACCTAATAATTTTATCATAAAACTCAGCATTAGATTAGCAACAACTCGATAGCATTGTTACTTATTGAAAATTTATTTTTAAGCATTTATTGTGCAGTTTTTATGTAAAATGGATGACTTATAAGCAATAAAACCAATTTGATATAAACTATAAACAGTTTTAACTAAGGCACATATCGCTAATTTATTACATCAAAAAAAGAAAATTTAAGTTAGTCCTTCCTCACACTTTTACTAAATTCATAAAGTAAACCGATGAATCACATGTTACTTCGCAAAATATTAAGTAAGATAATTCTTGTCTATATTACCATTTTTTTTCATTAGTTCTGTTATTGATAATAGTGCTATATATATATCAACGAAAAGTTTATATTTCTTTTGTAAAAAAATTGCATTCGTTAAAGATAACTTTTAAACTAGTAAAGTAATTTAGCTATTGCAGAATTTAAAATAGCATTCTATTATTACTGTACACATGCCAACAATTAATTTGAGACCAGGAAAATGAGCGAATCTTTAAAAGCGTTAAATAATATCCGTACTCTTCGTGCACAAGCTCGCGAAGCAACTTTAGAATCACTTGAAGAGATGCTAGAAAAATTAACTGTCGTTGTTGAAGAACGCCGTGATGAAGAAAGCCAAGCTCGCGCTGAATTAGAAGAGCGTACTCGTAAACTTGATAAAGTTCGCGAAATGATTTTAGAGCAAGGCGTAGACTTAAACGACCTTCTGCAAACAATGGACTCAAGTAAAGCAACTAGCACCCGTGCTAAACGCGCTGCTCGTCCAGCTAAATACAAATATGTTGACGAAAATGGCGAAACTAAAACTTGGACAGGCCAAGGCCGTACTCCTGCTGTAATCAAAGTTGCCATTGAAGAGCAAGGCAAATCTTTAGATGATTTCTTAATCTAATAGCCTCAGCATCTATTCTAAACACCCTTTTTATAAGGGTGTTTTTGTTTATAGCCTTATATAATTATTTATATTAGCCCTGCCATAAAAATTCTCTCACTACATATAGCGCTAATGAAACCCTAATTTACTCATCGTATTTAGCATCTCAATGCATTATTTAGCGTTCTTTAAATAAAAAACAGAATTAACAAGGCTAAATCAAAGTAAAGAAATGTAATGTTAATTAAGATAAAAAATACCATTCCATAGATAACTACTTAATATCTTATAAATTTTACCTTTACAAAAAAAACAACCAAATAATGTTAAATAATTTATCTTAACCGATGCATCACAAAGGAAATGTCACACCTATTTAGTGTGTATAAAAAAGGCCAACTATTGATAGTTGACCTTTAATAAACATCGAATAAATAGATACAGTATTACGAAAAAACCGATGTGTTTTATTTATTTGCTAATGTTTTAATCCACTGAGTAAAATCATCCCCTAAAGAATCATGCTGCATGCCATATTCAACAAAGGCTTTCATGTAACCTAATTTATTTCCGCAGTCATGACTTTTACCACATAAGTGGTATGCTTCAACAGGTTCTTTATTTTCCATCATAATAGCAATGGCATCCGTTAATTGTATTTCATCCCCAGCACCGGGTGCCGTTCTAGCCAATGCGTCCCAGATCTTTTCAGATAAAACATAACGACCTACAATAGACAAATTAGAAGGTGCTTCTTCTTTACGTGGTTTTTCAACCATACGTGCAATCGGCTTACTATCCCCTGGTTGTAATGTCACGCCATTACAATCAACAATGCCGTAGTTAGAAACTTCATCTTCAGGTACTGGCTCAACAAGGATTTGGCTTGCACCTGATTGCTCATAGTGATCTAACATTTCACTCAAATTAAATTTAGTGAGATCTGTACTATAACGGTCCAATATAACATCAGGCAGAATAACCGCAAAAGGCTCATCGCCAACTAAAGGCTTAGCACATAAAATCGCATGTCCTAAACCTTTAGCGATACCCTGCCGCGTTTGCATGATCGTAACGTGACTTGGGCAAATTGACTGAACCTCTTCAAGCAACTGACGCTTTACACGTGCTTCTAAAATAGCTTCAAGTTCAAAACTGGTATCAAAGTGGTTTTCAATGGAATTTTTTGACGAGTGAGTCACTAAGACAATTTCGTTAATACCGGCAGCGATACACTCATTGACTACATATTGAATTAGCGGTTTATCAACAATTGGCAGCATTTCTTTTGGAATTGCCTTTGTTGCTGGAAGCATACGTGTACCCAATCCTGCGACTGGGATTACTGCTTTACGCACTTTGCGTTTTATCATTAGTCATAACTCCAGAAATTTTAAAGCACCCTTTACCGATATTTAAAGCGTATATCGCAGTGCATTTTTAGTGCGCGGAAGTATATCAGGAATCAACATCGAATAAATAGCGCCATGCCTATTTCAGAGTCTTAGAAGGGTGTTATGTCATAAATTCAAGCTAAATCTAATTTTCTGGGTTAAACATCAGTTTAATTTTTTGGTTGTTATTACGTATTAAACAATTCCAAAATGTTCCTTTAATATCCAACTGATTAGACTGATACTCTTTTAACGTCCCTAAAGGCATGCTTCTTGAGAGATAATAATGGTTTTCTTCGGTGGTAATTTCAGCCTCTAACCCAGCGCTTGCAAGTATGATAGATTTATTCTTAGTATTAAAATAACCTAACAGCAAAGGAAATTGCCCATTGAAACCAGAGTCTTCCAATAAATGATTTATTTGGCTAATTATTTTATCAATTTTAGGTAATTTCTTATCTGGATAACTAACGGCACTTTTTAATAAATCGTTAAAAACAACCCTTATCAAAAAAGCAGCCATTACCCCCTCTTGCGGAGAGCGCTCCGCATCAATGCAATAAAAACCTATTTGGTTATCGGAAATAGCGGCCAAATCAAGCAATAAACCAAAACGGTTAGCTTCATTTAATTGCCTATAGTTAATCCGATACCCATTTACTTGTTGATTCACTGGCGGTTGTAACTGCCTTAATATCGCCATCATATCAAGCTTTTCATTTTGTAATAATGACGATATATTTTGTATTTCATGCTCAATGGCGCTTTCAGTATCGTGTTTTTCAGGATATAGCGCGGCATGGATCGTCATTTTCACTTCATCTAAATTTTTAATCGGTTTAAGAAGAGCATCTTTTGCACCTAAACGAAACATTCTATCTAATTGGGTAAAATCTGTAGTTGCAGAAATAACAATGACTGGAATATTAATCTCCCTAGCAACAAGCTCCGCCATAAACGCTTCACCATTCATAACCGGCATGTTTAAGTCGCACAGGATAACGTCAGGACTAATATGTTCAATCGTTAACATTTCTATTGCTAACTGCCCATTATCTGCCGTATAAACCTCTGTTCCGATACTTTTAAGGTAATCGCCTAGGATGGTACGAAAAATTTTTTCATCTTCAATTATGAGTATTTTTTTATTTATCATCATTCACCCTGCGACTACAAAACCCTGTTTAATTAACAATACTATTATTAATACGCCAAAATCATTATTTACCCATTTTTCAAGTATAGTGATTTTTACATTTTATACGTATTTTTATTGAGAAAAAAATGAAGCAACAATTAAAAAATATTTGTTCCTGCGGTGAGCAGCAAGAGTTTAGCAATTGCTGTGAACCGTACTTATTAGATAATGCTGTCCCTGAAACCCCCGAACAACTGATGCGTTCTAGATACAGCGCCTATGTTCATAAAAATGTGGACTATCTGGTTAAAACTTGGCATCCCGATTGTCAGGCACAGGAATGGCAAGATGAAATAGCTAAAAGTTTTGAACAGACCCAATGGATAGCCCTCCGTGTTATTAGTTCTTCTTATGCTAAAAATCCAGATGAGGCATATGTCGAATTTTCGGCTTGCTTTATTGATGAAAAAGCTGATCATAAACAACTTATTCATGAACGTTCCCGTTTTATTCGCATTAATGCGCGTTGGTATTATATTGATGGCATAACCCCTAAAATAGGTCGGAATGACTTATGCCCTTGTGGGTCAGGTAAAAAATTCAAAAAATGCTGCAATAATAGTTAACCATCAATTTTATTAACAAACGTAAATGCTCAGTTCGCCTTTAGCCTAAGTTATTAGGCTTTTGCAAGTTAAGGATTAGACAGCTTCATGCAACACAAAAATGTACAGAAAAAAATCCTCAGAACTATTTGTCCTGATGCGAAAGGGTTAATCGCTAAAATTACCAATATTTGTTACAAACACCAGCTCAACATCGTGCAAAATAACGAGTTCGTTGACCATCGCACTGGTCGTTTCTTCATGAGAACTGAACTTGAAGGTATTTTTAACGATGAAACATTGTTAGCTGACCTTGACGATGCGCTACCTGTAGGTTCTAAACGAGAACTGAATTCTTCGGGTCGCCGCCGCATTGTCATTATGGTAACAAAAGAAGCTCACTGCCTTGGCGATTTACTCATGAAAAGCGCCTATGACGGCCTTGATGTCGAGATTGCAGCCGTGATCGGCAACCATGATACGCTGAAGCATTTGGTCGAGCAGTTCAACATTCCTTTCCATCACATTAGCCACGAAGGCTTAACGCGTGAACAACATGATGAAAAAATGGTAGCGCAAATTGACCAATACCAACCCGATTATGTGGTATTGGCAAAATACATGCGTGTACTGACGCCTGCGTTTGTTCAGCATTACCCTAACCAAATTATCAATATTCATCATTCATTCTTGCCTGCCTTTATAGGTGCTCGTCCATACCATCAAGCATATGAACGTGGCGTGAAGATAATCGGCGCAACAGCGCACTTTGTAAATGATAGCTTGGATGAAGGGCCAATCATTACTCAAAATGTGATTAACATCGATCATACGTTTACTGCTGATGACATGATGCGCGCTGGTCGAGATGTGGAAAAAAATGTACTTAGCCATGCGTTATACTGGGTGTTAGCTCAGCGCGTTTTTGTTTATGGTAACCGTACTATTATTTTATAAACTCAGTAAACTGTTGTTTATACAAACAATAAGTATAAAAATACAGCACTTGCACGATTTTATAAAATAAATGCTTTACAGGGGCGCGTCATTTGATATGATGCCGCCCGCTGTGAACGATTACAGCAATTAAAAATCTGGTGGGATACCCAAGCGGCCAAAGGGAGCAGACTGTAAATCTGCCGTCACAGACTTCGAAGGTTCGAATCCTTCTCCCACCACCATCTAAGCACAGTTCTTACCTAAGCTATCAACTACCCCCATAAAGCGATTTAAAACACTTGAATGTGCCTTTGACTTGTATATATAGCAATCAGACTTGTCGAGTAGCCTATTCAAAGAGATATATGTTAATGATTTATCATTTAATTCGTCTTCTGGATAATGATCAATAATACCAATAAAATCGCCATCCTGAATAAAACTGAGGCAACACCCGATATTATCCATTTGCCGAATACTTGATTTACTATCTGTTGTATCTACCTTAGCGAGCAAATCACTCATCAATGAGCTTTTATAAAATGCAGGGTCACACAACCATGTGCTTTTTTGTAATAGTTCTATCATATTATGATTAAATTTATCATAAAGTTCTTTTCGGCAATAAATGCCTAAAGGTGAATTTTCTATTTTCTTTTGCAATGAAAATCGTTCGCTAATCACTAATTCCGAACTTAAAATTAATGTGTTGCCATCATAGTCAATAATTTCATCTACCTCATCATAATTAAATCGCAATATATTCACTTGAACATTGTTTTGATGTGCCGCTTGATACAGATTAATTAAATGATTTTCCTTACCCCAGTCATAATAAATATTCGCTTCATTAACAATGTAACCTGAAAAATGTTTTTTAGTGATTTCCTTCTCCTGCAAGTAGAGATCTCTAAGATCATTATAAAGTTCTTGGCCATCCTTAGTTAATGTCATTCCAAATTTTTCTCGTTTAAAAAGCCGTTTACCTAAGCTAGTTTCAAAGTCTTTTATTGATTTCGCGATGGGAGGTGTCGTCCTGTTCATCACCCTTGCGGCTTTGCTTAACGAGCCATTCTCAACAACTGCCATAAACGCCTCTAATTTTCTTGAAAAGAACATATCTATGACCTCGTTCTATTTAATAAAATATTAACAAACATAATTATTAATAAAATAATATGTAGGTTAGCCAAAAATTTCGATTTTAAATAAAAAGCCAAATCTAATTTTTCATTGAATGAATAACAATATTTCATAAAAGTATTTTTATATTTTTCGACATAGCAAAGCAATATATTATACTGTTTCGGTTGATTATTTTTTATTGCTCCACTATTAAATCACATTAAAATACAAATAACCAATTGACTTCAAATGAAATTCAGATTCATTGATTATAAAATAAATAATCATTTTTTAATTAAGGTTAATATCTTTATAGTTAATAAATTTTAAATTCAACTAATAAATTTAGGATAGTCTTATAATTTATGCCCACATTAAAAATAATCATAATATATTTTATTAGCACTAAACTGATATCGAGTTAATTATTATCCATGAGACCAACCTACAAAATAGTGATAATCTCGTAGATTGAATGATGATAGCGATGGTTACACTCATGTTGTCATCTGTTAGAATCAGATAAAGTGATAACTAAAAAATACTAGGTGGCAAATATCCATGAAATTTATTTCTTTCAACATTAACGGCCTTCGAGCACGGCCTCATCAGCTCGCCGCTATCATTGAAAAGCATCAACCAGAAGTGATTGGTCTACAGGAAATCAAGGTTCATGATGATATGTTCCCTTATGATGAAGTGAGTAAATTAGGCTACCATATTTACCACCATGGGCAAAAAGCACATTATGGTGTCGCATTATTATTGAAAAATGCGCCGATTGCCGTAAGAAAAGGCTTCCCAAGCGATGATGAAGATGCCCAACGACGCATTATCATGGCGGATATTGAAACAGACCAAGGTGTATTAACTGTTGTTAATGGTTATTTTCCTCAAGGAGAAAGCCGAGACCACCCCACTAAATTTCCAGCTAAAGAAAAATTTTATCAAGATTTACAAAGCTATATTACGTCCACACAAACACCAGAGTCCCAGCTTCTCGTCATGGGAGACCTAAATATTAGCCCGACCGATCTTGATATTGGCATTGGTGAAGTAAACCGCAAACGTTGGCTAAAATCAGGCAAGTGTTCATTCCTGCCGGAAGAGCGTGAATGGCTAGGCAAATTACTTGATTGGGGGTTAATTGATACCTATCGAGAAAAAAATCCTGATGTTGCAGATTGCTATTCTTGGTTTGATTATCGCTCAAAAGGCTTTGATGATAACCGCGGTCTACGTATAGATTTACTACTCGCCTCAAAAAAACTTGCTGCGCTTTGTACTGATACAGGTATTGATTACGAAATCCGTGGAATGGAGAAACCGTCTGACCATGCCCCGGTATGGGCTGATTTTGATTTAACTAAATAATCATTATTTCTATCGAGTAAAAGGAGTCTTAGACTCCTTTTTTATTTTGCTATTCACCCGCTTTCTTGCTTTTCTTCTCGCCTTTTGTACTTTTTGCTTTTGGTGATTTTTTATTGCCTTTATTAGTCGGTGCGGGAGGTAATTCTCTAAATGCACGTAAATTTGTGTATTGCCGAGCTTGATGGATCAATTGGATCAGTGTTTGACTCAATGGCGTCATAAAATCATCATATCGCGTCTTTTTTTCACTAATTTGTGTTAGCCGTGATTCCCAATGCGCCGTCATATCCGGTAAAGTCGCCATATCCGGTAGAACATGAATAAGTGCTCTTCCTGCCGGTGATGAGTGAATATTGCGCCCTTTTTTAAACAGAAACTGTCGCTTAAATAATAAGTCGATAATCCCTGCTCTTGTCGCTTCAGTCCCTAAACCATCCGTTTCACGCAATACTTTTTTTAATGCTTTATCTTGTACGAACCGCGCAATTCCTGTCATAGCCGATAATAAAGTCGCATCAGTAAAAGGTCGAGGAGGCTGTGTTTGACGTTCAACCACTTCGCCTTTCTCACACAACAATTCATCACCTTTATTAACGACGGGTAATGGCAAACCATCATTTTCAGCGTCACGTTCTTTACCACCAAGGACAACACGCCAACCGGCTTCAGCAAGAAACCTCGCCTTAGCAATAAATTTTCCCTTATCAATTTCCAATTCTATGGTGCATTTTCGGAAAACGGCATCTGACATAAATTGAATAATATATTGGCGAGCAATTAATTGATAAACCTGCGCTTCATTTTCAGTAAGCTTCACCGATGCGGTTTTTGCCGTGGGTATAATCGCATGGTGAGCATCGACCTTTTTATCATCCCAACAACGATTTTTCTTATCCAACTCAGGTAACTCAAACTCGGTTAAATCCGGCTGATGAACCGCGATAGCATTTAGCACAGAATGGCGACCGGCAAAGTGCTCATCAGGTAAATAACGGCTATCTGAACGGGGATAAGTAATTAATTTATGCGTTTCATACAAACGCTGGCATATATCTAAAATTTGTTGGGCACTTAAACCATATTTTTTGGCAGCTTCAATTTGTAAGGCCGATAATGAAAAAGGCAATGGTGCTATTTCAGACTCTCGTTTGTCTTGATATTGTGTTACGAATGCGGGCTTACCTTCTATCCGAGATACCACATGCTCCGCAAGCGGTCGATGGAACAAACGCCCTTCTTCATCTTGATAATCAATACAGGATTCACTTGGCTGCCATACCGCAATAAAACGTTCATCTTGTGGCGTAACGATATGCGCTTTAACTTCAAAATAATCTTTGGGAACAAAGTTTTCTATTTCTTCATCACGCCTTACCACCAAACCAAGTACGGGCGTTTGGACGCGACCAACAGAGAGAACCCCTTGATAACCGCCACGTTGACCTAACAAGGTGTAGGCTCGAGTCATATTGATGCCGTAAAGCCAATCTGCACGGGCCCTTGCTAAAGCAGATACGCACAACGGAATAAACTCTCTATTCTCTCGTAAGCGCTCTATAGCACGTTCTACCGCTTGTGGGTTGAGATCATTAATCAAGCAGCGCTTGATAGTTTTTCGCTTTTCATCCGGTAGCTTTAAAAAGTCAAAAACTTCATCCACCAGCAACTGTCCTTCTCTATCAGGATCTCCTGCATGGACAATGACAGTTGCTTGTTTTAACAGTACATCGATTGTTTTCAGTTGTTTGCTTACTGAAGGGCGCGGTTTTAATTGCCATTTATCGGGAATAATAGGCAAGTCTTGTAGATTCCAACGGGCGTAGCGAGGCTCATAAGCATCGGGCTCCGCCTGCTCTAATAGGTGGCCAATACACCAAGTTACTGTTTGGCCATCACCACATTGAATAAAACCATCTCCTCGTTTATGAGGTTTTGGTAATACATCCGCTATCGCCCTAGCAAGGCTGGGCTTTTCCGCAATAAACAAACGCATGAATTAATCAATCACTTTAATTAAAGGTCCATTGCCCGTTTGGGGTAATAATTTCCCGACAGACTGTAACAAAACACCTTGCTCATGTGCAATGTCTTTAATTTTAGAGACTTCAGAAGGTTTCACTGCAATAAGTAACCCGCCTGATGTTTGTGGGTCACAAAGTAATTTACGTTGAAGCTCCGTCATGGGTGCAATCAGATGACCATAGCTATCAAAGTTACGTTGTGTGCCACCGGGAACACAACCCGCTTCTATGTATTTTTCAACATCCGCCAATTTAGGAACTTGGCTAAACGAAATTTCCGCACAAACACCAGAACCTTCACAAATCTCACTTAAATGACCTAATAGACCAAACCCAGTGACATCTGTCATGGCAGTAACGCCCTCAAAAGGAGCGATGACAGCGCCTAATTTATTCAACTGGCACATAGTTTCTGCAGCAAGATGTTGATGCTCTGGTGCTAATACCCCTTTTTTCTCTGCTGTAGTTAGCACACCAATACCGAGTGGTTTAGTTAAAAACAACTCACAACCCGCTATCGCAGCACTATTTTTCTTCACGTAATCTGTATTCACTACACCCGTTACCGCTAGGCCAAAAATAGGTTCTAATGAATCGATTGAGTGACCACCCGCGAGTGAAATCCCAGCGTCAGCACAAGCCGCTCGCCCACCTTCGATAACTTCACGAGCAACCTCTGCCGATAATTTAGCAATTGGCCATCCTAAAATAGCGATCGCCATAATGGGTTTACCCCCCATGGCATAGATATCACTGATGGCATTAGTGGCGGCGATACGCCCAAACTCGAAAGGTGAATCCACGATCGGCATGAAAAAATCGGTCGTGCTGATAATGCCAATGCCGTTACCTAAGTCATAAACCGCAGCGTCGTCTTTAGTTTCATTGCCTACCAATAAATGCGGGTCATGAAATTTCGCTTGTTCTGTGTGTAGAATTTGCTCTAAAACTTTTGGTGCAATTTTACACCCACAGCCTGCGCCATGGCTATATTGAGTTAATCTAATTTTTTCAGTCATGTTCAATCTCTTTAAAAATGAGTCACGAACTCAGTCATGTCAGGACGTTGAACTTTAGTTGGTGCTTTAAGTTCTGGCGTACCAATGTAAAGAAAGCCAACAATATGGTCATTTTCTTCACAGCCTAAACCTTCACGAACAATGGGATCTTCCGTCCATGAACCCGACCGCCAAATTCCACCAAAACCTTGAGCAACTGCGGCCATTTGCATTGCTTGCACAGTGCAGCTTGCTGCAACAATTTGTTCCCATTGAGGGATCTTAGGGCTTTGCTGAACTTTAGCAATAACGGTAATGATAAGTGGCGCACGAAAAGGCGCATTACGGGCTTTTTCTTCAACTTCTTTGCCCAATTTTCCATCAATTGCCGCTTTTTCAAGAAGTTTACTGAAACGGGTTATTCCTTCATTTTGCATCACTACAAAATGCCATGGGCGTAATGCGCCATGATCTGGCGCTCTCATGCCTGCGGCTAATATATTTTCGAGTTCTTCGCCTTGAGGGGCTGGCGTAGTCAGCCTTGAAGCTGAACGACGATTCAACAAAAGGGTTAAAGCATCCATATTCGTCTCCGATTAAGAGTAAACTGATATGATATTCATTTAAAACAGCAATTATTGTTATTAAATTTATCAAGTAAGACAGTTAATACAACAAGGTATCGCAGCTTATGCGGTCAACCTAACACATAAAATTATGGGTAAAAGCATTATTAATTCATTGAATTGTATCATTTGTCTGTATTGAAAAATATAATCGTTACATTGTACATCGCTCATAGCAGTTTTGTTATGGATAATCATGTGCTTCATTAGCAGATAACTGTATTGTAAAGTTTAGATCACCGTATAGATTGCGTCTTGGAGAAGTTATGCGCCCAATATGGGAAATTATTGTTACCGTTTTTAAGTTTAGCTGGCGGGTACTGAATTTTATTCGGGAACTAGTTTTTAACACGATTTTTATCCTGTTATTTTTATTAGTCATCGGTTCTGTTGCTCTGTACCAGTCAGACTCAAAGCCAGAAAAAAATTATTTTGGTGCACTCTACGTCGATCTTCAAGGCGTTGTCGTTGACCAGGTTTCGACCCCCGACCCATTTGGCCGAATGAGCCGTGAACTGCTCGGTACATCGAGCAGCCGTATGCAGGAAAATTCACTGTTTGATATCGTTGATGCTATTCGTACTGCCACTACTGATGATCGTGTTACCGGTATGGTATTACGCTTAGATAACTTAGTCGGCGCCGACCAACCTTCCCTTGCCTATATTGGTAAAGCAATTGAAGAGTTCAAAACATCGGGCAAACCGGTTTACGCCATTGGTGACAGCTTTAGCCAACCTCAATACTATTTAGCCAGTTTTGCTGACGATATTTACCTGTCACCACAAGGTTCAATTGGTATATTCGGTTTTTCGACGAATAGTATTTACTACAAATCACTATTAGAAAAATTAAAAATAAGCAGCCATATTTTCCGAGTGGGTACTTATAAATCAGCGGTTGAGCCACTGATGCGTGATGATATGTCACCAGAAGCACGTGATGCTAACCAACAATGGTTAAATGCCCTGTGGGGTAACTATTTATCAACACTCTCAAATAATAGGAAAACAACCGATAAACAAATATTCCCGGGCGCTGATACCATATTAGCTCAGCTACGTGCAGCAAAAGGCAACAGCGCTCAATATGCGCTAAAGCAAAAATTAGTCGATAAAATTTATACCCGAGAAGAGTCGGAAAATATTCTGAGCAAACATTTTGGCTGGAATAAAGAAGACAAACAATTTAACAATATCAGTATCTATGATTACTCAGCACAAACCGCTAATACAGCGGTGAGCAATACGGGAAATATTGCCGTTATTGTCGTGCAAGGCGCAATCATGGATGGCCCACAAACACCCGGGATTGCAGGTGGCGACACCATCGCAGCACAAATCCGTGATGCACGCCTTGATGATAATATCAAAGCCATTGTATTACGTGTAAATAGCCCTGGGGGAAGTGTTAGTGCTTCAGATTTGATTCGCAGTGAATTAGCCTCTGTTCGTGCAGCAGGAAAGCCCATCGTCGTTTCTATGGGCGGTATGGCTGCATCAGGCGGATATTGGATCTCAACGCCAGCAAACTATATTATTGCTAGCCCAAGTACGCTTACTGGCTCTATTGGTATTTTTGGCGTTATCAATACCTTTGAGAACTCATTAGAATCGATTGGTGTTTATACTGATGGTGTATCAACCTCACCATTAGCTGATATTTCACTGACAAAAGGAATTAGTCCTCAGTTCGCTGATATGATGCAAATTACCATTGAAAATGGCTATGAAACCTTCATAGGTTTAGTGGCTCAATCGCGTCATAAAACCCCAGCGGAAATCGATAAAATAGCCCAAGGCCGTGTGTGGATTGGACAAGATGCATTGAAAAATGGCCTTGTCGATCAGTTAGGTGATTTCGATGATGCCGTAATGAAAGCAGCTGAACTCGCTAAAATTGATTCCGTCGAATTAGATTGGATGAAACCAGAGCTTTCATTTATGGATCAACTATTACTTGAGCTAACGACCAATGTTCAAGCCGCAATGCCTGATGTACTTCAAGCTTTTCTCCCTCCGGCTGTTGCAACCGATATCCGCCAGCAAGCACAGTTCTTTTTAAAAATGAACGACCCACAAAATCGTTATGCTTTTTGCTTAAACTGCGCTGATATTAATTAAATATTTTCCCCTCTAATATTTATTAGAGGGGGCTTTATTCAATATTAGAAATAAAATTTCGATTAAAATAACGCGTACAAAAAGCATTAGAGGTCTATCCACCAACCATACATATTGGGATAGGATGTGTATAATCCCAGATAATTACTTAGTAAAACTTACTTACTCTGTACATGACTTAGGTAAAAAGATGCAGAAGAAATCCATTTATGTTGTCTACACTGGCGGCACTATTGGGATGAGCCACTCCGCTCAAGGCTATATCCCCGTTTCAGGTCACTTGCAAGCTCAGTTGGCCAAAATGCCAGAATTCCACCGCCCTGAAATGCCTGAATTTACTATCCGTGAATTAAAACCACTGATCGACTCGTCAGATATCACCCCAGAAGACTGGCAATATATTGCAGATGATATCAGCCAACATTATGATTTATATGATGGCTTTGTGATCCTTCACGGCACAGATACCATGGCATTTACGGCCTCGGCTTTATCTTTCATGTTTGAAAATTTAAAGAAACCTATTATCGTGACAGGGTCACAAATTCCTTTAGAGGCTTTACGCTCTGATGGACAAACTAACCTTTTAAATGCGTTATATTTGGCGGCAAATTACCCCGTCAATGAAGTGGGATTATTTTTTAATAATAAGCTTTATCGTGGTAACCGTACCGTAAAAGCCCATGCCGATGGCTTCGAAGCTTTCACTTCACCCAATTGCTCACCGTTAATGGAAGCCGGTATTCATATTCGCGCATTCAATACCTGCCCTGCACCTATTGGTATTGGCGACTTAAAGACGCATCGTATTACGCCACAGCCCATTGGCGTCGTCACTCTTTATCCGGGCTTATCCATTGATATTGTTAGTAATATTTTACAACAACCTGTTAAAGCATTAATACTTCGCTCATACGGTGTGGGTAACGCGCCACAACAACCTGAACTATTAAGGATCCTTCGAGAAGCGACTAAGCGTGGAATTATCGTTGTAAATCTAACGCAATGTATTTCAGGCCGAGTCAATATGGAAGGTTATGCAACCGGCCACGCGCTCGCAGATGCGGGTGTAATCAGTGGTTATGACATGACATTTGAAGCCGCATTAAGTAAATTACACTACTTACTGAGCCAAGATTATACTCCCACGCTTATCCGCGAATTAATGCAAAATAACTTACGTGGTGAATTAAGCTATTCCGATGAATGATGATACTGAGGGTCAAATGAAATCTGCTTTATTATTAGTCGATTTACAAAATGATTTTTGTCGTGGTGGTGCACTGGCTGTTAAAGACAGTGAACACGTTATCGTAACAGCCAATAATGCGATTGCAGCTTGCCGTAAAAATAATATCGTCATTATCGCAAGCCAAGATTGGCATCCTGCAACCCATTTAAGTTTCGCGGTTAACTCAGGCACTCAAATTGGTGATGTGGGTTATTTAAATGGGATCCCACAAGTTTGGTGGCCAGTACATTGTGTCCAAGGGGAAACCGGTGCTGAGTTCCACCCAGACTTAAATACCCAAGAGATTATCGAGGTATTTACCAAAGGTGAAAACCCACAAGTCGATAGTTATAGTGCTTTTTTTGATAATGATAAAGTGAGTCAAACTCGCTTACATTCATGGCTGCAACATAATGATATCAATCACTTAATCATTATGGGTATTGCAACAGAATATTGTGTAAAATTCACCGTTCTTGATGCATTAAAGTTAGGTTATCAAGTTGATGTGCTTATTGACGGCTGCCGAGGGGTGAATTTATCAGCGATGGATAGCCAGCTAGCCTTGGCAGAGATGTCCCAAAAAGGTGCTACACTGCTCTCTACTGACTCTCTGGTATAACGATAACCTTACTTTTATGGCATTAGCTCCTTTTGTTTAAGGCGACCGTTTAATCGGCCGCCTCACTAACAGGTTAATCTTCGCTCTGTGGTTTTAATGTCGCGAGCCTGCCACCTTGGAAAAGAGATTTCAGTTCTTGTTTGCTTTTCATTGTAATCTCCCCCCCCGTACCGACCGTCATATGCTCAGGATCATGGTTATTGCGTGATTGCCACAATAAAACCATTTGTAAGCTATGTTCTTTTTGCTCTGGCGTTAATGCGACACCATCAGCCCATTTCCCCAACTCTACTGCGGTAACTAAACGCTGATAAATTTCAGGGGTCATCACCGCAAGTAATTCTTCAAGTTGTTTTGCATCCACTTCTACACTCACAGAATACTCCTTCGTTAAATTTTGCCATCATTGTGCTTAATTGATTATTTTTATATTTAAATGGCTGAATCGATATTGCTCCGATAACATATTTTATTCAGCAAACTTCAGCACCCGCCAGCACGCTAACCAAGGGTCTTTTCGCCGTTATCATCATTTAAAAAGCTTAATGATGCTGAATTAATACAGTAACGCTGCCCTGTTGGCTGAGGGCCATCAGGAAAAACGTGTCCTAAGTGTGCATTACAATGTTGACAACGAACTTCCACTCGATGCATTCCATGAGAGAAATCTTCGATATATTTTATTGCATCTTCGGTGATAGGCTGATAGAAGCTAGGCCAGCCACATCCAGCGTCAAATTTTGTATCTGATAGGAAAAGTGGCGTGCCACAACAGAGGCATTCATACACTCCGTCTTTACGGTTATGCAATAATTGTCCACTGAAAGGCGGCTCGGTTCCTGCCTGCTGGGTGACATACTGTTGCATTTCGTTTAGTTTTGTAAAATCAATAATTTGCTTATCTTTACTAGACATGTTTTACCCATATGTTTAGCTTGAAATACGGTATTAATTCCATCATACACTAATTTCTAAACAACAAAAAATTAACAACATTTTTAGTAAATCTATTCTAAACTATTAACTAGCGCTCTTTACGTTTTGATTTGTGACCCTCCTCACATAACTCACTGATGGATGGTTTCATTATTCTGTACAATCCCGATAATACGTGCGGCGCTATTTGCCCCTAAAGTGGCTGACAAATAGGCAGTTAGTGGTTTTAAAATTGATTATTTTCAATAATTGACACGATTCCGCTTGACGGCTGGCAAGGTTTTGGTAACTTTAACTACAACTTAATTCACGAATAAATAGCTGGTGGAAATACTATGACTATCAAAGTAGGTATTAATGGTTTTGGTCGTATTGGCCGTATCGTTTTCCGTGCTGCACAAGAGCGTTCTGATATCGAAATCGTTGCTATCAACGACCTGCTCGATGCAGAATACATGGCATACATGTTGAAATATGATTCAACTCACGGTCGTTTTAACGGTACTGTTGAAGTTAAAGATGGTCACCTAGTTGTAAACGGTAAAAAAATCCGTGTTACTGCGGAAAGAGATCCTGCGAATCTGAAATGGAACGAAGCTGGTGTTGACGTAGTTGCAGAAGCAACAGGTCTATTCTTGACTGACGAAACTGCACGTAAACACATCCAAGCAGGCGCGAAGAAAGTTGTTCTGACTGGTCCTTCTAAAGATGACACCCCAATGTTCGTTATGGGCGTTAACCACAAGAACTATGCAGGTCAAGAAATCGTTTCTAACGCTTCTTGTACAACTAACTGCTTGGCACCTTTGGCTAAAGTTATCAACGACAAATTCGGTATCGTTGAAGCACTGATGACAACAGTTCACGCAACAACGGCAACTCAAAAAACAGTTGATGGCCCTTCACACAAAGACTGGCGTGGTGGTCGTGGTGCTTCTCAAAACATCATCCCATCTTCAACCGGTGCGGCTAAAGCTGTTGGTAAAGTTATCCCAGAACTGAACGGTAAACTAACGGGTATGGCTTTCCGTGTTCCTACTCCTAACGTTTCTGTTGTTGACTTAACAGCTCGTATTGAAAAACCAGCTTCTTATGCTCAAATCTGTCAAGCTATCAAAGAAGCTTCAGAAGGCGAGCTGAAAGGCGTATTGGGTTACACCGAAGACGAAGTTGTATCAACTGACTTCAACGGCGAAAAACTGACTTCAGTGTTCGATGCTAAAGCCGGTATCGCACTGAGTGACAACTTTGTGAAACTGGTTGCGTGGTATGACAACGAAACTGGCTATTCAAACAAAGTATTAGACCTGATTACTCACATCTCTAAATAAGCGCTGTTAAGTAACAAGTCTGACTGAGCCGCCAATTGGCGGCTCTTTTGTATCGTATCGAATATAAAATTAACGCTTCATAATTTTACCTTCTTCACTTATCGTTAATGCTATTATTCGATACGCTATAAATATGGCTTATTTTAGAATAAACACTATTCACTGCGGCTTGAAGCATGCCGAATAGATACTCTAAATAATTCAAGTTGCAGCTAGGCGACAAGTAAATGAGTCACTAGGAGCCTACATAAGTAAGTGACTCGTGCGAATGAATATAGTCAACAACGCTGCGGCTTGAAGTATGCCGAGTATTAACTTTGAGGCCTAATACCATGCACGAAAAAATCTTTGATCTACCTGTCATTAAACAACTTTCCGCATATATTACTCAGCGCCAATTAGGCGAATTACCACTTATTGTTATTGCACATCCAAAAGTTCGCGGTGCAGTTAGCCTGCAAGGGGCTCAACTTCTCAGCTGGCAACCTTCTGGGCAAAAACCTTGTTTATGGTTAAGTTCTGAGAGTGCATTTAAGGAAGGGACAGCAATTCGTGGTGGCATTCCTATTTGTTGGCCATGGTTTGGCCCTGTAAGCAGCCCAAGCCATGGCTTTGCGCGTATTTTACCTTGGCAATTTACCGCCCATAATGAGCATGATGATGGTGTGATGCTAACCTTTACGCTGACGGATACTGAATATACGCGTAAGCTTTGGCCTCATGAGTTCACCCTTATCCTCCGCATGAAGCTAGGTGAAACCTGTGAGCTTGAATTAGAAAGTTATGGCGACTTTGATGCGACGGCTGCCTTACATACGTATTTCAATATCAGTGATATCCACAAAGCGACCGTTTATGGTCTCGGCGGTCACTATTTTGATAAAGTTGCAGATAAAGAAGTGTACGCATCAGAACCCCTTAAATTTAACAAACAGACTGACCGTATTTATTCAGAGCCTGAAGAATACAGCCTACTACGCGACGATGGCTGGTCTCGCACTATCGAAATACATCATTATCATAATAGTGATGTGGTTTGTTGGAACCCTTGGGCTGAGTTATCTTGTAGTATGCAAGATATGCCAAATAATGGATATAAACAGATGGTGTGCCTCGAAACCGCACGTGTCAATGAGCCAATGAAGAGTGAAGCTCAACACCCTGCTCGCTTGTCATTAGTGATGGTTTGTCGAGACAACAAACCGCAAGAATAATAGACAAAATAAACCCCCAAAATCAGACTAGACCTTTGGGGGTTACTGAATTAAATGCTGTCGAATGACCCTTGTTATTCGACATATTTAATTAGAATGTATACATAATACCTGTCCACATAATGGCAGAAACAGATTTATTAACCATTGGACTATCTTTGACTTCATTAGAAAGGCGATCAACACGCCCAGCAGCGAATGCTGTCCAATTTTCGTCGAAGCGGTAGTTACCTGATAGCTCCAAGAATGGCGTCCAGCTGCTCCCCGGTTTATAGCGATCTAGTCCACTATTACGCGATTCCTTTGAAGAGATCCCATATTCATAACTGGTTTGGTTTTCACTGTCCCATTTAATCCCTACCCCTGGAGTAAGAGACCATTTATCACCACTGAAACCATAAAGATAAGCCGCTTCAGCACGTAAACCATTACTGATCCCCAATACATCACCAGAACCAATAAATCTCAGTGTGCCCCAATCCGCTTTATGCTTATAAGTAAAGCCACCCATCACCGTATCACGGCGACGGTCTAATTCACGCATATCACGGTCATCGTTTTCTTTTGGTTTAAAGAATTGTGGATAGTAGTATGCATCAAGTGAAAGTTGGTCAACACCATCATTCCACAGGTAATAACCCGCAGCTAAGGTATGAAAATAAAAATTTTCACTGTCATAGTTAATGATAGGTACAGGCATGACATAGTCACTAGACTTAATGCCTTTATACGGTGTTGATTGTGCCAGAACAGAAGCACCTAATGACCAAGTCCCAGCAACTGCCGCGCTAGATAAAGCACCTAACGCCACAGCAAGTGTTGTTAATTTAATGATTTTAGACATATAAAATCCAAGAGTGATTGAACAGGTATTAAAAACATATGTTATCGCAATAGGGATGAATTCCCAACATACGTATGATAAATCACATTTAAAGCTAAATCGATAAACTAATCAACCAGAATAGCTAATAGGGACTCTTTTAGCTAATGCGCACATTAATTCATAGCCAATTGTACCGGAAGCCTGAGCAACATCGTCAATGGGTAAATTTTCCCCCCACAGCTCAACGTTTGTGCCTATTTTTGCATTTGCACATTCAGTAATATCAATCGTTAGCATATCCATCGATACAGCGCCAAGAAGCGTGCTTTTTAAGCCATTACACCAAACTGGCGTTCCCGTTGGGGCATGTCTCGGATAGCCATCAGCATAACCACAAGCAACAGTGGCTATGCGCATCGGTTTAACAGCTGTAAACTTACTACCATAACCAATTGATTGCCCGGGCTTTATATGATGAATTGCGATTATTTCTGATCGCAGCGTCATTGTCGCTTTAAGATTATAGTGCGCAATATCTTTCCACTTACCACTCGGTGAGGCACCATATAATACAATGCCTGTACGGATCCAATCATAATGGGTATCACTGTGCCACAACGCCGCACCTGAATTAGCAATACAAGTGGGTAGCGATAGGCTATCGAATTGCTTAATTTGCTGATGAGGAACTTGTGTACCCGTTTTCAAATCAGAATTAGCAAAATGACTCATCAAGGTAATTGCACTTATTTTATGCATGCCTTGCAACCGCCGTACAACGCTTTCGTACTCATCCGTACTAAAACCTAATCGGTTCATTCCACTATTTAATTTTATATACAATGCGAGTGGATTATTGAGTGTAGTATTTTCAATCACGGCTAATTGCCATTCACTGTGTACACTTGTTGCCAGATTATATTGGTCGATAATCAATAAATCTTCAGAATGAAAAAAACCTTCCAATAATAAAATTGGCCCTTTCCACCCCTCTTGGCGCAACAAAATAGCTTCGTTCAGGTCTAAAACGGCAAAACCATCGGTGTCGCTTAAGGCTCGCCAAATTGATTTAATGCCATGTCCATAACCGTCCGCTTTCATCACGGCCCAAATTTTGGCTTGCCCAATCTGTTTTCGTACTATGGATAAATTATGACGAAAATTTTGTAAATGAATAACCGCACTAATTGGGCGTGGCATAGCAATTCCTTTGTTTATGGATCCAATAACTGTAATGATTTGTAGCCACTCAATTAACGCGCTGGCGATAATTGGCCAGAAGTCGTCAATCTTGTATTAAAGCCATCAATATACCTAAATACAGACAAGTCGTCAGATGCTATATCAGGCTTATTGCCTGACATCAAATCAGCTAACAATTTCCCTGACCCACAAGCCATCGTCCAGCCCAACGTGCCATGCCCAGTATTCAGGTAAAGATTACTGTATGCAGTCGGCCCGACAATTGGCGTACCGTCTGGTGTCATTGGCCGTAAACCTGTCCAAAATTGGGCTTGTTCGATATCACCACCACCTTGATAAAGATCTTCGACTACCATCTTGAGTGTTTCACAGCGTTTTTTCAAAATATCCAGATTAAAACCAACAACCTCTGCCATACCACCAACGCGGATGCGATCATCAAATCGGGTTACAGCTATTTTGTAAGTTTCATCTAATACCGTTGAAACAGGGGCTCGCTGTGCATCAATAATTGGCATGGTTAATGAATAACCTTTCAGCGGATATACAGGGATATGAATAAGTTGTTTTAGCATTGAAGTTGAATATGATCCCATCGCAATAACATATTTATCGGCTTGGTATATTTCTCCATCAATTTTAATCCCACTGACTCTATTTCCTTCTGTTAAAATTTGCTCAACATGGACACCAAATTTAAACTTTACACCTGCTTGCTGTGCCATTTTTGCTAATTTTTTCGTAAATTGCTGGCAATCACCTGTCTCATCATTCGGTAATCTCAAACCGCCTGATAGCTTATGTTTTACATACTCTAAAGCAGGTTCTGCACTCACTAACTCATCTGCAGTTAAGAGTTCGTAAGGAACACCCTCTTGTTTCAGCACCGCAATATCATTCGCTGCACTATCAAACTGTTTAGCCGTTCTAAAAAGTTGTAATGTGCCACCTTGACGACCTTCATAACCGATACCGATATCCGATCTTAATTGGCGAATACAGTCACGGCTATATTCTGCAATACGAACCATCCGGCTCTTATTCATCGCATAATGCTGGATATCGCAATTTTTAAGCATTTGCCACATCCAACGTAATTGGAATAATGAGCCATCAGGCCTAATGGCTAAAGGGGCATGTTTCTCAAACATCCATTTTACCGCTTTTAAAGGGATCCCTGGCGCTCCCCAAGGGGTCGCATAGCCTGGAGAAATTTGCCCTGCATTTGCAGCACTGGTCTCTTCTGCCACATCATGTTGTCTATCAACAACAAGGACTTCATGCCCTTCTTGCGCTAAATACCATGCGGTTGTAACACCAATAACACCTGCACCCAATACCAGAACTTTCATAAATCCCCCTGCGTACAACTTTAATATATTGGTTAGAATAATATTCTAGTTTTCATTTTCCAATACAGTCGATTAACATTTTTAACAAAAAAGTCAAAAGCTCCATTTGAGATCATATTTTAGCCACCGCCCAATATTTTATATCGCATAAAAAAATACTAAAAAATACATTTATCCTTAAATATCAATTTACTTGATATTTAAATCAGCCAAAACCTAAAATTAAAAACAATCATATACGGAGTTTTACACTTATCTAGCAACATTTTATTTCATCTGGTTGTTTTTGTTCAAATTCTAGCGACTTTATTTTATCGATATTTAATTCCGTTAAAATATTTTCAACCAAAATTAAACTCTAATTTTATTATATTTACCTTTCACATATAAAAATCTCATTGAAATAGTGTTTTATTAAAATAACCGTGTGTAAATTTAGAGATAAAAAAACCAGCACAGTTGTGCTGGTTAATCATTGAAACTAAAGATCTGTAGCCTAGCGGATGTGTGCTAAATCGGAAGGCATATTACTTTGCATACTGTGCCAAATCATTCCACTTTCTTTACCGTAATTCCTAACACATTCCATAATCCGGTCATATGCCTGTTCACGGCAAAGGTTAGACAGCTGTTGGTAAAAATTCAGAGCCAAGCGTCGCGCATCCGGATTTGAGAAGTAATAACGACCGACTCGCGTATACAATCCTCTAAGGCCATTAATAATCAGCCCATAAATAGGATTGCCTGATGCAAAAGCAAGACCACGAAAAATGTTATAATCTAAATCACTAAAAGCATCAGAATTATCTTGTACTTTTTCTTTCTCTGCCAAAACCTCAAGTGATTTTTCTGGGTTGTTACGAAATGCCGTACGGATAAAGATAGCCGCAATATTCGTTCTAACCGCAAGTAGGTTATCAATCAATTGTGGGACTCTGTCATGATCTAATCTTGCTAAAGTCTCAAGAATATTCAGGCCTGAAGTTTCCCAATAGTTATTCACTTTGGTTGGTTTCCCGTGTTGAATGGTTAACCAACCATCACGAGCCAATCTTTGTAACACCTCACGTAATGTCGTTCGTGTCACGCCAATTACCTCAGAGAGTTCGCGCTCAGCAGGCAGAATAGATCCCGGTGGGAAACGATTGTTCCAGATGCTTTCTATAATATACTCTTCCGCAAAACCTGCCGGACTTTGAGCTTTAATGACCATATTTTTATTATTCCAAACATATTTAGACGGGTTCTAGTGGAAATCATACCAGACTGTCACAAATTGAGATAGTTAGACACCCAATAAACAGTGAGGACAATCATAAAAATCCCATATAATTCATATATTATCTATAAGCAAATGGGCTTAAATAATGCAAAAGATAAGAGTAGTATGTAAAGTATGGTTACACAACATCAGGTAAAGAGGACATCAGTCATAATGGATTTTAGTTTAAAACGCGCTTTTTTGAAGAATTTTCTTGGCCATTCACCCGATTGGTACAAGTTAGCCATCATCTCATTTTTAATTATTAACCCACTCATTTTTTATTTTGTCAGTCCATTTGTTGCAGGCTGGATCCTTGTTATTGAATTTATATTTACATTAGCCATGGCTTTAAAATGTTATCCATTGCAACCAGGTGGTTTATTGGCGATCGAAGCTGTCATTATCGGTATGACATCACCCGCTCAAATATCTCATGAAATCAGTAATAACCTTGAAGTTATCCTCCTATTGATCTTTATGGTCGCGGGGATTTATTTCATGAAGCAATTACTGTTATATGTATTCACAAAGCTATTAATAAACGTCCGTTCTAAACGAATTCTCTCGTTAGCATTTTGCTTAGCAAGTGCGTTTTTATCTGCTTTCTTAGATGCATTAACCGTCATTGCTGTCGTTATCAGTGTCTCTATCGGTTTTTACTCGATTTATCATCAGTATGCTTCTAGCCAACACAATGATACCGATCTGCAAAATGATAGCTTCATTGATACTGCAGAGAAAAAACAAACGCTTGAGCAATTTCGTGCTTTTTTACGCAGTTTAATGATGCATGCGGGGATTGGTACTGCTTTGGGTGGCGTCATGACCATGGTTGGCGAGCCGCAAAACTTGATTATTGCCAAGCATGTTAATTGGGATTTTATTACTTTCTATCTTCGTATGGCACCCGTTACCATTCCTGTCTTCTTCTGTGGATTAATCGTTTGTTTCCTTGTCGAGAAGTTTAAGTTATTTGGCTATGGTACAGAGCTGCCTGAATCTGTACGTCAAATATTAACTGAGCATGATAAAAAAATGAGTGCGAAACGCACCAAAAAAGAACAAGCACAGTTAATTGTCCAAGGTTTAATTGGTATCTGGCTGATCCTAGCCCTTGCCTTCCACCTTGCAGAAGTGGGTCTTATTGGTCTTTCCGTTATTATTTTAGCGACAACATTTTGTGGGATCACTGAAGAACATGCGTTAGGGAAAGCATTTGAGGAGGCCTTGCCCTTCACTGCACTTTTAACCGTATTTTTTAGTATTGTCGCCGTAATTATTGACCAACAGTTATTTACCCCCTTTATTCAGTTTGTTCTTCAATCATCCGAATCATCGCAGCTATCGCTTTTCTATCTGTTTAATGGGCTATTATCTGCCGTTTCAGATAACGTATTCGTGGGTACGGTCTATATTACCGAAGCGTTAAAGGCCGCTAATGAGGGGCTTGTATCTCAAGAACAATTCGAATTACTGGCAGTAGCAATTAATACTGGGACAAATTTACCTTCTGTCGCAACGCCAAATGGGCAAGCTGCATTCTTATTTCTGCTAACATCAGCATTATCACCACTCATTCGCCTATCTTATGGCAGAATGGTATGGATGGCATTGCCTTATACCATTGTAATGACCATTATCGGTTTACTTGGTGTTGAGCTTTGGTTAGTTCCCATCACCCATTGGATGGAAAGCTTAGGTTGGATTGCATTGCCTTAAAAATATGATTTATGCTTATAAAGCCGCAGTGTATTGCGGCTTTTTTGTAATGTTACGTAAAACCCTATCCGAAATCTCTTAATCTGTGTTTTATCGCTTCTTTTATCAGCTAGATAGGGGCAAAATGTGCTAATTACTATTTTAGGGATTCTAAGTATGTTCAGATTTTTTAACTACTGTTCACAAGGAAGAGGCGCATGGCTACTTATGGCCTTCACTGCGTTTATGCTTGAATGTGCTGCGCTCTATTTTCAGCACGTTATGAAGCTCCAACCTTGTGTAATGTGTATTTATGAACGTGTTGCATTGTTAGGCATTATTGCTGCCGGCTTAATCGGTGCCATTGCGCCTCGCAATAGGGTTATCCGTTGGGTTGCGATTATCACTTGGATTTATGCCGCTTGGCGTGGGCTCGAGCTCTCATGGGAACATACCATGTTACAGCTCTATCCATCACCTTTTGCCTCTTGTGATTTCTTTGTGAATTTCCCAGACTGGCTGCCATTACAAGAATGGGTTCCAGCCGTATTTGAAGCCTCTGGTGATTGTGCAGAAAGGCAATGGGCATTCTTGAGCTTAGATATGCCACAATGGCTAATTGGTATTTTTGCAGCCTATATGTTGGTAGGTATTGTCGTTGCTATTAGCCAATTTTTTCCATCCAAGAAATAATGACTAAAAAAAGATCCTATCCGTAATATGAAGTGACCCCCAATAGTTGGACAATCAATTACTGGGGGTCTTTTTTATCTTTCAATTATGTATTTTCTGCTAACTTCGATTTATTAGAGACAAAGCTCCAATTTTACTGGGATATTTTTGTAAGCCGGTATACCGCATTGTGGATCAAAATTATCCAACGAAATTAAGTTATTTGCCTCTGGAAAATAGGTTGCAACAGAACGGTCAGCCATGTCATAAATAACAACCGTAAGATTATCTAAACGTCGCTTAGTCGGTTTTTGATCACAATCTAACGCAATTATATTGACCTTATCCCCTGCTTTTAATTTCTGCTTTTGTGCTTCTGCTTGGCTAATAAAAATCACATCTCGCTGACCAAAAACGCCCCGATATCGGTCATTCATTCCATAGATCGTTGTATTATATTGGTCATGGCTACGTAATGTCGCTAAAACCAACTCACTATTAACTGCCGATTTAGGATCTTCAATGACGCCTTCTGTTGGCATAAAGTTCGCTTTACCTGACTTCGTTAACCAACGTCGCTCTGATGCTGCATTAGTAAGATGAAAACCACCCGGAATTTTTATTCGTGCATTATAATCATCAAAATCAGGTAAAACGGCTTCCATTGCATCACGGATTAAATCATAGTTATCGATAAAATCATCCCACTCAACTTTCGTATTCGGTATCGCCGCTTTCGCAATACCGGCAACAATCGCACATTCTGATTTTAAATGTGGGCTGCATGGTTTTAATAACCCTTTCGATGCATGCACCATTGACATCGAATCTTCCACCGTAATGCACTGTGCTCCGCTACTTTGCCTGTCTATTTCACTGCGCCCTAATACAGGTAACAGGAACGTATTTTTAGCCGTCAGTAAGTGTGAACGATTAAGTTTTGTTGCCGTATGCACGGCCAAATCGAGCTTTTTCATCCCTTCAAAGCAAGCATCTTTATCTGGCATTGCAACTGCAAGGTTACCCCCCATGCAAATTAATGCTTTAGCAGTTCCTTCATAAATCGCTTGCATACTGGCAACCGCAGCGTGACCAAATTTGCTAGGTGGGCGAAAACCAAAACGTTGTTCAATTTTATCTAAGAAACTTTTACTTGGTTTTTCTGTGATCCCTACGGTTCTATCGCCCTGTACGTTTGAGTGCCCACGTAAAGGACAAATTCCCGCTCCCTCACGGCCAATATTCCCTTTCAATAGCAATAAATTAACTAATTGTTGTACATTTTGCGTACCATGCTGATGCTGCGTAATCCCCATTCCATAACAAATAATGGTATTTTTCGCTTCAGTGTAGAGATCTGCGATTTCTTCTATAGACTCTCTCGGCAAGCCCGATACTTTTAAAATATCTTTCCAGCCCGTCGTGGCTAAATCATTTTTTAATGCATCATAACCACTGGTATGCGTTGAGATAAAATCCAGATCAAGAATAGCGGGTTTACCCGCGTCAGTCGCCGCTTGATGGCGCTCAATCAAGACTTTCATCACGCCCTTAATTAGTGCAGTATCCCCCCCGACACGGACTTTATAATAGTGTCCGGCGAGTGGCGTTGACTCTAAGGTGAGCATTTCAACCACATCTTGAGGATAAGCAAAACGTTCAAGCCCTCTCTCACGCAATGGGTTGATTGCAATAATTTTTGCGCCACGTTTTGATACTTCACGGAGTGAACTCAACATGCGAGGATGGTTAGTGCCTGGGTTATGGCCAATACAAATCACTAAATCTGCTTTATCAAAATCTTCCAGTAACACGGTGGCTTTTCCCACACCGATGGCTGCGGCTAAACCAACACTTGTCGGTTCATGGCACATATTCGAACAATCAGGAAAATTATTGGTGCCGTATTCACGAGCCAGTAACTGATATAAAAATGCGGCTTCGTTGGAGGTACGCCCAGATGTATAAAATTCAACGGTATTAGGATCTGAATAGCCACGAAGATGCTCACCTATCTGCTGAAATGCATCATCCCACTCAATAGGTTCGTATTTATCTGTCTGCGAATTATATTTCATTGGATGCGTTAAACGTCCTTCATCTTCCAAGTTGAAATCATCCCAGCTCAGTAATTCAGTAACCGTATGTTTTGCAAAAAATTTTGGTGTCGTTCGTTTTTCAGTCGCTTCCCATGCGAGTGCTTTTGCTCCGTTCTCACAAATATCAAATGATGCCGTGTGTTTTGGGTCAGGCCATGCGCAACCTGGGCAATCGAACCCGTCCACTTTATTCATATCAAACATTGCGATGACATCATGTCCAATCTTCATTTGACCACGCAATGCTTCCGCAACTGCTTTTACAGCACCCCAACCCGCAGCAGGTCCTGTGTAATCCTCAATTTTCTTTTTCATTTGTCATTACTCTTTATTAAATGGGAAACAAATTTTTATAATTATTAGTATGATTAATTTATATTTAAAACATCAACTCAATAAATGCATTAATTAAGACTAGTGACTTTTTAATTAAATATCAATCAATAACTTACACACTTATATAGATGCTCATAATATGATGAGAATCATAATTAGATTGGTTATATTATTTTTAAAAAATAAAGAACAAGGGTGTAACACTCAGTAATGGTAATAAGAAATGCATTGTTTACATATAACACCATGTCTAAATACAACATGGTGTTTGAATTTACATATAATTATTTTGAATTGGTCATTTTTAAGAACATTTAAATACACGCACCACCTTGGATTATATCGGCTGCACATCGTTTGCCATTTGCAAATTGACATACTGCCGTTTGATCGCCGTTAAGTTCCAGTGTCAAGGCTGGTACCCCGCCTGCAGAAACACAAACTTCTTGTGCTCCAGGGCCTAGATTAATAACCTGTTGTGCGTATTTTGCTCCTGAACTTTCCGCCGGAGTCATTTTTGATGATCCCGAATTGCTGCAAGCTGATAAAGAAATCGATAGCAGGCTCACTAAGCTTATTGATACAATAGGCTTCAATAGTGTACTGATTTTATGCTTCATTCCATTCTCCAGTAATATCCTTTTCTGTTTTCTGCATCAGTATGCACTGTTTTTTGAAAACAGATTAATCTTTAATATGCTGACGATAATAAATAGAATACCAATAATCGTAGCTAAATCGAGCGTTTGGTTGTAAATATAAATTACAGTAAAAAAAAACGCCATGTCCAAAATATAATGAACATAGCGCTTATTTAATTTAACAGTAAAATTAATGACTTACTATGGCGTTAATTTATCAATGAATGAATGTCTATAGCGTTTAAAGATGTACACGCACCAAATCAATGAAATTACACCAAACCCTGCACCGACATAACCAATATTTGTCATCCCTAGATGAACAATGACCTGATTACCAAGTAATGCGCCCGCCCCAATACCAATGTTGAAAATCCCTGAGAACATTGCCATTGCTAAATCTGTTGCGTCGGGAGCAAGGTCGATAACCTTAACTTGCATCCCTAAACCGATGCACATGATAGCCATACCCCAAACTATCGACAACATAATCAATGACCAGACATCTCCGGCCAATGGCATCAACAAGAATAAACACCCTGTTAATAACGCAATTGCTGAAGGTAAAAAGATTAAGGCATATTTGCTGCTGTAACGGCTAAAAATGACGCTACCAACAATTCCGGCGGCACCAAAAATAAGGAGTAATAATGTTGCAAAGTTTTGACTTTGCAACGCGATTTCGCGAACAAAAGGTTCTATATAGCTATATGCCGCAAAGTGTGCTGTCACAACCACCACAGTCAAGACAAATACACCCATTAGTGCAGGACGTTTCATGATAACAGGTAAGCTTTTTAACGAGCCTGAGTGCTCACTTGGTAAACGAGGTAAAAATTTGATCAGCGCAATCATCGTCACAAAAGCAATCATCCCGATACATAGAAACGTGACTCTCCATCCTAAAAATTGGCCGATAACTCTCCCTATCGGTAAACCCAGAACAGTCGCAAGTGCTGTCCCTGTCGCTAGTAACCCTAAGGCTTGTGCTTTTTTACCCGCAGGGGCAACACGAATGGCTAAAGATGCTGTGATTGACCAGAATACGGCATGGGATAAAGCAATCCCGACTCTAGCACCAATAAGAACGTCAAAACTCCAAGCGAATCCAGAAATTATGTGGCTGATAATAAATATTATAAATAAAAAAACCAATAATTTACGGCGCTCTATCTTACTGGTGAGCAACATCAAGGGGATAGACATTATTGCCACAACCCATGCATAAATTGTGATCATTAAACCTGTATGAGCTACAGTCATATCAAAGCTACTGGCAATATCGCTCAGCAATGCAACAGGCACAAACTCTGTTGTGTTAAATACAAATGCCGCGACCGCTAATGCGACAACACGGATCCAAGCTGTTTTTCTAGAAACCTGAGTCATTGTTTTATATCAAGCCTTAATATTTTCCAGACACTTAATGACACAAAAATAGCGAATTTGGCCATAAAGGCTATTCGTATGCATAATCAAAAAAATTTGAGTCAAAAGTGGGTTTAAACCGTATTAGGCTCGTCACATCCCCTCTCAACCGTTTATTTTGTGAATTGTATCACGTTTTTTATTGCCTTTTAAATATCTGGCAACAGAAGGATATCAATAAAGAATAATCCATATTTGATATCTTCTTTTTAAGATAAATTGTCCTACTGACTGAGATTTAATCGTTTATTTATTCTTTAATTTCAAAAAATAAATTTTATTGACTAAAGTTCAATCAACTTAAATATTTTATATTCAATGCCGTTTTAACTTTCTATGTTACGACGCATCGCGATTTTTTCTATGCTACAATCCTTTAATTACTTTTTATTATTAAAGGAAACACTAAATGAAAACCCATTTTCCTACTGAGCCTGATGTAAATGCACTGGCTGATGAAGTTACTTGTTTAAAAAATTTAGTAACTCATATGCTAAAAGCAATTGGTCAGGCTGATGCAGGTAAAATCTTGATTAAGATGCAAAGAGAAGTGGCTTTAATTGAAGATGAAAAACAAGCAGAAACATATAAAAACACATTAGATCAGATTAAAGCAGGCTATCGCCAATAGAATATTTAGCGATAAATGCGATTTAAAGGATATAACAGTATAAACTCGCTTTAAACTGCACAAATAACTAAGTTTCATTTATCAAAATAGCCTATCTTTGTTCATGAATTAAACCATTCTTTATTCATTTAGCTCCCCCTTCAGATCCCTATGAAGGGGGCTTTTTTTTTAGCTAAATTTTAACTATGCCCGACCATCATAAAGGTTCTGACAGTGCTGAGCATAGTCTTCTACCGTGGTTTTTTCGGTTTGCTGATCCCAATGAATTTGCTCTTCAAACGCCCAAACTTTGAATAGCTGACCTAAATTTGCGCCTGACATTCCCACTTCTTTATACATTCGGTGATACCAACCATTTTCGGATTGATATATTTCAAATTTAAACGGGACTAATCTCGCCGGATTAACCACAGTCGAAAATTCATTACCGAATAAAAGTGTTTTTACAAGTACATCCATATTTTATCCTTACTGATTGATAAATAATCAATACATTCCCATTATTGTATTAATACAATATAGACTATTTTTAAAAATAAAAAGGGGGTAACTAGTGGTCTTTACTTATTCACTGTGGAATTATTGACATGAAGATAAAAAAAAGCCACTCAATATTAAGTGGCTTCTGAATGCTATTTTAAGTATTCACCGGAGCGAAGCGCTTCAATGCGTTTATCTAATGGTGGGTGTGATAAAAATAGTTCACTAAATGCTTTTCCACGTCCATTAATACAAAACGCCATTAAACGCCCTTCTTCCTGCGGCTCATAACTGGTTTTTAGTCTTTGTAGCGCAGCAATCATTTTCTCTCTACCCACTAATTTGGCAGAGCCTGCATCTGCATGAAATTCACGATAACGGGAGAACCACATCGTAATAATACTTGCCAGAATACCAAATACAATTTCAAGTACCATTGATACAGCGAAATAAACCATTGGATTACCGTTGCTACTTTCGCTCTCATTATCATTGTTGGACATAAACCCAGCCGCAAGCTGAGCAATAATTCGTGAGATAAAGATAACAAAGGTATTCACAACACCTTGTAACAAGGTCATAGTCACCATGTCACCATTTGCTATATGACTAATTTCATGCGCAATGACCGCTTCAGCTTCATCACGGCTCATATTTTCAAGTAGCCCAGTACTTACCGCAACAAGAGAAGCATCACGGCGAGCACCCGTTGCAAATGCATTAATGTCAGGTGCATGATAAATAGCAACCTGTGGCATTTGGATACCAACTTGTTGAGCTTGGCGTTGAACAGTATTCACTAGCCATTGTTCTGTTTGATTACGTGGTGTCTCAATCACTTCACCACCAACCGATTTCAATGCCATCCATTTAGACATGAGCAGTGAAATAAATGCGCCACCGAAACCAAATAGACCCGCCATAATCAGCAGCCCTTGAACACTACTCCCTCTGATACCGGTTAAGCTCAGTATTATCCCAAACACAAACATGACCGCTAAGTTTGTGAGTAAGAATAAGGCAATTCTCATCATTTTTATGTATTCCTTGGTAAAAACAAATATCACGTAGAATTTACTTTATAAATAAGGCTTTTTCACACTATTTCAAGGGATTTAACATGAAAAAAGCAAAAATAAACATAACTTTACATTATAACGATAAAATTGAAGCTAAATGAATATTTTAACGACTTATATTTCAATTCACTATATTTAACTCACTGTTTTTAAATGCTCTTAGACCCGACTAGCAACGCCTAAAATACATACGATTAACTCAATAAAGTCCGCATAAAATGGCTTGAAATACTTTTTATTACTTCTGGTAGATATTCTGAGCTTAAATGGCTATATCTCCTTATTTAGCTTTTTAGTTCTCATCGTATTAGCAATGCAAATTTAACTTAAAAAAGAGTGCTGCTAACTTAAACAGCACTCTTAGTAGTAAACGGTGAATATGTTAAGTAACAATTAGTTTGTAGTGGTTTTATTCGCTTTTTCTTTAGTTACTTTTTCTTTAGTTGCCTTTTCTTTTACTGTTTTTGTCAAATCTTTATCTGACGCTTTCGCAGCTTTCTCTTTTACTGCTTTTACTGAATCTTTATCTGACACTTTCGTGGCTTTCTCTTTTACCGCTTTTACTGAATCTTTATCTGACACTTTCGTGGCTTTCTCTTTTACCGCTTTTACTGAATCTTTATCTGACGCTTTCGTGGCTTTCTCTTTTATATCTTTTGTTTTACCTGTCACTTTATCCGAAACATCACTAGCCTTATCATTCGCTTTTTTGCTCGCTTTATCACTGGTATTTTTTATTGATTCTGTTGTAGAAGGTTTATTTGATTGTTTTGCAGTACCTGCACCAATAGCAGCACCCGTAGTGCCAGCTTTACTATTAATTGAGTTTTTCAAATCCACAGTACATATCTGTTCAGAACGGCTAGTTGAACCATCATTACAAATAAACTTACCATCGTCGCACCGGTCAATTCCGCCTTTACTTCCAGAACAAGGGTAATTCCTTGCATTCGCAGTACCTATTGATGAAACCACCATAACCAGTAGCGTAATTAAACCTATAAATAATTTATTCATTGGTATTGTCCTATTAATGAAGAATATACAACAAAAGTTTAGGATAAATTTAGCAAAGGTAAAGAAACGGATAACTAATTAATCACTTTGAATAATTTAGCTAACCAAAATAAATTATTAGAATATAACGAAATGAAAAACTTACATCTCAAATCTCGGCTTCACTGACCTTAATTTAATGAGATATTTGCTATCGTTGTATTAATATAAATTTAAGCGGTCAAAATGATTTTTTAGTTTAATGGTGGATTTTGAAAGTTAACTCAGAAAAGGAATGGAATAATACCAAGATGAGAGGTTTATTTACCCTACTTCACGCTAGTTCAATTTATATATTTAAGGATCAACATGCCACTGTCACTTACACCGTGTTTTAAACATACGAATTGTATACCCAATGACCTCTTAACCTCACCACCACAGGCCAAAATTAAAGCATTAAATACTACCGTAAAATTTGATGGCATCCCCATGATTAAAATCAGTAATTCTGAATTTAAATTAATCACTCCTGATGCAAAAAATACATACTCATTCAGCTTAAAAGAGGCACAATGGCTTGCGAAAATAAACAGTATTAACCCACAGTAATAGCCATAACAAGCGCAGGAGTAGCAGATGCAAAACAAAGCAACACTTTCGGGTAATCACAATATCAAGGTGCACCTTGTTAATTCATTTACCTTGAATAACTCTGGCGGCAATCCCGCGGGTGTCGTTCTCAGCCCTCCCGATCTAAGTATTGAGCAAAAAATAGCTATCGCACGACAAATCGGCTTTTCCGAAACCGCATTTGTCTACGCAGGTGAGGATACTGATTTCAAAGTGGATTTTTTTACTCCCGTAGGGGAAGTAGATTTTTGCGGGCATGCAACATTAGCGATTTTTTTCACTTTAGCTTCCCTCGACCTGCTAGCTCCTGGTCATTATAAGCAAAAAACGAATGCGGGTATTTTGAACGTAACTGTCAGCGCTAACAACATTGTCATGGAGCAGACCTTACCTATTAGGCGAAAAGGCCCTCCCGTCGAAGAGGTTGCAGCTGCACTCGGAATACATCACAACGTCATTACAGAAACAGGCTTTCCTATTGAGATTATTTCAACCGGACTGCCAGATATAATTGTCCCCGTGCAACCGGGTCAATTAGATACCCTGCAACCCAACCATGAAGCAATCGCAAATCTGAGTCGCAAATTTGATGCTATCGGATTCCATGTATTTGAACTAAGCCGCCAGACATCAATCACAGCACACTGCCGTAATTTTGCACCTCTGTACGGAATAGATGAAGAATCAGCAACCGGCAGTGCCAGTGGTGCGCTAGGGTGCTATCTGGTTACTCATATATTACCAAACGTACCAAACGAAAATAATTTTGTGTTTGAACAAGGCCGAGCGATGGGATGTGCCTCTCAAATTCAAGTCACTATTGATACACAAGCGCAGATAATTAATCGCGTTAAGGTCGGAGGACAAGCCAGCATGATTGGAACAAGAATAATTAATATTGAAAATACAGAGCACATTAATCTTGTATAAAGAGGCTTTAGTCTCAAAATGCATGAAGTCTATCATTTACATGCTGATACGATTTAAAAACAGAAACCCCACACACTTCATAAAAAATGGATGGGGTTTTAACACTTCGATTAGCGGATAGCGTAACCTTTACTTAGATAACATCTTGGCATTTTGATTCGCAAGATCTATTGCCATTTTCACCGTTTCATCTAAATAAGGGTCGGGTCCTTCGTAATCTTTGGGTAAATCCTCAATGGATTTGAGTAATGGTTTACCCTCTCTAGCATTACGTTCATTTATACGCTTAAGTTTAGTCGCTTCAATTTCATCATCTTCTTTTTGACGTTGTGCATAATTTAGCGAAATCAGATTTTTGCTATCTTTATGCGCTTTGTAGCGAGCGATATCTTCATCAATATAATTGAATTCAGGATCTTGACTAATACGGTCTAAATGTTTGGTTTTTATTGGCGATAAATCCGCGGCAATATCACCAACTTTAGAATAATTTGCAGGTGGAATACTATCCCATGGTAGCGCATTATCCTCAAAACTTTCACCCGTCTCAGCAGGATCTTGCCCTGTTGGCATAACAACATCAGGCGTTACACCTTCACGCTGTGTGCTTCCACCATTCACTCGGTAAAATTTCTGAATAGTATATTGCACAGAGCCTAGCGATGGCCATTCTGGTTTAAGCATTTGGTCATAAACACGGCTTAAACTTCGATGTTGTTGAACCGTACCCTTACCAAACGTTGGCTCCCCAACAATAAGCGCTCGGCCATAATCTTGCATCGCAGCGGCAAAAATTTCAGATGCCGAAGCACTAAAACGATCAACGAGAACGACGAGTGGACCTTTATAATAAATCACATCATCATCATCGATATCTTGACGAACTTGGCCATTATTATCACGAACTTGAACAATTGGCCCTTTCGGAATAAACAAGCCCGATAAAGAAACCGCTTCTGTTAATGCGCCGCCACCATTACCTCGTAGGTCAATGACCAATGCGGATACATTATCTTTAGCCATATTTTGTAGTTGCGTTTTTACATCATTCGTTAACCCAACATAAAAACCTGGGATATCTAATACCGCAACTTTCTCTTTACCTTGTTGCTTGATAGTCAACTTAACAGCTCTATCTTCTAATCGGATCTGCTCCCTTACTATAGTGACTATTTGTGGCTTAGCCCCTTTAGTATCAGAAACGACTTCCAAACGAACTTGACTGCCTTTTGGGCCTTTAATTAATGCAACAACATCATCAAGGCGCCAGCCAACAACATCTACGACTGGCTTACCGGTTTGACCGACCCCAATGATTTTATCGCCAACTTTCAGTTCTTTGCTTTTAGCCGCAGGACCACCAGCAACGAGTGAATTTATAACTGTATTTTCATCATCTTGTTGTAAAACAGCGCCAATCCCTTCAAGAGATAAACTCATCTCAGAATTAAATTGCTCCGTATTACGAGGTGAAAGATAACTGGTGTGAGGGTCTATCTCACGCGCAAATGAGTTAACAATAAGCTGGAAAACATCTTCACTTTGCCCCTGCGCTAAACGCCTTAATGCAAAATTATAACGTTTAGTCAGTTTTTCCTTAATTTCCTTATCATCTTTACCCGAGAGCTTTAAATTTAACCAGTCATATCTCACTTTTTGATCCCAAAGCTTATCAAGTTCTTGCTTGTCTTTAGGCCAAGGTGATTTAGAGCGGTCAACTTCAATAGAATCTTGGGCATCTAAATTCATAGGTTGATCAAGGCGAGCTAATGCATATTGAAAACGCTCAAAGCGTCTCTGCTGCGAAAGGTTATACAGGTCATAGAACGTATCTAATTTGCCATCTTCAAGCCATTGGCCAACTTTTGCTTTATCTTTCGCATATTGGTCTACATCAGATTGAAGCAAAACATTATGACCGAAATCTAGCATATTTAGATATCGATCAAATATTTTCCCAGAAAACGCTTTATCTAAATCAAATTGGCGGTAGTGAGAGCGAGTAAATCTTGAACTCACCCTTTCACTGACGGTGCCATGCTGTGCATTCTGTTTTAAGACAGGTAACTGAGCAGCAGTGACTGGAGTCACTGCTTGAGTATTAGCAATTGCACTGCCAAAAGTGGTTAGACTAACGACAAGTGCGATTTTAAGAAGTTTGTTCATGACCTGATTGACCTCCGTATCAGAACTTTAAATGTTCCGCGCGCACAATCATTGCCAGTCCAGTTGGCAATTGAACCCTGACACCATCTTTAGCAATTTCCATTACAGAGGCATCCATCACACTACTACCAACCTTCACTTTCAGTCTTTGACCTACTTGCAGTGCGTTGATATCAGTAACTGATTTCAATTTTTGCTCTGGAGCAGCGTTGTTACGGCGTGGGGTTTTCGTTGATGTGTTCTGCGGGCGTTCTTTATTGTCTGATTGACGGCGGCGAGGCGCATTTTCTTTAGCTGCTTCTGGGCTACGAGTCGTTTTATCACTCGGCTTTTTGGCGGCTGGTCGTTTTTGCGCTTTTTGTTCTGCACGTTGTGCTTGAACTCTTGCTTTCGCTTCAGTTAATTGCTGGCGTGCATGTGCAATATGTTCTGCGTCTAACTCACCACAGTCGTCACCATTCAAGTCAACGCGTTTAGCGCCTTCTTTGACACCGTAGAGGTAACGCCAGCTTGAGGTATACATACGCAACGCAGAGCGTAGCTGTGTTTTACTGATACCATCTTCTTCGGTTAGACACGCTACAATATCTTGAAAAATTCCGACTTTTAACGGACGTGCTTCGCCTTCAGCGATAAAACAGCGTGGAAAACGCTCTGCTAAAAATGCGATAACTTCTTTACTACTATTCAACTTAGGTTGATTTTCCATGAAATTTCCTGATAACAACGATTTTGCCAACCTCACGGGCACGAACAAGCCGCCATTATAATCGTGTTGCTGACAATTGCCACGTTACTATTAATTTAACATACCAATATTTAGTAAAATTTTGGCATAGAACACATTGCCAGATGTTGACACAACTGGTTTACAAGGTGCTGTAGCCCATTTTCATCTTCTTGATCGAACCGGTCAAAATTCGGGCTATCGATATCTAAAACACCTAAAATTCGACCATTTACGACTAAAGGAAATACAATTTCAGCGTTGCTTGCCCCATCACAGGCAATATGACCTGGGAAAGCATGGACATCGGCAATACGTTGAACTTGGTTGTGACTGAATGCCTTTCCACAAACGCCTTTGTCGAATGCAATTCTGACACATGCCACTTTTCCTTGAAAAGGACCTAACACCAGCTCTTGCCCATCACTAAAATAAAATCCTACCCAGTTCACACCCTCTAAACGTTCATACAGGAGTGCACTGGTATTTGCTAAACTTGCAATTAAATCGAACTCACCCGCAAGTAACGCGGATAGATTATCTGAAATTTCGAGATAATACTTCTTTTTATCCATAGTTATTTCTTGTAATAATCAAGTAATTAATAAAAACATCAATAAGAGTAGCCCTAAGGTTACCAAGTTGTGAGTTTGTCGTAAATTTTTTTACACTAGATTACATGCAAATTAACCCCTACAATAAGTGTATATGAATCACATTAATCATACTGACATGATTTTGCAACGCTGCTCTCATTGCAATCAGAAGATATTATCCCCCAGCTTCAGTGCACGGCAAGTCATTGTTTGTCCACGTTGTTTGAGTCAACTTAATGATGGCCGTTCATGGTCATTAAACCGTTTATTAATACTTTCTATCACCTTATTATTGCTTGCCCCTATTGCTTTTTGGCAACCCTTAATATCAATTCATCTGCTTGGAACACAAATAAGTGCAAATGTTTTAGAAGGTATCCGCTTAATAAACCAGCAAGGTGACCCATTTACAGCCAGTATAGTGGCTTTTTGTGCGGTTGCCGCGCCACTATTGTTACCTATCCTTATTATTAGCCTTTTTATTGGTCGCCATTTAAAAGTAAACTTACGTCCTATTTTATTAGTGCTTAATCATTTAAAAGAATGGGTAATGCTAGATGTATATCTTATTGGGCTGGGTATTGCGGCAATAAAAATGCAGGACTATGCTACCGTCTCTATTGGTCATGGCTTAATCGCGTTTATTACTATGGCGATTATTAGTTTACTCATTCTTATTCATATCAACATTGATGTACTTTGGCGTTACTTTTATCGGATGGATGACAAAGCTGAAGATCCAACTGCGTTAACCTGCACGGCTTGTCATTACACTGCACCGCCTAATGCTCAAGAGAAATGTCAGCGCTGTCATCGCCCTTTGCAGTACAGAGAGCCTTTAAGTCTGCAAAAAACATGGGCAGCACTGATTACTGCGATGATCTTGCTCATTCCTGCTAACTTGTTGCCTATCTCAGTTTTTTATCTGAATGGACAGCGAATGGAAGATACGATTTATTCAGGTGTCGTCTCTTTAATCGACTCAGGAAATTGGCCAATTGCAGTCATCGTTTTTATTGCCAGTATTTTGGTGCCATTTATCAAAATCATCATCATGATATTGCTATTATTTTCAATTCAACAACAAAGCAAAATAGATCCCGTATTACGAATGAAACTGCTTAAATTTGTTTCATGGATTGGACGCTGGTCTATGCTTGATTTGTTTGTGATTGCGTTAATGATGACACTCGTGAACCGTGATCAGCTTATGTCTTTTACCATGGGACCTGCTGCTTTGTACTTCGGTGTTGCTGTTATTTTAACCATCCTCGCCGTCGAATGGCTAGATAGTCGCCTAATTTGGGATTCTTATGGAAAATCAAAACCAACAAACTGATACTTCTGACATAACGGAAGAAGTTATCTTACGCAAAAGAGCACGTATCTCGCCATTTTGGCTGCTTCCTTTGGTCGCCATATTCATTGCGGGTTGGCTTTTATTCCAATATTGGGTTGATAAAGGAACCGAAATCACTATTGAATTCTCATCTGCTCCCGGTGTTGTGGCTAATAGAACCCCAATTCGTTACCAGGGTGTTGAAGTTGGTATGGTTCAATCGGTCACCATCAGCAAAGACTTGAAAAGTATTATTGTCACCGCAAGTATTAACAAAGATATGCGTTCTGCACTAACATCCGGGACAAAATTTTGGCTTGTCACGCCTAAAGCCTCCCTTGCAGGCGTATCTGGGTTAGATGCATTAGTAGGTGGTAACTATATTGGCATGCTACCAAACGAAGGTAATGAGCAATCCCAATTTATCGCCCAAGACACCCCTCCCCAACTTAATATTGATGACGGTGAATTGCTTATTTACCTCACGGCAAAAGATCTCGGTTCATTAAATGAGAATTCTGCGATTTATTACCGCAAAGTGCCTGTCGGTTATATTTCAGATTATTCAGTATTACCTAATGATAAAGGCGTTTCTATCGCTGCCGTTATAAAGAAACGCTATGCCAACTTAGTGCGTGAAAAAAGTCAATTTTGGAATGTTTCTGGTGTTGAAGGTGACTTTAATTTGAACTCTGGCGCCAGTATCAAGATGGAAAGCCTCTCAGCTGTCATTAACGGTGCTGTTTCTTTTGATTCACCGGCGGATAGCCTTCCAGCTCAAGAAGGCCAGCAATTTGTTTTGCAATCAACGAAGCAAGATGTGAAGCAACTTGAACAGCAAGGAAAAGAAACGCTCCACCTCTCCCTTTGGGCACAAGATACATATGGTGTAAATAGTGAGCAACCAATTGTTTATCGCGGAATTAAAATTGGCGAGGTATTACAACGTCACTTATCTGATGAAAAAGTCAACTTTGATATCGCTATTTTCGATGAATATCGATACCTAATCACGCGAGATAGTAAATTTGTCGCGAATAGTCGTGTTGACCTGCAATTAGGTCTTAATGGTATTCAATTTCAAGGTGCTACTCCGCAAGAGTGGCTCGATGGTGGTATCCATTTACTCCCTGGCAAAGATATTGAGAAAGGCAAAAAAGCCCTTCCTGAAAACTTTCCTCTGTACCGCAGTGATGAAAATGCAAAATCGGGTATATTAGGCTCAGCTCCGCCAACAACCATTAAATTAAATGCTACCAGCCTGCCTGATATTCAAACTGGCTCTGTTGTGCTCTATCGCCAATTTGCGGTAGGTAAAATTATTGCCATAAAACCAACGGATAAAGGTTTTGAAGTCAACATTCATATCTCAAGCCAGTATCGTCATCTATTAACCGACAAAAGTGTATTTTGGGCAGAAGGTGGTGCAAAAGTTCAGCTCAACGGGAATGGCTTAACCGTACAAGCCGCACCTTTGAGCCGCGCAATTAGTGGTGCAATTAGCTTTGATAATCTTCAATCCGGTTCACCAGACTCCGTTAGACAACACACCCTTTTTCCTACTGAAACTTCAGCTAAAGCCATTGGAAGTGCGGTGACACTAACGACCTTCGATGCATCTAAGTTGTCGGAAGGTATGCCGATCCGCTATTTGGGTATCAATATTGGTCAAATAGAATCACTCAAGCTTTCTGCTGATAACCGAGAAGTTAAAGCGAAAGCGATTCTTTATCCTGAATATGTCGAGGCATTTACTAAAATTGGCAGCCGCTTTGCGGTTGTTACCCCCGAGCTCTCTCCTTCTGGAGTTAATAATTTAGATACGCTATTACAACCTTACATTAGTGCAGAGCCTGGCAGAGATAATAAAAATCGTTACCAATTTGAATTACAAACTGCAAATATCACCGATTCACGTTATCTCGACGGACTGACGATTTATTTAGATGCCAGTGAAGCGGGCTCTATTCAGGTGGGGACCCCAATATTATTCAGAGGGTTAGAGATTGGTACAGTAACTGGATTGTATTTGGGAGAGCTTTCCGATCGTGTATATGTGGCAACCCGCATAGGGAAAGAGTACCAATACCTCGTTCGAGACAATACACAATTTTGGTTATCATCTGGTTATAACCTTGCCTTCGGTTTAACCGGTGGTGTCATTAAGAGTGGGACATTTAAGCAATTTGTCCGTGGCGGTATATCCCTTGCAACCCCGCCGACAGTGCCACTTTCGCCAAAAGCAAAAGCTGAACAGCATTTCATTCTGAAATTAGAGCCACCGAGCGATTGGTTAGACTGGGGTACTTCCATTCCTAAAAAATAATGGCTATTAGGGTGCATGTAAACCAGACATTGCACCCCTAATCAATTTAAGTTAAAAAAATATTTTGGAAATGACTTCCATTTATACTATGCTTAATCCTGTTGAGTCGATTCCCTATACGTCCATATTGATTAAGAGGTGTTGCTATGTGCATAGTTAAATTGAAAATATCTTCCTACGAAATAAATGATGCTGTTATGCCTAATCAAAAAAGTGATACGGTGAGTATTCCTTGTGATTCTGATACAGATTTTTGTATGCAATTAGATGGTTGGGATGAACATACCAGTATTCCGGCGACCATTGATGAAAAGCCGGTACTGTTATATCGCGATCGCTATGACAAAGAAAATCATCATTGGGTGATGAAACTAGCCTAAAACGCTTAAGTTATGAGTCATTTTTATGTGGAAAATAGATAAACAAGAAGTGATAGGCAAAAAAAGAGGCCTGGTAGATTCCGATTACCGGGCCTTGGGAAATGGCTCTGGCAGAGCCGTGCGCTAAAATTGCCATTGAGACGTAACAAAGTACAATCTAATACTAGCGTTCAACTCACGTTCTTACCACTTTAATTATCAATTATTTTACATATTATTAACACAATTTATTTCTTAATTTTCTAAAATTGAACTATTTGTTCAATAGGTTGTACCTATGCTGCTAATAAGTAAAACCTTTCAATTCGCTATTTCATTGATAAACAATATAAATATACTCAATTGATGCTTTTTGTTTTTTAACTCAACAGATAACGGTTATTTATTGCCGCACAACTTTTGAGCGGCCTCTCTCAATGGCAAAATCCGTTGTTCTATACTTTTATTGCTATCAGTCGGCGCAAGTAAAACATCAATTGGCTGGGCTTTTATCTGTTTTTTCTCCATTAATGAGGTCGCGATGTCATTTAAAGGATACTGCATCAACGTTGCAGGATTGATGACAACCAAAGCTCCATTATTTCGACATTCCAACATGACCTCTTCACGGGTAAATGGCCAATCATTACCAAATTGTTTTTTACTCACAGTCGTGAGCGGCGCAGCAACAGCAGAACTTATAATTCCACTAAGTAATAACGAACAAATGATTAATTTCTGTTTCATTGAAATGACCTTGTTAAACCGATAGTGAGATTAGCTATCAATACATTTTTCTATTATGCGTTATTTTTGATTACGTCAACAACCAACTAGATCGGTTGATAAGTAGCAAAAATAGCAACCGCTAATACTGCCATTGTTCCTAGTAATAACTCAACCCAACTATTTATAATTAAATAATTAATCCGCCCCTTCCGCTTCAGGCTGGGCACAACAATATAGCGGTTGATTAATGCGAGGAGCACCATAGTGAGTACGAGAATAATTTTTAGCCATAGCCATGATTGATATTCAGAATAAGAATAAACAAAGGGCCAATTAGGCAGCAAAGTTACTGAACTCACAATTCCGGTGATCACCACTAGCGATACGGCAACATGACCTATACGAGAAAACTGAGTCATGGTCTTGAATATTTGTTTATCCATTCCGGTGACGAGTTCTTTTCTATTGCGTAAAAACTGTATGCAAATCAAAAATGGCCATAATCCACCAAACCAATAGGCAGCACTAATCAGATGTATAAATTGATTGAGTCTATGGAGTGTTCCAGCAAAACCCTCATACATAGCGGCATGACCAATCAGCGCATGTAACCCCAAAAGAACAATTGAAAGTATCAAAATTAAGTGGAGTCGAACTTTCATTCGTCGGATAAATATAACGCCAAGCAAAATAACTGAGCACAATAATTCCCAGCGCCATACTCGGCCAAATGAAGTCCCAAAGACTCCTTGCCAGATATTCCAATCTAAAGCATCAGCCCAGCCATCGCCCATTAACCCTGCTTGAGCAAACATCCAAGCAAACGTGGTTATTGCCGTGATTACTGCACTAAAAATGATACCTTTATTAAGGTAACGACCTAAAAGATAGCTAAACTGACCATAAGTGAGCATCGCCGCAAATATTGACATTCCACACATCAACATTGCAGCGATAAAATGAATAAAACGAATGAGGGTATAAAAAGCTTCGAGTGACATATTATTTCACAGTGAAGCTATAGGTTCCTTTTGTTTTATGACCATCAACAGAAACAACACTCCAATTGACATCATATTTACCTGTCGTCAGTTTACCTTCAATTGGCACAATGACTTTCGTGTCATTCGCAGGATCAAGTGCGGCTTTACCCGTTTTAATAATTTGATCTTCAGGACCAATAATACTCACCTTGGTAAAATTAACTTCAATGCCTTCAGAGAAATTGAGTGTGATGGATTCAGGAACTTGTTCTACAGCGGCGCCTTCGGCAGGTAATTGGTCTTTCAAATGCGCGTGGGCAAATGCTTGCTGAAATGACATACCAAGAAAAAGCACAGCAATTGCACTTAGCTTGCGCCATGAAGATTTAATTTGGGTAATTGGCATAGTAACCTCTTAATATGCAGGTGTATTTAGATTTATTACCGACCATTATACGGAAAAAATCTTGCTTCGCCGATTAAAAGAGAGGTTTTGTCGCCTAAAGGTGTGAGTTTTCACACAGAATGAAAAGAAAAAAGCTTATGGATATTGAAATTAACCACTTTCATCCATAAGCCTATTCGAACATTTAAATCTAGCGAGTTAGATTGATGACTTAAACGTGTGCAACGGTAGACATACTTTTTAGGTCTTTATCAAACAAGAATAATGACTTGCCAGTCTCACCAACCATATCCAGTTTATCAAGTACTGATTTAAACAGTTTTTCTTCTTCGTGTTGCTCAGCAACATACCACTGTAAGAAGTTAAATGTGGAATAATCCTGAGTTGTCATCGCTAGGTGGGCGAGCTTATTTATCTCAGAAGTAATCAATTTTTCGTGTTCATAAGTTTGGCTGAATACATCACCAATAGACTTAAAATTAACCGGTGGAGCCGCAATTTGCCCAAGCAATGGTAATGCGCCAGTATCGCTAAGGTAATCAAATAAGCGTTGCATATGTTCCATTTCTTCTTGAGAATGTGCTTTTAAAAAGGCAGCAGCACCTTCATAGCCTTTATCGCTACACCAAGCACTCATCTGCAAATACATGTTTGCAGAATAAAACTCAAGATTCAATTGCTCATTTAATTTATTTACCATGTCATTAGTTAACATATATTTGCCTTATTGATTAATAATTCATGATGCTATTATGCACAGTATTACAATAATTAAAACCCTAAAACAATATTAAAACAAAAAAATCCAATTTACTGATTATTAATAACTTTTGGTAAAAACAATAATAATCAATCTCATTATCTTTCATTGTTTCTAACCTTAATAAAGAATATCAAAGTAGAGAAAAAATCTCATTATTTATGATTATTTATGATTATTTATGATTATTTATCACTGAAATGTATTGAGATTTTTTCTCATTTAATTGTTACAATAACCCAATATATCGTGTTCAATTGTAGGAATGTACTATGAGCCATAATCTCGCTTTATTGCCTAAAGATGAAATGGATAAAATAAACGTCGATTTATTAGCTTCAGGCGTTGCATTTAAAGAACGTTACAACGTTCCTATTATCCCTGAGGCCATTGAGCGTGAACAACCTGAACATTTGAGAGCGTATTTTAGAGAACGGTTAGTCTACTACCGTCAGCTATCTCAGCACTTCGCTCGTCTACCTTATGAGCCAAGAAACCGATAGACCTTTACAATTTTAACCCGCCATATTTAACAAAAAAGGAGAATTAATATTCTCCTTTTTATTTATTTAGAATGAGCCATCAAAATAGCGCTAATGCTATTTAACGGTATTGTAAGTAATGGTGTTATTTTCACAGTCAACAGCAACACGGTACTGAAGATCTGTTTTTGCGCCTCTAACTACAAGCGGTACGGTATAAATAGCATCCGCTTTTGTCACTTCTTTATCATTAACCCACGCCACCGCTTTTTTACCTAATAAGGCTTTTTCATCCGCCCAACGCGGTAATCGATTATGGATAAAATCACTTTTCACCTGCGCCGCAATTTGGGGTTCTGTTAAATTTCCACAACTCACAAAGGGAGCAGCTTTACCTTCATCCTGATTGACACTAAGTGCAAAAGAACTAAAAACCAGAGCACAACCACCTAAAACGACAGCAATTTTTCTATTAGCTTTCATACTATTCTCCGACACCTATATAAAATAGGTAAAATTCAAATAAATTTCACTGCTCATACATCTGACTGCTTTTTGCTTCACTTTTAACGTCGATTTATAAATATGGACATTAAATGTAACCTTGAGCATATCTTTAATTTTAAATGGCAATTTTATTATGAGCAGAATGAGTTAACTAATATCAAATTTATCAGATTTACATATGAATGTTAATAGTATGTTTAAATATTATTAATTTTGAGCATCGTCTTCATCTTCATCTTCATCTTCATCTTCATCTTCAAAAAGCATGTGAACGTGCTCTCCCCCTTGATGCTTTTCTCTAATTTCCTGAGCAACCAAAGCAATTGCTTCTCCACTGCTCATTCCATCAGCTATCAATTGATGAATTTTATCAACAGCTTCTTGTTGTTCTTCATGATTTAATACCGGTATGCCAGAAAACATATTTGAACCTCTTGAACGAAAAGCGAGACTTAATGACTAATATTTTCAGCAAATTTTAACAGCTCTTACCTTATTAAGATAAGATTATATGTTAATCTGACATTATTCATTTGTAGAACTTAATTTTAGTACATTAAAATGATCATTCATAAAATTCAATTACCCTATAGCCCAGATGCGGCAATTCATTATTTTACGCCCTTAGCTCAGCAGCCATGGGCGATGTTATTGCATTCAGGTAATGCGCAGCATTCGCATAATCAGTACGATATTATTGTCGCAGACCCTGTAGCGACTATTATGACAAATGGTTCAAAGACAACGATAACTGAATCTAATGAAATGTCGCAAATCTCCGAAGATAATCCTTTCGAAATTCTTCAGCAACTTATTGATAAATATAATGCTTATAACTTAGTGGACGATACCCTGCCTTTTAAGGGGGGAGCTATGGGGATCTGGAGCTATGATCTCGGTCGACGTATTGAAAAGATACCCGAAATAGCCACCACCGATTTACAATTTCCAGATATGGCTGTGGGTATTTACTTGTGGGCTTTAGTTGTTGACCACCACAATAAAACCGTCACGTTGATAAGCGTAGACGATGCTGATACCCGCTTAGAATGGCTAAATAACCAAAAGAAACCACGTAAAAATAGCTTTAAATTGAATACAGCATGGCAATCCAACATGCCGCAGGAAACTTATCATCAAAATATAGCGCGTATTCATCAGTACTTACGCAATGGTGACTGTTATCAAATCAATTTAGCTCAAAGATTTACAGCTAAATATAAAGGTGATGAATGGAATGCTTTCCTGACTTTAATCAAAAGTAATGGCGCACCTTTCTCTTCTTTTATTAGACTGCCAGAAAATGCCGTGATCAGTATTTCCCCTGAACGCTTTATTCTTTTACAAGATGGGCAAATACAGACCCGACCAATTAAAGGAACGTTGCCAAGATTAGAGGATGTTGAGGCAGATGCCGCACAAGCCACTAAATTAGCGAGTTCAGCTAAAGATCGCGCTGAAAACTTAATGATTGTTGATTTGCTTCGTAATGATATTGGTCGTGTCGCTGTTCCCGGTACAGTAAAAGTGCCTGAATTATTTAGTGTGGAAGCATTCCCTGCCGTTTATCACTTAGTCAGCACGATTACAGCAACCTTAGCACCTCAATATAGTGCGGTCGATTTACTAAAAGCCTGTTTCCCGGGCGGTTCAATTACGGGCGCCCCCAAAATTAGAGCAATGGAAATTATCGAAGAATTAGAGCCTCATCGACGACATGGATATTGTGGTGCAATCGGCTATATTAGTTTTTGTGGTAATATGGATACCAATATTGCCATACGCACCTTATTAACTTATAAAAAACATATTTTCTGTTGGGCTGGTGGTGGTATTGTAGCGGATAGCCAAGCAGATAAAGAATATCAAGAAACTTTTGATAAATTACGTCTCATATTACCTCTATTGGGAGAGTTAAATATCAATGACGAAACTGAATCAGTTTATTAATCGTTTTCAGTTTACATTGCCAATTACCCGCCAACCCATTTCGCAGGCGGGTAAGTCTGCGGCTGTATTATTACCGATCATTAATAAACCTATTCCAACGTTACTGCTGACACAGCGCTCCCCTTTCCTGCGCTCTCATGCTGGGCAAGTCGCTTTTCCTGGCGGAATGAGCGACCCAGAAGATACAACACTGGCGGCAACTGCACTACGTGAAGCTTATGAAGAAGTCGCCATTCCGCCTGAAAAAGTACAAATTCTAGGACAACTTACGCCAATGTTAAGTTATGGCGGTTATCAAGTTACCCCAATTGTAGGTTTACTGCCTGATAATATTCACTATCAAGCGAATCCAAGTGAAGTTTCCTCAATCTTTGAAGTTCCGCTATTTGATGCATTGTCACTCCACCGTTATAAATATGTCGATATCAACCGTTCGGGCCATAAAAATCGAATATTTTTTTATTGGTACAATGACCGACTTGTTTGGGGATTAACCGCCTCAATTATCCATCAATTAGCACTACAACTTGATAGTTACTAAAAAAAACACAACAGAACAATTCTCACTCTAACCCTGATTTTAAAGCATGATAAACTAGTGATATTTCTTTTACTAAACGACATCTTCTAAAAATAATGCCTTTTTCGCCATTTTTATGACTTCACAAAATGCAATTTGTGCCATTTATGACCAATTCATCTTACGAAACTACCTTATTTCAAAAAATACTTTAAACTTACTGGTTAACACTACTAAATAACAGTAAAGTAGCGCCTTTTAAAATAAATCACTATAAAATCATATTTTTTTTAAGGAGTCCTGCGTGATAAGCGTTTTCGACATGTTTAAAGTGGGCATTGGCCCTTCAAGCTCTCATACCGTCGGTCCGATGAAAGCTGGGAAAGAATTTGTCGATGATTTGGTAAGCAAGCAATTGTTACCTAGCGTCACTCGTGTCGCTGTTGACGTTTATGGCTCATTATCGCTTACTGGAAAAGGGCACCATACTGATATTGCGATCATTATGGGTCTAGCGGGTAATTTACCTGCCACTGTCGACATTGAATCTATCCCTGCCTTCATTAAAAATGTAGAAAACACCCAAAAGTTACCCTTAGCCAATGGTACGCATTCGGTTGATTTTCCACATGATGGTGGTATGAATTTCCGACAAGATAACCTACCGTTACATGAAAATGGTATGACGATCCACGCATTTGCCGGTGAAAAAGAAATTTATACCAAAACTTATTATTCTATTGGTGGAGGATTTATCGTTGATGCAGAGCACTTCGGTGAATCCGCTCTTGATAGCAAACCCGTTTCTTACCCATTTAATTCAGCAGAAGAATTATTGCTTAACTGCAAAAAGTCAGGCTTATCTATTTCTAGCATGATGATGAAAAATGAGCTCGATCTTCACTCCCGTGAAGAAATAGACGCCTATTTCGCCGATGTTTGGCACACCATGTTGGCTTGTATCGAACGTGGACTCAATACAGAAGGCATATTACCAGGTCCTCTGCGTGTTCCTCGTCGCGCGCCCGCACTTAATCGATTGGTGACATCGTCAAGTAAGCTATCCAATGACCCCATGAATGTCATCGACTTAATTAACATGTATGCATTAGCGGTTAATGAAGAAAATGCCGCAGGGGGACGCGTAGTCACAGCACCGACAAATGGTGCTTGTGGGATCGTGCCAGCAGTATTAGCTTATTATAACCATTGCATTGAGCCTGTTACACCTGAACTTTACCTTCGCTATTTCCTTGCTTCTGGCGCTATTGGTATTCTCTACAAAATGAATGCGTCAATTTCAGGTGCTGAAGTGGGATGCCAAGGCGAAGTTGGGGTGGCCTGCTCAATGGCAGCTGCTGGTTTGACTGAACTATTTGGTGGAAGCCCTGAACAAGTGTGTGTTGCCGCAGAAATCGGCATGGAACATAATTTAGGGTTAACTTGCGACCCAGTTGCTGGTCAAGTACAAGTTCCTTGTATTGAACGTAATGCCATTGCATCCGTAAAAGCAGTTAATGCCTCAAGAATGGCTTTGCGTAGAACCAGTGAGCCTCGCGTCTCCCTCGATAAAGTTATCGAGACAATGTATGAAACAGGCAAAGATATGAATGCTAAATATCGTGAAACATCACGAGGTGGTTTAGCAATCAAAGTGCAATGTGATTAATTTATCGTTTAAATAATTAATCTAACCCCTACATCGATATTCTTTATTATCAAGAAAATGGTGTAGGGGTTTATTTTATGTCACAAGCGGCGCTTTTTTAGCCTTGATAAATAAGATGCACGTAAAAAACAACCTTTTCCTACCATCAATCCTCAAGGCAATCTTATCGTTCTAACTTAATCATCCGTATGATTTATATTCTCTAATCTATTCAATAAACCATGAACCAAATTAACCAAAAACTATTTTGTGCTAAAAATTGTCGTATTTATAGACAGTCACAAAATATAAGATTGAACTTTCTGACTAAAAAATAGCCGCTTGGCCTTTTTTTTCCTGATCACACACCACTTTTTGTTACCGATAACAAATTAATAATCTTATAAATCAATAATTAGAATTATAATAATTTAATTTAATTGATATTTTTCAAATTATATTGCAAATTGTTATGCGCTTTTAGGTATTTTCTTATTTTTCTGACGCAAAACAAGTTTTTAGGATAAGGCAAAATGATATGCTGCAACTGAATTCGTTACTAATAATACACTTATACCTAATTAGTTAATCACATTGTTTGTAATTATTCAGCTACTATTATGTTACAGGGGAAACTGATAAAAAGGCGCTTAATTTTTGGCTTCAATTTTATCCATAAGTCGTATTCCGTTTTATCTGTTATGAGGGAAAAATAGTGAGTATAGCTATTATGATTGGTACCCACGGAGTTGCTGCTGAGCAACTCCTACGAACCACGGAAATGCTAATAGGCGAACAGGATAACGTTTCGTTTATTGATTTTATTCCTGGCGAAAACGCTGACACCCTGTTTGATAAGTACACTCAGAAATTAACTGAATTAGAGACTTCATCAGGCGTGTTATTTCTTGTAGACACATGGGGAGGAAGTCCCTTCAATGCCGCAACCCGCATTGTGAACGAACATAGCAATTATGAAATTATAACTGGTGTGAATGTTCCAATGTTAGTCGAAACGTTTATGTGCCGTGATGATAACCCATCAATGGATGAACTCATTAATGTTGCACTAGAAACAGGCCGTGGCGGTATTCGTCCATTCAAATTTAAGGAAGTTGAAACAGAGGCTCCTTCGGCTCCGGCTAAGGCTCCTGTCGATACACCTGCCGCAAAACCCGTTATTGCAGGACCCGGTGAGCATATGGTAATTGCCCTTGCTCGCGTTGATGACCGACTCATTCATGGCCAAGTCGCAACACGCTGGACAAAAGAAACCAATGTCAAACGCATCATTGTTGTTAGTGATGAAGTTGCCAAAGATAACGTCCGCTCAACCTTACTCAAGCAAGTCGCACCACCTGGCGTTACCGCGCATGTTGTCGACGTCGCTAAATGCATTCGTGTTTATAACAATCCCAAATATGCGGGTGAACGAGTAATGCTGTTGTTCACTAATCCAACCGATGTCAAACGCATTGTTGAAGAAGGTGTAGAAATTAAATCCGTCAATATTGGTGGCATGGCTTACCACGAAGGTAAAACGATGGTGACTAATGCCGTATCGATTAACCAAGAAGATATTGAAGCATTTAACTATCTGAACGAGAAAAAGATTGAGCTAGAAGTCCGTAAAGTGTCTTCAGATAGCAAAGTTCAGATGATGGATTTAATTAATAAGCTTAAAAAATAATCGTTTTATTAAAATACATTGATTTTTTAATCATTACTCAAAAAAGTTTTCAACTCGTTGGTTACAGGAGATTTAACAATGGAACTTACCGTTGTTCAGATAGTACTGGTCTTCATCGTCGCTTGTATCGCTGGTATGGGATCAATCCTCGATGAATTTCAGTTCCACCGCCCTCTCATTGCCTGTACGCTTATTGGTATTGTTTTGGGAGACATGAAAACCGGTATCATCATTGGTGGTACACTCGAAATGATAGCGCTTGGCTGGATGAATATCGGTGCGGCTGTTGCGCCTGACGCAGCATTAGCTTCGATTATCTCGACTATCCTCGTTATTGCCGGAGGACAAAGCATTGGTGCAGGGATTGCAATTGCAATCCCACTGGCTGCTGCGGGTCAAGTGCTGACAATTATTGTGCGTACGATTACGGTCGCATTCCAACATGCGGCTGATAGAGCTGCGCTCAAGGGTAATCTATCCGCTATTGGCTTTATCCATATCTCTGCATTATTACTTCAAGCAATGCGTATTGCCATCCCTGCTCTGATAGTGGCAGTTTCTGTTGGTACGTCTGAAGTACAACAGATGCTAGACTCTATTCCTCAAGTGGTGACTGATGGTCTGAATATTGCAGGTGGTATGATTGTCGTTGTTGGTTATGCGATGGTTATCAACATGATGCGTGCAGGCTACCTGATGCCGTTCTTCTATTTAGGTTTTGTCACCGCGGCATTTACTGACTTTAACCTTGTTGCCCTCGGGGTAATTGGTACTGTGATGGCGATCCTTTACATCCAGCTCAGTCCAAAATACAACAAATCACAAGTTGTTGTAACACAAGGTAATAACAGTAATAACAACCTTGATAACGAATTAGATTAGGAGGAACGTATAATGGTAGATATCACAAAACCGACAGCGAAAAAGCTGACTCAAAGCGATATTCGTGGTGTATTTTTACGTTCTAACCTTTTGCAAGGTTCTTGGAACTTTGAACGTATGCAGGCGCTGGGTTTTTGCTATGCAATGGTTCCGGTTATTCGTCGTCTTTATCCTGAAAATAACGACGATCGTAAACAAGCAATTAAACGCCACCTTGAGTTCTTCAATACACATCCATATGTCGCTGCCCCTGTTCTAGGTGTCACCATGGCAATGGAAGAACAACGTGCCAATGGTGCTGATATTGATGATGGTGCAATCAACGGTATCAAAGTCGGTCTAATGGGGCCATTGGCCGGTGTTGGTGACCCTATTTTCTGGGGTACTGTACGTCCGGTATTTGCCGCATTAGGTGCGGGGATCGCGATGACGGGAAGCTTACTCGGTCCGGTTCTGTTTTTTGTTCTTTTTAACTTAGTTCGTTTATTAACCCTTTACTATGGTGTTTCATACGGCTATAAAAAAGGGATTGATATCGTTCAAGATATTGGCGGTGGCTTCCTACAAAAACTGACCGAAGGTGCTTCTATACTCGGTTTGTTTGTCATGGGTGCTCTGGTTAATAAATGGACGCATGTGAATATCCCTCTTGAGGTTTCACGAATTAAAAACCCAACCACGGGTGCGGAAGATATTACAACCGTTCAAATGATCCTAGACCAATTAATGCCTGGTTTAGTCCCATTGCTATTAACCTTCGCCTGTATGTGGCTTCTACGTCGTAAAGTGAATGCCCTATGGATAATCATTGGTTTCTTTGGTTTAGGGATCCTCGGTGCTTGGTTAAACTTTTTAGCGCCATAATTATCTGTAATTAACTGAAAAGGGAGGTTGCAGCCTCCCTTTTTTAATCTTAAGCTCTGTCGCATGTTTACTTAGTCAAGGGCACTCAAATGACCTTAAATGATTCCATTCTTGCCATTATCATTTTAATCATGCTTGTGTACGCAATTTATGATGAATTTATTCAGCAGCTACTTAAAGGGAAAACCCTGTTAAAAATTAATCTAAAACGAAAACATCGGGTTGATGCCATTATCTTTATTGTTTTAATTTGTATCGTTATTTATACAAACATTATTCGTCATGGTAGTTCATTAACCACTTACTTATTGATGATTACTATTTTAATGGCTATTTACTTAGCATTTATAAGAAAACCAAAGTTATTCTTTAAGCAAGATGGTTTTTATTTCGCCAATACTTTTATTTTATATAATAGAATAAAAACAATGAATTTATCCGAAGATGGAATATTAATAATTGGTTTAGAGCAAAAGAAAATCAACATGCAAGTAACCCATCTCGATGATTTACAAAGAATTTATGAATTCCTTATTAATCATAAGTAATTGTAATCTATATTATCAATAAAAATAAGGTTAATTGAAAATTTAATTAACCTTATTTTTTATAATATCGCCAATGACAATTATTCTCAATACCATTTAATACCCACAATCAATTAAATGTTGCCTTTAAAATAAATTATGGTATCTTTCATTCCACGTCATTGGGGAGTAGCCTGTTCTGGAGTTATATTTAATCCAGAAAGTCCGTATCAACATGCTCGTTTGATTTTAAACGTGGTGCGGACACCATCATTTGGTTGGCAAGACCATAGACACATGAATAAGCCTTTTGGTTGGGGGTAATTTATGTGTATATGGAATCACCCAACCGAGGTTATGTTATGAGCTTCTACGCCACCCTCATATTAGCGCTTGCGCTATCAATGGATGCATTTGCCGTTGCTATTTGTAAAGGTGCTGTACTCCATAAACCCCGCTTTAGAGAAATTCTTCGTACTGGTTTTATTTTTGGTTTTATCGAAGCAATTACCCCAATTATCGGCTGGGGAATTGGTATTCTTGCGAGTCAATACGTTGTCCGTTGGGATCACTGGATAGCATTTACCCTGCTATTTGTCCTAGGTGCTCGCATGATCTGGCAAAGCATAAAAACGAAAGACGACGAATGTTGTACTAAACCATCGAGCCACAGTTCCTCTAGCCTTATATTCTCAGCAATTGCAACAAGCCTAGACGCAATGGCAATTGGATTAGGTTTAGCTTTCTTACAAGTTGATATTGTTCATACGGCGATGACTATCGGATTAATGACCATGATTATGGCGACGATAGGAATGATGATTGGTCGCTATGTGGGCCCACTATTAGGAAAAAAGGCAGAAATTATTGGGGGGATGGTACTCATTGGAATTGGCTTTAATATTCTATTTGAACATTTAGAATTATTTATGTACGCACCCTAACCTTATAAATAATACCTGTACTTCCCCCTGATATTACTCAGGGGGAAAAATATATATTTATTTATCATTATATTGATAAATTCGAATCAAAAAATCTGCTGTATAATGTTTAGTCTCAGATAGCTTTAATAATCGTTTGACCTCTTCCGAAGCCCGCCAAGCAAACGGTGTCATCGCCAATAACTCATAGGCATCTTGACCCGATAAATTCATATTATATTTTAAACGTTTTTCATCTAGTAACGTGAAATTTGGTAAATCTTCTTCATTATCAGGATGTAATTTAACCTCATCGTAAATCAGTGCTTTTAATTCTTGCAGATGTTCTGCTGCTGGTGTCACAGTGACTAATATTCCAGAAGGAATTAATACACGGCTCAACTCTTGCGCCTTACAAGGTGCATAAATACGTACAATTGCCCCTAAACTTGTCTCTGCAAAAGGTAAACGATGGCTAGATGCAACACAAAAATTGATAGACTTGTAGCGTTTAGCAGCGAAACGAATTGCTATTTTCGAGACATCCAAACCAAAAACACTCACTTGATTTGAGTGCTTTAATAAAGATTGTAAAAAATAATCAGTGTAATACCCTTCCCCACAGCCAATATCAAGCACAGTATGATTTTGTTCTGGCAAGTAATGTGCTAATAACTCTGCAACATTATCTCGCATCGGTTGGTAATGCCCCGCATCAAGAAATTGTCGGCGTGACAACATCATTTCAGCACTATCACCGGGATCTTTTGAGCGCTTATGCTGTACTGGCAGTAAATTAACATAGCCTTCCTTCGCGCAATCAAACTGATGATTTGCTTCGCAACGATAGCTATTATTCACTAATTTAAGAGGAGTAAAACACAGAGGACATTGATAATTCATATGGCTACACTAATTTAAAAATGATGCGTACTATAGCATAAAACCCAACAAGCAGCGCCATAGGAATTACTCTCCCATGGCACCGAGACAATTTTTAGAATAGATTATTTCAACGTACTTGCTGCATTAGACGCGCTTTCTTTATTTTGCTTAATTCCTTTTTTCTCAATTTTCGCTTTTTGCTGATGTACTTTAGCCGTTTGATGGCTTTTCGCTACTGGCGCGATAGGCTCTGATTTTATCGTCGAGTTTGCAAGTGCAGCACCGGAAACAGCAAAAGACAATACAGTCACGATTGTTAATAACTTTTTCATATTGAGTGCCTTAACATTATTTAAGCAAGAATATTCTTGCCGCTCTAATTAACCACAATTTATTATTGCCCCACAATAGGACAAGATTAAAGATTTCCATATATTTGATAGGTTATTTAGAGTCATAAATATTTTTAGTTTGTTGATTATTTATATACATTGTTAACACGTAATATTCGATAAAAAACACAAAATTAAGCATATTTAATAGATATAATTCAAATAATTAAATAAAACCAAAAGCTAATATCAGTTTTTTTCTTAAAGAATATCTATATATTCAATTTATTTGATAGATAAATTTACTGAAAAGCTTAATTAATTAAAAATCAGCAAATTCAGGGATTGGTTTTCGTCCATGAGACGCTAAAAAATCCAGCACTCGTCGCGGTGTAACATTTAAAATTTGCGATTGAGGAAACTCGATTGAATCAAGCATGGCAACGACATGGTCAAAACGCCCTAAATGCCCTGCATAATGAGAATCAGAGCCCAGTGATACCCAGCCCCCCGCCGCTTTAACTGCTTTAGCAATTTCTAAACAATTTTTTGGGCTTCCCGCTCTTGAATGCAAAAAAGATGAGTTATTCATTTCTAATGCCACATTGTTCTCTTTTGCAGCTTGCGCGACCGCTGTTATATCGATGGGATATTTAGGATTTCCAGGATGAGTAATTATTTGCACTTTACCACTACAGATGGTTGCAATAATCGCTTCGGTGTTATCCGCTAAACTTTGAGGGGCTAAAACAGGCTCATGAAAACCCGCTAAGATAATATCAAGATGACGGGCGATTTTTTCATTGCAGTCTGTTTCACCCAGCTTATTTTTAATATTCGCTTCTATCCCATATAACAAACCGACACCATTAACGATACGGGGAAGTATTGGCATATTACCAAAATGCCATTCATGGGGGGCATCTTGCATTTCTGGCCCATGATCAGTAATGGCAAACAGTTTAACACCCCGACTTGCCGCTTCAGAAAAATACTCATTAACGGTACTATAAGCATGAGTACTGGCGATGGTATGTGCATGTAAATCAACTTTATACATAGAAATATCCTTAAAATTCAACTAGTCACTCATGGGCTCTTTCGATAAAAATAGCTATTCACGCTAACATATTCACTAAAATGATTCGACAGCTAATCGTGAATGTATATTTCATAGAATTAACAACAAGACGTTATTATCCTATTTTTAAACTTTGCATGATGTCCCATCAATGCTTTTACATAAAAAGCCTGCGACTTGCGCAGGCTCAGTATCAATTAAAAGCGCTAAATATACTGTGCCATTTAATCGACAAGTACACGCTGATTGGTCGCGCCCCACAAGATTGACATTTCAGTAAATAGTGCCCCACTGATATATTCCACTTCTTCAGCGCTTATTTCTTGCATTCCTTGTTTACCAAAGAAAACAACTTCATCACCTGGCTGAACCTTTTTTAAATCCGTTACATCAACCATTACCGTATTCATTGAGGTTTTTCCTAATACAGGCACTTTCTGACCGTTAATTAATGCGTGTCCTGTATTACTAAACACTCGACGGTAACCATCTGCATAACCAACAGGAATATTTGCCAATACTGAGTCGCGTTTCAAAGTATAGGTTCGGTCATATCCCACAGTATTACCTTTTGGATAATGATTCACTGCTGCAATATTAGATTTAAATGTCATCACTCGCTTATAGTCATTTGTCGCAACCGTATCACCGTAAAAAATACCGCCGACACGCACCATATCCAGCCAGGATTCGGGAACCGTAATCGTAGCGTAAGTATTGGCAACATGCAGTGTCACCTCTTCACGTTTCAAACCTGTGATATCAATGACTTGCTTTGATTGCTTATTAAATTTCGCCAAATCTTTTCTAATTTGGGCTTCATCTTCTTCAGGATAGTGAGACATGATGCCAACAATTTTCAGATTAGGCAGTTCAGAAATCAATTTAGCGTCATTGAGCCCCGCTGCATTCCCCACTTCTAGACCATTGCGGGACATTCCCGCTGAATTCAACGCTAAATGAATTGGAATAATTTTATTTTGTTTTTCAGCAATGGCATTCAAGCGCTGCGCCATATCTAAATTACCGATCAACTCTTCAACATTAAATTCGGTTGCTTGCGCCATTTCTTTTTCAGTCGCATTACGTACCCGCATCAAACGTTCTTTAAAACCAAGATCTCTAACCGTTTTGAACTCGGTATTACTGGTCAGTCCAATACATTGCACATTATTTTCGATCATAACGGGTGTAACTAATGAGAGATCATGCCCATAGGCATCCCCTTTTAACACCGCACACAGGGACGATTTATCCCCTAACAATGCCTGTACCTTTTTAACGTTATAATCGAGCGCACTTCGAGAAATCTCTATCCATGAATTATTGACAATAGCGGGTTGAACTTGCGCACTTGGTGTCGCAATGGTGTTGGTATTTACTGGTTGCTGACAAGCTGTTGCAACAAGTAATGGGAGTAATGCAAGATATCTCAAACGAAATGCCACGTTTTCTTCCTTAGCCGTAATGATGTATTCCCTAATCGATTATTTTTATGATTATAGGGAGTGAATATAGGGAGTGAATATATACACATGGTGTATATCGGCTTGGAATGATATCAAGATGAATGATTTGGACAAGTGATAATTGCGAATTTAGTGAATATATTATCGAATTTTCTGCATAAAAAGGCATTGCGCATCAGCGTTCATTAATTCTTCAACTTTATCTTCCGACCAACATGAAGTATGATAAATATATTGAATTTATAGTGATGGGAGGGATTATTATGTTCAACTTACAAGCAGCGTTAGACGAACGCCTAGCAACGCTTAAAAAGAAAAAAATAAAGGAAAAACAGTTTATTACATCATATAATAACTCAAAAGAAAGTATTGAAATCTCACTAAAGCAAGCTGGGATTTTAAACCAAAATGGTAAAATCATAAAAAGAATCGCTTCATAAATGTATATATCACCTGGGATTGTAGTTGGGTTTCATGGGTGTGATAGAACTGTTTTTGACTCGGTTGTTAAAAACGGCACCTCTATTTCTAGCAGTGAAAATAACTATGATTGGTTAGGACATGGGGTATATTTTTGGGAAGGTAGTTACGATCGAGCTTTAGATTGGGCTAAGCGTAGTAACAAAATAAAAAATCCAGCTGTCATCGGTGCTTTCATCAAATTAGGTAATTGTATTGATCTACTTGATTCCGAGCATCTGCAAAAAATTAAAGCAACATATCAAATTTATAGTTTAGAGTGCCAAGAACTTCAAATTGATTTACCTAGTAATAAAGTGAATATAAACGGTATAAGTTTTGTTCGGGAGCTTGATTGCCAAGTAATACTCAGACTTCAGCAAATAAATAATGAGCTCATCGCAGAGGAACTCGGCTTAGAAAGCACCTCAGGCCAAAATAAGCGACAGATTCAAAATCATCCTAACTTTATTGACTCTGTTCGTGGTATGTTTCCAGAAGGCGCTGAGCTATATGATGGCGCAGGGTTCAGAGATAAAAACCATATCCAATTATGTATAATTAATCCCAACTGTATTGCTGGTTACTTCGATCCAATTCAACGAAACAGCTGGTTCAAACCAGTATAAATACATAAGTACAGTCAAGAAGGCACCAGTAAGATACTGATGCCTTTGGATTTATCGACAACTAAAGATTGTTATCAACAATAACTATACTATTCCCACTCAATGGTTGCTGGTGGCTTGCCACTGATGTCATAAACGACCCTAGAAATGCCTGCGACCTCATTGATAATGCGGTTTGAAACACGGCCAAGGAAATCGTATGGCAAATGTGCCCAGTGAGCGGTCATAAAATCGATAGTTTCGACCGCGCGTAATGAAACAACCCAGTCATATTTACGACCGTCGCCCATAACACCAACAGAGCGAACCGGTAAGAAGACCGTAAATGCTTGGCTAACTTTATTATATAAGTCCGCTTTGTGTAGCTCTTCGATAAAGATAGCATCCGCGCGGCGCAGTAAGTCACAATACTCTTTTTTCACTTCACCTAATACGCGAACACCTAGCCCCGGACCTGGGAATGGGTGACGGTATAACATGTCATACGGTAAGCCCAACTCAAGACCAATTTTACGCACTTCGTCTTTGAACAGCTCTTTTAATGGCTCAACCAAACCTAGTTTCATGTCATCAGGTAGCCCACCAACATTATGGTGAGATTTGATCACGTGCGCTTTACCTGTTGCAGATGCCGCTGACTCAATCACGTCAGGATAAATCGTTCCTTGCGCTAACCATTTAATTTTAGGTAGTTTAGACGATTCTTCGTCAAACACTTCAATAAATACATGGCCAATTTTTTTACGTTTAGCTTCTGGATCGCTGATACCTGCAAGTGCATTCAAAAAACGATCTTCTGCTTTAGCATGGATAATATTCAGGTCAAATTTGCCTGCAAACATTTCCATCACTTGTTCTGCTTCATTTAAACGCAATAAGCCATTATCAACGAATACACAGGTTAAGCGTTTGCCAATCGCACGGTTTAACAGTAATGCGGTAACAGAGGAGTCTACGCCGCCAGAAAGTGCTAAAAGAACATGGTCATCGCCAATTTGTTCTTTTAAACGTGCAACCGTATCTTCAATAATCGCGGCAGATGTCCATAACGCTTCACACTGACAAATATCGAGGACGAAACGTTTTAAAATATTCAAACCTTGATGCGTATGAGTCACTTCTGGGTGGAATTGCACACCATAGAATTTTTTCTCTTCATTTGCCATGATGGCATATGGGCAACTTGGTGTGCTCGCGATGGTTTTAAAGTCAGCAGGGATAGCGGTGACTTTATCGCCATGGCTCATCCACACATCTAATACAGGTTTACCATTAGCGTTTAAGGAATCTTGGATTTCACGGAATAATTCACACTGTTCCGTCACTTCTACGCTGGCATAACCAAACTCACGTTCACCAGAAACTTCGACTGCACCGCCGAGTTGCATTGACATAGTTTGCATGCCATAGCAGATACCAAGTACAGGTACACCAGCATTAAATACATAGTCAGGTGCGCGTGGACTATCTGATTCCGTAGTGCTTTCAGGCCCACCCGAAAGGATGATCCCATTTGGATTAAATCCTCGAATTTGCTCTTCTGTGACGTCCCACGCCCAGAGTTCACAATAAACGCCAATTTCACGGATACGACGGGCAATGAGTTGTGTGTATTGCGAACCGAAGTCAAGGATAAGAATGCGATGTTTATGGATATTTGTTGTCATTTGAGGAGAATTCCAAAAATTCAAGTCAAAAATAAAAATTGGTGACGCTGTCACAAGTACAGCGTCACCCTGAAACGTTATCTGTTATTGCCCCAAACGGTAGTTCGGAGATTCTTTGGTGATGGTAACGTCATGAACGTGACTTTCTTGAATACCGGCACCACTGATGCGGACAAATTCTGCCTTCGTTCTTAATGCATCGATAGTACCACATCCGGTCAGCCCCATACAGGAGCGCAAGCCACCCATTTGCTGGTGAATGATCTCTTTTAAGTGGCCTTTGTAAGCAACGCGTCCTTCAATACCTTCAGGTACTAATTTATCTGCGGCATTATCAGACTGAAAATAACGGTCTGATGACCCTTTAGACATTGCGCCCAGAGAACCCATCCCCCGATAAGCCTTATAAGTACGGCCTTGGAACAAAATAGTTTCGCCCGGCGATTCTTCAGTCCCTGCAAACATGGAACCCACCATGACACAAGCTGCGCCTGCGGCAATCGCTTTAGAAATATCACCCGAGAAGCGGATGCCGCCATCAGCGATAATAGGAATACCCGTACCTTCCAAAGCTTCTGCTGCTTCAGCAATTGCGGTAATTTGTGGCACGCCAACACCCGTTACAATACGTGTTGTACAAATGGATCCTGGACCGATACCGACTTTAACAGCACTAACGCCTGCATCAGCAAGGGCTTTTGCGCCTTCAGCTGTTGCCACGTTACCACCAATAATTTGCAAGTCTGGGTATTTTTGACGTGTTTCGCGAATACGTTGCAATACACCTTCTGAATGGCCGTGTGAGGAGTCAATCAATAATACGTCGACACCCGCAGCCACCAGTGCGTCTACACGCTCTTCGTTACCTGCACCGGCACCAACAGCAGCGCCAACACGTAAACGCCCTTGCTCGTCTTTACAGGCGTTTGGTTTACGCTCTGCTTTTTGGAAGTCTTTAACCGTGATCATCCCTAATAAGTGAAAGTTATCATCGATAACTAACGCTTTTTCAACACGTTTTTCATGCATCTTTTGTAAAACGATTTCGCGGGCGTCACCTTCTTTAACGGTGACTAAACGTTCTTTGGGAGTCATCACTGCAGTAACCGGTTGGTCAAGATCCGTCACAAAGCGCACATCACGACCTGTGATAATCCCAACCAATAAATTATCTTTAGAAACCACAGGATAACCTGCAAAGCCATTACGCTTAGCCATTTCTTGAACTTCACGAATGGTGGTATCAGGTGTGACAGTAACCGGGTCAGTCACCACGCCGCTTTCATGTTTTTTCACACGGCGAACTTCTTCCGCTTGGCGCTCAATGGTCATGTTTTTATGAATAAAACCAATACCACCTTCTTGAGCAAGCGCGATAGCAAGATTAGATTCAGTGACAGTATCCATTGCAGCTGAAAGCATCGGGATATTTAGGCGGATGTTTGCGGTCAGTTGAGTCGATAGATCGGCTGTATTCGGTAATACAGTTGAGTGCGCAGGAACGAGTAATACGTCGTCGAAAGTTAGTGCTTCTTTTTTAATGCGTAACATAGGCAATATCCCACCAGGCAGCGTTATGGAAAGGTATAAAATATTGCAGCGGAATTATACACACCGTAATCGATTGCTTCCAGCCTTTTTTTGAAAAAAAACTTGATAACTCCAATAGCTACGTTAGTATCTATCCATTAAGTCATTGTTTTAACAATTTGATCTGGCTCACATGTCGACTCAACAAAATAGCGCAATTTATTCTGTAAGTAAGCTCAATCAGACTGTTCGGGAACTTTTAGACAGTCAGATGGGACGGATTTGGCTCACTGCCGAAATCTCCAATTTTTCACAACCTAGCTCCGGTCATTGGTATTTGACATTGAAAGATGACAAAGCTCAGGTTCGTGCGGCGATGTTTCGCGGGCAAAATACCCGGGTCACATTTCGTCCACAAAATGGCCAGCAAGTACTAGTCCGTGCCACGGTTACCCTGTATGAGCCTAGGGGCGATTATCAGCTTATCATTGAAAGTATGCAGCCTGCCGGCGAAGGTCTACTTCAACAACGCTTTGAGCTGTTAAAACAGACGCTGAGCGCGCAGGGCTTATTCGATATTACCCATAAAAAGCCATTGCCGGTACCCGCAAAATGCGTTGGTGTCATAACGTCAGCAACCGGCGCCGCTTTACACGATATTTTGCATATTTTGCGTCGACGTGATCCTTCGTTGCCCATTGTGATCTACCCTACCCCTGTACAAGGTGAGTTAGCCCCTGCACAAATTGCCCGCGCGATTGAACTGGCCAATTTACGTCATGAATGTGATGTTCTGATCGTGGGTCGTGGCGGAGGTTCCTTAGAAGATCTGTGGGCCTTTAATGAAGAAATCGTCGCAAGAGCAATTTTTAGCAGCCAACTGCCTATTATTAGTGCTGTTGGTCATGAAACGGATGTCACGATTGCCGATTATGTGGCTGATGTTCGTGCGCCTACGCCATCAGCGGCTGCCGAGCTTGTCAGTCGTAATCAAACTGAAATGCTACGTCAATTACAATCGCAGCAACAACATCTTGAAATGGCAATGGATTATTACCTTGCTGGGCAGCAACAACGTTTTTCTCGCCTACAACATCGGTTACAGCAACAACATCCACAGTTACGTCTTGCAAGGCAACAGAATCAACTTAATTTGCTGCAGCAAAAACTGGCACAATCAATCACTCGCCAGTTGCAAAGTGCAACATTGAGTTTTGAAAAATCTGAGCGCCGTTTACTGCAAAATGATCTGCGCCCACAATTACAGAAGCAGCAAAGACAACTGCAACAAACACAGTTTCATCTACAAAATATGTTGTCTAATTTAGTGAATGGCTATCGTCAACGTTTTGCTGTCGCCTGTTCAAAAATGGAAGCGGTGAACCCATTAGCAACGCTTGCTCGTGGTTTTAGTATTAGTGAGGCACCTAATGGCGAAGTGCTTAAAAAGACCTCGCAAGTTAAGTTAGGGCAACAATTGCGGACTCGCCTTAATGATGGCTGGGTGGAAAGTGAAATCACTCATATTGAAAAAAATAAAGCGAAAAAAACAACTAAAAAGTTATCAGGCTGAGTTTATCGATTAGATTATCCGCCACTTTGATGGGTGGCGGATAATTAATTAAATTTAGAAGCGAATTTCCCCACCTAACATATAGCTCCGCCCTCTTGCCGTCGCATTATGCTTACCACGCTCTTCCATTATCGCGGTGGAATTAGAACGATTTAATGCATCTGAATAATTTTCATTTGTTACATTATTCACCATCATCATTAATTTAATGTTTTTATTGACCTTATAATCTGCATATAAGTCTATGACAGTGGGTTGCTTTTCATATTTATCTTTCAAAGCATTACCATTATTATCAACGATAGATTCAACCCCTATACGCTTGGATGGCCCGGTCCAAGTCACTGTAGTTCCTAGTGTTAAATCCTCATTGAGCAGGCGTACACCGGTATCTAAAGTTAAATAATAATCCGGCAATTCAGTAAAATCACCAGCACTAAAGTCAGCCATTTTAGCAATCGATGTTGGCTGATCGCCTGTTTCTTTCGTGTAGGAAAGCGTTGAATAAAATACACCAGCATCATAGTTTGCTTGTAACTCATAACCACGCAAATTGACATCTTTCGGTTCATTCGAATAGATATAGCTCTTTTGGAAGATATCTGGGAATTCTTTATCCCATACATCATCATTCATTAAGCACCATTCCATTTCTGCATCATTAGTTGGGCGACATAATAAATAGGGTTTACTGGTAATATAATCTTTAATTTTAGTATTAAACCATAACGCTTTTAGATTAAATTGGTCACCATCAACAATTAAATCTGGTTTAAAGCTATTAAAACCTACCTGCCATGTTTTGGCGGTTTCACCTTTTAAAAATGGGTTCATACTCTGACCGCCATTTTGTGAATAAAAGACTTCTTGTGAATTAGGCGCTCGCATTGAATGTGCGTAACTAACAAAAGGTTGAAATTCAGGTAATATTTCAGCAGAAAGTAATACTCCAGGATTAAAGCCACTTTCTTTTAAATTAATATTTGTCTCTTCTTGTGGGAAACATTTTTCTGTTTTATCACAAGCAGGCTTATGCCCTTTTAAACGGTATTGAATATAATTCAAATCAAAAACAGCAGTATAAATATCATATTTAGCTTCTAATTGCGTATAACCACTGGCTAAATCTAACGTACCTTCAGGTGAAAAAGCATTATAGGTCAATGTATTATTATCTATTACTGAGGTGACTGTTTTTTCATATTTGGTTTTGGATAATTTAGAACCCACTTTCCATTGAAAATCGATGTCACCATATGAAAAACGACTGGTATTCGATAGATTAAGACCATCAGCAGTATTCTTAGCTCCCCCTTCTCTTAGAGCCCAACCAAGAGAATCCCCTTCAAATTTTTGATTACTTTTACTGTGATTTACTAATACTTCGACATCCACGAGTTCATTTAATGGCGTGTATTTATATTTTAAATAATAATCTTCACTCTCAATTTTTCGACGCGTTAATTTATTTTGTAAAAATCGTCCGCTAAACTCTAATTCATGGCGATCATTGGGTTTGTACTTTAATTTCGTTAATTGAGATTGTGGCTTTTGTTTATATGTTGAATCAGTAGCAAAATCATCACTATCATAACCATCTCCATTTTTATAACTTCCGGGAATATTATGCCCACTAACGGCAATTAAACCACCAAAGTACCCTTCATCTGAATTTAATAAGCTCTTACCGGCAACCGCCACCATCCCATTATAACCAATGCCATTATCTCCCCAACTTCCTTTACTGCGAAGCCCATATAAATTATCCGCAAAAATAACATCATCAATACCAATTGTTCTAAAGTTTGCACTTCCTGCTAAAGCATTAATACTGTTACTGCCATTTAATTGACCTTTCTCGACTTCGACTTCAACAATAAAATTAGGATCAACTAATGCCCCGAAATCATTATTGGGTTGCTGACCATGGGTATATTGGCTAGGTGATATGCCATAATAACTTTGGGTTACACCATCCACCATCATATTGACACGGCCAAACCCGCTGAGGCCACGGATATTCACATTGACGGTTCCCTGACTGGCATCCATTTGGGTATAAGTTCCAGGCATTGTCCGAATGATTTTATCCAATGATTGCAATTTATTCTCAGTACCAATTGCACTATATGCCCCCGGTTTTTCTAGGGCATTAACTAAAGGTGTTTTTTTCTGCGCTCCCGAAATTTTCAATTTACTAAATTTAACCACTTCATCATGATTTTTTACTTGTTGCTGTGAATTTTGAGCCAAAGAAAACCCAGGGTAGCTAGTCATTATCATGCTAGCACCAATAATTATTATCTTATTATTCATTAAACCATTCCTGTAAACGCAATAATTCAGCATGCGCCCACATTTCCATCACAGAGAAAAAAGCTCTGTTAAGACTGACATGACATCCAATATGGTTGCCATGGCAGTTATTAGCCTAAATATACTCTGAATTATTTAGAGTATATTCGGCTAATTATTATTTAATTATTTTAATTGTGGAAAAAATGTTTTTTTATCTTCTAACATCAATATAAAACTATAATCCAATGCAATATCATCTAATGCATTAAAACGTCCTGATTTACCACCGTGACCCGCACTCATATTTGTTTCAAGTAATAGTAATGAGTCACCTTTTTCATATCACGAAGTTTGGCGACCCATTTTGCCGGTTCCCAATATTGAACTTGTGAATCGTGTAATCCCGTTGTGACTAACATATGCGGATAACGCTGCGGTTTGATATTGTCGTATGGGCTGTATGCTTTGATGCGCCAATAAGCTTCTTCATTCTCAGGATTTCCCCACTCATCATACTCACCGGTCGTGAGCGGAATTGACGGGTCTAACATGGTTGTCACGACATCCACGAAAGGCACTGCGGCGACAACACCTTCATACAGTTCAGGCGCCATATTAACCACGGCCCCCATCAATAACCCACCTGCGCTACCCCCCATCGCATAAACATGTCCTGGCTGACCATAGCCTTGCGCTATCACCCCCTTTGTTACATCAATAAAGTCAGTAAAGGAATTCATTTTGTTAATGGTTTTACCCTGTAAATACCATTTTTTCCCCAAATCACCGCCACCACGAATATGCGCGATTGCATAAACAAAACCACGGTCGAGTAATGATAAACGAGAAGAACTAAATGAAGGGTCGATACCATAGCCATATGCACCATAGCCATAAACTAAGAGTGGATTTTTCCCTTCTTTGAATAAGTCTTTACGATAAACCAGTGAAACCGGAACTTTTACACCATCAGCCGCCGTGATCCACAAACGCTCACTTTGGTAGTTTGCTTTATCAAAGTCAGGCACCTCTTCTTGCTTTAATAACAGCTTCTCTTGTGTCTGCATATCAATCTCATACACAGATGATGGAGTGGTCATTGATGAATAACCGTAACGTAGTTTATTGGTATTTGGTTCCGGATTGTTTGAAACCCATGCCATATAAGTTGGGTCATCAAAACTGACATAATTCTCATTGTTTGTCAGCCAGTTAATTTGACGAATATTAACCAGACCATTTTTACGCTCTTCTAATACCAACCATTGGTTAAATAACTCAAAACCTTCTAAATCAATATCATCACGTGGTGCAATTAATGTAGCCCAGTCTTTTGTATTTGTATCTTGAGTATATAACCCAAATAATGGATTTTGATGGTTGGAACGAATATAAAATTTATTATTGAAGTGATCCGGATAATATTCCACGCCGACTTGACGAGCTTTAAATATTTGCGCTTCTTTATTCGGATTATTTGCATCAATTAAACGATATTCTGATGTTTCCGTACTGGTTATACCAATTAAAATATAATCTTTTGAAGTGGATTTAGATAAGCTGACATAGTAAGTATCATCTTTTTCTTCATACACTAATTGGTCTTGTTCTTGCTTAGTACCATATTGATGGCGCAGTACTTGATAAGGCAGCAATGTTTGGCGATCTTTATTAACATAAAACAGCGTACGATTGTCATTCGCCCACGTAATATTGCCGGATGTATTGGTTAATACATCATCTTGCCAATTAGTATTCGCTATTTTTCGAAATGAAACCGCGAATTCATTACGACCTTGCCTGTCTTCAGCAATCGCAATCGTGGTATTATCAGGTGAGATAGCCATCGCTCCCATCCGATAATATTCTAAGCCTTCTGCTCGTTGGTTACCATCGACAAGCAAATCCCATTCACCATCACTATTAATTGGGCGTCTTTCATAGATAGAGTAGTTTTTACCCGATTCCACTCTGGTGCGATAAGTATAACCATTAAAATCATAAGGAACAGATTCATCATCTTGCTTCATTCGCGCAAGCAATTCGTCATAAATTTGCTTTTTTAATGGTTCACCGAGTTTTAACGCTTGCTGGGTATATTGATTTTCTTTTGTAAGATAATCGATAACTTCAGGTGATTTTCGCTCGTCATCCCTTAACCAATAATAATTATCGACACGCACGTCACCGTGAATTGTCAGGGTATGGGGTTGTTTTTTTGCCTTAGGTGCTGACATGTTTTCCTCCGCAAAGCTAATGCTTGTATATAGACCGAATAATGCAATGACACAAAATTTAGCGGCTCTGCGTGTCTCAGACAACAAATTTAAACGCTTAAGCATTTTTTATCCTAATTGATTAATCAGTTTCAATGGTAAAATCGATGGGAATTCGCACCGTGACACGGCCATTTTTTATCATTTCAGCGGGTGGTGGTGGTAATGGCTCCGCTCTCGAAAGTACCTTCTGCGCTTCCCTATCTAAAGATTGTGTTCCTGATTTTTTGACCAACGAATTCATCAGTACGTTCCCTTGGGGATCAACATCAAACTCAACAACAGGTGTTCCGGTGCGATTGCGCCGTTTAGCATCATCAGGGTAACGTTTGAATTTATTCAGTTTTCCCAGCACCATCGCTTCCCACTGCCTTTTAGCATCATAATTAGACTGTGAGCTACTGTTAAATTGAGCCGCTACCCGCTGTGTTTTTTGTAAAGCTGCCGCATCACTGGTTACCGGTGCATCACTGGCCTTTGATTTATCACTCTCAAGTTCTTTTACACGCTTTTCTTTATTTTCAGCTTTCTCTTTCTTTAATTCAGGCTTTACTTTTTTCTTTTCGGTTTTCGCAACTTGGATTTCGGCCTGTTCATTTACCGCCATTGGGGGAAGCAACACTTCTTCCGCTTTTGAGGCTTGCTCTTGACTGGCAACGGATAACGCTTGTGTTTGACCAATATTAACCTCTGTCAGTTGCTCAGCTTCAGCTTCCATCGATATTTCCATCACCACGGATGGCGGTGGTAGAAGCTCTTCAAATTGCTCGTATTGAGCAGTTCGCAGAAAGAAGCCAATAATAGCAAGGTGTAAAATGATAGCAAAAATGACCGAGCTTCCTATTTTGGTTACTTGGCCACCCTGCTCTAAAATTGCTGTATTCATTTTTTGTCTTTACATGAACCGATAAAGACGCAAATGATAATCAATAACAAATGCAAATAAAAACTATTTCTTTAACTAAAAGCAAAATAGATCACATTTATTAATGATTGATGATAATTATCTGCGGACTATCATCATATTGCTCAGAATACATACAAATTCTTCTGTGTGTTGCTCAAGTACACACCGCTATTGTTTAGGTGTATACCAAACATAGTCAGCATGTAAATTATCTATCTCATTGTCTTGTTCGGAAATAATCAGCACTTTGATATCAGCTTCTGGTGCAAGATCTTGTACATGTAGTGGTACACCAATTGCGCGAGTAGCATGATAACCACCCGCAAATAACATGGCAGGTGTCGGCGCCGCAAGTAACGACTCTGCCATTCTTCGATCCCTTAATTGCTGGATAACAGTCATTTTAGTCACTTGTTCTGCGGTTAATTCCCCACCATGAGAACTCTCAATTGTTTTACTGATTAACTCTTGAACTATCGGTAACGTAGAATGTGCACCTGTTAATGTCGGCGGATTTTGGTATGCCGTGGTAATTTCTGTTTTATCCAGATTAGCGGTTAATAACGGGTATGGCGTACTCAATAAAAATTTAACCAGCTGACCATACAGTTCCCACGGCCAACCCTTTTGCCATTTTATGGCTGATTGCAATTTTTCATCACGAATATACGGATTACCCTGCATTTGTTGTTTTACATTATTAACACTGGCTTGCTGTGAAGGCGTGATCATCTCAAGTAGTACTGCGCCTTGTGGACGTTTTTTTTGCATTTCTTGCACTAACCATTGCTCTATTTGATGATGATACTGATTATCGTGTTTTTCACCGACAATGACTCGAGGCGAATTGGCGAGTTGCTGAACTAATTCTTGAGGGGAAACGGGCTGACCCGTTGCTAAATCAACTAATTGACCATGGGCAGTTAGTTTGTCATCTAATTGTAATGGTCGCTGTTCTACCTTTTGAACACAGCCAGCAAGAAAGAATAAACTGAAAAGAAGAATCGAAGGAATTGCCTTCAATCTAACTGATATCATTGTATTTTCCATTTTTTGATTTGCAGGATAATCAAAATACAGATAATGAGAATCATTTTCAATTAAAAAAGACTTCTATTTATAAAAAACAGAAGTCTTTCGAAACTAGGCTAAATTAGAATGGATTAAACCATCCTCAAATTTACAGTGGATTAGTTTGTGCTTCAACCACCGCTAATGCCACCATGTTCACAATACGACGAACAGAAGCAATTGGCGTTAAGATATGGACGGGTTTTGCAACACCCATTAAGACAGGCCCCACAGTTACACCATCTGAGCTGGTCACACGCAGTAAGTTATAACTGATACGTGCAGCTTCCATATTTGGCATAATCAATAAGTTAGCTGAGCCTTTTAGTGGGCTATCCGGCATAACATCTTTACGGATAGATTCAACTAATGCCGCATCCGCATGCATTTCACCGTCTATTTCTAGATTTGGATCGCGAGCTTTAACCAATGCTAAAGTATCACGCATTTTTTGCGCCGATGGGCAATCTGAAGAACCAAAGCTTGAACGTGAGAGTAAAGCAACTTTAGGCTCAATACCAAAACGGCGAACGGTATCCGCGGCCATTAACGTAATTTCGGCTAATTCGTTTGGTGTGGGATCTTCATTAACATACGTATCGGCGATAAATGTATTACCCGTTGGCAATAATAATGCATTCATTGCGCCTGCGGCATGGACACCCTCACGGAAGCCAAATAAATCTTTAACCACTTCATAGTGCTCGCCATAGCTACCGACAGTACCGCAGATCATACCATCTGCTTCACCACGCAGTACCATGATCCCACCAATCAATGTTGGGTTGCCAATCACTGCACGACGCGCCATCTCTTGGGATACACCACGGCGTTTCATGATTTGATAATATTCTTGCCAATACTCTTTATAACGTGGATCGTTTTCGTTGTTAACAACTTCGAAGTCTTTACCCAGCTCAATATGTAAGCCAAGTTTTTGAATTCGCATTTCAATAACACTTGGGCGTCCAACTAAAATTGGGAAAGCAAGGCCAAGGGAAACAAGTTCTTGCGTCGCATGCAACACACGCTCTTCTTCACCTTCCGCTAAGACAATGCGCTTTTTCGCTGTTTTTGCTTGGGAGAAAATAGGTTTCATAAATAAATTTGTTTTGTAAACAAACTGATTTAATTTTTCGATATAAGCATCAAAATCTTGAATTGGGCGCGTTGCTACGCCGGAGTCCATCGCCGCTTTAGCTACCGCAGGGGCAATTTTGACAATTAGGCGTGGGTCAAACGGCTTAGGAATGATGTATTCAGGGCCAAAGAACAAGTCTTGGTTACCATAAGCAGATGCCACTTCTTCACTCTGCTCAGCAAGTGCTAAATCCGCGATAGCGTAAACACAGGCTAATTTCATCTCTTCATTAATTGTTGTTGCACCCACATCAAGCGCACCACGGAAAATGAAGGGGAAACACAGCACATTATTGACCTGATTAGGATAATCAGAGCGGCCAGTACAAATAATCGCATCAGGGCGAACTTCTTTTGCCAAAGGCGGAAGTATTTCAGGCTCTGGGTTTGCAAGGGCTAAAATAAGTGGATCTTGCGCCATCGTTTTAACCATTTCTGGCGTTAAAAGACGCGGGCCAGAGCAACCAAGGAAGATATCTGCATTTGGAATAGCATCAGCGAGTGTGCGTTGACCATTATCGTCAATCGCATAAGCGGCTTTGGTGACATCCATTTTGTCGTCACGACCTTTATAGATAACACCTTTAGAATCACAAACAGTGATATTTTCGCGCTTTAATCCTAAAGCCACTAGCAAGTTCATACAGGCAATTGATGCTGCGCCAGCACCTGATACAACGAGTCTTACATCGCCAATGTCTTTTTTAACGATCCTCAAACCGTTAATTACAGCTGCAGTACAAATGATCGCAGTGCCGTGTTGGTCATCGTGGAAGACTGGAATTTTCATTCTTTCACGCAGTTTTTGCTCAATATAGAAACACTCCGGCGCTTTAATATCTTCGAGGTTAATGCCGCCAAAAGTGGGTTCAAGTGATGCAATAATATCAACCAGTTTATCAGGATCCGTTTCATCGACTTCAATATCGAAAACATCCACACCTGAAAACTTTTTAAATAATACGCCTTTTCCTTCCATGACAGGTTTTCCTGCCAAGGCACCGATATTACCTAATCCAAGTACTGCGGTACCGTTAGAAACAACGCCAACCAGATTTCCTTTAGCGGTATAACGATAAGCTTTTAATGGATCTTCGGCGATTTCAAGACAAGGGACTGCAACACCTGGTGAATATGCTAATGCAAGATCCCGTTGAGTTGTTAATGGCTTAGTGGGTACGACCGTTATTTTCCCTGGATGAGGAAACTCATGAAAATCAAGAGCACTTTGTTTTAATTTATCATCCATCATCAAGTCCTTTCAAAATTGGTAGGGTAAGAGCGATAACAGTATAAACACATCTTGCTAGCAAATCATGATCATGGCGGCAATTTCCAGAAAAATCTTTTGGTTACAAAGAGAATAGCAAATATTTTGTAACTAAAAGATTCAGAGCGCCCTTATCTAAACTATATTGATATTAATTTTATTAATATCATTTTTAAATATTAATTTAATTTCCTTCAATCCGAGTTATTATTTTTTAAAATTTAATGTATTATCAAAACACTGCTCCATTTCAAACAGTTAATATTAATACATTCCGTTATTTACATTATTAAAATAACAATTAAAAAATCCACTAAGAGTAATGATATCTCAACTTTAAATAGCCGGTCTTTTAATTAAAAATAGTTTTAAATTAAAACACTTAAAATATGAAAAGGAACCCACTATGTCTAGTCACACGGTTATGATTATCGATGAACATCCTATTGTCCGTTTTGGGTTACGGCAATTAATGAATTTGGACAAACATTTTGTTGTTGCCGCTGAAAGTTGCAATTGCGCTGAAGCACTCAATATTGCCACTCGCATACAACCAGATATAATTATGATTGATATTAATATGCATGGTAACAAAACCTTCGAAACGATGCGACTATTACGCAAACATTGCACTAATAGTTACTTACTTGTGCTGTCATTCTCGACAATGAAAATGGATATCTACAGTGCAATTGACGCTGGCGCACAAGGTTACTTATTAAAAAATTGCGATCTTGATATGCTGATGAATAGCATGAGGAAAGCGACAGTGGGTCATCATGTTTTTAGTGAAAGAGTTTATCAGCATATAATTACTCGTCACCAATCTAAAGACCCATTATCGACATTAACTCGCCGCGAATGTGAAATACTTCATGAAATGGCTACGGGTTTAAAAAATAAAGAAATTTCCAATTTATTATTTATATCTGAAGAAACAGTGAAAGTGCATGTTCGAAATTTACTTAAAAAATTACATGTACGTTCTAGACTTGAGGCAAGTTTAATTTATATGCGCTCAAAATAAAACAACCTCATTTAAGTGTAATTATTTCAATGTAATTAAATTTTATTTAATTACTTCACAACAAATAATATTTAAATATTATTAGGATTATATAAATTATAGCTCTAATAATTATTTCCTATTCGCAGGGGTAGACCATAAAAGCATTTTCCCGCATTATATAAGGTAATAGTTAGCCTTTAGAGGAAAATCTCATGCCAACCCCCCCTTCTTCCCCATACATTATGTATGGTATTAAAAATTGTGACACCATCAAAAAAGCCCGCCGTTACTTAGAAGATAATGGGATCAACTACCAGTTTCATGATTATCGTGCTGATGGTCTCAATGATGAGTTATTATCGACATTTATCGCTCATTTAGGTTGGGATATCCTTGTTAATAAAAGAGGAACCACATGGCGTAAACTTAGCGATGAACAGAAAAATTCAGTCGTTGATGCCCAAAGCGCTAAAAAAGTTCTGCTAGCTGAACCCGCAATGATTAAGCGCCCTGTACTTGTCTCCCCCGATAACCGTTATTTAGTGGGTTTTTCTGTCGAAGAATATCAAAATTTTATAAAATAAAGCGGTGACCAAAATGAATTGTCCTGTTATTCAACTGGCGAAAGAACTTATCTCAAGACCCTCAATTAGCCCTGATGACCAAGGTTGCCAAGCATTATTAATACAACGTCTGGATAAAATAGGCTTTACTATTGAACAAATGCCCTTTGGTGATACGTTAAATTTCTGGGCATATCTTGGTGAAGAAGGTGAAACCTTGGCATTTGCAGGGCACACTGATGTTGTTCCGGCAGGGGATGCAACCCACTGGCAAACACCACCTTTTACCCCAACGATTATTAATCAACACCTTTATGGGCGTGGCGCTGCGGATATGAAAGGCTCTATTGCTGCGATGGTTGTTGCCGCTGAACGCTTTGTGGAAAAAAATCCACACCATCGTGGTCGTCTTGCTTTTTTAATTACTTCAGATGAAGAAGCCAAAGCCACTCACGGCACCGTAAAAGTGGTTGAAGCCTTAATCAGCCGCAATGAGCGCCTTGATTACTGCTTAGTCGGGGAACCCTCGAGCCAATCAAAACTGGGTGACATAATAAAAAATGGCCGCCGCGGTTCTATCACAGCAAACCTAACCATTATCGGTATTCAAGGGCATGTGGCTTATCCTCATCTTGCGGATAACCCAGTCCATCGAGCAACCGCTTTTTTACAAGAACTCACCACGACTCAGTGGGATCAAGGTAATCAATTTTTCCCCGCGACCAGTATGCAGATTGCCAATATTCATGCGGGTACAGGGGCTAACAATGTGATCCCCGGTGAGTTTTTTGTCCAATTTAATTTTCGTTTCAGTACTGAACTGACTGATACCATTATCCGTGAAAAAGTCGCTGAGATGCTCACTCGTCATGGTTTAAATTACAAAATTGAGTGGTCACTTTCTGGTCAGCCTTTTTTGACCGGTGATAGTAAGTTAGTCACAGCGACGGTACAAGCCATTAATGAATTTACTAGCCGTACGGCTGAATTGTCCACCAGCGGTGGCACCTCTGATGGGCGATTCATTGCCCAAATGGGAACTCATGTTATTGAGTTAGGCCCCTTAAACGCCACCATCCATAAAGTTGATGAATGTGTCAGTGTTGATGATTTACAACAGCTGGCCTTAATTTATGAGCGGATCATGGAGTTGCTCTTACTATGATAACTATCGAGATGCTAACAGGGCGTTCAACCGACCATTTAGTCACATTAGGCGGTAATCATCGTTTACAGTTTAATGCCACAAAGGCTTTTCTTGCCATGCAACAAGCGGCAGCAAAAGCGGGATTTAAGCTGCAATCAGCCAGTGCATTTCGCGATTTTTCACGCCAATTATTGATCTGGAATGAAAAATTTAGCGGTAAACGCCCTGTACTTGATAAACATAGCCAGCCAATAGATATCTGCTCACTGAGTGAAGGCGAACTATGCGAAACAATTTTACATTGGTCTGCACTCCCAGGAGCCAGTCGTCATCACTGGGGAACGGAAATTGATATCTATGACCCGCTACGTATCCCCGCAGGGCAAACGTTGCAATTAGAACCATGGGAATATGAAACTGGCGGGTATTTTGCTGAGTTAAATTCGTGGATGACCGATAATATGGCGACATTTGATTTTTACCGCCCTTTTACGGCAAAAGATGCAGGTGTTGCCGATGAGCCATGGCACATTAGTTATTGGCCGCTATCCCATGAAGCAGAACAACTTTTAACGCCAGAAGTGATAAAAACAGTTTTACTGCAAGAAGATATTTTAGGTAAAGCTTGGCTATTGGATAATCTTGATTTTATTTTTAATCGTTATATTAAACTACCTGAATGATCTTAATTAAAATTGATACGCACCTTTCACTGATGATTAAATTAAAAGGTGCTTATCATTTACCTACTCGCTTTTCTCTTGCGGGTATTGGGTCATCAACGACAGGTAAGCGATACATAAAAAAGAGTAACCAGCACAACAACGCGAATAACCCTATTTTTAGCCACCAATAGCTGACTACCCAGATAGAAAATGAAAAAGTAATTAATATCAAGGTGATTGCTTTGGGCTTTGCACCTTTAGGTAAGCCTTTATGGGTCTGCCAATGGCGAATATAACCACCAAACCACGAGCGATAAAGTAGCCAGTGATGAAAGCGTGGAGATGAACGAGAAAAACACCAAGCCGCCAATAATAAGAATGGGGTTGTCGGCAAAACAGGGAGTACAACACCTGCAAAGGCTAATACTACGGCAAGCCAGCCAATAATAATGAATATGATTTTCTTTATATTCACTTAGGCTCCCCCGTAATAGATAAAATAGCGTAGAATATCCCTATCAAACTTGTGGTAACCTTGAATGTTATCAACAATATAAGTAATGTAATGCTAAATGGACTCGAAGAAAAGCACAACGCATCAACTTTCGTGCCTGCTACATCTTATTTTCAGACAAAATAGAAGGTCACTATGCAATGGTTAGCTGATTATTGGTGGATTATTTTACTGCTACTGGTGGGTGTTATCTGGAATTCAGTAAAAGCAATGATGGATCTCGACCCTAAGAAGTTTCTTGATGATAAACCCGAAATTCCTCCGCACAAAGATAACAATCACTTATGGGATGATGACGATGACTGGCCTAAGAATAAGAAGCCATAACCTTTTTTCTAACCAATAAAATAAGCTCTGATTGATGCTGACTAATTAACTCACCAACCTCGATTCGAGCTTGTTTTAACCACTGTTTTTTCCCTGTTAAATTTAGCTGCTCGCTTATTTTTTCGATGGGCAATCGTGCTTGAAAATACAGGCCTAACGCATTTTGGGAAAATGGATGCAATTGTAATAAGCGCTGTATTGCGGCATAACTCGCCGCAAGGGGTCGATTAAACTCACTGAAACCGACTAATTCAAGCCAGTCTTCATCACAAAGCGCCTGTTCTTGGCTATATTTAAGATTAAATTCAGTTAAATCCGCTCGCCAAAATAAATCACGCTGTAATAGATGCTCTGCTCTCTGACATAATTGTTGGGCAGCTTGAGACAATGGCATAATTGCCATCCCTGTGAAACAACCACTACTCGCCTCTTTATGGCTACCAATACGGATTAAGCTAAACCCTGCTTTTTGCCAAAATGATAATAGCTCGGGGGTTAAGCCAAAACTGACCGATAAAAAATCCAAGTTATCTTTTTCACCTTGGTGTCTTTCTAACTCAATCAACTTGAGCCCAATTTGTTGTCGGCGATAATTCGATTCAACGGCAATGCGTGTCACTCGGCGTGATGATAACTCAGCAGCTAATGGGAAATAACTGTGTGCTGCGAGGGACTGAGCCACTAAATTACCTCTCGGTCGACGTAGACCCGCCCAAATTTGCCAGATAAGCGACGGTGCTAACTGCCCTTCGTCTACCATCCATAATGCCCCCAAATATTGTTCGTCAATCGTCTTGGGGCAAATACTTGCAACCGAAAAATGCTGCCCTTGACCATCAAGTAACCGACGAAGATCTAATGGTGAAGTGCGATAATGTGCGCTCGTCAGCAACCCATAAAAAGCATTAAGCTGTTTAGGCTGATAGGATAATTGTGCTTGAGTCACCGATTTGAATTGAATGGTACAGTCAGCAACTGCATTGAAAGCCGGTTCCGTCAGTAATAATGCTTCATTTAACCATTTTTCGAGGGGATCATGATTGGCGAAACGAATAGGCTCATTTAAATCTAAAGCCGTAAAATTATTTAATGTACTACAAAATTTACTGATAAAACCTCGCCCTGTTCCCTCATAACCGTCCACTGTCGTCGTCATCAATACTCGCGGAAAATAAGTGATAATCTGGCGAAGAATATAGGTGGGAATGGCTGAAGCTTCATCAATCACCAACCAATCCGCACTGATTTTTTCACCACTTTGGCAATATTTCAACAATGCATCAGGTGCCCAAAATACAAATGTTTTTTCAGCATGCTGCTCTAAAACTTCAGTCGCGACTTTTGCCGGTGCACAAACCCAACATTCTCCTTGCCATCGCTGAATCAGCATTCCTGCGACTGTTGATTTCCCTCGCCCTCGAGGTGCAATGAGTCCCCAGACACCTTGCTGAGCCAGAAGCAGTTGTTCAAGTGCCTGTTTCTGCTGTTGAGTTGGCTGCCCCGTTGGAGGCGACCATGGAGGGTAATCAGCTAATAATGTCAATTGCGGGTTCGTGCCTTGCTGATGAACCAGCACTGACACAGAGGAATTAATCACTCGTTGTAGATGGTGAACAAAATTAGGTGTTGCAACAACACCATGGTGCTCATTCCAACGTAAACTATCGGCATCAGGTGTTTCAGGCCACTGTTTTTGGGGAGGCGTACACAGCACAAGCAAACTTCCCGCTTTCAATGTCCCCGCTAATATCGCCAATGACTCACTGTGAAACCCTTGTCTTGCATCGAAAATAGCGTGGGTGAATTCCCTTCCCAGTAATAAATGTGCTTTTTCAGGCATTATACTATCTGGCATCGTAGGTGAAACGGTCAGCCAATCCCCGCTCAACTGCGCTGTTATGTTGGCAAGTTGTGCTTCAACCCACCCATTTTCACCCGACAAAACGAATAATCGTCGATAACCACTTTGACGAAGTTGTCTACAAATGTCGGATAATGTTCTATTTAGCATGGGGAATTTAAGATTTACCAATTAATAAGGATAATATCCCTGCGGCAATAAGCGGCCCAACCGGTACCCCTCGAAATAGCGCAACACCAATAACGGTTCCCACCAAAAGCCCTGCCACTGTAGATGGCTGATGAGACATCAAATTCACACCACGGCTGCCTAACCAAGAAACGGCGATACCGATGATAATCGCCAGTATCGATTTCCAGTTTAAAAATGAACTCAGCACATCATTAGCGGATATTTTACCACTGGCTATTGGTGCCATTACCCCAATGGTAAGAATAAGAATACCAATGGTGAGACCATATTTTTCTACCCATGGAAAAAAATCATTTAGTGGGGTAATTCGCACCACTAACAAAAATAGCATCGCGAGAGTGACAGTCATGTTATGACTGATGATACCAAGACCCGCTAATACCAATAAAATTATCAACGTCGAGTCGACATTGCTCATAAATTATTCCCTGTGAAACAAACCGGTTTATAGGTAAACCAATACAATAAACATAGATTAAAACATGTTATTGACTCACGATTAAAGAAGCAAACATTTACGCAATATACCCATCATTCTTCCAGTATCGAGAGCCCATCGACATTAAGTAACAAGACTCGACCAATGAGACTTAACTTAAATTATCGGAATATTCACCACTGTTTAAATTTTTAATTACTGCTTCTGCCATATTAATCAGCCATAAACATCAACTAGTAGCGAGTTTTACTGAATATACCGCCAAAAGTCTTTAGCCTCAGACAAGCTTTTATTATCGCGTATAATGACGCTAAGTAACTAATGCATTCAACACGTTGCTCTGGCTTTGCTTATAACTCTTATTTGGATTGATGATATGACTAAATCTTTATCGCCCTATTCAAGCGCTCGCTTTATTGCCGTCCGTTTGAGCCCTGGGGAAGATGTTATTCTGACTTTACGACAACAGATTAAACAAAATAACCTACAAGCCGCCTTTATTGCAGGCTGTGTAGGCAGTTTAACCGATGTTGCTTTACGTTTCGCGGGCCAAGAGAACACCCACTCAACCACAGGTAAATTTGAAATTGTTTCTTTAATTGGCACGTTAGATGCTAAAGGAGAACACCTGCACCTTGCTGTATCAGATGAAAATGGTCACATGAGTGGTGGTCATATGATGCCAGGTTGTACCGTCAGAACCACCTTAGAACTGGTAATTGGCGAATTAGAAAATAATACCTTCAGCCGAGAGCACTGCCCCCTTTCAGGTTATGAAGAACTCATTATTACTTCCCGTTAATTTATTTTAATTTTCTATTTGCAAGGAATGACATTGTCATGACAAAAGCACCTATTATCTCAAGCCGTACCTTGGCTTTAATTGTTTTTTCCGTTGCAATCAATATGATCGCAGGGCAATTAAGCTCCATGCTGAAGCTCCCCATTTTTCTCGATTCAATTGGTACGCTAATTTGTGCGCTGCTTGCTGGTCCTTGGGTGGCGTTAACCAGCGGGTTATTGACTAACTTATTGTGGGGGTTATTAAGCGGCCCTATCGCGGCGGCTTTCGCACCTGTTGCTATGATGATAGGGCTCAGTGCCGGGCTTTTAGCCCGTGCGGGAGGGTTCCGTACTTTACCTCGCGTAATTCTATCGGGTGTCGTGATCACTTTTGCGTTAATGATTGTAGCCGTACCGATTAGAACTTATTTATTTGCCGGAACGACAGGCAGTGGCGCGGATTTCTTTGTCGCTTACTTCCATGCTGTAGGTGATAATTTACTCGAATCTGTCGCTATCACTGTTTTAGGTGCCAATATTGCCGATAAAATTATTTCAGCACTCATCGCCTGGTTATTGGTTCGACGGTTACCTGAACGCGTCCAGCGAACTTTCCCTAATATGGCGAAGGTACGCTAATAATGCACCCGTTCACCTCGTTAACCCTCTGGTTTTGGCTAAGTGCGAGTGTGCTATTTTTGCCTTTGGGATGGCCATTAATTCTATTGAGCTGCGCCACCTTTGTGGTTTTGCTATCGTGGAAAAGTGCACGATATCGATGGCGTTTTGTCGTTTGGATAATGCTTCCAATGGCAGCTGGCCTTTGGTTGATCCATAGCGGATGGCTGGCACAATGGTTAACGGGTGAAACGTTGCAAAATCACCATCAAGATAAAGCGATGGCTTTATGGTTTCGCTTATTAACCATCATTAGCGCCTCGCAGATATGGCTACAATACGTACCGACTGAGCGCTTTATTCGGGCATTATTTGCTAGCCGATTGCCGGCTAGCTTTTCCTATTTATTAGCGGGCCCATTATTACTTACTGAACAATTACGTCAGCAATTGAGCAGTATAAAAGAAGCCCAACTGGCTCGGGGGGTTCCCCTTGATGGTAATCTCTGGCAGCGGTTAATTTCATTGCCCACGCTACTACTACCGCTAGCAAGTAATGCCTTAAGCGATCTCAGCATTCGCGGTGCGGCTCTAGATATGCGTGGTTTTCGCTATAGTCCTACACGCACAACATTGAATCCTCCTGCGGATAGCCAATACCAACAACGACTGCGTTATGGTCTTTTATTGCTTATTCTTCTAGAAGGAGGGTTAGCGCTGTGGTGGTGAATTTACAACAAATGAATTTTGTACCACAAGGGGCAGATCACCCCATTTTGAGTTCGATTGATTTGCAATTGCAACCCAATGAGTGGCTCTGTGTGCTTGGTGGTAACGGCAGTGGTAAAAGTACACTGGCACAATTACTCGCAGGATGGCACCCTGATTTACTCAGTGGGCATTTACAGGGTACGGCACAAGTCTTAAACCAAAGCTTAGACAAAAATTCACTGGTCGCAGTTTCTGCATCCCGACAGCTTATTCAACAATCACCGCAATTACAGTTATCGGGTTGCACCTTTACCGTAGAGCAAGAAGTGGCATTTGGCCCTGAAAATTTAGGCTTATCCATAGAGGAAATACACACACGTGTCGACGAAGCACTTGCACTTACATTCTGTGAACCATTAAGAACCCGCCATCCAGCCACCCTTTCAGGTGGTGAAGCTCAACGGGTTGTATTAGCGAGTGCGCTAGCGATGCGGCCGCAATTGTTACTTTTAGATGAAGCATTCACTCGCTTGACCCCTAGCGCAACACACCGCATATTAATTCAGCTAAAACACGACTGCCAACAAAATGGTTGTAGTGTGATTCTATTCGAGCGTAACCTTTTACCGGCCCTTGATTTCTGCGAAAAATTTTTATTACTTAATGCAGGAAAGCCGCTTGCCTCGGGTTCTGCTGAGCAAATATTTATGCTAGCTCAAAACTCGATTAACATGCCTGATGCATGGCGAGCTATCGCACACTTAATTGAGGCGGGATATTGGAAAGCCCCTATCCCACGTAATGAATCTCAACTACTTCTAGCGCTAAAGGAATTCTATGCTTCAGCTTGATAATTTAACTTATCGTTGGCCTGGCTCAACGGATAATAATATTTCGACGCTGTCAGCCATGATCAATACGGGAGAATGGGTCGCACTGGTGGGTGATAATGGCGCGGGAAAATCGACACTATTACGCCTTGCTGCGGGTTTGTTAAAACCAAATACCGGCCAAGTTTTATTTAACGGTTATTCACTTGCAAATTATTCTGCACCAGAGCGCGCTAATAAAATCGGCATTCTATTTCAAGAAGCAGAAAAACAAATCTTCCATAGCACAGTAAAAGATGAAGTTGCTTTTGGCTTACATCGCCAAAAACGGCCTAAAGACGAAATTCAGCAGCGTACTATCGAAGCATTAGCGCTCTGCGGATTAGCTGATGTTGCACAAAAACATCCTCTTGACCTTCATTCGGGTCAAAGACGAATGGTCGCAGTCGCTTGCTTAAGCGCTGTTGCACCAAAGCTTTTATTGCTCGATGAGCCAAGCCGTGACTTTGATGCCCACTGGATGAAATGTTTTGAAAATTGGCTAAATTTTCAGCGAGAACAAGGGACTACCGTTATAACCATTAGCCATGACTTCGATTTTGTTGCCCGCCATTTTCCCCGTGCATTGCATTTATCCGCAGGTAAATTAATTGGGGATGGAAATTTAAATACCCTTTTACACCACCCTGAGCTACAGCCTGAAACCGACCTTCCAGCTCCCACTCTCAGCGCCTTGAGTCATGCATTTAAACTACCCATACACAACAACCCTCAACAATGGGTTAGCCAATTTCTTGACGCTAAAAAACAATCGAATGAATGATAAAAAACAGCCTGCTTTTCAATGGCAGGCTGAAACATCATCATTTTAAGGAAATGAAATTTATTAATTTAGTCCAGTTCAACACCAATACGTCGTGCAACTTCTTCATAGGCTTCAATCAAACCACCTAGACTTTGACGGAAACGGTCTTTATCCATTTTATTGAGTGTGGCTTTATCCCATAAACGGCTACCGTCTGGCGAAAATTCATCGCCTAGCACCACTTGACCTTTGTACAAACCAAACTCCAATTTGAAGTCTACCAAGATCAGTCCTGCATCAGCAAAAATCTGGCTTAACACTTCATTGGCTTTATAACTTAAGCGTTTCATTTCTGCTAAATTGGCTTGGCTCACCCAACCAAATGTTTCGCAATAAGATTCGTTAACCATTGGATCATGTTTTGCATCGTCTTTTAAAAACAGATCAAACAGAGGTGGATTTAGTTCCATGCCCTCTTCGACCCCAAGGCGCTTAACTAATGAACCTGCCGCGCGGTTACGAATGACACACTCAACGGGCACCATATCCAATTTTTTAACTAATGCTTCAGTATCAGACAACAGCGCTTCCATTTGTGTTGGAATACCCGCTTGTTCTAATTTAGTCATAATGAAATGGTTAAACTTATTATTCACCATGCCTTTACGATCAAATTGCTCGATACGCTCACCATCAAGTGCTGATGTATCATTACGGAACTCCAGAATCAACAGTTCAGGATCCTCGGTGGTATAGACAGTTTTTGCCTTTCCACGATACAACTCAGCTTTCTTTTGCATCTTATGCACTCCAGAGATGTGATTAAACTAAAAAGGATATCAACCTGCTTAGCAGATTCAGATAAGTAACAAGAGAACAGTGATAACGTGGGCAAGGTTCATTGTTAATTTTCTGCTCTGTATCAGTCGCTTACAGTATATTTCGGAATAATTATCTAACTACCTGATATTCAATATTTTATCGTTAACTGCTAATTATGATAATAAAAATAGCGCATAGACGCAAACGATTACTTAGCGATAAACACTGATTTTTTGTCCATTATTTTAATCCTTATTGTTTACGTTAATTAATCTTTCGTGAATAGGGTTATTGCCGTTTTAAATAACGAAATTATTGTCAATAGCAAAAATGGTTATTTGCGTGACTATTCGTCAATATTTAGCTTGGTGTTGCAAATTTTCACATCAATTTGTGGCCTATTACCTTTATTTGATTCTAATCAAGTTACTCCACGTCAAATTACGATTACATCTTTGATAGACAACGGATCTATTCCCCAATAATTCGAGCTACAGGCGGACGATAATCAATATTTTAAGCACAATCAACGCCAAGCAAATGACTTGAAACAAGCTGGGTACTTAAGGGACTTTATGCCAATTTTAACCAGTATTATCGGAATGATGGTTTTAATCAGTGTTGCGGTTTTATTTTCATCAAACCGCAGACAAATTAATTTACGAACCGTGATTGGCGCATTTATTTTGCAGGCCACTCTCGGTGCTTTTGTACTGTACATTCCTGCGGGTCGTAGAGCTCTAGCCGCGTTATCTGACGGGGTATCGAGTATTATTTCTTACGGACAAGTTGGCACTGATTTTATCTTTGGTGGGCTGGTCTCCGATAAGATGTTTGATCTTTTTGGCGGCGCTGGTTTTGTATTTGCGCTACGTGTTTTACCGGCTATCGTGTTTTTTTCTTCATTAATTGCTGTGCTATATTATCTCGGGATCATGACGGTCATCATTAATATCATTGGTGGTGGCTTACACAAATTGCTTGGCACATCGCGAACCGAATCCCTTTCGGCAACAGCGAATATTTTTGTCGGTTTAACTGAAGCACCTCTCGTAATACGCCCTTATCTTCCAACCATGACTCGTTCTGAATTATTTGCTGTAATGTGTGGAGGGGCAGCATCAATTGCGGGGTCAATCCTCGCAGGCTACGCATTACTTGGCGTAAAACTTGAATACCTTCTCGCGGCATCCTTTATGGCGGCACCGGGAGGGTTACTTTTTGCCAAACTATTACTCCCTGAAACTGAAAAAGTCATGTCAAGTGAAGAGATAGCAGAGCATGATGCTGGCTATGAAAAACCCGCCAACCTGATAGATGCTGCCGCAGGAGGCGCTGCTTCTGGTATGCAACTTGCCATGAATGTCGGTGCAATGTTGCTGGCTTTTATTGCATTGATTGCCATGCTAAACGGTTTACTTGGCTACGCGGGCTCTTTGTTTGATTACCCGCAATTATCCTTAGAACTAATACTCGGCTGGGTTTTCTCTCCGGTGGCTTATCTACTTGGGATCCCTTGGTCTGAAGCCAACTTTGCTGGCTCATTAATCGGCCAAAAATTTATTCTTAATGAGTTTGTCGCTTACTCGAATCTTAGCCCCTATTTACACCCTGATGCCGATGTCGCTGCCGCTGGATTAGTCGTGTTATCTGAACATACTAAGGCTGTCATCTCTTTTGCTTTATGTGGATTTGCCAATATATCCGCAGTCGCTATTTTACTTGGTGGTATTGGTAGCCTTGCACCAAGTCGCCGAAAAGACGTTGCTCAACTTGGCTTTAAAGCCGTTTGTGCAGGAACCCTATCAAACTTAATGAGTGCCGCACTCGCCAGTTTTTTCTTGGCTCTTTAGTTTCAGTGCCACTTATAAAATAGGAATTCGATAATGAAACGTAATACCCCATTGACTGATTACCAAGCTCATTGCCTTCAAATTGCAACTGACAAAAATTTATCACCAAAACAAAAAGCCCATTTTTTGTCATTAGAAGCGGAAAATAATATCCCTTACTTATCGTTAAGTGAGCAAACTGAACAAGCATTAAGCGAGCGTGTTATCTGTGATATGTATGAGGGTCATGCCCCTTACAAACCTCGCTATGTCCTGCCTGACTATGAACGTTTTTTAAAACAGGGTTCTGAGTACCTTGAGCTTGAACCTGCACAAGATTTCGATGATGCACTTAATATGCTGATGATCCTCTATCATCACGTCCCTTCAGTCACCGGACTTCCTGTCTTCCTCGGTTATTTAGATAGATTGTTGATGCCCTATGTTTTTGATCAAACAGAAGAACAGCTGTATAAAAAACTTAAACATTTTTGGATTATGCTTGATAGAACCCTGCCAGATGCCTTTATGCATGCCAATATTGGCCCTGAAGACTCCGTGATTTGCCGTCTCATTTTAAAGATTGATGCACAATTACAGCAGGTTGCACCTAACTTAACCTTTATGTACAACGCTGAACGTACCCCTGAATCACTATTCTTACAAGCTATTGATAATATTTGTAAATGCAGTAAACCCCATATTGCAAATGATGTTATTCATACCGCCGCATTTGATAACCAAGGTTATGGCATTGTCAGCTGTTATAACTCCCTACCCCTTTGTGGCGGTGGAAGTACTCTGTCTCGTATTAATTTACGTGAAGTGGCTCTGCGCAGCGCGAATAGCGATGATTTTCTGACTCAGCAACTCCCTAAATACTGCCAGTATCAACATGAACTAATCGAACGTCGTACTGCTTTTTTATATGAAGAATCAAACTTTTTTCAATCCAGCTTTCTTGTTCATGAAGGACTTATTCAGCCTGAGCGCTTTGCCCCTATGTTTGGGATCTTCGGTATGGCAGAAGCGGTCAATATTTTGATGGAGAAAGATGGCATCAACGCAACATATGCCCCCGATTCGCAAGCCTTATCCCTTGCCTACCAGATTAGCCACCAATTAAGTGATTATGTCGATGCTACGCCTGTTACTTACGGCGTTAACCAAAGAGCAATGCTACACGCTCAATCAGGCATAAGCTCAGATAAAGACACAACACCGGGTGTGAGGATCCCTTATGGGGAGGAGCCAAACCCTGTTGACCATATCATGGCTGTCGCACCTCACCACCAATACTATGTTTCGGGTGTCAGTGATATTTTAACCGTCGATGAAACCATTAAACAAAATCCACAAGCCTTAATGCAGCTATGTAAAGGTGCTTTTGCCCATGGAATGCGTGAATTTACCGCTAACGTCGCCAGTAATGACCTTGTGCGAGTCACCGGTTATATGGTGAGACTCTCTGATATCAAGAAATTTAAAGAGCAAGGCTCACGGATCAATACCACTTGGCTTGGGGATGAAGCCGCAGAGAATTGTCATATTTTAAATCGCCAACCACGAGTTATTAGCCGTGAACAATCGATGCGCTACGATAAATAAAATACTGCCATTTTCTTGTGTTGATGGCCCCGGTAACCGCTTAGTCTTATTTTTACAAGGCTGCAATCTTCGGTGCCTTAACTGTCACAATCCCTACACAATGGCACTATGTAACCATTGTGGGGATTGCGCCGTGACATGCCCTCACGGTGCACTTTCTATTAATGATAGTAAGATTAATTGGCAAGCTGATATTTGCCAACAATGTGATACCTGCTTGCAGACCTGTACACTCAATGCCAGCCCAATGACATTACATTATAGTGTCGAACAAATATTGGCGGTGATGACTAAGCACAGTGCATTTTTAACCGGAGTTACCGTAAGTGGCGGAGAGGCAACACAACAATTACCCTTTATTATTGCGCTGTTTAAAGCCATTAAACAGCAACCACAATTGAAGCACTTGACCTGCTTTATTGATAGCAATGGGTATTTAAGCCAAACCGGTTGGCTTAAAGTCATGGACTACATGGATGGCGCGATGATCGATCTCAAGGCATGGTCAGCTGAAACCGCACTATCATTAACGGGAAAAAATAATCAACAGGTTCTAGAAACCATTGCGTTATTAGCGAAACATAACAAGCTTTATGAGCTTCGACTGCTTTTTATTCCTAATATAACTGATTACCTTGAAAATATTGATGCGCTATCGGTCTTATTGGCAGCTTTCCCAGAAAGTGTACGTATCAAAATTAATGCATTTCAAACGCATGGGGTTAAAGGTATCGCGAAAGATTGGCAAAGCGCCCAGCAGCAAGAAATTGAATTCTTTGCGAAGCAATTATCGGAACGGGGAGTAAAGAACATCCATTTACCCTCTGTCTATCTCTAATTAGACTCGATAGACACACCTTTTTAATTTCTAAATACAAAAAAACCGTAATTCAGTTTATCTGAATTACGGTTTTCGCAAATAAGCTAATAAACAATCAAATGATTATTTTTTCGCAGGCGCTTTACTGAAAGCCGCTTTCAACGCTGCGACCATTTCATCATTTTGTTTCTGAGTTAAAGGCACGCCTTTGGTATTGATAAACTGTAGACTACTACGGTTATTCAAATCACCCACTTGCACTTTATAGTCAGCTTCAGGCACCGATGGGTCATCAATACCCAGCGCTTGCCATTCAGAGCTGCTCAAGCCTTTATACGTTACCATGACCGAACCTGTTGAACGGGTGCGATCACCGACTTTCATGCCCACACTTTCCAATGTATGCGGCAAACGTTCCCACACAGCATCAAACGGTGCGCGGACAACAATCAGCGGTAAACCGGTATCATCACTGCCAGTTTGAACATCAATAATGCCATAGGCATTTTGAATGCTACCTTTATTTGCGGTATCACGTAAAGCGTACAGGTTGTCAGTTAGCTCATTTAACAATAATTTGTTATAACGTTGAATTTCAACAACATCTGTAATCGTTTCAGTGCCTTGACGCATACCTAAGCTTGTAACGGTCAGTGCAATCATGCCATTTTCGGGCTGAACGCTCACTTTATGGCGAGTTTCAATTGGCACATTTTCATCGGCGCGTTCCCATTTCACCCAGTCGGTATCAATTGAGCGAGAACCATCATCTTTCGATGAAACTGGAATATTTCTTTGTTCCAAAATCATCGCCACTTGAGACCACAACGCGCTGTTTTCAGGTGTATTTTCTAGCAACAAACGACTTGCATCCGCGCTATCTTCTGTCCGTGAGCCAGATAATTGCGAAATCGTCAGAATTGGTGGACGAATATCAAGTGCTTTCCCTACCGCCCCTGTTGATGTTGCTTTAGGGATATCATATTCACCATTTTGAGCTGGCAATGTGATTCCCTGAGGCGCATTCAACACTTTCAATGGCGCAGCATTGAGATATTCTTCATCACCACTGACCTGACGTTTATAGCGCTGATCGCTGGAGCAGGCTGCCAGTAACACAACAAGTGACAGGCCAGCAACCTTCATAACCTTCGATTTTTGCAATAATGTTGCCATTAAAATTCCCTAAGTTTTACAGTAATCCAGCGAGCTTCAAAGCTTCCTCTACCTTCTGCTGACCTGATGCGGTTAACGGTGTCATTGGTAACCGTAAAGTATCATCTGAAATCAGGCCAAGACGGTGGCAACCCCATTTCGCTGGAATTGGATTTGGTTCAACAAATAACTGAAGATGCAGCCCCATCAGTCGTTTATTTAATTCACGAGCCTCAGTATATTTGCCCGCAAGCGCTAAGTCACACATTTTTACCATTTGTGCAGCGGCAACGTTAGAGGTGACTGAAATAACGCCTTTTCCGCCGAGTTGCATGAAATCAAGCGCCGTTGCATCATCGCCAGTTAGCAGCACAAAATTATCATCAACCAGTTCTTTGATTTGGTGAACCCTTGCTAAGTTCCCTGTTGCTTCTTTAATTGCAACAATATTTGCTAATTTAGCTAAACGCCCCACGGTTTCTGGTAATAAATCACAACCAGTACGTGATGGTACATTATAAAGAATTTGAGGCAAGCTGGTGTTTTCTGATATTGCTTTAAAATGCTGATACAGCCCTTCTTGTGATGGTTTATTATAATAAGGCGTCACCGTCAGACAAGCAACTACACCACTGTTTTCAAAGTCTTTAGTCAATGAAATGGCTTCTGCAGTCGCATTGGCACCTGCGCCTGCAATAATTGGGATACGGCCATCAGCAAGCTCGAGGGTCGCTTTCACAACCTCAACATGCTCTTTATGGGTTAATGTTGCTGACTCACCGGTTGTGCCCACAGAAACAATGGCAGATGTTCCGCTTTCGACATGATAATCAACCAACTTTTTCAAGCTTTGTTTGTCTAAACGACCCGCCGAATCCATTGGTGTAATAACTGCAACAATGCTTCCCGTTAAAAAATCTTTGTAGTTTGCGTTTCCATTAGCCATGTCGATACCCCTTAAATAGTTGAACCCCCATGTTACTTTTTCATTTCACAGAAGAAAACCACTCAAACGCAAGATTTTAATGAATTTTGTTAATGCTAGCATCATAAACTTAAATAGAAGTAATAATTCGCTGATATTTCTCGCAAGAGTGAGTCACTCCCCTTGGCAGATTCAACTTTTTATGGTTTCCTTACCAATATCTAAAATCAGCTTTTCATTAGAATTTGTTCTTCTGAATAAGACCTGATGCCATATATGAATAAGGAATAGACTTTGCCTAAGACTGAACAGCAATTTCTTGTTATTACTGCGCTGGGAACAGATCGTCCAGGCATTGTAAATACTATCACTCGCCTTGTTAGCGAATGTGATTGCAATATTGAAGATAGTCGCCTCGCCATGTTTGGTGAAGAGTTTACTTTCATTATGATGCTATCTGGAGGTTGGAACGCTATCGCGCAATTAGAAGCAACGTTGCCACTGAAAGGCGCAGAGCTTGAACTACTCATTGTGATGAAAAGAACCCAAAGCGTGCAAACGACTTATTACCCATCAACAGTCACTGTTAATGTTGTTGTCGATGATGCTCCTCGAATTGTTGAGCAATTCACAAATTTATTCACAACCCAACAATGTAATATCGCAGAGCTTGTTTCTAAAACTCAACCAGCTAATAATGATTTGCCTGCTCAACTGGAAATTCAGATTACTGCGCATGATCCGTTGGACGATAATGGCATTATTATAAAGAACAATTTTCAACAACTATGTGCAATGCTAAGTGCTAAAGGCAATATCAGCATTGTTAATAACCCCAACATGCAGAGTTAACGGAGATACATGTAATGAACCCATTGAAAGCCGGTGATAAGGCCCCCCAATTTAGCCTTCCTGACCAAGATGGTGAGCAAGTCAATCTTTCTGATTATCAAGGTCAGCGTGTCTTAGTTTATTTTTACCCTAAAGCGATGACGCCAGGTTGCACCGTTCAGGCGTGTGGCCTACGTGATGATATGGATACACTAAAAGCTAAAGATGTTGAAGTTTTAGGTATCAGCACCGATAAACCAGAAAAATTGGCGCGTTTCGCTGAAAAAGAGATGTTAAACTTCACTTTACTCTCGGATGAAGACCATCAGGTTTGTGAGCAATTTGGCGTCTGGGGAGAAAAACAATTTATGGGGAAAACCTACGACGGTATTCACCGTATCAGTTTCCTCGTTGATGCCACCGGCAATATAGAGCATGTATTTGATGATTTCAAAACCAGTAATCACCATGAAATCGTCATGGCTTATTTAAACGCCCACCCATAATTTAATATTTATCGGGTTGTGGTTATCGCACACAACCCTTCTTTTTTAAGCCACTATTCTATTCAGATTTACCTGATTTCTCTAGGCTCTCTATACTTTCAGTATCGGTTACGTCCTGTGGCCATGCATTAATCACAGCTTTAATCAGCGTCGCCAATGGAATCGCAAAAAACACGCCCCAAAAACCCCATAGCCCGCCAAAAATCACAACTGACAAGATAATCACTAACGGGTGTAAATTTACCGCCTCTGAAAATAAAAGTGGAACAACAATATTGCTATCAAGCCCTTGAATAACTAAATAAACAATAATTAATGTCCAGAAGTCACTGCCAATACCCCATTGAAATAGTGCCACCAGTACAACAGGGATTGTCGCAGCCACTGCACCAATATAGGGAATAAGAACAGAAATACCGACCAGCACAGATAAAAGCACCGCATAACGCAAGTCAAAATAAGCAAAACACAAGTAAGTACAAACGCCTACAATCACCATTTCAGTCACTTTACCGCGTAAATAATTGGTAATTTGCTGATTCATTTCCAACCAAACCTTGCTAACTAACAACCGATTTTTCGGTAATAATTTCAAAAAACTTTTGCCAATTTTTTCTTTATCTTTTAGCAAGAAAAACATCATCAATGGCACTAAAACCAGATAAATAGCTAAAGTAAACATACCGATTAATGAGGCGACAGAGGCCTTAACGACCGAATCCGCAACACCTGATAATCGATTACGTAAATTATCGGCCATCATGTCAACAATGCCAACATCAACTAATGCAGGGTACTGTTCGGGAAGTTTTTTGGCAAATTCATTGAAATGATTCACCATCGTTGGTAAATCAACGACTAAATTAATTCCTTGTTGCCATGCTGTCGGTGCAATGAATAAAATAACCATGGCACTAATTCCCGCAAATAAGGTCAAAATAATACTCACAGCAACAACACGGGATAACCCTATTCGTTCAAGCAAATGTGTCGGCCATTCAAGTAAATAAGCTAACGCAATTGCCACCAGCAATGGAGCCAGTATACTGCTGAAAAAGAAGAGGATAAGAAAGCCAATAACAAGCAAAGTAAAAAGTGCAACAGCTTGTGGATCGGCAAAACGTCGGCGATACCACTGTAAAAACAATTCCAGCATTCGTTGGCTCCTGGGGCATCAATGCAAAGGACAGTTCCTAAATTATCGAAAATTATACCTAATAACAGATTTTACGATAGCTTTTGCTATCATATCTCCTAATTAATTCGATTTTCATATTGCTGTACGGGATACAATTGCTCCATGACTAAAAAATTGAAATATCCACTCTTGGCTTTGATGATGACAGCGCTACTCAATGGCGCCGTATTGCCTGCATACAGTAATGTTGAAGATACCCTGCCGGATATAGGCACTACCGCCGGTGGTACTCTTAGCATTAACCAAGAAATCATCATGGGCGATGCGATTACCCGTCAAATCCGTGCGAGTACACCACTGATTTATGACCCGTTATTGACTCAATACATTAACAAACTGGGCATGCGTTTGGTGAAAAATGCAGACTCAGTTAAAACACCGTTTAAGTTTTATCTGGTTAATAATCCCAATATTAATGCTTATGCCTATTTTGGCGGCAATGTGGTACTCCACTCGGCGCTATTTCGTTATAGTCAAAATGAAAGCCAACTTGCATCGGTAATGGCTCACGAAATTTCTCACGTAACTCAACGCCATCTCGCACGAATGATGGAAGACCAGAAAAGTACAACGCCCCTTGCGATTGCTGGCACCATTGGTTCATTGCTGTTAATTATGGCAAATCCTCAAGCCGGATTTGCGGCACTCACCGGAACCATGGCGGGTGTACAACAAGGTATGATTAGCTTTACTCAAGCTAATGAGCAAGAAGCTGACCGAATTGGCTTACAAACACTTAGACGCTCAGGCTTTGACCCTCACGCGATGGCTGATTTCATGCAAACCATGTCAGACCAAACGCGTTATATGTCTAAGCCTCCTGAAATTTTATTAACTCACCCATTACCTGATAGCCGTTTAGCGGATGCCCGTAACCGTTCGAATCAGTACCCTAAAGTGAGTGCGCCATCTTCATTTGATTTTATGTTAGCCCGGGTACGTATACTGTCCATGTATAGTGTCGACCAAAAAAATGCATTGGATCAGATCATTGATAACTACAGTAAAGGCACTGCACAAGAACAAATGGCGGCACAATATGGCCAAGCCCTTCAGCTTTCTCAAGATAAAAAATACGCCGAAGCGGGTAAAATCATCAGTGAGCTATTAGCCAAACAGCCTGATAACCCATGGTTTATCGATAGCATGACGGATATCGATATTGAACAACATCGCGTAGGCCAAGCCGTGACACGATTACAAAATGCATTGACGAAATCGCCTAAAAATACGGTGTTTATGGTTAACCTAGCTAATGCCATGATTAATAATCATCAGTATAAAGATGCCAGCAAACTTTTGAACAAATATACCTTTGATTACCCTGATGATCCTATTGGCTGGGATCTGTTAGCAGAGGCTTCCGCTAAGCAAGGAAATCGTAATGAAGAACTCGCTGCCTACGCCGAGGGGATGGCACTTAGAGGTAACTATGATAATGCAATCAATTACTTAAGCGATGCTAGCCGAAAAAGCAAATTGGGCAGTTATGAACAACAACGCTACGATGCACGTATTGATGAATTGAGAAGACTGCAATTACGCGACAGTAATGCCAAACCGTAAGGAAAAAAAATGACGGATACTATTAAGATTTACCATAATCCCCGTTGCTCAAAAAGCCGAGAAACCTTGAGTCTATTAGAAGACAAAGGTATTACACCAACGGTGATTGAATATTTAAAAACGCCGCCTTCAGTCTCTGAAATTAAAAAATTACTGAAAATGCTCGGCTTTAAAGATGCGCGTCAATTAATGCGAACGAAAGAAACATTATATAAAGAATTAAGTCTTAATGATGACTCATTAACGCAAGAACAGTTGATCAAAGCAATGCATGAAAACCCAAAATTAATTGAGCGCCCTATCGTGGTCAATGGGGAGAAAGCAAAGCTGGGACGCCCACCGGAACAGGTGACGGAAATTCTTTAATGACCATAATTGGCAGTCTATTTACTGCCAATTTCATTACAGTTTAAGGGTATCTTTAACAAACGGAATGGTGAGTTTTCGCTGAGCAACAATGGACGCGTGATCCAGTTTATTCAAGATATCAAACAGCGTCCCCATTTTTCTATCCAATCGCTTTAATACAAAACGACAAACATCTTCTGGAAGCTCAAATCCACGCATTCTGGCACGTAACTGTAGCGCACAAATTTTATCTTCATCGCTCAGTGGGTGCAGTTTATAAATTTGCCCCCAATCCAGACGAGACGCTAAATCAGGCAGTGCTAAATCAATTTGTCTTGGTGGCCTATCCCCCGTAATTAATAAGCATGTGCGCCCTATTTCTAAAATACGGTTATACAAATTAAAGATAGCCATTTCCCACTCTTCATCACCCGCAATGCATTGAATATTATCAATACATACCAGTGATAAATTTTCCATACCATCAAGCACTTCAGGCACAAAATATGCCCGTTTATCTAATGGCACATAGCCAACTGCAATGCCCTGCTCTGACAATTCACCACAAGCTGCATGCAATAAATGACTCTTACCACCCCCTTCACGAGACCAATAATAGATATAACTCCCATGAGGCTGATGAATAGCCGATTTAATTGCCGACAGCAATGCATCGTTTTCTCCCGCATAAAAACTAGCGAAGGTTTCATCATCGGGTAGATAAAGTGGTAGTGAAAGCTGTGATGGTGTGTTCAGAAGCACCTCTGACTGTGCAAATCAATTAACGCGAATAAGTTTACCATAAATTACAGGGATAGATGAACAGTAAGAATTCCAATTGCCGGCGCTTTCGCCAAACCGGCAATTAATTTAAGTTAAGCCCGCATTATTTTTTATTGGTATCGACTTCTTCAAGTTCTGCGGTCACAAATTGTTTTTCTGGTCGAACAAACGTGATGAACCGGAAAAGCAGCGCCATTGCAATACCAACAATTGTCGCTAATGCCATTCCTTTTAATTCTGCTTGCCCAATATGGATTACCGCACCACTCACCCCAATAATCAAAATAACAGAGGTTAAAATAAGATTTTGAGGTTTATTGTAATCCACTTTTGAATCAATTAAGACTCGGATCCCTGATGCACCAATTACGCCGTAAAGTAATAATGATACACCGCCCATCACAGGTACCGGTACAAGTTGAATCGCCGCAGCAAGTTTTCCGACACAAGATAATAAGATGGCAATGATGGCTGCACCACCGATAACCCATGTGCTATATACTTTGGTAATCGCCATAACACCAATATTTTCACCGTAAGTGGTATTGGGTGTTGAACCAAAAAAACCTGAAATCACGGTAGAGAAGCCATTAGCAAACATCGAGCGATGCAAACCTGGGCTTTTCATTAAATCACGCTCAACAATATTTGCGGTTACCACTAAGTGACCAACGTGCTCGGCAATCACCACCAGCGCCGCAGGTAAAATCGTTAATATCGCAAACCATTCAAAACGTGGCGTATAGAAAGTGGGAATAGCAAACCAAGGGGCTTCAATTACCGGCGTAAAATCAACAATGCCCATAAAATAAGACAGTGCGTAGCCTGATAAGAAACCAATCAAAATTGGAATGATCGATAAAAACCCACGAAAAACGACCGCACATAAAATAGTGACCGATAAGGTGGTGATGGAGATAATCAATGTTGAAGATTCGACAGGTACCCCTTCTTTAGGTAATAACCCTGCCATACTCGCGGCGGTTTGCGCTAATTCCAGACCGATAACTGCCACAATTGCGCCCATCGCTGCCGGTGGAAACATCACATTAATCCAGCCTCTGCCGGCGACTTTAACGATCAAGGCAACAACACAAAATAATACCCCGCAAATAATAAACCCGCCAAGGGCAAGTTCATAACCTAACGGCAGTAAAATTAATACTGGGGAAATAAAGGCAAAGCTTGACCCTAAATAGGCAGGAATTTGGCCTTTACAGATAAATAAATATAACAATGTCCCGATACCATTGAACAACAATATGGTTGCAGGGTTAACACCAAACAAAATCGGTACGATAACGGTTGCGCCAAACATGGCAAACAAATGTTGAAAACTCAGCGGTATGGTTTGTAGTAGTGGTGGTCTTTCTTCAACACCGATCGTGCGACGTGTCATTTTATTTTATCCCCTTTCAGCTTAACCCACCTCAATTCACACCCCGTTTATTGAGTGCATCACAAAGTAAATTAAATTTATAAATAAATCACATTTATACTAATTTTTTATTAAAAAAAAGCCGACTACAAAGTCGGCTAATTATTATTTAGTACCAAATATTTTATCGCCTGCGTCTCCAAGACCCGGAACGATATACCCTTCTTCATTTAAATATTCATCAATTGAAGCAGTATACAATTCAACATCAGGGTGAGCAGCTTCTAACGCCGCAATACCTTCCGGTGCTGCGACAAGCACTAATACTTTGATTGACGTACAGCCTGAGTTTTTCAGCAGATCAATAGTTGCAATCATAGAACCACCTGTTGCCAACATTGGGTCAACAACTAGCGCCATACGCTCATTGATATTTGAAACTAATTTCTGGAAATATGGGACAGGTTGCAGTGTTTCTTCATCACGATAAACACCTACCACACTGATACGTGCACTTGGGATACTATCTAAAACACCATTCATCATACCAATACCTGCACGGAGAATTGGCACAACTGTTATTTTCTTACCTTTGATTTGTTCTATTTCTACAGGACCACACCAACCAGCAATAGTTACTTTTTCAGTTTCTAGGTCAGCGGTTGCTTCATAAGTTAGTAGGCTACCAACCTCTGAGGCCAGCTCACGAAAGCGTTTAGTGCTTATGTCATGATCTCGCATCAGGCCGAGTTTATGTTTAACGAGAGGGTGTTTTACCTCAACGATCTTCATGGGTTTCTCCTACTTTTTAAGACGCCGGCGGACAAAAAAATCGCCGGATTATACCTCTTTTAACAAGGATTGCCACTAGTTAGCGATTGACTTAGGTCAAAATATAAGCGAATAGACTATCTTTAGTTGAAAATAGTATAGCTGAAACAATTTATCTTGCAGGTGAGCAATGCGATATCGCTAACACCGCGATAATCTGAAGAATATCAGAGATAAGTTTTCAATCATAAAGCTATCGCAAACGTTTGCTTTGCCTGTTAGAATATCGTTAAACATAGTTCATTTTTCCAAAAACGTAATTGCCTTGGGGGCCGTAGTGACTGATAAAACCTCTCTCAGCTATAAAGATGCCGGTGTCGATATTGATGCAGGTAATGCTCTGGTTGAACGTATTAAAGGTGTGGTAAAAGAAACTCGTCGCCCAGAAGTGATGGGAGGGTTGGGTGGATTTGGCGCATTATGTTCCCTACCACAAAAATACCGTGAACCTATTTTAGTTTCAGGCACTGATGGTGTGGGTACAAAACTCCGCCTCGCAATGGATTTAAAACGTCATGATTCCATCGGGATTGACCTTGTTGCCATGTGTGTTAATGACTTAATTGTACAAGGTGCTGAGCCCCTGTTTTTCCTCGATTACTATGCAACAGGTAAGCTGGATGTGGATACCGCCGCGAGTGTAATTACGGGGATCGCTGAAGGTTGTAAGCAATCGGGTTGTGCCTTAGTCGGTGGTGAAACCGCGGAAATGCCGGGTATGTATCATGGTGAAGACTATGATGTTGCTGGCTTCTGCGTGGGTGTCGTTGAACGCTCTGAAATTATTGATGGTACCAAAGTTAGCGCAGGCGATGCATTAATCGCATTAGCTTCTAGTGGCCCTCATTCGAACGGCTATTCATTAGTCCGTAAAATTCTTGAAGTGAGCAAAACTGATCCTGAAATTACCCAGTTAGTGGGGAAATCATTAGCAGACCACTTATTAGAACCTACACGTATTTATGTGAAAAATGTGCTTGAACTGATTGCTAAGAATGATATCCACGCAATTGCACACATTACCGGTGGTGGTTTTTGGGAGAATATTCCGCGTGTTCTACCTGATAATACTCAAGCCATTATTGACGGAAAAAGCTGGCAATGGCCGGCAGTATTTGAATGGTTACAACAAGCAGGTGATGTCACCACTCATGAAATGTATCGTACCTTTAACTGTGGTGTCGGGATCATTATTGCATTACCACAAACTGAAGTTGAATCAGCACTTCAACTGCTCAGTGCATTAGGTGAAAAGGCTTGGCAGATTGGCACCATTGGCCAGCTACCTGTCGGTGAAGAGCAGGTTGTGATCCGCTAATGAAAAAAATTGTTGTTCTCATTTCCGGAAGTGGTAGTAACTTACAATCCATGATTGATGGCTGCCATAATGGCACCATCAATGCTGAAATTGTGGCGGTAGTGAGCAACCAGAGCAATGCCTACGGGCTTGTTCGTGCACAAACGGCAGAGATCCCTGCGGTTTGCCTTAATGCTAAAACGTATACAAGCCGTGAAGAGTACGATGCCGCTTTGCTCGATATTATTGAGCAATATCAGCCTGATTTGGTGGTGCTGGCTGGTTTTATGCGTATTTTGACCCCCAACTTCGTCAAACACTTCACGGGGAAAATGCTCAATATTCACCCTTCTTTACTGCCCAAATACCCCGGGTTGCATACCCACCGTAAAGCAATCGAAAATGGCGATAACGAGCATGGCACATCAGTTCACTTTGTGACTGAAGAACTCGATGGTGGCCCGGTTATTTTACAAGCTAAAGTCCCCCTCTTCGCTGAAGATACCGAAGATGATGTCATTGAGCGCGTAAAAGTACAGGAACATAATATTTACCCTATTGTTGTTCAATGGTTTGTCAGTGGACGCCTGTCGATGATTAATGGTAAAGCCATTTTAGATGGCAATATACTGCCACTACAGGGCCATGACAGTGAATGATGGCTTAATATTTTAATAAAGGGTGGAGCGCGATCTCCACCCTTTATTGTCTTTATTTTGTATAAGAACAAGTGCATTTTATACAGAAAATGAATAAAACTTCGCCATGAAAATAAACTCTCTGCTTTGTGTCATTATTTTATTGCAAATAAGTGTTATCCTTAACCAAGAGCTAAACTATTAGTTTTTTAATCAAATATTAGCTCTACATAATTTTGTATTTAAACAATCACAGAGGTGTTTTATGACTACCGGGCAAGTTCATCCGTTTAGGTTGCGCCCACTTGAACGTGAAGATTTAGCGTTTATTCATCAACTCGATAATAATGCCAGTGTAATGCGTTACTGGTTTGAAGAGCCCTATGAGGCCTTTGTTGAGCTAAGTGATCTTTACGATAAACATATTCATGACCAATCCGAACGACGCTTTATTGTTGAAAATAATAGCGAGAAAATCGGTTTAGTCGAGTTAGTTGAAATTGATTATATTCACCGCCGCTCTGAGTTTCAGATAATCATAGCGCCATATTACCAAGGTCATGGCTATGCTACCCGAGCCGCAAAATTGGCGATGGATTATGCATTTTCAGTACTGAATTTATATAAGCTGTATCTGATCGTCGATAAAGAAAATATTAAAGCCATTCATATCTATAATAAACTCGGCTTTCATACTGAAGGCGAACTCATTGACGAATTTTTTGTTAATGGTCGCTATCATACTGCAATTCGCATGTGCGTTTTTCAAAAGCAATATTTTGAGATGAAAAAACAATCTGATAACCCGGAAAGCGTTGTCAGTAAGAATGCGGCAATTAAGCAGCGCATTTAGTAAGGGTAGATTAATCCATCGTTATAAAATGATCCCATTACGGAGCAACAATGTCCCAAGAACGTCTCTATCATGAAAAAGAGTTAAGCTGGCTGGCTTTTAACGAGCGTGTTTTACAAGAAGCAGCGGATAAGCGTAACCCTCTTATTGAGCGAATGCGTTTTTTGGGCATTTATTCCAATAATTTGGATGAATTTTATAAGGTGCGTTTTGCGGATGTAAAACGTCGGATCCTAATTAATGAAGAACGTGGCTCGGCAAGTAGTTCACGCCACTTGCTCAAACGCATTCAATCTAAAGTTGCCAAACAAGAACAAGAGTTTGACGTTTTATACAATGACCTCCTGCTTGAAATGGCTCGTAATCAAATCTTTTTAATTAATGAACGGCAAATTTCACCGCGTCAACAAATTTGGCTACGCCAATATTTTCGGCAGAATTTACGCCAGCACATCACACCGATATTAATTAATCCTGATACGGATTTAGTCGAATTTTTAAAAGATGACTATACCTATCTCGCTGTTGAAATTATCAATAGCAGCAAGGTTCAGTATGCGTTACTCGAGATCCCTTCAGATAAAGTGCCACGTTTTGTGAATCTTCCCCCGGAAATGCCAAAACGTCGCAAATCAATGGTGCTAATTGATAACATTTTGCGTTATACCCTTGATGAAATTTTCAAAGGCTTTTTCGACTACGACGAATTAAACGCCTACTCAATGAAAATGACCCGTGATGCAGAATATGATATTGCAACAGAAATGGAATCCAGTTTACTTGAAATCATGTCATCAACCTTGAAACAGCGCCTAACCGCAGAGCCTGTGCGTTTTGTTTATCAACGTGATATGCCTGATGAAATGGTTGCATTGCTACGTGAAAAATTGGGGTTATCCAACGATGACTCGGTGATTGCCGGTGGCCGTTATCATAACTTTAAAGATTTTATTAATTTCCCAAATGAAGGAAGTAAATACTTATTAAATAAGCCATTACCACGATTACGTCACCGCTGGTTTGATAATTTCCGTAATGGTTTTGATGCAATTCGTGAACGTGATGTTCTACTTTATTACCCTTATTACACCTTTGAACATACATTAGAATTACTCAGGCAAGCTTCTTTTGACCCGAATGTGTTGTCAATAAAAATTAATATTTATCGCGTTGCCAAAGATTCTCGCATCATTGATTCCGTGATCCATGCTGCGCATAACGGTAAAAAAGTCACTGTTGTCGTGGAATTACAAGCACGCTTCGATGAAGCCGCGAATATTCATTGGGCAAAAAGACTCACGGAAGCGGGCGTACATGTTATTTTCTCTGCGCCGGGACTTAAAATTCACGCCAAATTATTTATTATTTCACGCATGGAAAATGGCGAAATCATCCGCTATGCCCACATTGGAACCGGTAATTTTAACGAAAAAACTGCCCGCCTTTACACTGACTATTCATTACTTACCGCAAATGAAGAAATCACCAATGAGGTTCGACGCGTATTTAATTTTATTGAAAATCCATATCGCCCGGTGAGCTTTAATAATTTGATGGTTTCACCACAAAATACACGCACCAAATTAAATCAACTTATCGACCAAGAGATCGAAAATGCCCTCGCGGGTTTGCCTAGCGGCATTACATTAAAAATAAATAATTTGGTTGATAAGGAATTAACAGACAAACTTTATGATGCATCAAATGCAGGGGTTAAAATCCGCTTATTAGTGCGTGGAATGTGTTCTTTAGTCACTGGACAACAAGGGTATAGCGAAAATATTCAAGTCACCAGTATTGTTGACCGTTTCTTAGAGCATGATCGTGTCTATGTCTTCTCGAATGCTGGTGATGAACAAGTCTTTATTTCTTCTGCTGATTGGATGACTCGTAACATTGACTATCGTATTGAAGTCGCTGTTCGTCTCGTTGATCCTCGCCTCAAACAAGTTGTTTTAGATATCCTTGAACTGCAATTTAACGATACTGTAAAAGCGCGTTATGTTGACAAAGATTTAAGTAATCATTATGTTCCCCGCGGTAATAAGCGCAAAATTCGCGCCCAACTTGCTGTATATGATTATTTGAAGTCACTCGAAACGCCGGATACCAGAGCTTGATACTATGCCAATAACCACTACCTCTACCCCAAGACCTCAAGAAATTGCGGCTATTGACTTGGGATCTAACAGCTTTCATATGGTCATTGCACGTATCGTTAACGGTGCATTACAAGTCCTCACGCGTTTAAAAAAGCGTGTCCATCTTGCCGATGGTCTGAGTGAAACCAATGAATTAAGTGAAGAAGCCATGGAAAGAGGCCTTGCCTGTTTAGCGCTTTTCGCTGAGCGCTTACAAGGTTTCTCACCTGAAAATGTCTGTATCGTCGGCACGCACTCATTGCGAGTGGCAACCAATGTAAAAGATTTTTTGCAGCGCGCTAAAGCCATCATCCCCTACCCAATTGAAATTATTTCAGGCCAAGAAGAAGCGCGTTTAATTTTTATGGGCGTTGAACATACCCAACCAGAAAAAGGCCGCAAATTAGTCATCGATATTGGCGGTGGTTCAACTGAGTTAGTGATCGGTGAAAAGTTTGAACCTTTATTAATTGAAAGTCGTCGAATGGGTTGCGTGAGTTTTGCTCGTACCTATTTCCCCAATGAAAGTATCTCACCAGAAAATTTCAATCGTGCCTATCTTGCCGCTTGCTTAAAGCTGGAAAATGCCGCTATTTCATTTAAAAAACAACGCTGGGATGTCGCCATGGGCGCATCAGGCACCATTAAAGCGGCTCATGCTGTTTTACTTGAAATGGACGAAAGAGATGGCGTTATCACTCGGGAACGACTCGAAAAAATCAAGCAAATGGTATTGAAATATAAATCATTTGCAGCCTTAAGTATTCCAGGGCTATCCAATGAACGGAAGCAAGTTTTTGTGCCGGGTTTAGCCATTTTAATTGCGGTATTTGATTCATTAGATATCAAAGAATTACGCTTGTCTGATGGTGCATTACGCGAAGGTGTTTTGTATGAAATGGAAGGTCGTTTTCGCCATCAAGATATTCGACAACGCACCGCCCTTAGTCTTGCAGAACACTATAATATTGATAGAGAGCAAGCAAAACGTGTACTGAAAACCATGGAAGAGCTCTATTATCAATGGGGAAAGCAAAACCCTAAACAACTGAATCCACAACTTGAATCTATTTTAATCTGGGCAGTCATGCTCCATGAGGTGGGTTTAAGTATTAATCTTAGTGGTATGCATCGTCATTCTGCTTATATTTTGCAACACACCAATTTACCGGGATTTAATCAAGAGCAACAATTACTCTTAGCGACGTTGGTTCGTAATCATCGTCGCGCCATTAAATATGATGATATTCCAAAGTTTAATCTATTTAAGAAAAAACAGTTTATGCCGTTAATTCAAATTTTACGGCTGTCAGTACTATTAAATAACCAAAGACAATCAACCACCACCCCCTCATCTTTAAGAATAGAAACTGATGAAGGTAACTGGACACTCTTTTTGCCTGCAGAATATCTGACACGAAACGCCCTTATGCTACTTGACCTTGAAAAAGAGAGTGGCTACTGGGAGGATGTCCCAGGCTGGGAATTAAAAATATGTGCTGAAAATGAATAAATGCGGCTGCTATGACCTTTATTATTTCGCCATTCGATTTGATAAATATCTGAGATAAGGGACAATAGCGGCAGGATGTTTCGTCGCTCGCAGGCGAATTAATTTAAAAGCGCGTTAAGCGCTCTTATTTGTTTTAAGGATTAAAATGTCACAACATGCTTTTTCTACCGATGCGGCTTCAACAGTTAATCCGCATTCTCAAAAGTTGGCGCATATCCGCCAGCAGATCCTGTCGATATTTTTGGATGACGAAGAGTTCGTCCATGCTCTTGTAGAACAAGATCAACACATCGGTATTGATGACAAAGCATTTAGTGAAAAAATCAATACTGTAAAAGAATTACTTCTAGACCTACATACTGCGGATATCGCCGATATTCTTGAAATGTTGCCTTATGATGAACGTCTCGCCTTGTGGCGTCTCGTGGACAACAACGATCGCGGTGAAGTTCTCGTCGAAGCCTCTGTCTCTGTTTGGGATAGCTTAATCAAAGATATGTCCGACCGAGAGCTTTTGCGCGCTGTTGCAAACTTACATGTGGATGAGCAAGCTTATATCGCAGAGCATTTACCTCGCGATACCATGCGCCGATTGCTGACGTATTTAGACCCAAGCCTTAGAAGCCGCATTCGTGAAGTCTTGCAGTATGCCAAAGACAGCGTCGGCCAAATGATGGATTTTGAGTTTGTCACCGTTCGCCCCAATGTTACGTTAAAAACTGTTCAGCGCTACCTACGCCAACGTGGAAAAATCCCCGAAGCAACGGATAAAATTTTCGTTGTCGATAACAATAACTATATTCAAGGGGAACTTCCTCTTACTACAATTTTAACGCAGTCCCCTGAAAAAATTGTCAAAGATGTCATGAAAGCAGATACCGTGACCTTCCTACCCGACGAAAAAGGGGAAGATGCAGCAAGTGCGTTCGAACGTTATGACTTAATCTCCGCCGCTGTCGTCGACAGCAATGGTCTTTTGATGGGACGACTCACGGTTGAAGATATCGTTGATAACATGAACGAGGAAAATGATAACAGTATTCGTCGTATGGGGGGGGTAAGCCCTGATGAGGATATATTTTCTCCTGTAGGGAAAGCCGTTAAAACACGTTGGACTTGGCTTGCTATCAATCTATGTACCGCATTTGTAGCCTCTCGTGTTATCGGTGTTTTTGAAGACACCATTTCCCAACTTGTCGCGTTAGCCGCTTTAATGCCTATTGTGGCAGGAATTGGGGGTAACACCGGTAACCAAACCATCACCATGATTGTCCGAGCGATTGCCCTACACCAAATTCAGAACGGCAGTTTTTCTTTCTTACTTCTAAGGGAGCTGGGTGTCGCCTTAATTAATGGTGTCGTCTGGGGGGGAATAATGGGAGTTGTGACTTACTTCCTCTATGGTGACCTTGCCATGGGCGGTGTGATGACGCTGGCGATGGTTCTTAACCTATTAATGGCCGCCATTATGGGCGTCATTATTCCATTTATTATGATAAAAATGGGCAAAGACCCCGCTATTGGTTCAAGTGTGATGATCACCGCCATTACCGATACCGGCGGTTTCTTTATTTTCCTCGGTCTCGCCACTATCTTCTTGGTTTAATCTTTTCTCGGTGTGCTCAGCAATTGGGTTGAGCACACCATTTAATAAAACATTTAGCCCTTTTTAAAGCCTGGTTTGCCATTTTTAGCGCGCCATTCTTTGACTATTTTAGTAATTGCTGTTGGAGTGCTTTCAGCATCTGATTTAGCATAATAAATCAAATCAGTACCCTCTGGATGCTCTGTTATCTTCTCAAAGTGGTTTAATAAAATATCCAACTTATCATCTGTCTCAGCGATATTTTCTTTATAAATTTCATTCAGGAACTCAATAAATTCAATTTCTGCATAATCATTAATGTTATTTTTCAGTTCCATAATTATTTACCTTTGTGAACATCAATAACTCTGCAATAAGTTATTGATGTTCTTCTACTATACTAATCCATTAAAAACATTTAGCCCTTTTTAAAGCCTGGTTTGCCATTTTTAGCGCGCCATTCTTTGACCGTTTTTAAAATCCCAGCAGGTGAGTCATCATCTCCATCATTAGGATAATAAATCAAGTCTGAACCATCAGGATGCTCTGTAATACGAATAAAGTGTTCTAAATTATTATCTTGTGTTTTTTCGTTACCCTCACAATTAATAATAGCTTCAATGAGTTGTTTAAATTCAGCTTCTGTATAATCACTTATACTATTTTTCAGTTTCATGCTTATTTACCTCTATGAATATCAATATGCCGTTTAGGCGTAACTATTCTCAGATTATCAATATTATAAACCTCACCACCTTCACTAATTGGGGTATCATGATGTATTTCAAATGAACGACGCCCTCCAACCGTACCTTTATTTCTAGCTCGCGGAGCTAATCCTTTACTCATGCGATTCTGGTTACCTTTAATAAATTGTTTTCGTAATACCGGATCTTTAGATACCGCTTCCCAAAATTTCTTTCGAAAATCATCACAGGTTTTGAATTTCTTACCTCGTAATTTGTTAGCAACTTGTTCTGGAATTGGAACTCCATTTTCCTTTCCTGCATCATTAAGCCACTTATCACCAACCTTTTTACCATTACCCGTCGCCGTACCGGGTTTATTTCGCTTTTCTTCCTTCTCTTTTTTATCCTTCGCTTTCTTTTCTTTCGCTTCTGCTTTTTTCTTTGTTTCTAACGCTATTTCTAACTTTTTCTCTGCTTCTTTAATTTTATTTTTTGTGCTTAATAAACGTTGGCGTAATTTGTCATATTCCTCTACAGTTGCCTCTCTAATACTATTGCCAACCTTAATGCCATCAGGCTCTATGCCCTCGATCGGATCTGTTATTTCAACCCATTGCAATACGCTATTAACATAGGTATTTCCACCATTTCGCAGTAATTGATTAAGATTATCTACCGTATCAATCGTTGCAGTGGCAGTAAAATTAGCGCCTCCACCGCTATAAATGGGTATATGAACAAAACCAGCAGAGGACGAAGTAATAGGATGTGCTACTGGATTTTTTAATGCGAGTCCTTCCGCACTATTTCTTAAATTATCTAGTGCTAATTGTTCACTTTGTACATTCTTATTTGCATCATCTAGCGCTTTTTTTGCATCACTAAGTTCACGCTCAGCGGCTGCAATGGGGTGAGTATCTAAATATTCCTGCTCTTTTTGTTTCGCATCCTCAATCGCTTTTTTTTCCTCTTCCACAGTCAGGCTTTTGGAAATGGAAATATAAATAGGTGCATGATCATCACCAAAATCAACAATACCTTGGTATGTTTCAGAAGTTGTACTCGAAATGACCGATTCAGGCTTAACATTGTCATAAGAAGGGGTTTTAAACGATTTACTCGGTTTTTTATCGCTCAATCCAATTTGTAGCGCTGGCTTTCCTGGCGCAATATCGACAGAATATACCCCTGTTCGCTCTGTTTTCTTCGCTTTTACTACGTTGATGGTTTGAGGGCTTTTAATAATTGCCTGAGTAACTTTATTTTTTTCGGGTGAAACAACTTGCTCTACTGCAATTTTCACAGACACCGTTTTTTGGCGCGAAATATCTTTAGCTGGAATATCGGTCACGATGCTAACCGGAAGTGCCGTTAATGCATATGTTTGGCTGTGTAATTTTTGATTAGTGACTAAATTAGCTAATTGCCGCTGGTGTTCCCGAAAAGCGGGATCAATGGTGTCAGGTTCGATACGTGTAGGTAATAACGCCCCAGCGATACCAACTAAACGCCCAGCCATAGGCAAACTACTTTCCAGTAAACTGGCTAAACGACCTAACGGTGATGTTAGCGTCGTCGTATTAATGGTTACCCCCCAAGTTCCTTCAATAATCGCGAGATTAGCGGGAATGGTTAATAAATAAGGATTTACAAACGTTTGTTTTTCAGGTGTTTTACTAAAATTAACCGCACGAGCTCTACCACCATAACTACCACCTGAATCCCCATTTCCTTCTGGACCCGTTCCTCTCCCACCATTATCACTGCTACCAGAGACAGTCATACTGTCATTTGAATCACCGTTGACCATAAAAAATCCTTTTTCCTGATTAAATTTCCGTTTTAAAACACTGTATAAGAACACAGTTAACAAAATGTAAACTTAACTTAAAAATAAGTCAAAAAGGTAATTTTTAAACTTTTATTACCTTTTAAAATCAAAAGATAAGCAACAAATCAACTGATTAACCATGAAAAAAGAAAGATTAAGTGGTCACCCTATTGCATGACAAAAGTCACTTATATTAAAAAAAGATCACCCTTTTTACTCTGCCTGCATACACCTAATTAAATAAATAATGGCTTTAAATATCCAATCCTAAAATACGATGTTCTGCAAAACCCATATTATTAACATCATATCATGTTATTCATCTTTACATTAGATGTTATATCCTACCAATGAAAACTAAAAGGAATGTTATTCTTGTTTTAAGACTTGAGGTTTACAGAATATAGAACTTTCTGCTATAAATGAGGGTATGCAAAAAGATACAGTGTATTAAACTTAGTATTCATTAAGTAAATCCATTCGACGTTTTATACCCCTTATCTGCACACAAATATTATTAATTACTTATTTAAAGTAAAAGCAGCTTGTCATCTCGATTTATATCATGTCGATATTATCGAGTATTTCATAAGGATAGCATTATGACATCGCAAACAACCGGCCAGCCCTCGGCAAGACCATTGGGCAAAGAAGATTATAAAACATTAGGGTTATCCTCTTTAGGTGGCACTCTCGAATTTTATGATTTTGTTATTTTCGTCTTTTACGCAAAAATTATTTCCCAACTATTTTTCCCCGGAGATAATGAGTTTCTCGCGCTAATGGCGACACTCGGTTTGTTTGCTGCGGGTTATCTCGCTCGCCCACTCGGCGGTATTATCATGGCGCATTTCGGTGATAAAATTGGCCGTAAGAAAATGTTTACCTTAAGTATTTTCTTGATGGCATTTCCAACGTTTGTTATTGGTTTCTTACCCACTTATGCCACTATCGGTGCGGCGGCACCATTATTGTTATTGTTAATGCGCATTATGCAAGGCGCGGCCATTGGCGGTGAAATGCCGGGGGCTTGGGTATTTATTGCTGAGCACACACCTAAACAGCGCTATGGCCTAGGCGTTGGCACATTAACCTCAGGTATCACTGGGGGGATTTTGCTGGGCTCTATTGTCGCGATTATTATTGAGCGTTCTTATACAACTCAAGAAGTGCATGATTTTGCTTGGCGTATTCCCTTTATCATGGGCGGCATCTTCGGTTTTATCTCGGTTTATTTACGCCGCTTCTTACAAGAGACCCCAATATTCAAAGAATTAGCTGCAAAAAAAGCACTTTCACAAGAATTACCAGTAAAAACAGTGATTAGATCGCATAAACAAGCGTGTTTGATCACCGCAGCGTTAACGTGGTCGTTATCCACCGCGATTGTGGTGACGATTTTGATGACCCCTGATGTGGTTTTAAAAGGTGTCTATAATATTGACCGTAATATTGCGCTACAAGCCAACTGTGCCGCGACCTTGATGTTGACTATCGGCTGTATTTTCTGGGGTTGGTTAGGCGATAAAACAGGAACTCGCACATCAATGACCTTGTCATGGGGTGGGTTAGCCGTTACTGCTATCTATTTTTACTCGTCTTTATCGACAGATATTGCCGCAAATACGTTAATTTTCAACTATGGTTTAATGGGCTTTTTCGTTGGTGCGATTGCCACAACGCCGATTGTCAGTACCCGTGCATTCCCACCTGAGATTCGTTATTCCGGATTGTCATTTGCTTATAACGTGGCCTATGCCATTTTCGGTGGATTAACACCAATCTTAACTGGTGCATGGTTACAGCAATCACATATGGGTCCTGCTTACTATGTTGCAGGCGTCGCGTTATTAGCGGTTGCCGTTGCCTTTATCCCGCTTTCTTGGCAAGGATGGACAGCAACATCACCGCAATCAGATGACCGCACACCCGTTTTAAACACCAGTACAACACCCTGATTTAACCATTTGATAATTAAATATTTATAACCTGTAGTGGCAGCACTACAGGTTTTTTCATTGTTTCTACGTGAAATCCGCACATAAGTTGACACTTATTCATATTTCCTCCATTTTGTTTTGTGCCTATCAGGCTAAACTATTAATATACGTAACTGATTTTACTCGACACTAAGTTAAGCGAATTCCCAAAAATGAATAAACCCAATCGCCGCACTACTTTGACTCGTTCTGCTATTTTTGTTGCCATTATTGCTGCAGCCGGAGCGGGTTGGTACTTCTATCAAAAAAATAGCCAAACTGATATTCCTAATTCTGCCGCTAATCCCAGTCAGCAGCGACAGGGAATGGGTGGAAGACCCCCACGCGTTTTAGCCCCTGTTCAATTTGCCACGGCAGAAGAAAAAGTGGTTCCACGGTATTTATCTGGTCTTGGTACCGTACAAGCGGCGAATGTTGTGACGGTCACCAGCCGTGTTGAAGGCCAGCTAATGGCGCTTTATTTTACCGAAGGACAATCTGTCAAAGCGGGTGATTTATTAGCGCAAATTGACTCTCGCCCTTTTGAAGTTCAATTAGCCCAAGCCGAAGGCCAATTAGCAAAAGATAAAGCCATTTTAGCCAATGCACGATTAGATTTAAGTCGTTTTCAAAAGCTGGCGGGCACTAAGGTTATTTCCCAACAAGAACTCGATAACCAAAAAGCCGTCGTTTTACAAGCTGAAGGTAGCATTAAAGTCGACCAAGCTGCCGTTGATAGCGCTAAATTACAATTAACTTACAGTAAAATTACTGCCCCGATTTCAGGCCGTGTTGGCTTAAAACAAGTGGATGTTGGTAACTTTATTTCAGCAGGCACTTCAACACCGATTGTGGTTATCACTCAAACCCAGCCTGCCGATGTACTATTTGCCCTGCCTGAAGGGGATATTCCGGCTATTCAGCAAGCCCAGTCATCAGGGAAAAAAGTGATTGTCGAAGCATGGGACAGAAATAATATTGCCATGATTGCAGGGGGCGAATTACTCAGCACCGATAACCAAATTGACCCTGCGACAGGCACATTGAAGATCAAAGCTCGCTTTACCAATGAATCACAAAAACTGTTCCCGAACCAATTCGTCAATGTGAAGATGCAAGTGGAAATACTGCAAAATGCGGTGGTTATTCCGACTGCCGCATTACAAATGGGTAACGAGGGGCACTATGTTTGGATCCTCAATGATGACAATACTGTCAGTAAGCATTCGGTCGCCGTGGGTATGCAAGATAGCCAGCAAGTGGTTATTGAAAGTGGCCTTGCGGCGAATGCCAAAGTGATTACTGATGGCGTTGACCGATTAACCGATGGCACTACCGTTGAAGTCGTCAGCCCAGAGCAAATCGCACAGAAACCAAAAGAACCAAACAAAGAGAAGGGAAAAAATAACCGAAATAGCGCGGAGAAAGCGTAATGCAGCCTGAAACAATCAAAGGCGGCGGCCCTTCTCGCCTATTTATTTTACGCCCTGTTGCAACCACATTGTTTATGGTGGCTATCTTACTCGCGGGTATTATCGGTTACCGTTTTTTACCTGTATCAGCGCTACCTGAAGTTGATTACCCAACGATTCAAGTTGTGACACTCTATCCCGGCGCTAGCCCAGATGTAATGACCTCAGCAGTCACTGCGCCTCTTGAAACCCAGTTTGGTCAAATGTCTGGCCTTAAACAAATGTCATCTCGGAGTTCCGGTGGCGCATCGGTTATCACCTTGATGTTTCAATTGACCTTGCCGCTGGAAGTCGCAGAACAAGAGGTGCAAGCCGCGATCAACTCAGCAACGAGTTTATTACCATCTGATTTACCTTATCCACCTATTTATAATAAAGTTAACCCCGCAGATCCCCCTGTATTAACCTTAGCCGTTACCTCTGATGCCATGCCGTTAACGCAAGTTCAGGATATTATCGAAACACGAGTTGCCCAGAAGATCTCGCAAGTCAATGGTGTGGGGCTAGTCACACTTGCGGGTGGTCAACGCCCTGCGGTTCGCGTGAACCTAAATCCACAAGCGATGGCAGCAAAAGGATTAGACAGCGAAACTATTCGCAGTGCGATTAATAATGCCAACGTCAACTCCGCCAAAGGGAGTTTTGATGGCCCAACACGCTCTGTAACGCTCTCAGCGAATGACCAAATGAAATCCCTTGAGGATTACCGCAAACTGATTGTGGCCTTCCAAAATGGCGCTCCGGTTCGTCTTGGGGATATCGCCACTGTCGAGCAAGGGGCTGAAAATGCCTATTTAGGCGCTTGGGCAAATAAAGAACAAGCCATCGTGATTAATGTGCAGCGTCAGCCGGGTGCTAACGTGATTGAAACCACCGATACCATCCGGACTTTATTGCCCGAGTTAATTGAAAGCTTACCTAAATCTGTCAATGTCGAAATTTTAACCGACCGAACTAGCACCATCCGTGCCTCGGTTAGTGATGTTCAATTTGAATTGATGTTAGCCGTTGCATTGGTTGTGATGGTAATTTATCTGTTTCTGCGAAATGGGATTGCCACCCTGATCCCCGGTATTGCTGTACCACTATCCTTAGTGGGGACATTCGCAGTAATGTATTTCTGTGGTTTCTCGGTAAACAACCTGACATTGATGGCATTGACGATTGCCACGGGGTTTGTGGTCGATGATGCCATCGTGGTGATTGAAAATATTTCCCGTTACCTTGAGCAAGGTGATAAACCGCTGGTCGCCGCATTAAAGGGCGCTGGTGAGATAGGTTTCACCATTATTTCACTGACATTTTCGTTAGTTGCCGTACTGATCCCATTATTATTTATGGGGGATATTGTCGGTCGCCTATTCCGCGAATTTGCGATTACCCTCGCCGTGGCGATTTTAATCTCCGCCGTTGTTTCCCTTACGCTCACCCCCATGATGTGCGCACGCTTGTTGAAACCTGAATCTCAGCACAAGCACAACCGCTTTGAGCTTGCTTGTGAGCGGTTCTTTGATGGCATGGTGGCAGGTTATGCGATTTGGCTCAAACGCATACTCAATCACCAATGGCTGACCTTATCGGTTGCCCTTGGTACCATGGTTTTGACTGTTTTACTGTATATGTGGATCCCGAAAGGTTTTTTCCCGCTACAAGATAGTGGGATCATTCAAGGTTCAATTGAAAGCCGTCAATCGATTTCATTTTCAGCCATGTCACAAAAACAGCAAGAGGTTGCAGGTAAAATACTGGCTGACCCTGCGGTTGATAATGTGACAACGTATGTCGGAATCGATGGCAACAATGCCACACTAAACAATGCCAGAATTCAAATTACGCTAAAGCCGCTGGACGATCGTGAAGACCGCGTTGCCGCCATTATTAGCCGTTTACAGCGTTCGGTTGACGGTATTTCTGGGATCAATTTGTATCTGCAACCGATGCAAGATTTAACCATTGATACCCAAATCGCTCGTACCCAGTATCAATTCACCTTACAAGCCGGTTCTCTTGAAGAGCTAACCACTTGGGTACCAAAACTGCTAAACGAATTAGAAAAACAACCTGAATTGACTGAGGTGAGTAGCGATTGGCAAAATAAGGGATTAGTCGCTTATGTCAACGTTGATAGGGATACCGCGAGTCGCTTTGGTATTACCATGTCTGCGATAGATAATGCTCTTTATAATGCTTTTGGTCAGCGTATGATCTCGACCATTTACACCCAATCGAACCAATATCGCGTTATTTTAGAGCATGATACCCAAACTCGTGATGGGATGGATGCCCTAAACGATGTTCGCCTGAAAGGTACTGACGGCGCTATTGTGCCATTAAGCACACTGGTGAACATCAAAGAAGGCTATGGCCCGTTGTCGATTAATCATCTTGACCAATTCCCTGCGGTGACTTTTTCATTCAATGTCGATGATGATGCTTCCCTTGAATCTGCGGTAACTGCTGTTAAAAATGCGGAAGCCCAAATTGCGATGCCAAAATCAATTACCACGCAATTCCAAGGCGCGACACTAGCATTTGAAGCGGCGCTGAGCAGTACTATTTGGTTAATTGCAGCGGCAATTATTGCCATGTATATCGTTCTGGGTATTTTGTACGAAAGCTTTATTCATCCAATCACTATTTTATCCACCTTACCCACTGCCGGTGTCGGTGCACTGCTGGCCTTAATGATGGCAGGGAAAGATCTGGATGTGATTGCGGTTATCGGTATTATTTTGTTGATTGGTATTGTGAAAAAGAATGCCATCATGATGATTGACTTTGCGCTCGCGGCTGAACGTGAACAAGGCATGTCCCCTTATGATGCGATTTACCAAGCTTGCTTATTGCGTTTTCGTCCGATATTGATGACAACTATGGCTGCACTACTGGGCGCACTGCCATTGATGTTAAGTACCGGTGTTGGTGCGGAACTACGTCAACCATTAGGGATTTGTATGGTAGGCGGCTTGATTATGAGCCAAATTCTGACACTGTTTACCACTCCGGTGATTTACCTACTCTTTGACCGTTTATCAAACCGCTTAAAAGCACGCCGTCAAACAAATAAGGTACGGGTGTCATAATGAAGCGCTTCTTTGCTCTGTTTGTTAGTCGACCCGTTGCCACAACCCTAATCAGTGTGGCGATAACCCTCTGTGGGGCGCTTAGCTTTATGTTTTTACCTGTAGCGCCTTTACCACAGGTTGATTACCCGGTGATTAACGTGACAGCGTCACTTCCTGGCGCTTCTCCTGAAACGATGGCTTCTTCAGTCGCAACGCCACTTGAGCGCTCATTGGGTAGCATCGCGGGTATCAATGAAATGACGTCAAGTAGTGCGCAAGGTCGAACGACCATCACTCTTGAATTCAACCTTGATAAAGACATCAACAACGCAGCAAGAGAAGTACAAGCGGCGATCAATGCAGCGCAAACATTACTGCCTAGCGGTATGCCAAGTCGCCCACGCTATTACAAATCGAACCCATCAGATGCTCCCATCATGATTTTGACATTAACCTCAAAAACCATGAATACCGGTGAAATTTATGATGTTGCTTCAACTCGATTGGCACAACGTATTGCCCAAATTGAAGGAGTCAGTGAAGTTTCGGTCGGTGGCGGATCACTGCCTGCCGTACGTGTTGAACTCAACCCTACCGCCTTATTTAACCAAGGCGTTTCCTTAGACGCGGTACGCACTGCCATTAACAGTGCTAACGTTCGCCAGCCTCAAGGCTACATTAATGACGATGAAAAGCGCTATCAGGTTCAGACCAATGATGAACTCAAAAAAGCCGCCGATTACCGCCCCATTATCGTGCACTATAATTCTGGCAATGCGGTTAAACTGAGTGATGTCGCAGTTGTAAAAGATTCAATTGAAAATGTGCGAGCTGCTGGAATGGCAGGTGGTGAACCTTCAATCCTCATCGTCATCCGCCGTGAAGCCGGTGCCAATATCATTGAAACCGTAAACCGTATTCGCGACGAATTACCTGAGTTTAGAGAGATGATCCCTGCGGCAATTGATCTTAAAGTTGCGCAAGATAGAACGCCCACTATTCGGGCTTCATTGGCTGAGGTGGAACGTGCTTTATTGATCGCAGTTGCACTTGTGATACTGGTTGTTTTACTTTTCTTACGCTCCGGACGTGCAACACTCATCCCCGCGATCGCTGTTCCCGTTTCATTAATTGGCACATTTACCGCCATGTATCTGTGTGGTTTCAGCCTGAATAACCTGTCGTTGATGGCATTAACCGTCGCAACAGGTTTTGTGGTGGATGATGCCATTGTGGTGCTTGAAAACATCTCTCGGCATATCGAAAATGGCTGCAAGCCCTTTATTGCGGCAATCCGTGGGGTACATGAAGTTGGTTTTACCGTTGTTTCGATGAGTATCTCCCTTGTCGCTGTCTTTATTCCACTACTCTTAATGGATGGATTAGTTGGACGATTATTCCGCGAATTTGCGATTACACTTGCGACGGCAATCGGTATTTCATTAGTTGTCTCGTTAACATTAACGCCAATGATGTGTGCTTACCTGCTGAAAAAGCGCGGCACCAAAACCAAAGCTAAAAATAGAGGTTTTGGTCGCGTATTGATGCGCATACAAGAAAGTTACGGCGTCACTTTAAATTGGGTGCTCTCTCATCGTCGTAGTGTACTGGCAATTTTATTTGTGACCATCGGGCTCAACATTTACCTATACATCGCTATTCCAAAAGCCTTTTTTCCCGAACAAGATACCGGTCGATTGATGGGCTTTGTGCGAGCAGATCAAAGTATTTCGTTCCAGTCGATGAAAGAAAAAATGACGCGCTTTATGCAGCAAATCAATGAAGACCCTGCGATAGATAGCGTAACGGGCTTTACGGGTGGTAGTCGAGTCAACAGTGGTTTTATGTTTATCTCCTTAAAACCCCTTGATGAACGAAAAGAAAGCGCCACTAGCATTATGAATCGCTTACGCATTAAGTTAGCCAAGGAACCTGGGGCTAACTTATTTATGATGCCTGTTCAGGATATTCGAGTTGGTGGACGGCAAGCTAATGCCAGTTATCAATTTACGCTGCTTGCTGATGAACTCGCCGCATTGCGTGATTGGGAACCTGCTATACGTAAAGCCCTCGGTGAATTACCCCAACTCACCGATGTAAACTCGGATAAAGAAGATAAAGGTGCTGAAATGGCACTGACTTATGACCGAGATTTAATGGCGCAATTGGGTATTGATGTTCGAGAAGCCAATAATTTACTCAACAATGCTTTCGGGCAACGCCAAATTTCGACCATATATGAAGCCATGAATCAATATAAAGTGGTCATGGAAGTCGCCCCTGAATACACGCAAGATGTGAGTTCATTGGAAAAAATGTTTGTCATCAATAAAGATGGCCAACCCATTCCTCTTTCCTATTTTGCTCGCTGGGAACCCTCCAATGCCCCCCTGAGTGTCAATCACCAAGGGTTATCTGCTGCTTCAACAATTGCGTTTAATGTCGCAGAAGGCTATACCCTTGACGAAGCCATTGTGGAAATCGAAAAAACCATGACAGCACTCGGTGTGCCATCAACGGTACGTGGTACCTTTGCTGGTACGGCACAGATTTTCCAAGACACCTTGAAATCACAGCTCTTTTTGATCTTAGCCGCCATTATTACGGTTTATTTGGTGCTAGGGATCCTATATGAAAGCTATATTCATCCACTGACCATCCTCTCTACCTTACCGTCTGCGGGGGTGGGTGCATTATTAGCCCTTGAATTATTCGATACCCCATTTAGCTTAATAGCCCTAATTGGTATTATGCTATTAATCGGTATCGTTAAAAAGAATGCCATCATCATGGTCGACTTTGCTATCCAAGCGCAAAGAAATGCAGGTTTAACGGCACGTGAAGCTATCTTCCGTGCTAGCTTATTGCGTTTTCGTCCCATCGTTATGACCACTCTTGCGGCTATTTTTGGTGCACTACCGCTCGTATTAGGCAGTGGTGATGGCGCAGAATTACGCCAGCCATTAGGGATAACCATTGTGGGGGGATTAATCATGAGCCAGTTACTCACTCTCTTTACAACACCGGTCGTCTACCTCAGTTTTGATAGCCTAAGAGAACGCTTTGCTCGCAAGAAAGCGCAAGCAAGCAATGCTCAGGAGGCCAACCATGAAGTTTAGATTAAACAGTGTGAGTACCCGCCTGTTTCTGGCTATCTTTGCCACCTGCTTACTGCTTGTTGTCACCATGCACCAAGGTGTACGAATGAGTTTCCAGCATGGCTTTATTGATTACATCAAAGAAAATGATCAACAACGTGCTGAACTTATCTCATCCGCTTTAGCCGAACAATATGACGAAACGGGAAACTGGTTCTTCTTAATTCGAGATGATCGCGCATTTTTTAATATTTTACGCGCTGTTGAACATCAACATCGTAATCGCCAACCCGGTAGTCATAAGCGTTGGCGTACTATCTTTTGGGTCTATGATGCGCAAGATAGACTCATTTTTGGCCGCAATGTGACTTTACCCAAAAACATTATTCGCGAGCCGATAGTGACAAGCAAAGGGACGACTATCGGTTGGTTAGCCGCCAGTTATGAGGATGGCATTAGTAACGAACTCGACCAACGTTTCGATGAACAACAAATGTATACCAGCTGGATTATTGCTGGATTGTCGCTCTTTGTTGCACTTGTGGCGACCTTGTTTCTTGCTCGTGGCTTTCTAAAGCCCATTAAACGACTACTCGAAGGAACCAATCAATTAGCGAGGGGCGATTTTACCGCTCGAGTTCCTGAAGTGGGTCGTGATGAATTAGGGGAATTAGCAAAAGACTTTAACCACCTCGCTTCTACCCTCGAAAAAAATGAACAAATGCGCCGTGATTATATGGCAGATATTTCCCATGAGCTGCGTACCCCGTTATCCGTATTACAAGGGGAATTAGAAGCGGTACAAGATGGTGTTAGAAAAGCCACCCCAGAGACCATCAATTCATTACTGACGGAAACCCAAACGCTGATTAAATTAGTCAATGATCTCCATCAACTATCTCTTTCAGATAGAGGGTCGCTCGTTTATCGAAAACAACCTATTGATATTATTCCTATTATTGACATGGTGATCGGGCAATCACGTTGGCGTTTAGAAGATTCGAAATTAACCGTTGAACGTAATTTTATCGACCATTGTATTATTTTTGCAGACCCAGACCGTTTGTCACAATTGTTCTATAATTTAATGGAAAACAGCCTGCGCTATACTGACACTCAAGGCAAAATCGTCATCCATGTGAAACAAGAGCATCAATTAGTCTCTATCCATTGGGAAGATAGCGCACCGGGTTTATCGGCAGAACAATGCAGTCATTTATTTGAGCGTTTCTACCGCGCAGAAGAGTCACGAAACCGCGCCAGTGGTGGTTCGGGCTTGGGGCTAGCTATTTGCTATAATATCATTGAGGCGCATAATGGAACCCTAACGGCAACCCCATCGGATTTAGGCGGGGTGCGAATTACCATTCAACTCCCTATCCAATCGAAGGAAAAAGAATAGTGATAATGGCAGACTCAACCAATGCACATGTTCTCATCGTCGAAGATGAACCCAAACTTGGACAGCTCCTATTTGATTATTTGCAAGCCGCAGGCTATTTTCCTGCCTTGTTGGCTCGCGGTGATGAAGTCATTCATTATGTAAAAAAAAATCAACCCGACCTTATTCTACTGGACTTAATGCTACCCGGCATGGATGGTCTGGCGGTTTGCCGTGAATTACGCAAGTTCAGTGAAATTCCTGTAGTCATGGTCACCGCAAAAACAGAAGAAATTGATCGTCTACTTGGCTTAGAAATTGGTGCAGACGACTATATTTGCAAACCGTTCAGCCCACGGGAAGTTGTCGCTCGCGTTAAAACAATTTTACGCCGTTGCCAACGCACCGCGATGCCAGAAAAAAATAGTACACAACTGGTTATTGATGAAAATGCCTTTCAAGTACGCTATGGCGATAAATTATTAGAACTGACGCCGGCTGAATTTCGGTTATTAAAATTTATGTCTGACAATGCGGGAACTGTGTTTTCACGGGACCAATTACTCGATATTTTGTATGATGATCATCGCGTTGTCACCGACAGAACTATTGATAGTCATGTCAAAAACTTACGCCGTAAATTAGAGTCTCTCGATGAAGAGAAAACATTCATTCGCTCGATCTATGGACTAGGATATCGATGGGATGAATGCTAATTATGCATCCCGATATTTTATAACAAAATTATAACCTTATTTTTTGCAAGGGAAATTTGGTATTTTCCTATTTTAGCGTTAAAATCCCTTCCCCTTATTTTTAAAACTAGTCCTATTGGGCTAGTCCTGACTTGACATCAGACTGAGAACATCATGTTTACACCCGAATTATTATCTCCAGCAGGTTCACTGAAGAACATGCGTTACGCCTTTGCTTATGGCGCAGATGCCGTCTACGCTGGACAGCCGCGTTACAGCTTACGTGTGCGTAATAACGAATTTAACCACGAAAATCTCGCTAAAGGCATCCAAGAAGCCCATGAGCTTGGCAAAAAATTCTATGTGGTCGTCAATATTGCACCGCACAATGCCAAGCTAAAAACCTTTATCCGCGACCTAACCCCTGTTATCGAAATGGGGCCTGATGCGCTGATCATGTCCGATCCTGGCTTAATCATGATGGTACGTGAAGCGTTTCCTGAGATGGATATTCATTTATCAGTTCAAGCCAATGCGGTTAACTGGGCTTCGGTTAAATTCTGGAAACAGATGGGCCTCACTCGCGTTATTTTATCACGTGAACTTTCATTGGATGAGATAGCAGAAATTCGCCAGCAAGTCCCTGATATGGAATTAGAGGTATTTGTTCATGGCGCATTATGCATGGCTTATTCAGGGCGCTGCTTGCTTTCTGGTTATATCAATAAACGTGACCCGAACCAAGGGACTTGTACTAATGCCTGTCGTTGGGAATATAAAGTTCAGGAAGGTAAAGAAGATGATGTCGGCAATATAGTCCATGTTCATGAGCCTATTGCCGTGAAAAATGTCGCACCGACCCTTGGAGAAGGCGCGCCAACAGACAAAGTGTTCATGTTAGAAGAAGCCATGCGTCCAGGTGAGTATATGACTGCCTTTGAAGACGAGCACGGCACTTATATTATGAACTCTAAAGATTTAAGAGCGATTGAGCATGTTGAAAATCTAACAAAAATGGGAGTTCATTCGCTTAAAATTGAAGGCCGTACTAAATCTTTTTACTATTGTGCACGTACTGCCCAAGTATATCGTCGTGCGATAGATGATGCCGTTGCGGGTAAACCTTTCGACCCTTCCCTATTGTCAACACTTGAAGGGCTGGCACATCGCGGTTATACCGAAGGTTTTTTACGTCGTCATACCCACGATGCTTATCAAACCTATGAATACGGTTATTCCGTTTCTGATACTCAACAATTTGTGGGTGAATTTACCGGTAAGCGTGTTAATGGCCTTGCTGAGGTCGACGTTAAAAATAAATTTAGCGTGGGTGATAGCCTAGAAATGATGACCCCTGCGGGCAATATCGTGTTTACACTCGATTCTCTCACTAACCGTAAAGGTGAAACTATTGATGTCGCTCCCGGTAATGGTCACATTGTTTATTTACCAATCCCAGAAGATGTTGATATTAACTTCGGTTTATTGATCCGTAATCTTGCGGGTACGACAACCCGTGATCCCCATCTGCAACTTGAGCCAATAAAAGCTTAAATGGCATAATAATCTGCGAATATACAAAAAAAGCCAAATAATCATAACCAAATTTTTGGCTTTTTTGTTATTGTTTTTTAATTAAAATAGTCATTTTATGCACTTTATTATATGAGAATCATTCTCGTTATTGACAACCCCGTTTAAAAGTGCACTCAATATCCAATTTTATGCAACAGATCACATCAATTGGTTATTCAATATCGTATAGTCACTACTGAAAATGAAGAACTAGAAAGTCATAAAATAAGACTAGGAACCACCTCCTTGGCTAGCTCAATCTCCCTTGAGCTAGCCATTTCTTTTTTCTCGTTATCCTTCCTCACTGATAATTCATACCCCAACTATTTTAAATTACAGGATATCTCTGTTTTTGGTAAATATCGTAAAAAATCACCCACCTTTCCCATTAATCCGCTTATACTTTTGACATTATTAATTTAAATCGGATGATTTATTTATGCATGATATTCAGTCCGCTATGATAATTCTTAATGGTAAACAATCGGCTAACCCTGAGTTACGCAAAGCCATTAATCATATTCGTAAAGACGGCCATACCATTTTGGTACGTATTCCTTGGGAACCCCAAGATACCTATGAATTTATTAAAGACGCAATAGCACAACGTATTGGAACTATTATTGCAGCAGGAGGAGACGGTACGATTAACGCAGTATCAACCGCCTTGATGAAGTTCCCTACTGATACTCGCCCTGCGATGGGCATCCTTCCCATGGGAACTGCCAATGATTTTGCCAACAGTGCAAACATTCCATTAGATATTGAACAAGCTTTAGCCCTAGCGGTTAAAGGCAAATCAACCAAAATCGACTTAGCGCAAGTCAATGACCACTATTATTTTATGAATATGGCAACGGGCGGTTTTGGTACACGGATCACCACAGAAACGCCTGAAGCACTTAAATCTGCGTTAGGTGGCGCAGCCTATGTTATCAACGGGTTGTTGCGCCCTGATACATTAAAAACAGATATATGCAAAATTGAGGCTGAAAACTTCAATTGGGAAGGTGAAACACTGGTGGTAGCTATCGGAAATGGACGTCAAGCGGGTGGTGGCCAACAATTAACTCCAGATGCATTAATTAATGATGGTATTTTAAATTTGCTTATTGTCCCTTCAAGGGATGTTATCCCAGCTTTTCTTAGCAATTTATTTTCATCTGATAAAAATGAGCATTTGATCCAAAAAACCAGCTCATGGATAAAAATTTCATCGCCTCACGATATGGTATTAAATTTAGACGGTGAACCACTTTCTGGGGATACATTTACCTTTAAAGTCGTTCCAAATGCATTGCAATGCCGTTTACCCCCGCAATGTAGCCTACTACTTTAATCTATTTCATTTAGCCCTCGAATGAGGGCTATCAATTATTACCACCAAGCATGAAAGTGATGTACTGGACCGATCCCGCTGCCAACTTCTAAGCTATCTGCTTTTTCTAACGCCGCTTGCAGATAATTCTTTGCTTCAATAACCGTAGATTGCCAATCTACTTGACGAGGTCTTAATGCCGCAATCGCAGCAGAAAGGGTACAACCTGTGCCATGAGTATTTTTAGTCGCAATTCGGGGGGAAGTAAACCGCCATTCACCTTGAGGGGTGATCAGCCAATCAGGGCTCTCTGGATCGCTTAAATGCCCCCCTTTCATCAATACGGCCTGACAACCCATTCCTAATAATTTATAACCTTGGGTCAGCATTTGGCTTTCTGTTTCTGCCATTTTTTCATTTAATAGCACAGCCGCCTCTGGCAAATTGGGGGTAATCAAAGAAACAATCGGCAGTAATTCTTGACGTAGTGTATCAACGGCATCGGGTAGCAGCAGTGGGTCACCACTTTTTGCCACCATAACTGTATCAAGTACAACATAAGGAATGGGGTACTTTCTCAATGCATCCGCAACAACAAATATATTTTGCTGATTAGATAGCATGCCAATCTTCGCACTATCAATACGTACATCACTGAGAACGGATTCAAGCTGCGCTGCAACAAAATCTTCAGGTAAATTATGCACAGACTGTACACCACGAGTATTTTGCGCGACCAGAGCCGTCATAACGCTTGTTCCATAGGCGCCTAATGCAGAAAAGGTTTTTAAATCTGCCTGAATACCGGCTCCCCCCGAAGGGTCAGTACCGGCTATGGTTAACGCATTGATTCTCATTAATTACCACTCCTGTATGTCACGAATGTTTCTTAAGCCAAATATAACGGCGACTATAACTTCAGCTATTTTAAATTAAAAAAAAATACTGCTAAATCAAGCAATAATTTGATTTGATTGTCTCATATGTATTAACAAATACCAGTATTTATCCCCCGAATTTATTGGTATTCACCACTAAAACTTAAGCTAATTTTTCTATTTTTGAGTGAATAATTAAAATGAAATTAAACCGCAGCTAACATCTAAAAAAATAATACTGTCTTCTTCCGCTTATCTTAATTAAAATAATTCCAGTCCATAATTATTATAAAAATGCTAATATATTAACTATTAGCGAGCCAATCATCGTTTATATAAAAGTAAAAATTTAAATTGGATTTACAATGAGAGTTAAGAAAAACAGACAGTTAATTGCAAGCTCAACGCTTCTCATCGCTGCTTCAATTGGCTTATCATCGCCAGCCTTAGCTGAAGAAAAATCAGTTGGTTTATGGGATAAATTTACCAATAACGTTAGCACGACTTGGGATTCGGACAAGTATGAACTTTATATCCCGACCTTTACTTGGCATAACCGTTTTACCTATGATAAAGAGAAAACGGACTCTTATAATGAGCAGCCATGGGGCATTGGATTCGGTAAATATCGCTTTGATGAAGACAATGACTGGCACTCTCTGTATGCAATGGTTTTTAAAGATTCACACAATAAATTTGAGCCTATCGTCGGATACGGCTTCCAAAAAATGTGGGTCCCAGGTGACTTAGATGGCTTTCGTATGGGTGCAGGTTTTACGCTAAGCATTACAGCCCGTGACGATTACAACTACATACCAATTCCGGTTCCCCTACCTCTAGTTTCTATTGAATATGATAGGCTTTCACTTCAAGCCACCTATATTCCAGGCACATACAACAATGGGAACGTTTTATTTGCGTGGCTACGCTGGCAGTGGTAACTCAAATTTAATGTGAAAAAATGGCCGATGAGTTTTATCCATCAGCCATTTTTTTAGCGCAATCACATCAATAATGTCTATTCCACACTATTTTCAGAAACGCCTTGCTTTTTAGTGCCTGAGAATTGATAACCAACCCACAGAACTGCTATCCATAGCGGCATGATTAGTACGGAAATTCGCAATCCATCCATCGTTAAAATAATAACAAGGATCAGCGAAAGAAACGCTAAGCAGAGGTAATTTCCGAATGGATACCAAATACTTTTAAACTTAGTTGCAACGCCTTGTTTGTTCATTGCGGCTCTGAATTTTAAGTTTGAAATACAAATCATAATCCAGTTTAAAACTAAGGTTGTTACCACAAGAGACATCAATAATTCAAACGCACGGCCTTCCATCACGAAATTTATTAAAATTCCGCCTGATGTCGCAATCCCTGAAACGACTAATGCCATAACAGGAACACCGCCTTTATTAACCTTTGCCATAAATCTAGGGGCATTACCCTGCTGCGCAAGGCCATAAAGCATACGACTAGTACAATAGGCTCCACTGTTATAAACAGATAGCGCCGCAATTAAAATCACCACGTTTAATGCGTTAGCGACAAATAAATCACCCAATTCATGGAAAATTAAAACGAATGGACTTGTTTTGCCATCTAAATCAACCCACGGATAAAGAGCAAGCAATACCGCTAATGAGCCGATATAAAAAATAAGAATACGGTAAACAACTTGGTTGATCGCTTTTGGTATGCTTTTTTCTGGATCTTCAGCTTCCGCGGCAGTTATACCCACCAATTCCAAGCCACCAAATGAGAACATAATAATAGCGAGCGCCATTAATAGCCCACTAAAATCTTTGGCAAAGAACCCGCCATACTCCCATAAGTTGCTGACTTTTGCTTGAGGCCCACCATGACCGCTTAACAATAAATAACAACCAAAAATAATCATCGCAACAACAGCGACGACCTTAATCAGTGCAAACCAGAATTCGGTCTCTCCATAAGAACGAACATTCACTAAATTGATGGCATTGACCGCAATAAAAAAGACGGCGGCAGATACCCATATCGGAAGCTCTGGCCACCAATGCTGCATATACTTTCCAGCGGCGGTTAACTCTGTCATACCAACCAGAATAAACATTACCCAGTAATTCCAACCAGATAAAAACCCAGCAAAACCGCCCCAATATTTAAATGCAAAATGGCTAAATGAACCTGCGACAGGCTCTTGTACAATCATTTCCCCCAACTGACGCATGATCAGGAAGGCAATAAAACCACAAAGGGCATACCCTAATAGAACAGATGGCCCTGCCATTTGTATTGTTGTTGCAATGCCGAGGAACAACCCTGTACCAACAGCGCCTCCCAATGCAATCAATTGGATATGCCTATTTTTCAATCCACGCTTTAGCGTTTGTTGCTGTTGCGCCATAACTTTACCCTTTTCGTCCTGTTACTTGCTCGTTATCATCCAAACTAGTGATAATCACACAAGTTTATTTGAATTTTGTTTTTAACACTACTGAAAAGCTGACTCAGTTCTTGTCTTTATTTTTCATAATATTACAGATTAGTACTTATTTGATGATTATGACGACTGAATATCAGCAGCGTGTATTAGAAAGCAAATTCAAAACGGTAACAAGTCCGTAATGCGGCATATTCCAAAGATAAAGTTTTCGCCCCCTTGATCACAAAGGTTATCCATTGCTAATAGGTATAAAAATAGGCAAATAACAATGATGCATCCAATGAGTATTATTTTTCGTCCAAACACGTCACATTCCTTGATACTTTCACAGATGGTTTTTATTTTTCAAATGATTACAATGACAGGCTCTATCACTTTGTGGCGCTCTATAACTTTTATGCGACATGTAATATATTCAAGAAATGAATGTTACCTTAAGCTTCGCGACGAAATTTGAGGAAAATGAGCAATTCACCGTCATTCATGTGAATTTTGCTCATTTTAAACACTATTGTGTAATAACTTATTCTGATTGTGCTTTTTTTATCCAAAAAATCGGTAATACCGCACAAGCAGCCTTTGTCATGGGGAAATGAAGTTGTGTATACTTCGGCTACCGTAAAACTAGAAATAATTTGAGATGGCACAAGATAACCATGTAGCACTTGTTTATGCTTTGAGTAAATGGATTGAGGAGCACTTAGGCCGAGTTATTCATTTGGAAGAACTTGCCGCCTACTCTGGCTACTCACTTTGGCATATGCAAAAAATATTTAAAGAAGTGACTGGGATTTCGCTGGGTAAATACATTCGTCAACGTCGTTTAGCTGGCGCTGTCAATCTTCTTAGAAATAGTAGCCAATCAATTTTCGATATTGCTCTCGATTTTGGGTTTGGTTCGCAATCCCACTTTACCTATATGTTCCGTAAAGAATATGGCATAACGCCCTTTGACTTTAGGCAAAATGACCAAATTGACCTAGAAGTTAAACAACCGATACATCTGACCCGTGATTATGAGTGAATATGTTTTAATCGCATTAATTTCCACATTCCAATATGTTAATGCTATAAGCCATTTTCATTTCAATCCCCTTAACGACTCACATAATCGTGGCAAATTGAACAGCGACTTTAACGTTACTGTTCAATTTTCAACCAATCAAACAACCCTATCTAGTTAATTTACATTCTTAATAATTAGAGTAAGGTATTTAAATTAAATTCTCATTTTTTGGAGGCGTGGATGTCAATCAAACTAGTCGCAATTGATTTGGATGGTACGTTACTCAATTCTCAGCATCAAATATCCCCAGCGGTAAAAGAAGCGGTCTCTCTGGCTAACCAGAAAGGGGTCCATATTATTTTAGCCTCTGGCAGACCCTATTTAGGTATCAAACCATATTTAGAGGAATTAGGACTCAATACGGTTAATAATTATTGCATCAGTAATAATGGCAGCGTAATCCACCAAGCTTATGATGGCAGTCATCTTGCCGAAAATTTGTTAGATTTTGCTGACTACCAGTACTTTGAGGAATTATCGCGCAATATTGGCGTTCATTTACACGCTCTTGCAGATAACACGATGTTTACTGCCAATCGGCATATTAGCCACTACACGGTTCAAGATGCATACTTAACAAATACACCGTTAGTTTACTGTCCTGCAAGTGAAATGGAGCCGACGCTTGGCTTTACCAAAATAATGATGATCGATCACCCTGAAAAACTCGATATTGGTATCAGTTATATTCCAGAAAATGCATTCGAAAATTATTCATTGGTTAAGACAAGCCCTTACTATTTAGAAATTGCTAATAAAACATCAAGTAAAGGGGCTGCCCTACAGATAATCTGTGAAAAATTAGGTATCACACCCGATAAAGTGATGAGCATTGGCGATCAGAATAATGACATTCAAATGTTACAATATGCCAGCGTTTCTGTTGCGATGGGAAATGCCGATGAGCATATTCGCAAAATGGTTAAATTTGTCACAGAAACAAATGAAAATGAGGGGGTCGCTGTCGCCATAAATAAGTTTATTAATACCGAATTACCCCATATCAAAACCATTTAATGCCGCTCGATAGCGCCTATATTTTATTCATCAGATCATATATTGGCGCTTTATTATCAAATTAGTTATTGGCTTTTTCACGTGCTGAATATGTTCGGGTCGCCAAATAACAGGTTATAGACCCAATAGTTACCATCACGACACCTTGCCAGAAACCTAAAGTCAAAGCGGTGCTGAGTAATGCAGATGAAAATGCAGTTGAAATAACCGGTGTAAAATAGGATAACGTGCCTAAAAAAGCGATATTTCCTTTGATGACCGCATATGTCCAAAGTGCATTTGCGCCACCTGTGGCAACAGAGGCTAATAGCAATAAAGCAACGCTATTAAAGTTAATGTTGGATGTACTTGGCGCTTCAAATAAATAAAGCCCCCAAAGTCCGAGAGATGTCAGTATAAAAAAGAGAACCATCCCATTATTTCCCCCTGAAATTCGCTTCGTCACATTGCTGTAAAATGACCAAAGAATAGCACCGATAAATGCTAAAAAATAACACAGAGGGTTACTTTTAATATTCAAAATAATCGCATCAACCGATAT
>NZ_LXEW01000002.1 GCF_001655055.1 Providencia heimbachae ATCC 35613 | reverse complement strand
CGGATATAGGTTGATCACCCGAAATTACCCAGATTAATCCTGAAAATGCTAATGCTAGACCAATTACAAGTAAAAAAGTAAACCGCTGCCGATTAAAAAAAACGGCGAGTGCAATAGTAAAACATGGCCATAAATAATTAACCATACCGAGCTCAATCGCTTGTTGTCTATTATTGGCTAATCCCAGCGCTAGAACAAAACAGATTTCATAACTCACAAAGAGTAACGTTCCCCAAAATAAATAACGCTTTGGGTACTGACTAATTTTGGGTAACCCCATAACTACAATCAGAACAACTGTCCCTATAGTATAAACGAGTGCTGCACCGCCAATTGGACCAAAGTTTTCACTCACATTACGAATTAAACCTACCATTGTACTCCACAGCAATATAGAGATTACGCCGTAGAATGTTGCTGCATACTGCCCTAGTTTCATGTTGTTCTCGGTTATGCTTTCTAGTGAATTCCATTAAAGGGATGAAAATCCATATAAAAAACCTTAAAGCTCATAGGATTATTAATCAAGCTCTTTTATTAATTGCCTGTGGATAAAATTCAATGCCTTATTTTATTATTGAAAAAGGCACCTAATAATTATTTAGGCGCCTTCGGCTTCATAAAACTATCTATTTATACATCGAGCGCTGAGTCAGAAATGACCATTACGATTATAGGTATAATTTATAGACAGAAAAATACACAAGTTAACCGCCTGATTCTTTTTTTACCCATTTTTCAACCTGTTCTTTTTCCCAAATACCTTCTTCAAATTGTTTTTTAAGCTCAGGGTGTTGGTTAATATCAAAAGTTGGAACTTTGCCATTAACTCGCTGCTGGTTGTAATCTTTTGCTAGTCTAAATGCAATCCCAGATAACAACAAAATGGCAATTAAGTTCGTAATTGCCATCAGTCCCATAGATAGATCTGCAAGCTTCCAAATAAAGGGCATTTCAGCCAGTGCACCAAACATAACCATTCCTAATGCCGCCAAACGAAAAATTAATAAACCGGCGGTATGGTTATTTTCCAAAAAGATCATATTACTTTCTGCGTAAGCATAATTTGCAATAATAGAAGTAAATGCAAAGAAGAATATCGCAATCGCGATAAATATTGACCCCCAACTTCCCACCGCTGATGACAGTGCTAATTGAGTCAATTCTATTCCATTGATTTGATCAACTGGCCCCTCTAATACACCTGATGACAAAATAATAATCGCAGTTGCACTACAGATTACAATGGTATCCATAAATACCCCTAACATCTGTACATAACCTTGAGACGCGGGATGTGGCGGATAAGGTGACGCAGAAGCCGCAGCATTAGGTGCCGACCCCATTCCAGCTTCATTTGAAAATAGACCTCGCTGGATCCCTTGGGTCATTGCTTGCGCAACCCCATAACCTACCGCGCCTCCAGCGGCTTCTTGCAAACCAAAAGCATTTCGAATAATTAACATAAAAACATCAGGCAAACGTTCGATATGATGTCCCATTACCCAAAATGCAAGTAATAAATATGCGAGCGCCATTATTGGAACAACCAGTTCAGCAACTTTTGCAATTGATTTTAATCCGCCAAAGATAACGATCCCACTCAGAATCACTAATCCTATTCCAACATAAAGAGGGTTAAAATCAAATGCGACAGCTGTTGCCTGTGCGATTGAATTAGCTTGAACTGCATTAAATACTAGACCAAATGCAATAATTAAAAATATAGAAAATAGAACCCCCATCCAGCGCTGGTTTAAGCCTTTCTGCATATAGTAAGAAGGGCCGCCACGATAATTACCTTGGTCATCTTTTGTTTTATATAATTGCGCTAAAGTACATTCAACAAATGATGTTGCCATTCCTAATAAAGCAACAACCCACATCCAAAAAATAGCGCCGGGTCCACCGGCTGTAAGTGCAATAGCAACCCCAGTCAAATTACCCGTTCCGACCCTTGCGGCAAGGCTTGTACAAAGCGCTTGAAATGAGGATATACCCGCTTTATCCGATTGCTTACTATTTTTCAGTACGCCAAACATATGGGTAAAATGCCTTATTTGAATAAACCCTGATCTTATCGTGAAATAAACCCCTGCACCAAGCAGTAAGTAAATAAGCAATGAACCCCAAATAATATTACTCAGTGAATTTATAAATTCTATCAAATTACCCTCCTTTATTATTAAATCGACTAATGAAATTTTTAGTTGTTCTATTTACACACTTCATATCAACTGAATATAAAATCAAAAATAGATTTTTAATCAATGAATTTAAAATTCAAAAAATGAGTTATTGAAAATATATTCTTTTACCTTTTGTGTAAATTTATTTTTGTTATAACGATTAATTAAAATGAAGTGGTGTGATTAAATATCAACCATGATTATTTAAAGTTAAAAAATAAACGCAATAAAATCAATGGAATAATCAACAGAATAACATTATAAAAATAAAATTAATCAACCGATTGATTTTTAGATTATTTTTCCATCAACTTAATGGTTTCATTAATATTTTTATCTAACTCATAGTTTTTCATTAAATTAAAAATATCGATTAAATTAAATTTTTCATGTAATAAAAACACAACAAAGTAAAATTTATTTTATATTTAAAATAGCCCTAAATATATTTATCTTTATTTTATAATAATTTTTACTCTATGTAATACCCTATACTAACACGACCAAAATTCATCACATTAAAATCATCTTAATAAGACTATTGCTTATGTTTTTCGATAACAATACACTGAGTGAAATTTCGCTTTCTAGACAAGAGGTTAACACATGAAAATTAATATCAAACTCTCTGATGATTCAGTTTCAAAACTTACAGAAAAAACCTATGACACTTTCATTGCAGAGTTAAAAGCAAGAATATTAGAGGTTTATCCTGGTAGTAATTTATGTATAACCCATGATAGTGGACCAACAACATTTGAGACTCATGGTTTTCATGACGAAAAAGAATCACACATTGTTTTACATGAACTCGTTGAAGACGTTCTTAAGCACGGATATTGGTTAAAAACAAAATAATACAATCACTTACGCCTTATGGCCGACTATTTTTAGTGCTACACATAGTCGGCTGATTAATAGGCTTCGCTTTTGAATTTTCTCCATAACAGCATCTCTTTTGCTCTAATTCTGATCAAGATCATCATTAACTTTAACTTCATAATACCTTTAACTAAACCTCTTTACCTTTCATCGTTATATGGTAATGTATATAACGTAATTTTCATTTACATTGCTTTTGCTAATTATAGCGGCCAGTATTTATACTGGCTTTTTTTTATGAAATCATGCTAAAAAAGACCTTTCCACTCCGGTTTTCGGTCTAATCTGCTATAGTCATTCTTTGTTATCGTTTAGAGTTAAAATTCATTGAGTGCAAAATAGAGGTATTACTATGAAGCGTTTATTACTGGCTTTGTGCCTGACCCCAGTTCTTGCTATAGCAGCAAATGAGCCTTTAAATATCAGCGAATTAGCCAGCGATTATTGTGATATCACCGGCCAAGCCTTGAGTGAGGCATATAGCACAGATAAAAGTAACAGTCAGCTAACCAGCCAAACAATTGAAAAATTGAAAAGCGAAAAAGTTGATTTAGCGAAATTAGAAACTCTTGAAGCAGATTTACGCCAGAATTTAGCAACCGCTATCGATGCCATACGGACAAACAAAGCCCAATTCGCTAATAAAGAAGACTTTATGAAATCTTTAAATGATTCCGTTTCTGCTTGTAAAATCCAAACTGAGCTGCTTTTAAACAAATCTTAGTCCTATTTATATAGTGCTATCTATATACAAGTACTAACGCATAAAAATAGTGCCCTTCTTTCTTAGGGCACATTTTCATCAACTAGAGGATTTATTTTTGACTATCCGTTGGCTGACACAAGTTTTCTATTGCTAATCGCAATTCAGGTGTCTCACTGACAATTAGCTGGTCATGTTCTGAAAACTTGCCATCTTGCACGCCTATATTTGCGATAAAAGGCTGATATTCCTCGTTTGATTCAAGTCGATATAACCCACAAACTCGATAGCTTACCCCCTCTTTAAACTCACTCTTTTGTGTTATTTTGACATCATTAAAAACCAAATTACTCGAAGATGCGATTTTTTTAGTAACGCGCAGCTGAGCTGCATTTTCAACATCCGAATCACCAATACTTGTATAGTATTGGTAAGAGAACACACCGAGAGCAAGTAATATAACAATCAAAAGCTTCGTTTTTATTCGCTTCAACACCATTTCCTTCTAGCTTTGTGGGAGATAACCATAATTATAATTACATTTTATCATTTGTAGTGAACAAAATGAGCCTTCAGAGCTTTATTCTATCTAATGTATCCGTATGTAAATTTTAAGAGAGTAACCTTATAACCACGAGAAAAGATCCTAGAAAACAATCAATGGCTAAAATTAATAGCATCCCACACTAATTTAAATAGAACTTTTTACAAGTAAGTATTTCCATATGAAATATTTTTCAATCTTAATAATATCAGCCGTTTTTATATTAAAACATTACACATTGATAAAAAAAACATTTTTTATTCTAACTATTCCTCCTATAATCACCTTATCACTTTTTAAAATTACAACTTATTAATTATATGAAAGAAAAAATAGTCAAAAACCTAGTGGAATTAACTTACGGTGCGAATAATGATGTAAAAATTGCGGCTATCACTGCACTTGGAGATTACAAATGCTCGATAGAACAAAAAGATGCGA
>NZ_LXEW01000001.1 GCF_001655055.1 Providencia heimbachae ATCC 35613 | reverse complement strand
CGGATGCGATAGAGCGACTGCTTAATTTATGTGATGACTATAATAAAGATGTCGCAGTAGCATCGATCGCATCACTGAGCAAACTTGCAAAATTTTTCTCGGAAAGCAAATAGCTAAAAAGACATAAACCGTATATTCTTACTAAGCCAAAATACTTATTCAATAAATAAAATTACTTACGTTTAATAAATTTAACAAACTATTTTCATTGTGAACAAATAATGAATTAATAATGGACCAAATATGGTTTATTGATAATTTAACGTAAATCAAATTGAATAAAATAAATTAACTGCCACAATGATAATCAATAGATATTTAAAAGGAGAATTAATATGAACATATTAAAACCATTGATTATTACAGCAAGCCTATTTGCAGTTAGTTTTTCTACTCTAGCCTATCATGGTGATGGAAACGGTTCATGGCACAGAGGTGCAAACCAAAATAGCAACCAATATAGTGATAGGCCTTGTGATAATAACCGCCACGCTAATTATTCAGGTAACCACCGTGGCATGATGCAATATTCAACATCAATTCAAACGACACAACCTGAAGAAGCATTGAAAAAAATTGCTACCGATGCACCTAAAGGTGAAAATGGCAAACAATATAGAGTACGAGTTGCCGTCACTGAAATAGAACCAAATACTCCAATACAAAATCAATAATTACTAATTACTAATTAATAATGGGCAGTGAAAACTGCCCTTTTCGTTACTCACGTAAATTCCCATATTGTAGTTCAAGTCAAACTCTGCAAGTACGTAAATTTATTTTATCATTTTTCTTTATATCTACTTTTCACTTTCTACCATTAAATAGATAGCATACTCAGCCTTATCAATAATTAATCCGTATGTGGAAATGCCGTTAAAAATTGAATTAACTTAAATATTAAACGACATCTTAATTTTTATTTTTTGTTATAATTCAATTAATTACAAATAACCCCATAAAAAACCCACAATTAAAAATAAAAATAACTGCATAAAAAGTCACTTTTAATAGATAATTATTTACAAATTTATAATTTTGAGTAATCTATCGTTTTAAAATAATAATTTCAGGGAACTATTATGGATCGTCGTTCATTTTTAAAATCGAGCTCACTCATTGCCGGTGGATTAGCGTTAAATTCAGTCGTAAACCAAGCCGTTGCACAAAGTGAATCATCTCTCACCCTTGATGCGAAACATCCTTTGCTGCTCAATTTTAATGAGAACTCGCTAGGAATGTCACCTAAAGCCAAAGAAGCCGTCATTGCCGCTTTACCTGGTTCATTTCGCTACCCCGACGATGCACGTTCAGAGTTAATCAGCAACTTAGGAATATGGCATAAGTTATCAGATAAACATGTAACTATTGGGAATGGTTCATCTGAAACGATCCAAGCCTCAGTGGCTATGCTGGCAAGTAAAGCAAAAAAAGAAAATTTAAAAATACAATTAGTCACGCCAGATCCTACTTTCAATTATGCTGAATTATATTCATCAGCACTTGATATCGAAATAATTAAAGTTCCATTAAAAGCAGACCTCAGTTTTGATTTAGAAAAGATGGAACAACTTGCCAATAACTTCGGTGGGTTATCTATTATTTATCTCTGTAATCCTAATAACCCAACCGCAATGATTACGCCACATAGCCAACTTGATAAGTGGATGAGTAAATCGTCTGATAAACAATTTTTTATTGTGGATGAAGCCTATGCTGAATTCGTTGAGGATCCTAGTTTTGTCAGTGCAATCGAACTCGTAAAGAAAGGACAAAAGAATCTTATTGTTACACGAACTTTCTCTAAGATATTTGCTTTAGCCGGATTGCGTGTTGGTTATGGCATTGCATCTCCAGAGGTTATTGCATCCGTCGATGAATTTAATTCTATTGATAACACCAATACTGCCGGTGCCTTTGCTGCTATTGCGTCCCTAAACGATAAATCATTTATTGCATATAGTCTTAAATCAAATAGCTTATCGCGAAAAATTGTAGAGAATGCATTAAATGAACTCGGCCTTGAGTATGCGCCTTCACAAGCTAACTTTGTATTCCATAAAGTTAAAGGTGATATGAAAACTTATAAAGACCGTATGGCTGAAGCGCATATTATGGTGGGAAGAGAATTTCCACCTGTAGTTGGCTGGAACCGGTTAACCCTTGGAACCCCAAAAGAAATGGAACAGTTTGTTATTGTTTTAAAGCAATTTCGAGAAAAAGGCTGGGTCTAGCTCGCCGCAAATTCCCCTATTTCGATGGGGGAATTTATCATGTTCAATATTTGTGCGTTGCATATTTTATTTACTTAATGAAAAAACACCTTCATATAAAAATCAGTTAAAATGGGCCTTTAAAAATAAAAAATGCCCCTGAAAAAATTAAAGTAAACCCAATAATGTGGTTAATAGTAAAACTTTCGCCTAAATAAAGTACTGAAAAAATTGCAAATACACATAATGTAATTACTTCCTGCATCGTTTTTAATTCAGCTGCGCTATAATATTGATGTCCCAAACGGTTTGCGGGTACGGCAAAACAATACTCGACTAATGCGATCAACCAACTAAAAAAGATTACGCTATACAGAGGTTTAGTCGTGAACTTTAAATGTCCATACCAAGCGAACATCATAAAGATATTAGAAACAATCAATAATAAAACAGGATAGAGTTTAATTAACATTTGAATTTATTAGATAAGTAATTATTCCTGCTATTATGCGATTAATTATACAAGATTACAATATATCTCAGGGATACTAAAAATTTATTTCAAATAAATTCAAATAGTTATAAGTTATTGGTAACACTTAATTTCACGTTGAAAATTAGCCTAGGAGAAAGCATGACGATTACTTATGAATTGATGACAATGACTGACTGCACTGCTGTCGCTCAACTATTACAAAAAAGTGCTCAATCAAAAAATGGCGGTTTACTCGGTGAATTCCCATTACCTAAAGTTGAAGCAATGTTTGCTGATTCCTTATCAACGATAATCGCTCGCTCTGAAACTCGTATTATTGGTGTCGTATTTAGTTTCAACATACAAGCTAAATCCCTGCCACCTATAGCACATTTAATCGTAAAAGATTACCCATCTATAATGGAAAATAGCTGGTTTTACGGCCCTGTTTGTATCGATGAAAATTTTCGGGGAAAAAGTATTCTTGCACATCTCTACAATAAAATTTGCACCCAAAATAAAGGAAAGCCCGTTGCTTTTATTAATACCGATAATCTGAGATCAATGAATGCGCATAGTAGGCTTGGCATGAAGCAAGTTGCAAAATTTGTCTATGATGGAACTGAATATTTTTTAGTTCAAGCTAAGTAAATTTCACTATTTAACGCTTAAAAACAAGTTTGCATTTTATATTACATTAATTACACTAAGTTCAATTAATGTATTTTTGAGTACACTTTATGACTGACTTTATTACTGAAAATCAAAAGGTTAATTAACTTGTATGGGATTTTATTAAAAACCCATACATCATCAAACTAAGAACGATGACAATAACGATCCCAAACAGACTCAAATTGTTCAGCAGGAATTAAATCATCCGTATTTTCAACAAAAGGAATAGAAATCATCGTCTTTCCTACTCTATTTTTATGTAATCTAATGATAAATCGTTTATAACCGTGCGGAAGCTCATTTTCAAATCCAAAGACTTCCCCACAGTAATACCCCGTTTCTTCCCCATCACTACTTTTTGTCAAAACATAGTATTTTATATTTTTGTAACTGGCCGCTGAAGGGTAAGCAAGAAAATCCTCAACAGAGCTTTTAACCCTGCTATCGGTATCGAGTTCAGGGTCTGAAGATATTTCAGTCATAATACCTGCAATATAGGCACACCCTGCGACAAGCAACAAAACAAGCGATCTTAGTAGCATTTTTTCACAAAATAACTTAACGGAATATTGCTCTCATTATAGTTAATATGTAACAAAATGCGACAAGAAAAATTTAATCTATCATTTAGTGAGAGCATGCCGTTACTGTATTAGTTGCCATAGGTAAACCAAAATAGCTGCCGTTATTATCCAAATAATTGTTGCTATACTTAAACACATCCAAGCCGATAATTTAGTCGCAAATAAATACACTGTTAGTAAATACATAGCATAAGGAATGAGAGACCATAAGCCAAACAATGCAGTTTTTCTTAATGCGACTGCCCCCTGCTCTTGAACCACGATAACATGAGCAATTAATGCAAAAGTTGGAAATAAAGGAATCAGCCCAGCAATATAATACACCTTGCTACGTGATAGTAAGGCAATAGCAAGTACAGCTAAAGCACCAATAAGACATTTTATCAGTAATGAAAACATAGGATGCTCTGGTCGGTGAATTACGTTTATATTACTATTATCGATAAATACCAAAAAGTTAAAAGTCTTATCAAGACCAATAATCGACTTCAGTCTACATTTTCGATTAATACTGCACTGTTTCATTAAATGAAAACCCGTTAAACGAGTAAAAATGCTTATTTAATTCATTTTTATGACATAAGTCATATTATTGAATATAAAGTATCCAGTATTGATGCCGATATCTTTGATTAGTCCCTACGCCTGACTCTTTCGCGTGACTGCATATAACATTTTGACCCACCAATTTACTTATGGTTAAGCGCATTATGTTTACAAGTCTTTAATTTGTAGTGTTTAAAACATACTACTCGCTGGTGTGAAAGGAAATAATCAATGATGTCTGATAATCAAAAAAAAACCAAATCTCAATCAATTACGTTTACATTTTCTAATCTCAAAACAACAACACTTGTCTGGTTTATTTCTGGGCTACTCATCGTGCTCTTACTCTCGTCATGCTGGTTCTTTTTCAGTTACCTAAAACAGTATCAATCAACATTAGCGCAACTAGACACTATTTATAATGAACAATCTGAATTAAATGAAACGTGGCAATCACTGTTACAAGCACGTAATACGTTGAATCGCGCAAGTTCTCGGCACTTGCTTGTACTCAATAAAATGCAAACTGCAAATACAGATATTGATAGTTTAATTCAGTTTTATCATAAGAAAATGGTAACAACCAATGAACATTGGCAAACTTTTTCTACCGTTTCACAATATAAAAATACCGATACATTCCTTGACCTTGAGAAGTCTTATAAAGAACTCTATGCCGCTCTCAATGAACTATCAGTATTTTTAACCCAAGGTAAAACCTATGATTTTTTGAATCAACCAACCCAATCCTTTCAAGATTCATTTGAGAAAAATTATAATTATTACCACCAACAATTAAATGATCACTATCATCAAATTGCAGTAGCCAGTGAACAGCTCTACCGACAAAGTATTATCGGTATATTTATCGTTATCGCAGTTATTACTCTAGTAACCCTATTTATTCGTTTTATCTTACAGTATTTCTTTGTTCGCCCATTAAATCAGGTTATCGATGGCATAGAAAAAGTCAGCCAAGGCATTTTGTATCATAGCTTTGATAATAAAGGTTTAACTGAAATTAAATTACTCAAACAGCATGTTTCTAATATGCAAAGTAAACTAATTGACATAGTGAAAAATATATCAGCAAATACCCACCATATAAAAATTGAGCTTAATGACATCACTCAAATGAACCAAGATCTTTCTATTCGAGCCGATCAGCAAGCAGCTGCTATTGTTGAAACAGCGGCGAGTGTAGAAGAACTTGATTCTTCTTTTAAACTTAATACAGCTCATACACACCAGTCATGCCAATTAATGTCAGCAACCAGCGTAACCATTGATAAAAGTAATGAACTTATCTCTGATGTTGTCGAAAACATGGATGATATTGTTGATTTTTCTAAAGAAATAAGCAAAATTACCTCAACGATTGATAATATCGCCTTTCAAACGAATTTATTGGCATTGAATGCCGCTGTTGAAGCCGCTCGAGTGGGTGAACACGGGAAAGGATTTGCTGTTGTCGCTAACGAAGTACGTGAATTATCAATAAGTTGTACTCAAGCATCAAAAGAAATTAAATTACTAATTAATAACTCTAATGATAAAATTAATCACTGTTTTCAGCTCGCAGCTGATGCTAATGATAATATCGTTTCTATTGCGCAAGATACATCTAATATAAATGAAATGATCCAAAGCATTGCTCTCGCATCAAGCGAGCAAACTCATGGTGTAGGCCAAATTCATTTAGCCATCAATGAACTCGATAACACAACACAAGCTAATGCATCAATGACTAGAGAGCTTCAGACATCATTACGCGCTCTCGAATCACAATCCAATTTATTAGAGCAAATTATTTCTATTTTTCATACAGAAAAAAAGCAACATGAACACCCTAAGGAATCCCAAAAAATTAAAACAAAAGCATTAGCTTAAAACGAGACTTGGTAAGTGGAATTTTTTATCTTGTAAGAGATTCCACTTTTTTATCAATTTTATTTATCAATACAAAAATCCGCTTCTTTTTATTTCATTGTACAGATAGCTAATTTACAAACAAATTAGCTATTTTCAGTTTATTAACTCTGAAGGATAAAATAGCTATGTGCGGGATCCTAAATCATCATCCGATACATCACCAGAAATCATGCGAGTAAGTTCTTCGCAACGTAAAATTTTTCCATTCTCTAATTGAAAATTAGCAAAAACTTCAAATTCACTTTTTGAGCCATTTTTCTTTACAGCTTGTGCTATATGTTGAGTATGGACACAGCCATCCCCCTCAGCAATTGATTTTATCGTTATAGAAATACTTTTTGTTGCGTCTTTCAATACTTCCAAGTGAGTAACAAACTCATTAAAATCGATTTTTTTACCATTAACGACTTGTACATAATCCTCAGAAAAATATTTCTTCACAACATCTAAAGAACCTATTTCAGTTCCAAGTACTTCAGTTAATGCTTGATGTATAAATTGTTTATTATTCATAGTGCCCTCACTACAATAAGGTTATCGTCTATTTTTCATATACAGTCGGTAACCATTTTTTTCAACCCACCAAGCCGAAAATTATTATTTTGTAATGATTTATGGATTTTATTTGCATATATATCCTAAATTAAACCAAATAATAATCGCATAAATAAATACAGTTTAAAATTAAAACCATCATGTTCATAAGTTTCAAAATGATTATTTGGTCATTAGATGCTATTTTTATAGCATAAGGCTTAATTTTACATATTTTATTTTTTTATATAAAAAATCGCTTTATTAAACTATCTATCTTGCTAATTTTTATCATTTTATACATAATACAAAGATAATAATTATCATTTACAAATAAGTTTATCTACCGAAATTTCACCTTTTTAGAGTCAAAAGATTTTGGATACGGTTAAAATTTATTTTTTTATATTAAAAATATTCAAATTAAAAAAATAAAAAAATTTAACCAATTGATTTAAAAAAAATAAATGACAATAATTACGAAAAGGAGGGTTTGTGATTGAAAATCACTTAAATATATTTGTTAGAGCCGCTTTTATCGAGAACATGGCCTTAAGTTTCTTTCTTGGAATGTGTACTTTTCTTGCTGTCTCTAAAGAAGTTAAAACTTCATTTAAATTAGGTTTAACGGTTGTTGCTTTACTTACAATAGCAACACCAATCAATAACTTGATCTATAACTATGCTCTTCGAGATGGAGCTATAGCTGAAGGTATTGACCTATCTTTTTTATCTTTTGTCACCTTTATCGCTGTTCTAGCTGCTTTAGTACAAATTTTAGAAATGTTTCTCGATAAATTTATTCCGTCACTTTACCACTCTCTAGGTGTATTTTTGCCTTTATTAACCATTCACTGTGCTATTTTTGGTGCAACTATCTTCATGGTAGAAAGGAATTACACATTTTCTGAGTCTGTTGTGTATGGTGCTGGTTGTGGCATAGGTTGGATGCTAGCAATTATTGCGCTCGCAGGTTTACGTGAGAAGATGAAATATTCTGATATACCGAAAGGGTTAAGAGGACTCGGGATCACATTTATTACAGTAGGTTTAATGTCCCTTGGCTTTATGTCATTTTCGGGAATTTCACTCTAATTTAACATTGAGATGACTATTTTATTTAAAATGATATCGACGTTGTTTGTTAAAAACAATTAAAATGCATAAATACCTATTGATGCCAAATAGATATTTATGCATACAGTTTATTTTTATGAAAATAACCTCAATTAGCGGATTTTCATTGAATTGATCACCGATTGAACGCCCTTAACCTGCCTAGCAGCTTCAATTGCCTTATTGGCGTCGGAGTTAGAGGCCACAAACCCACTTAATTGAACGCGACCTTTAAATGTTTCAACACTAATTTGAGTCGATTTAAGATCTTTTTCTGCTAATAACGCAGACTTAACTTTGGTTGTAATCACCGTATCATCAATATAACCACCGGTTCCTTCTGTTTTTGCCGTTGGCGCACAAGCAGAAAGTGTTAATGCCATAAAAGCGGCGATAAATAGTGCATTCATTGACTTGATCATATTCATTTTTTCTCCTAATGACTTCAATTCACCATTAAACTTGATAATAAAAAATCAGAAGTCTCTATTTTAGTATTCATGCTAATAACTAAAAATTCAACTTAGTCTAGAAAATTTTGCCATTGTGATCTTATTTTCAAGAAAAATCATCGTAATATTTGCTGGTTTTAATTATTATAACTATCTCATTTTATGAATAAATTATGACGATTAATGTTAGTATTAACCATCAATCGAGTGCCCAAGGATTTATATTTTATGACTATGTTTCGTGCTTACGTCGCGGTTTATTTGATACTTCGTCGTAATAATGAGGTTTTATTGCTCCAACGCAAGAATACAGGCTTCGATGATGGTAAATGGTCACTACCCGCGGATCACGTTGAAGAGAATGAATCGGCAATGACGGCGATGATACGGGAAGCTAACGAGGAGATAGGCATCACATTATTACCCTCTGATTTATCCCTCGTTTACACGCTACACCGCAAATCAGGTGAGCGTGTTTATATCGATTTTTGGTTTGAGGCTGATAGTAGTAACCATTTACCGCTGAATAAAGAGCCACATAAGTGCCAACAACTCAGTTGGAGCCTGATCACAAATTTACCTGAACTCACCCAAAATTTCGTTAAGCAAGTACTCACCGAATACCCTTTAAAAAACTATGGCAGCATTGGTATTGAGTGATTTCCTGAGAAATTAAAATATTCATCAAATGATTAAAGGATCTATAATGTTACATCAACACTCAACGTTACCTAATGAGCTAAATTTGGATTCTGGAAACCACCACCAAATTGACTCATTTATTAAAACACCATCTCAATACAGAGTAATAAGTGCCTATAATAATCAATTAAGCTCGTTCCCACGTCAATTATTGCAGTGTATAAACCTAAGTGTTCTTAACTTATCATGTAATCAGTTAACCTGCATTCCTGACTCTATCAGCGACCTTATACAGCTAGAAATGCTCGACCTTGGACATAATAAAATACCTATCATTCCTAATAACCTTGGTTTACTTAATAAGTTAAAGTTTCTTTATTTAAGTGATAATGGGATCTCTGAGCTTTCTGAGTCTTTATCCTTATTAGTAAATTTGCGTTACCTTAATATGACAGATAATAAAATCACAAGGCTTCCCCATTGGCTAAGTAGCTTAAAAAACATTAACGAATTACGTCTTTATAATAATAAAATTAGCGATATATCTGGAAATATCACTCAAATCTCGAGTGTCCGTGAAATTTATTTAATGAATAACCTTATTAAAGAAATACCGGACGATCTTGATAATTTAAACAAGTTGGAAATTTTAGAGCTGAGTAATAATAAAATTCAGCGAATGTCACCAAATATATCAAAGCTAAAAAATGTTACTGCAATAAATTTAAGATTCAACGAATTAACAGCACTGCCTGATTCCATTGGGGAAATGTGTTCTATCCAGTATTTAGACTTACGTGCAAACCATCTTCATTCGTTGCCTGATAGCCTCATAAATTCACCTAATTTGAAAAAGCTTGATCTGCGATGGAATAAGTTTAGCAAGAGGCCTAGCATAATTGAAAAATTACAGTCTAATGGCTGTGATGTTTTAATTTAATTAATATTCGGCTCCCAGTGATTTTATACCCTAGCTGTTTTTCTAATGCTATTACTCTTTTTTCTAAGCTACCACCAATCTTTACCTTAGATATTCGGGTAATTCGTGCTTTTCTGATATTACGGCTCATAACTACCTCTCTTAAATAAAAATCCACCAGCAACGTCATTACAGTAATTAAACATATTGATAGGTGGCTATATACGAAAAAGGCCGCGCAATGCGCAGCCTTTGATTCAATTGGTATAATGATTAGACCTGATAATAGAGTTAAATCTTATTTAAATTATTTTATCATCTTCTATTTTCATCAACAATATCTGAGAAATATGTTTCTATTACTTATATGAAAATAAAATATTTACTGTATTGCTAAACGGGCCTTGTTTGATGGACTCATTACTTTTTTTAGATAATTCAGCTGAATACAAATAATTACCGGGTTTTTGCTGAGAAATAACACCTTTATAATACACTTGATCAAACCGAATTTCTTGCCCTAAACTTCTATCCGTAATGGCCATTTGCAAGCCATTATCAAAAACTAAATATTTATTATTAACTACGCCGTTATTACTTTGAAATTTAACGCTAACTTCTAAGGCGGCCTCGCAAGTTGAAACAGGCGTTAATGTTAAATTAAAATTTTCTTTTACTGTTTTATTATTTTCAAATTGATCAGTCGTCAGCTCTTTAAAATCGACCACCTTATCACTCATCATAACAATGGGTGTAGGGCAATAATTAATTAATTTACCTACAAGACGGATAGTGTAGTTATCACCAATACGATTTCCCACGCCATCCGTGTGATAGCCGAGATTAAAATTACCCGTATCAAATGATTTTAACGGTCCCTCTCCGCGTTTTATAGTAAATGTATGCCAAAATGCTACCGAATAATTACCAGCATTCCAGTATGCGACCTTCAATTTTGGCGTATTCTGTGCTGTAATTTCTACCACATTAGCATAAGATTCCTGATAAACTCTAACGCCACTTGAGGTGAGATAATCCTTCGTCGACTTTGGTGTTTGGCTGTTAAACCAGATAGTTCTATCCGCTTGAGATCCTGAAAAATTACAATTCCACGATATAACTGAGTTGCCAGAACCTAATGTTGTTCCTGCCGGGATATCCCCTGGGATCATATTCAAGTCAATTGATAACAACGGTAAAGGAAACCATCCGGAGCCTAAAGGTGTACACGTAACACCTGCATAAGAAAGTGCGCTGCAAGTCAGTAATAACGAACTAAACACCCCTTGTTTTAATTTACTTCTTGTTTTTTTGCTCACTAGGGATTTCATTTAATTATTCCTCTGGGGCTAACACTGATAATTTTATAGGTCACATTTATATTCAGGTAACTTACATGCTCGCCATCGAAACTATTCTGGTGTAAGTGTTAGAAGTTCACTTCACGCCCACTTACAACAATACATTCTTATCAAATTTGTTTTCATATTTTAGTAAGTTTGTAGCTATCGACTACGCTTTACATACCATTTTAGCTGCTTTAAATAAATATGCGTTATTGGCTACGAATATTACTCAGGCGATGAGTAAATTGATACTCATATACTATTAATTTACTCAATAGTATGTAACTAAATATATTAACTGATATATATAGGCTTAATCGCTTATAACCCCTAATACACAACATCAAAATCATCTGTTCGGAATAACTGAATATATGAACTATCTTGAAATTCCGGTGAGTTCACAACGAGTAAGGGTTACAAATACTCTTCCAATTGAGTTAATGGTGGAATGGGTTTACATCCAGTAAACCAACCCAAATGTCACCAAAAGCAATAAAGAGATGCTTAGTGCATTTTGCGTAAATGATAAAATGTAGGTAAATCCATAGGTAATCCCTTAGGAATCAATTCCTTTGGATACCACATCTATTTTTTAGATAAAAACTCGCAACTGCAAGATTTGCTGTCCATAGCAATGAGTTATGATGGCTCGTGTAAAGGTTGGGTAAAAGTAGTTATTTAATAGCAAAAAATTGGGTAGGTTTTAATAATTCGTTTTGATAACTTTTTGATAGTCATTTCAAATGTGATAATAAAAAACGGGAACAATTAAGCTCCCGTTATTAATCATACCACGTAATAAATTACATGTGTTTAATCATTGCGTCGCCGAATTCGTTACATTTCAGTAGCTTAGCGCCTTCTAGTTGACGCTCGAAATCGTAAGTTACAGTTTTAGCCGCGATTGCGCCTTCCATACCTTTAACGATTAAGTCAGCTGCTTCAACCCAACCCATATGACGTAACACCACAATAAGATAAACAAACTAACATGCTGATAATTAACAATATACATCAAGTAAAGCGGCCTATAGCACTAGTTATTATCGATTTATAAACCCCTTAAAGATCAATGTATAACAAATAGTTTTGCAGAAAGGTTTTTACAATGGGCTATAGTAGATACGCAAATTATTAAGTTCGCAAAAGGCTCTCTTCTGTAGAATTTTTTATTGCTCAAATTAGTGCTCTAATATGGGTGTCGGGGGTCGTAGGTTCAAATCCTATCATGCAGACCAATTTTTCTATTTCTAAAAATAGTGTGGCGTAAAGCTGGTATAACTCCGGTGTAGAACCACGACTTAAATTAACCGCTCCGATAGCTCAAAACACTCCAATAATTTTATAATACTTCTTGATCTTTGATTACGATTTACTGTATATAATAACAGTTATATTTCACTGTATATAAAACCAGTTATCTTAATCTAGGAAGGAGTATTTATGGTTACTATCAAGGTTCGGTTTGCGGGAAGCATGAAAGGAAAATTACCAATGGGAACTTTCGACGCATTGAGAAATGAGATCACGAAAAAATTAAGCCCAAAATATCCTGACTTAAATATTGATATTAATTGGGGGCCTAATGCTGATGTGTCTATTAGTGGGCTTGGTAAGAATGAAAAGAAAACCTATATCGAGGAAACGCTAGAAGAAATTTGGAATGACGGGGAATGGATGCCAGAAATGAAAGAAACTGAAGAAGTGGAGTATTTTGACAAGTAATAGTCCTAATTGCACAGCTTAGTTGTTTACATATAATTACCCACTACATATACTCCTTTACTCTGAAATTTTAGTTAAGGATTGACGATGAATTGGTATTTGGAAGTTATTAAAAATAATTACGCTAACTTTGATGGTAGAGCTAGACGTAAAGAGTATTGGATGTTTAGTCTAATAAATATCGTAATCATTATCGCCCTATCGCTTGTAATGGGGGGCTCTATAAACGACGATACTGGAGGGATGGGTGGCTTAGGGATTACCGCTCTAGTTCTTATGTTGATTTACTGTGTGGCTGTTTTCATCCCTAGCCTTGCAGTAACTATCAGACGTTTACATGACATAGATAAATCGGGTTGGTGGTATTTAATCTCATTCATACCTTTTGGTGGTCTTATAATTTTTGTGTTTACATGCCTTGATGGAACTCCGGGCAATAATCGCTTTGGTTCAAGCCCTAAAGAATAAAAACATGGACGCGCCAACTACTTGAGCTGGCGCGTCCATTTTATTGATCTTCTACCTGTGCGGTAGCTTCCTGCTCTGTCCTTTCTGCTTCCTCAGCAATAC